>CAWAYC010000011.1:0-131873 GCA_963786115.1 uncultured Alphaproteobacteria bacterium
CGACCAATAGTTTCAAGTACTTACAGATCTCGCTTTTTTATGTCCCGCACTACGGAACGCAGGGGGCGCGGGTTAACAGACCCCGAGGACTTTTAGAAGCGTCTCTGGTCCAATCGTCCACCCTAATCTCAGTTAAGGCCCTGCGTTTACCGACGTCGCTTCAACCTCGTGCGAGAGTCGCGCCGTGTCCGACCTGTCAACTTTATTGCTGCATCTTGAGCCGATATCGATGCGCAGCCTGCTTCGCGCGGTTGCCGCAGATCGCCATGCTGCACCATCTGCGCGCACGGCCTCGCGTGTGGTCGGCGAACATCAGCGTGCAGGCCGGCCCCTCACAAGCCTTCACGTTAGAAAAGTCTTCGTCGCAAACGAATTTCGCCAGCGCTTCCCCGATCGGCAGAAGTAGCGCCTCCGGCGACCGCCATCGGCGCATCATTCGAAACTCCAGACCGGAGGCATGGCCGTGGTCGTGGGCGATGATTCGTCCGTACCCTTCGTCGCGCTCGAGCAGCCGGTTCAGCGGCTCCAACTCGCTCAGGTCTTCTGAAGTGAGTGGCCGTCCTTTGCGCTGCCGAACAAACCCTCTGAACCATGCGCGGAGGCTTCGCGCCTGAGCCGCGACGTTGTCGAACTCCCCAAGCATCGCCTGTGCTCGCAAATTTTCAAGCGCTTCGGCTGGCACCAGTTGCGCTTGCTCCAACCAGGCCAGCAGACCGTCGCCGTCGTCGATCCAGTCGACTTCCGTGTCCACCGGGGTGGCAACCGAATTCAGGAAATCCAGACCGAGAGCGTCGGCAACGAAAATAGCGGGCGGGCGTTGCGAAGCCGTCTGAGCGATCTCTCGGTGCGGGGCGTTGGTCATCTTCAAGTCATTAATAACCTCTCAAAACCCTCTTGACAAGTTATTTAACCAGTCATAACCTATAAGAAGGCTTCTGAGAGGTTATTAGTTTGATGTGAACAGAACCGGCAAGGAGCGAGAAATGTCTCCCAATGACGTGAGTGTGGTGCTTGTCCACGGAGCCTGGGCTGATGGATCGAGCTGGAGCAAGGTGATCGGCTCTCTAAGGGCTGAAGGCGTCCACGCCGTCGCTGCACCGCTGTCGCTTACCTCTCTGGCCGACGACGTGGCGGCCCTTGACCGGACCCTGGAGCGGATAGAACACCCGGTGGTGTTGGTTGGCCATGCCTATGCCGGGGCGGTGATTGCCGCGACCCGCGACGAGAAAGTCGGATCGTTGGTCTACGTCGCGGCACTCGCCCCCGACGAAGGAGAAACGGTCGCCGACGTTTTTTATCGCGCAGAGCCGCATCCGCAGGCGCCGAAGCTGGCCCCTGACAATCATGGCTTGATCTGGCTTCCCGACAACGCCTTTGCCGAGGCTTTCGCTCAACGTGCGTCCACCGAGGAGCAGGCCGTGTTGGCCGCGGTTCAGCGGCCGATCGCTGTTCCTTGCATCAGCGTCAAGGTGGGGCGGCCGCTTTGGAAGGATCGTCCGAGTTGGTTCCTCGTGGCCGAGCAGGACCGCATGATCGTCCCCGATACACAGCGTTTCATGGCGGAGCGGATGAAGGCAAAGGTGTGGTCACGACCGGTCGATCATACGCCGATCGTCACTGCGCCCGGCGTGGTCGTGGACATCATCCGCGATGCCATGCGCGCGGCAATGGCGATCCGCACTCCAGGCCGATGAGATAGCCCGCGAACATTCAGAACGAGGCGCCGCGCCCGACCAACGGCAGGGTGCACGCCACAGCCAATAACCTTTCTCATCCATCAAAATGGTTACAAGCCTGGGAGAACCCCAATGACGTCTATCAAATATCGGTCCGCCGATGTGGACGGCTTGAATATCTTTTATCGCGAAGCCGGGGCCGCCGACGCGCCGGCGCTGCTATTGCTGCATGGCTTCCCGAGCGCGAGCCACATGTTCCGGGATCTCATCCCGCTTCTCGCCGACCGCTTCCATATCGTCGCGCCCGACCTGCCGGGCTTCGGCCAATCGGACATGCCGGCGCGGAGCAACTTCACCTACACATTCGACCACATCGCCGCCGTCATCGACCGCTTTACCGAAGTGATCGGCCTGACGCGCTTCGCGATCTATGTCTTCGATTATGGCGCGCCGACAGGCTTCCGGATCGCCGCAAAACATCCCGACCGCATCACCGCGATCATCTCGCAGAATGGCAACGCCTATGAAGAGGGGCTAAGCGAGGGCTGGAACCCCATTCGGGCTTATTGGCAAGAACCGTCACAGGCCAATCGCGAAGCGCTCCGCGCTTTCCTCGCGCCTGAAACAACGCGCTGGCAATACACTCACGGCGTGGCTGACGAGACGACAGTCTCTCCTGACGGCTTGTCGCTGGACAATTTCTATCTGGCGCGCAGCGGCGCCGACGAGATCCAGCTGGACCTGTTCGGCGACTACAAGAGCAACATCGCGCTCTATCCGACTTTCCAAAACTACTTCCGCACGCACGAGCCGCCTTTCCTGGCGGTCTGGGGCAAGAACGACCCGTTCTTTCTGCCACCCGGCGCTGAGGCCTTCAGGCGCGACATTCCCGGTGCGGTCGTTCGCTTCTTCGACACCGGCCATTTCGCCCTGGAGACGCATGCAGCAGAGATTGCCGCAGCCATACGCGAATTCCTGGCCCTCCACATCTAGAACCGGGAGAAATCATATGTCGACATCAGTAGCGATCGTCACGGGCGCGAGCCAGGGTATCGGCCGGTCCACCGCAATCCGTCTCGCACGCGACTTTTCATCGATCGTCCTCGCCGCGCGCGACCGTCCCAACCTCGAGAAAACGGCTGACGCGGTGAAGGCGGCAGGCGCCAAACCGCTCGTCATCGATATCGACCTTTCGGAGATATCGGCGGCGAAAAGCGTGGTCGATCAGACGTTCTCCGCATTCGGTCGGATCGATGCACTGCTCAACATCGCCGGCGCGGTGCCACAGATCGACCTTTTCGAGATGACGGACGCGCAATGGGACAGCGGCCTTTCCCTCAAGCTCCACGGCGCTCGCCGGCTGACGATCGCGGCTTGGCCGGCGTTGAAGGAAGCCAAAGGCTCGGTCGTGCTGATGTCGGGGAATTCGGCGCTGTTCCCCAAGGCGCCCTACGCGGCTGTCGGGACGATCAACGCGGCGATTGTAGCGCTCGCCAAGGCTTTTTCGGATCGGGGCATCGCCGACGGCATCCAGGTCAATAGCGTTTTGCCTGGCCCGGTGATGACCGGCCGGCGCCGTTCCTACCTCGCTCATTGGGCGCCGCTGCACAACATGACCGTAGAGGACGCGACCGCGAAATTCCCGCAGGAAGCTGGCATCGCACGCTACGGCGAGCCGGAGGAGATTGCCGAACTGATGGCCTTTTTGGTATCGCCGGGTGCCCGCTGGATGACGGGCTCGACGCTGCGGATGGATGGCGGCGAGGTCAAGTCGGTTTGAGGCTTGGAATGACGGAAAAGTCAGGGCTTACAATGTGCATGAGAGCATCAATTAACGTGTGAGCCGCCGACGCCTCGGTTGCACCGGAAACAGCTTGGCCCGCGCCAGATACTTTGTTGGGAAGTGAGGTGGACACCAATTCGATCAACTATCCCGTAACGCGCCTGCGTGTCCGTACGTTCCAATGCGGCACGCCAGCGTATGCCGCACACGCCTGAGCATTAACCGCCGATAGTTTCTTGCCGCCCCAAAAATCGTTGAGACGGTCAATCCTGGCTTCAATTTCAAACTGGTCGCCTGGCTCGCCGACATCGTTCAGATATATCGACAGCACGTCAGCGCAATCGATGTCCTCGATATCTCGCCGCAGGCGCTCTGGTTGATATTTTCGCGCTACGTAGACGGCTAGCGCTTGCTCTGCTTCTCGAGGCGGCTTTGTTTCAGACGCGCCCGGAAGGCATCCTGTGGCGATATGGCGCGCCCCTGTTCTCGATCGAGGGCCGCCGACGTTGGAAGAAACGCGCGTTCGGACCGGTCCTGGTCCTGGCTTTAGAGGCTCGCTTGGCAACATCGAGGAATAAACCGCCGGACGAATGTGACAAGAGGTTGACGCATCTAGCCCGGTCACTATAGTTCGAACTGATCTATCGAAGTTGGATCAAAAGGAGTCCCCAGGTCGAGCGACTTCACTGAAGGCGGCACTCTCGGAAATCTAGTTCTCAGCGCGATCTCGCGTTTCGGAGACAGGCCGGCGATCGCCGACGATGCCAGCCGGTCGAAGCAATAGCACGCCACATGTGCTGCAGCCGGTTCGTAAGTCGTTAGACGAGTAACCCGCCTTTGGGCATGAGACCAAGAAGAAAGCCCGTCGATATGATGGGCAAGAGAGGAACGGAAATGATAAAAAAATGTTTTGTCGCGCTCGCGGCGCTGATCACGCTTGGCTCTGGGATGCAGGCATTGGCCCAGCAGCCAGTCCGAATCGGCGTGCTCGAGGATATGTCCGGCTTTTACGCCGATGCTACCGGACCAGGTTCGGTACTTGCGGCTAAAATGGCCGTTGCGGATTTCGGCGGGAAGGTACTCGGACGGCCGATCGAGATTTTGGACGCTGACCATCAAAACAAGGCGGATGTTGGCAGTGGCATTGCTCGGCGATGGTTCGATGTCGATAAGGTCGGGCTCGTAACCGGGCTTGGCAATTCTGCAGTCGCAATTGCTGTTCGCGAGCTCGCAAAGGAGCGCGGACAAATCGATGTGGTCGCAAGCGGCGGCCTGTCCGATCTCACCGGAAAATTCTGTTCTCCGACGGGTTTTCATTGGGTCTATGATAGTTATGCCGCAGCGAAGGCCACATCTCGAGCGGTTGTGGCTGCGGGAGGAAAGAGCTGGTTTTTCCTGACCGCGAATTATGCCTTTGGCCATGGAGCGCAGCGGGATAGCACGCGGTTTATTGAAGAAGCTGGCGGTAGCGTCAAGGGGTCGGTGCTGGTGCCGCCGAATACCGCAGATTTCGCATCTTATCTTCTTCAGGCGCAGGCATCAAAAGCGCAGGTGATTGGTCTTGCATCAGCAACGGCCGACTTCAGCAACACGGTCAAGCAGGCCGGAGAGTTCGGTCTCATCGATGGTGGACAGACCATGGCTGGAGTTCTTGTTTTCATCAACGACGTGCATTCGCTCGGTCTGAAGACGGCGAATGGTCTTTACTTGAGCTCACCATTTTATTGGGATAGCGACGACAAGACGCGGGCTTGGTCGCAGAAATTCTTCGCTGAACGGAAGGCGATGCCCAGCATGCTCCAGGCTGGCGTGTACAGTGCCGTGTTGCACTATCTCAAGGCTGTGCAGGCGGCAGGGACAGACGAGCCAAAGGCGGTCGCAGCGAAAATGCGAGAGCTCCCGATCGACGATTTCTGGAGCAAAGGAGTCAAAATTCGGGAAGATGGTCGCGTCATGCGCGATATGCATCTCTTTCAGGTCAAGAAACCGGACGAATCCAAAGGTCCCTGGGACTATTATAAGCTCATCTCGACGACCGCAGGCGCGGACGCCTTTCGACCGCTTTCCGAAAGCGAGTGTCCTCTCATCAAGAAGTGACGAGTTGGACGCGCCAGTCGTCTGACCGCGTACGGCAGCCCCAGGTGTCAAGCTGACCCTGGGGCTGGTATTGGGTCGATGAAGTCTGGCGCGCGCCATTCGGAATTGTTTCCCGTCAGCACCCTTGAGCGTTCGCCGTCAGCGCCCATGAGGCAAATTGAGGGACTTCCCGAAGGGAGGAGTTCGAGCGCTCGTCGCCCAGCCTTACGCCGACGGGCGGGCACTCAATGCCCCAACCTACATGGAAATCGATGACCTGATCGATCCTGCCGAAGCGCGAATCCAAACTTTTTGGCGACGCTCGCTATCGTGAGCTGTTGCTGCAGCCGTCGATCAGCATACACGATAAAGCGACCACTCTTGATTTCATAGACGATGCGCCCACGAGGGAAATCTTCATACTCGTGACAGGCAATTGCTTGATAAACGGATTGTGCTGCCAGCGGGGCTGCACGTCGTCTTTGCCAGTGACTCCACACCTCATAGTGACCTCGAGGATGCGTTAGAAAATCGCCATAAGGCTCCGCGTCCGCGAGCGAGGTTGAGTCGATCAATAGTGTCCACGAATGGTCGGACTTTGGAATTCCCCAAAAGCCGGCGCTAGCTAGCCGCGAAGCGCGGAAGTATCCCACCGAACGCCACCAGCGATCCTCCGATCGCAACAATTGGTCTCAACCTTTCAATCGCCAGTTTCGCGCGGAGCAATAAAGCCGCGCGTCGCTATGAATCGCGTCATCCGGCCCCGGATAGACTTGGCCGGGTGGGACATGTTGTCCACATCCATGATCGATTTGTCTATCCGTCAGACCGACAATCCTCCACAATGTCCATAGAATGAATTGGTCTTCCGTGGCTATTCACCTTGACAAGCTAATAAATATGTCCATGGTGATGAATTAAATGTTCATATATGGGGGTGAATGGTGGGTAGCATGCGAATCGGGATTTGCTCAGCGATCCCATGACAGCCGTGCACTCAGGACGTTCAATGAATAAGGGGGCGCCGCCGCTTCTCGCGGCTCGCGGCGTGACGCGCCGCTTCGGCGGGCTCGTTGCCGTCAACGACGTCAGCCTCGATGTCCGGCAGGGTGAGATCGTCGGCATCATCGGTCCGAATGGGGCTGGCAAGACGACCCTGTTTTCCTTGCTGTCCGGTTTCCAGAAGTTGGACGCAGGCGAGGTCCTGTTTGACGGGGCGTCGATTTCCGGCATGCCTCCTCACCGCGTCGCGGCGCTGGGTTTGGCGCGCAGCTTCCAGATCGTGCAGGTTTTTCCCGACATGACGGTCTTGGAGTCCGTCACGACGGCGGCTCTGCTGAGGAATCCGATGCGGCGCGCAGTTCGGCGCGCCGAGGAGGTGCTGGATCAAGTGGGGCTCACCAGCAAGGCCGATGTGGTGCCAACCTCGCTGTCGATTCAGGACAAGAAGCTGCTTGAGATTGCCAAGTGCTGCGCCACCGAACCGCGGCTCATTCTGCTCGACGAGGTGATGGCCGGCATGACGCTCGCAGAGGCGGAGGTGCCGCTCGGCGTCATCCGTCGGCTGTGTGACGGCGGCATGACGTTCGTCATGGTTGAGCACGTCATGCCACTCATCATGAGTGTGGCCGACCGCATCGTGGTGCTCAACTTTGGACAAAAGATCGCGGAAGATACGCCGGAGCGGGTGGTCGCGGACCCCGCGGTGATCGACGCTTATCTCGGGGATGAGCTCGATGCTTGAGGTGGAGGGGGTTTCCGCGGCTTACGGCAATCTCGACGTGCTGCACGATGTCGCCCTGACCGTGAAGGAGCACGAGTTCATCGGGTTGCTCGGCTCAAACAACGCCGGCAAGACCACGCTGATCAACTGCCTGAGCGGAATTGTCCCGACCCGGGCCGGCTCGATCAAATTCGACGGACGCGAAATCAGCCGGCTGCGTGCCGATCAAGTCGTCGAACTCGGCCTGATCCAGGTGGCGGAAGGACGGTTGCTGTTTCCCAACATGACGGTGAGGGAAAACCTGTTGCTCGGCGGCGTCAGCAAGCGGGCCAGGGCGTCCCGGCAGTCGACGATGGAACGAGTGCTGACGCTGTTCCCGCGCCTCGGCGAACGGCTCGACCAGGCTTCCGGCACGATGTCGGGCGGCGAGCAGCAGATGCTGGCGATCGGGCGGGGATTGATGGCGCTGCCGCGCATCCTGATGCTGGACGAGCCATCGCTCGGCGTCGCGCCGCTGTTCGTCAAAACGATCTTCGAAGCACTGGCCGCGCTCAATCGCGATGGAATGACCATTCTTGTCGTGGAGCAGAATCTGAAGCTGACGCTGCGCTATGCCCAGCGCTGCTACGTTCTCGAACGCGGCGCGGTGGTGATCGAAGGACCGAGCGAGGTGGTGAAGAACCATCCGGGGACCCGCAAAGCCTACCTGGGTCTGTGAGGAGCAACATGGATACATTCATTCAGGTTCTGGCGCAGGGGATTCTGATCGGCGGCAGCTACGGACTGGTCGCGCTGGGCATGGCCATCATTTTCAGCGTCAGCGGCATCGTCAATTTCGCCCACGGCGATTTCCTGACAATCGGGATGTATCTGTGCTTCAGCCTCTACGCCGCGCTCGGCCTGGATCCCTATGTTTCCGCGTTCATCGTTTTTCCGGTGCTGGCGATCCTGGGAATCTTCTTTTTCATATTCCTGATCCAGCCGCTGCTCGGCCAGCATCATCTGATGGTCATCCAGATGACGTTGGCGCTGACCTTCATCATCCAGAACCTCCTGCTGATGACGTATGGCGGGCAGCTGCTGCGGATCCCGTCGGTCGTCGAGAACAGCCTGTGGCTGATCGGCGATCTCGTGATCCGGGTGAGTCAGTTGATCGCCTTCGGCGTCTCGGTGCTGCTCGCCGGGCTGCTGTTCTGGGTGCTCAACAGCACCGATTTCGGCCGCTCGGTCCGCGCCGTCAATCAGCAGCCGAAGGCTGCTGCGCTGATGGGAATCAACGTCAAGCGCATCCGGCTCATCGTGTTTGCGATCGGTACCGGTGTGCTGGCGATCGCCGCGGCGCTGCTGCTGCCCGGCACCCCCATCCAGCCCAGCCAGGGCCTTCACTTCACGGTGCTGACGCTGCTGGTTCTCGTGCTCGGCGGGATGAGCAACTTCGTCGGCGTCATGCTCGGCGGTTTCCTGATCGGTCTCTCCGAGGCGATCGGCGCGGTCTATGTGAGCGGAACGCTGGGAATGATGCTGCCCTACGCGATCTTCGCGCTGACCATCCTGTTCCGGCCCACGGGCCTTTTGAAGGCTTCCTAGCATGAAACCGGAATTCTTCGCCATCCTGCGTTCGCCGGCCACGTTGATCGTTGTCGCGCTGCTGGTATGCGTGCCGTTCGTGTCACCCACCTATTATCTGCATCTCGCGATCCTCTGCCTGGTCTATATTGGACTCAGTCTGTCGTGGAACATCATCGGCGGCATTGCCGGGCAGCTGTCACTGGCGCACAGCCTGTTTGTCGCGATCGGCGCGATCTTCACAAGCGCACTGGTATTGCGCCTCGGTTTCAACATGTGGCTGGCGATCGCCATCGCCACCGTTCTCGCTGTTGCCGTCGGTGCGGCCATCGCCTGGTTGAATTTCCGCTTCCATCTCGGGCCGTTATCCTTCGCGCTGATCACGCTGGCTTTCGCCGAGATGGCGCAACTGCTGGTGATCGGCTGGGAGTTTCTTGGCGGCGCATCCGGCCTGTATCTGCCAAAGGACGTGGGGCGGCTGTCGGAATTCCAGTTCGGCTCGGCGCAAAACTACTATTGGCTGTTCCTGGCGCTGGCGCTGCTGGCGCAGGTCGTCAATCTGGCGGTCCTGAATTCGCCGTTGGGTTATTTCCTTCGCGCGCTGCGCGACAATGAAAACGCGGCGCAGGCGGTTGGCGTCGCCGTCCTGCGCAATCAGATCGCGGCGATGGTCATCAGCGCCGTGCTGTGCACCTGGATCGGCGCGGCCTACGCCCGCTATATGTCCTATGTCGATCCGTATCTATTTGCCTCGCCGACGCTGACCATCGAGATCGTGCTGTTTGCCACCGTCGGCGGCCTCGGGACTCGTTTTGGACCGGTCCTGGGAGCGCTGGTGCTTTTGCCGGTCGGCGAACTGCTCCGCGCCCATCTCGGTGGAACGATGCCCGGCATTCACTACGTGATCTACGGCGTTGTGGTCGTGCTGATCATCATGTTCCAGCCCACCGGAATCGCGCCCGCGATCGAGCGTTTCGTCGGCCGCCTGACGTCCAAAGCTGGACGGGGCTCCTCCGCGGCAAGCTCGAATGCCGCCGGCGCGTAATCCAGCATCTTCAAACCAGCATACGGGGAAACGTCATGAAGACAGGAATTTATCAACTGGCGGGTGCGGCGCTGGCAATGCTGATGTCGGCAGGTCCGCTCTCGGCCCAGTCCGAGAAGACAATCCGGATCGGCAATATTCAATCGCTCAGCGGACAGTACGCCGCCTATGGCGAGGAGATGGCGCCCGTCGTCGAATACCTGATCAAGAAGATTAACGCTGAAGGCGGCATTCGCAGCATGGGCGGCGCGAAACTGGAGACGGTGTCGGCCGATGACGCCAGTCAGCCCTCGCGCACGGTGGCGGAAGCCCGCCGGCTCATCACCGAGGAGAAAGTGAGCGCCGTTCTCGGAACCATGTTCACGCCGCAGCTGCTCGCCGCGACGCAGGTCGCCGACGAATACAAGGTCCCGATCCTCGGGTTGATATCCTCGACCAGCCGGTCGCCCTACACGTTCGCGCTGGGGGTCGATCCGAAATTGGGTTACGCGCCCGCCATGATCGGCGTCGTCGAATCGCTCAAGAACGAGTTCAAGTTCCCGATCAAGAAGATCGCGCTTGTGTTCTCGAATTACGAAACCGGACAGTCGGTTAACAAGGCGCTGAAGGAGAGCTTCGAGAAGCTCGGTTACAGCATCGTGGCGGAAATCCCGCTGGATTCCAAGGCCAGCGATTTCGTCCCGGCGATGCTCAACATCCGATCGGCGAAGCCCGATGCGATCGTCGGCCTGCAGATCTATCCCGACATTCTGAAGTTGCAGCGCGCCCGCTTCAATCTTCGGTATTTTGACGGCGTATATGTCGGCAATATCGGATTCAGCGATTCCTCGCTGTGGGGCGATCTCGGTCCGGAAGTCGCGGCCGCGACGCTGCCCAAGAACTTTTTCGGCGTCGCCGTTTATGTGCCCGGTGTGAAGGTCGGCAAAATGGCCGAGATCGCCGCCGACGTTGAAAAGAACGGACATCTGAAAACGAAATTCGGCCAGTATGCGGCGCTGGCGACGCAGGGGGTACTCGTCCTGCGCGACGCGCTGGAGCGCGCCGGAACGACCGATCCGGAGAAGCTGTCGAAAGCCGTCTTCGAGACGAAGCTGAAGCTCGGCGACGATCAGATGGTGTTGCCCTATCTGCAGGGCATCTCGTTCACCGAACAGCGGATGTACGGTGACGCTATTCCGCTCGGAACGTCGTGGGCCGCTGACAAGACGCTGCAGGTGGTCTATCCGTCGCAGTTCGCGACCACCAAGCCGAAGCCCTGAGCAGGAGGCCGCCATCGGGCGGCCGGCGCTGACGCGCCGAATACCCGCGATCGGGCGTGTGTTCGGCGCGAATATCGCTACGCAAGAGCGGCGCGGATCAACTCGAGCTGTTTCGGATCAGGGCAGTGCCGCTTGATCGAGCTCGTCATGATGGCGGCGACATCCGCCATCTTGGTATTCATCCGGAATTCCGGGCCGGCGACGACGACGGAAAGGCGACGGTTTCCGATTGGAAGCGGTTGCGCGATTCCCAGGAGATCCTGACTGAAGTCGGCAAAGCTCTCGCAATAGCCGCGCTCGATGGATTTACGAAGCTCGGTTTCGACCAATTCGATGCTGATCGGGGTATTCGGTCCGAATTGCTTGAACTCTACCTTGCGGTAAAGCGCGTTGCGCTCCTCCGTTGAGTATTGGAGCAACAAGGCTCTGCCGCTTGAGCTTGCATGAATCGGAATCCGGTGTCCGATCTGCGCAAAATACCGGATCGCGGCGCTCGATTCAACGACGTCAATGAACACGGCCATTGTCCCGGCCGGTGCGGCGATAGCGGCGGTTTCACCGGTTGCCGCGGAGAGTTCGGCGATGAGTACGTGCGTCCATTCCGGAAGGGGTTCGACGTCGGAGATAATCTTCGCTAACGCCAGCCATCTCGGCGTTGGATAGTAGCCGGCTCGCGGGCGCGGTTCGTAAAGATATCCCTTCTCCGCGAGCGTCGTCAGAAGATTGAAGGTACTCGAACGAGGCCATCCAAAGTGATCGGCGACATCCGCCAAGGTGGCCGGTTGGCGGATCTGCGAGAAATACTCAAATATGTCCAGCACGTACGCGGCTTGGCGAACGATCATCTCTTGTCCCCCCAGGAGGCGGACTGGTTCACATGCCCCCTCAACGGGCCTCAGAGTCCGAGTATCTTCTTAGCAGCGGTCAAGTGCGGCTTGTCAATCATCTTGTCGTCGAGGCGAAGCGTGCCGTGGTGCGGGTTGGCAGCGAATGCTGCAACGACCTTTTCCGCCCAAGCGCGTTCCGCCGCGGTCGCTGCGAAGGCAGTGTTCACGGTATCGACATGCTTGGGATGAATGAGGGCTTTGGCGGAGAAACCGTCGCGCCGGGCAATACGCGCTTCCAGTTCGAGGCCGGCAAGGTTGTCTATATCCGTGTAAACGGTGTCGATCGCGGCGACACCCGCGGCTGCAGCACCCATCAGGCACATATCGCGTGCCAGGCGATAAGGGCTATGGAATCCTGCGGCGCTTCCGTTTTCTGTCGCGCCCAACGACGCTGCGAGATCTTCAGCACCCCACATCAGTCCGGCGAGGCGGGGAGAGCTGTCTTTGTATGTGCCGAGCCCGAACATCGACTCTGCCGTTTCAGTGGCAACGACGACGATCCTTGTCCCATCCGGCTTCAATCCGGCGCCGGCTTCAAAAGCATCGAGCCAGAGAGACAAATGGCGGACGTCGTCACGGCCTCGGCATTTCGGAAGGACGATTCCGTTCGGTGCGGCTGGCATCGTCGCCGAGAGATCGCTCAACGTCATCCCGGTGTCGAGTGCATTGACCCGCACATACAGTTCCGGACCGTCGCGGCGGGATTCGAGCATACTGCGTGTCAGTCCGCGCGCTTCTTCTTTCTTGTCCGGCGCGACTGAATCCTCGAGGTCGAGAATCAAGGCGCCGGCGTTGCTTTTAGATGCCTTTTCGAACTTGCGCGGGCTGTCGCCCGGAACAAACAGCATAGAGCGCATCAGGCGGGCTTTCTGTGCATCAGCGCCATACGACGGCACGTCGCGACGACCTCGTTTTTCTGATTGAGCGCCTGGTGTTCGAATTCGACGATACCGGCATTCGGCCGCGACTTTCAATCGCGCACGGAGATCACCTTGGTCGTCGCTCGTAATGTATCGCCGTGGAACACCGGCTTCGGGAAGTTGACATCGGTCATTCCCAGATTGGCCACCGTTGTGCCCATCGTCGTTTCATAGACGGTCATTCCGATCATGATGCCCAGCGTATAAAGGCTATTGAACAGACGTTGGCCGAACTCGGTTGTGGCTGAAAAATGAGCGTCGATATGGAGCGGCTGCGGATTGAGCGTCAGGAGGCTGAAGAGCGTATTGTCCATCTCCGTGACGGTCCTCGTAAGCGGGTGTGCGAACTCCTGTCCCACTTTGAAATCCTCGAAGTACAATCCGGCCATGGCCATCCTCGTTCGTTTGTGAAGTCGTTCGTTTCTCGCATGAAGCCGGGCGGTCCGCCGATCATGTTGATCGGCGGCAGGCATCAAGCTGCTGGGTTCAGCCGTACGGCCTTTCGGTCGACGAGTTGCTCGATCTCGTCGGCGGAAAATCCGGCTTCAGTCAGGATTGCTCGTCCGTGCTCGCCGAGCGCGGGAGCCGGGCCGCCGGCCTCGGGCTGGGTGACGCTCCACGTGGAGGGCACCTGCATTTGCCGAATACGTCCCTCAATTGGATGTTCGATCGTCTTGAAGAAACCAACCGCGTTGAGATGCGGATCATCGAGGATGGTTTCCAGCGTGTGCATCGGCATCACCGGAATGTCCGCGCGTTCGAGCAACTCGCGCCATTCGGCCGTGGTCCGGCCGAGGAAGATCCGGCCGATCTCCTCGTAAATTTCATCGATGTGCTGAGTTCGCGCGGAATGATTGGCAAAGCGCGGTTGCTTGAGGAATTCCGGCTGTCCGATCGCCTCGAAGAAGCTGCGCCACTGCTTGTCGTTGTAGATCAGCACGCAAAGATGCCCGTCGCTGGTCTGGTAGGGACGGCGGTATCGCGACAATAGCCGGACATAGCCTCCGTGATCGAGCGGCGGATCGTAGGTCAGTCCGCCCAAATGATCGATCAATACGAAATCCGTCATCGATTCGAACATCGGAACATCGATGCGTTGTCCGATGCCGGTCTTTTGCTGGTGCATCAGGGCGCCAAGAATGGCGTTGACCGCCATCAGCCCGACGATTCGGTCCGCAAGCGTAACGGGAACATAGCGCGGGGTCCCGTCGCCTGCGGCCGCCATCAGCGCCGGTATTGTAGCTGCGCCCTGAATCAAATCGTCATAGGCCGGCTTCGATGCGTAGGGACCGGTCTGGCCGTAACCGAACACGCCGACATAAACGATCTTGGGATTGACTTTGAAGAGTGTTTCGTAATCGAGGCCAAGACGGGCCATCGCCTGAGGGCGCACATTATAAACGATGGCATCGGCCTTGGCGGCGAGACGCAGCAGCGCGTCGTGTCCATCCGGGTGCTTGAGGTCGATCGCGATGCTGCGCTTGCCGCGATTGGCGTTGAGAAACATGCCGCCCATGCCGGGCGTTCGTCCTGGCCCGATCTGGCGAACGATGTCGCCCTCCGGGCTTTCCAATTTTATGACGTTGGCTCCCATGTCCGCCAGGATCTGTGTGGCGTAAGGCCCCATCAGAACCGTGGTGAGATCGAGAATTGTAAGACCCGCAAGAGGACCCATGGGCAAATTCCTGTGAGGCTTATCTTTTTACAGCAGGGAGTTTAGGGCAGGATATTGTTCCTGCTTATGTACCTAAAATTCATCGATATTGATGTCAACACGGATTTCCGCCCAGCACCCCAATCTTTAAGGTCGATTGACATATTTCTTCAGACATATGTATGTTTAATTCATAATAGGGGACAATTCATGCTGGGTTCCAAGCAGCGCGCAACCGGCGGCGCACTCGAAGTCATTCCCGTCTGCCATCGATGAATATCGCCCTTCATCTTGCGCGCGCTGGTCTGGCCGAGTGCCGGCCCCCAGCCCTTTTCAACGGAGCTTCGCTCGTCGCCGACGATGGAATGCTGGCCTTGAGGCCGACCTCGCTGGCTGCATCGTTGCGGCAGCGTTTCGCTTTGGCGCAAGGAGAGCGACATGAGTCACTCGCTCGTGGTCTCGCTGCCAAAGCCTGAAGATCAACAATGAAAACACACGGGATTTACACATGGACTTCGCGCTCACCGAAAATCAGGAAGCTATCCGCGACTCGATCGCGAAAATCTGCGCGGACTTCCCTGACGCCTACTGGCTGAAAAAGGACCGCGAAGGCGGCTTTCCTCACGACTTCCATAAGGCGCTCGCAGACGCGGGATGGCTTGGCATCTGCGTGCCGGAAGCTTACGGCGGCTCTGGCCTTGGCATTACAGAGGCGGCGATCATGATGCGCACGATCGCCGAATCGGGTGCCGGCATGTCGGGGGCGTCCGCCGTACATATCAACGTCTTCGGTCTCAATCCGGTTGTTGTGTTCGGCTCCGAAGAGCAGCGCAAGCGGATGCTGCCGCCGATGGTTGAGGGGCGCGAAAAGGCGTGCTTTGCTGTCACCGAGCCGAACACCGGTCTCAATACCACACAGTTGAAGACGCGTGCGGTAGCCAAGAACGATCGCTATGTGGTCAACGGTCAGAAGGTGTGGATTTCGACCGCGCAGGTGGCGCACAAAATCCTGCTGCTGGCACGGACGACTCCGCTAGAGGAAGTCCGGAAGCCGACGCACGGCCTCAGTCTTTTTTATACGAACTTCGATCGTCAGCGGATCAAGGTCCACGAGATCGAGAAGATGGGGCGCAAGATCGTCGATTCCAATGAATTGTTCTTCGAAGATTTTGAAATCCCGATGGAGGATCGGATCGGCGAGGAAGGGCGCGGATTCGAATACATCCTCGAGGGCATGAATCCTGAGCGCATTCTGATCGCGGCTGAAGCGGTTGGGCTGGGCAAATTGGCTCTGTCCCGCGCGACTGAGTACGCCAAGACCCGCAACGTGTTCAATCGACCGATCGGAAAGAACCAGGCGATCCAGCACCCGCTGGCCAAGAACTGGACCGAGCTGGAGGCGGCCTGGCTGATGGTGATGTCGGCCGCATGGCAATACGACAAGGGCATGCCCTGCGGCGCGGCTGCCAACGCTGCCAAGTATCTCGCAGGCGAAGCAGGCTTCCAGGCCTGCGAGCAGGCTGTCATGACCCATGGCGGCTTTGGGTACGCCAAGGAATTCCATGTTGAGCGCTATCTGCGCGAAGTACTGATCCCCCGTATCGCGCCGATCAGCCCGCAACTGGCGCTGAGTTTCGTCGCCGAGAAGGTGCTTGGCCTGCCGAAGTCCTATTGACGCCGTCATGCGCGGGATCGATCTGACTGCGGGGATTCTGTGATGGCAAATGACGGCGCGGCGGTTGCGCTCGACTTTGCCGGCATCATTCGTGCCGGCGATGTTGTGGTATCTGGACAGGCAACCGCCGAACCGTGCTCCCTGACGGAGGCGTTGATCGCGCAGAAGAGTGGGCTTCCGCCATTTACAATGGTCGTCGGCCCGATCTTCTCGGACACGTTTACGCCGGAGCGGGTTTCCGGAATTGATTTTGTCAGCTACGGCGTAATCGGACAAGCACGGCTGCTTGCCAAGGCGCAGCAGCTTGACGTGGTCCCCAGCAGCTACGCTGCGTTTTGCGCCGACTACGCTACGGGACGACATCGAGCCGACGTGGTTCTGGTCCAACTGGCCGAAGATTCCGATGGAAGGCTGAGTGCCAGTCTCTCGAACGACTATGTGTTTGATGCCGCGCGCGGCGCGCGCGTTGTCATTGCGGAGATCAATACGGATGCGCCCTGGACCTTTGGCGCTGAATGGCCGGACGATATCGTGCCGCACCTGCGGGTAGCGGGCACGCGTCCACCGCTCGAATTACCTTCGACGGGTCTTGACGACGTTTCGCTCCGCATTGCCAGGCACGCTGCGGGGATCATCCCGGACGGAAGCACCTTGCAATTCGGCGTCGGCAAGATTCCGGACGCAATCCTGTCCAACCTCTCGCATCTGCGCGATCTCGGCATTCATTCGGGGCTTATCAACGATGCTGTCGTCGATCTGATCGAATGCGGCGCCATAACCAATGCAGGCAAGGGGATCGATACTGGAGTCACCGTCACGAACCAGTTGATCGGAACGCGGCGGCTCTATGGCTTCGCTCATCAAAACAAGGCTGTGTCCGTGCGGCCAGCGTCATACACGCACAGTCAGGCCGTTCTGTCGCGGATTAACCGGCTCGTTGCGATCAATTCCGCGCTTCAGGTCGGCCTCGACGGCAGCGTCAACGCCGAGACCCTGAACGGGGTAAATATTGGGGCGATTGGCGGGCAGCTGGATTTTGTGCGCGGCGCCAACGCTTCAGCGGGAGGGCGGGCAATCATTGCGCTTCCAGCGACCGCTGCCAAAGGCGTCAGCCGGATTGTTCCTCGCGTCGAGACAGTCACTACGCCGCGTGCGGACGTCGACATCATTGTCACGGAATGGGGTGTCGCGGAATTGCGCGGGTGCACGCTGAAAGAGCGCAGCCGGCGCATGATTGCCATTGCCGCTCCGGAACATCGCGAAGCGCTCGCGCGGAGTGCATCGGAAATGGAGCGTGGTCGATGACGTCATCGGGTCTCAGCGCTGACCCGCGTATGACGTCGTTGGCGGCGGCCGGAATCGTCAGATAGTCTTCGCTTGCAAAAGGGTCCCACCGCAATGAACTTACAGTCCGGATCAGCCGCACGCTTCGCCAACATCGAGTATCTGATCGAGCCGAAAAGCGTCGCCATTGTCGGCGCGTCGGCGGATGCAACCCGCATCGGCGGCCGTCCCATCAACTGGATGTTGAAAGCCGGATTTGGCGGCGCGATCTATCCGGTCAATCCCAACCGCAGCGAAATTCAGGGGCTGCGCGCCTATGAATCGGTCTTGAAACTGCCGGAGGCGCCCGACGCGGCGGTCGTCGCGGTGCCCGCGGCCCTTGTGCTCGAAACCATGGAGCAACTGGGCGCGCGCGGCACCAAGGCGGCAATCGTGTTCTCGTCCGGCTTCGCCGAGGTGGGTGGCGAGGGCGTTCGCGCCCAGGCCGAGCTTGGCGTCATCGCCAGACGCTACGGCATGCGCGTGATCGGCCCGAATTCGCTGGGCCTCTTCAACGGCCGCATCGGATGGTATCCGACCTTCACCACGGCCTTCGACAGCGGTTGGCCGCGCAACGGCGGCATCAGCATCGTCAGCCAGTCCGGCGCATTCGGAAGCCACCTGGCAACGCTGGCGCGCAACGCCGGACTCGGCGCGCCGCTATGCGTCATGACCGGCAACGAGGCCGATGTTTCGGTTGGCGATCTGATCGGCTGGCTTGCGGCGGATCCGAACACCGATGTCATCGCGGCCTACATGGAAGGCATCAAGAACGGGCCTACATTGATGGCGGGGCTGGAAGCCGCGCGCCGCGCTCACAAGCCCGTCGTGCTGATGAAAGTCGGCCGCAGTGAAATCGGCAGTCACGCCGCGCGCTCGCATACCGCATCGATCGCCGGCGATGATGCAGTGGCCGATGCGATCTTCGAAGAATTCGGCGTGGTTCGCGCGCGGTCGGCGCAGGAGCTGCTCGACATTGCCTACGTCGCCTCCAACAGGATCTATCCGGCGCGCAACACGCTTGGCGTCATCACGGTCAGCGGCGGAGCCGGCGTTCTGATCAGCGATGCGGCCGAGGAACTGGGCGTCGCCATGCCGGCGTTGCCGAAAAAAACCCAGGACGAACTGCGCGCCATCCTGCCCTTTGCGGCCTTCCGCAATCCGGTCGACTGCACCGCCCACATCATCAACGACACCTCGCTGCTCGATAAGTTCCTGGGTGCCATGATGCGGGAGGGCGATTACAAATCGGTCGCGTGCTTCTTTGCTCAGATCGCCGGCACGGCCGTGTTCGGAAAAGTGCTGCGGGATGAGCTGATGGCGATCCGCCGCGCTTATCCCGACCGGCTGTTCGTTTTGGTCGGGACGGTACCGGACGATGTGAAGGCGGAGTACGAAGCCGGCAATGTTCCTGTTTTCGAGGACGCGACACGCGCCGTGGTCGCGATAGCGGCGATGGGCCGCTTCGGCGATGCGTTCGCGAGGGCGGCCGCCGCGCCGCCTCCGCAGATCGCCGACGTCGTGCTGCCGCCGGCGACGCCGAGCGAGGCGGATGCCAAGCGTCTTCTCGCCTCCTGCGGCATTCCGGTCGCGGAAGAATTCGCCAGCGCCGATGCGGAAGCGGCGGCCGCGGCAGCCGACAGGATCGGCTACCCCGTCGTCATGAAGATTCTATCCCCCGACATCCAGCACAAGACCGAGATCGGTGGCGTGGTGCTTGGGGTGGCCGATGCGGCCGCGGTGCGCGCCAATTTCGGTCTGCTGGTGGAGCGGGCGCGCAAGGCGCTTCCGTCGGCCCGCATCGAAGGCGTGATCGTCGCACGCCAGATCCAGGGCGGGGTCGAGTGTATCGCGGGTATTCACAGCGATCCGGTGTTCGGCCCGATCGCGATGTTCGGCCTGGGTGGCATTTTCGCGGAAGTGATCCGGGATGTGGTGTTCCGCCGTTGTCCATTCGGCGAAGACGTTGCGCGGGAAATGATCGGCGGGATTCGCTGCGCGGCAATTCTCAACGGCGCACGCGGTCGTCCTGCCGCCGATATCGATGCGCTGGCGCGGCTGCTGTCGCGGCTGTCGGTGTTCGCCGCCAAAGCCGGACCGAAACTCGCAGGCATCGATCTTAACCCCGTCGTCGCCTTGCCGCGCGGACAAGGCGCCTACGCGCTCGATGCGCTGATTGAAATCGCAGGTATGGACCACGCAACTGACGGCACGGAGCAGATATGACCGGCAACGCGAAGAATGCGGCGCAGGCCCAACAGCCATCGCGCGATATGACGCTTCAGGGCTACGATTTTCGGGGCGCGACGGTGTTCGTGTCGGGAGGCACGAGCGGCATCAACCTCGGTATCGCCGAGGCCTATGCTGCGGCCGGCGCGAAGGTCGCGGTGATGAGCCGCAACGTCGATCGGGTCGAGGCCGCCGCGGCGCAACTGCGCCGCCATGGCGGCGAGGCTCTCGGCTTTGTCGGCGACGTCCGCGACATGGAGGCGGTGCGCCGCAGTCTGGCCGGCGCGCACGCGAAGTTCGGCGAGATCGATGTGCTCGTCTCCGGCGCCGCCGGCAACTTCCTGGCGCCCGCGCTCGATATTTCGTCCAACGGATTCCGTGCGGTGGTCGATATCGATCTGGTTGGCACATTTCACGTGCTGCGAGCCGGCTTCGATTTCCTGCGACGCCCGGGCGCGTCGCTGATCAACATATCGGCTCCGCAGTCGACGTTTCCGTCACCGATGCAGGTCCATGTCTGTGCCGCCAAGGCCGGCCTCGATCAGGTCATGCGCGTGCTTGCCCTTGAATGGGGACCGTATGGCGTGCGCGTCAATTCGATCATGCCGGGCCCGATCGCGGACACCGGCGGCTTGTCCAAACTGGTGTCCGAGGCTGAGCGCTCCCGCATCGAGGGAAGGATCCCGCTGCGCCGGGTGGGTCAGCTTGGCGATATCGCTGAAATGGCGTTGTTCCTCGGCTCGACGCGTGCGAGCTACATCACCGGCGCGTTGATACCCGTCGACGGCGGCATCTCGCTGCTCGGCGGACGCAACTATGCCGGCGATCCTGAGCCAACACGCCCGACCAAAGCCTAACTCGGAAGTCGTTTCAACTCATTCGTGATTGTCGTGGAGAGTAGAGCATGAGCAAGATACCATTGATCGTCGAAACTCGCGGGCCGGTCGCGATATGGCGGTTGAACAATCCCGAGATCCGCAATCCCCTGACGGCGGAATTGAAAGCCGCGCTGGCGGAAGCCGCGGAGCGCTTCGTCTCCGATGAAAATCTGAAGAGCCTCGTCCTGACCGGTTCGGAGGAATGCTTCTGCGCCGGCGGCGATCTGCGCAACATGACCTCGGATCGCCGGACCGTCGCGGTGCGCAGCCGCATGAAATCGACACACGCCTGGATGAAGCTGCTCGTGGCCAGCGAGAAGCCGGTCATCATGGCGGTCAACGGCGCTGCCGTTGGCGCCGGTACGTCGCTCGCGCTGGTCGGCGATATCGTTGTCGCTTCCGACCGCGCTTATTTCATGTCGGGCTTTCCCAAAGTCGGCGTGCTGCCGGACTGCGCCTTGCTCTATAACCTGCCGCGTGCGATCGGCCTGCCGGCGGCCAAGGATTTCCTTATGACGAACCGCCGCATCGACGCCGAGACAGCGCTGAAAATGGGGCTGATCAGCCGCATCTTCCCGCATGACGGCCTGCTGGACGGCGCGATCGCGATCGCGCAGGAAATCGCCGAGGGACCGGGCGTCTCCATCGGCCTTACCAAGTCGCTCCTGAATCTGTCGCAGAACGACTCGCTTGAGGCATTCCTGTTGCGGGAGGAGACGGCTCAAGCCGTGGTCTTCGGGACCGAGGACTTTGCCGAGGGTAACCTCGCGTTCCGCGAAAAGCGCAAGCCGAACTTCAGAGGAAGGTGACGACACCTTGCGGTGACGTGACGCCCGCTGCCGAGCCCGCCTTCGCCGGGGCAGGCTCGCCTTCGCCGGCGTGCCGATCGCGAAGGACAGCTCGCTCCTCGAAGCTGGTTTCGTCCTGTGCATCAGCCCCGGCGCGATGCTTGACCTATCTCGGCGAGTTAGCCAGGGCTGCCTCGCCGAGCCACCAGTGCTATAGCGTTTTCAAGCGAAGCGGATACCGGCTTCGGGTGAAGAAAACGCGTCAAAACGAGAATCCAGAGATTCGGTTCTGATTCAATCAGAACCGATCATGCTCTAGGATCCTCCGATCTTTTCACGACGAATCTTGACGCCTGCCTTTTCCCGATCCCAGGTGTCCGACGTCAGACCCTGCTGCCGCAGCACGTATTTCTCGACCTTCTGAGTCGGCGTGCGCGGGAGGTCGGTCATGATGCGCACATACCGCGGCAACATGAAATGTGCGAGCCGTGGCTTCAGGAATTCGAGCAGCTCCAACGGATCGACCGCCGCACCGGTCGCCGGAGCGACGATCGCAAGCACGTCGTCCTCGGCCATTTCGTTTGGAACCGCGACAACTGCGCATTCACGGATTTTCGGGTGGGTGAGAATCTCCGCTTCGACCTCGAACGACGAGATGTTTTCGCCGCGCCGTCGGATCGCATCCTTCATCCGGTCGACGAAAAAATAGTTGCCATGCTCATCCTTGCGAAAGCCGTCGCCAGTATGAAACCAGCCGTTGCGCCACGCTTGCGCGGTCGCCTCGGGATTCTTGTAATAGCCGGAGTTCAGCGCCCAGGGCGCATCGGTTCGCACGATTAGCTCGCCGATCTCGCCGACGGGAACCTCTCGGTCATGAACATCGACGATACGAAGATCCACGCCGGGCCTCTGTTTGCCACAGGTTCCGGGCGCCTGCGGGTTCGGCTCGGAGAAGATGGGGACGCTCACTTCGGTCATGTTGAACAAGGTCCACACCGTAGGGCCAAATCTCTCGGCGAAGTCGCGCCAATCGTCCGGCAACGGAATCATCGTGATCTTCTTGAGCGTATGATCGCGGTCGTCGGGCGAAGGCGTCCGCTTCGACAGAAAGGTCGACATTACCCCAAGTAGTATCGTGTAGGTGGCGCCGGTCGCTCGCACCGTGGGCCAGAAGGCCTCGGTCGCGAAATCACCGCCCATACCGACAGTACCGCCGCGGTTGAGCATGGCGATGATCGGCAATGTGCCGCCGACATGAAAAAACGGCAGAGAGATGAGATAGCAGTCGGTCTCGTCCAGCATTGGAAATGCCTGCACACCGGTCATGTGCCACATGTGCGTATACGAGCTCAGCACTCCCTTGGAGCGCCCGGTTGTGCCCGACGTATAGATGATCGATTGAACGTCCCAGGGCTCGATCGGCTGCTTCAGCGGCGGCAGGGTCGCCGGATCGGCGTCGAGTTCTTCGAGCGGAACAAATTCCATTCCCGGGATGGCGTGCTCCTTGCCGCCGGCAACGACAAGCGTCCGCAGCTGCGCGCGATCGATGTGCGCGAGCCGTTCCACCAGGTCGGACGCGACAATCATGAGTTCGGCCCCGCCATTGGCGATTACATGGGCAAGCACATTGCCGCGATAGGCGGTGTTGATCGGCACATAGACCGCGCCGAGCCAGTTGATCGCGAACCAGATGCGCACCATGTCGACGCCGTTCGGCAGCCAGACGTTGACGTAGTCGCCCTGCTTGACGCCGAGCGCTGCGAGACCCGCTGCCGCGCGCTCCACGGACGCGCGGAACTCTCCATAGCTTATAGCGTCGCCGTCCGGCAGGCGCATAAAGGGTTTGTCTGGATGCTGCTCCGCCCGCTTCTCCAGCACATAGCGCAGCACGCAATCTTCGCGGCTGGGCACTCGCGCGTCCATGGATTTCGCCTGATCCGTCATATCGTCGCCTCCCTTGTCAAACATCGTCATGCGTAGGGCGTAAGCACCTATCCGAGTTTCGTCCCTTTTAATGCTCCGCTTATGCGTGCAAGCGCTTCGACGCACGCGGAAACTTCTGCCGTCGAAAGCCCATCCGTACCCTGCCGGAAGAACTCGCGCATCAATCTCGGCATCTTTTTGCTCGTCTGCAGATTCATGTGCCGCGATGGAATTATGCCTTGCCTCCACGGAATAAGTAAAGATATTGACAGAATGTCGATCCGTCCATAGTTTTTGTCCGTAACTCCCTGAAGAATGCAGAAGGCTTAATATGTCGTTTCGCAAGATACTGATAGCCAATCGCGGCGAGATAGCCCTGCGCATCGCGCGGGCGGCCGCGGAGCTCGATATCGTCACGGTCGCGGTCTTTCCCGCCGACGATGCCGGCTCAGGCCATGTGCTTGCATGCGACGAGGCGCGTGAGCTGCCGGGCCAGGGCGCTTCGGCCTATCTCTCCGTCGACGCGATCATCGAAGCGGCGCGCGACGCCGGCTGCGACGCCGTTCATCCGGGCTACGGCTTCCTGTCTGAAAATGCAGATTTCGCGCGCGCTCTCGCTGCGGCCGGGCTGACCTTCATCGGCCCTTCGCCCGAGACCCTCGAACTGTTCGGCGACAAGGCCGCGGCGCGCAAACTCGCGCGCGAATGTGGTGTTCCCGTGCTGGAGGGTGCTGATCAGGCTGCGACCCTGCAGGACGCCGAGGCCTTTTTCGACGGGCTCGGCGCCGGCGAGGCGATCATAATCAAGGCGGTGGCCGGCGGCGGCGGGCGTGGCATGCGCGTCGTGCGCGACCGCAGCGAACTCGCTTCCGCCTGGGAGCGCTGCAGGTCCGAAGCGCAGTCGGCCTTCGGAGTGGATGCGCTCTATATCGAGCGTTATTGGCAGAGCGTGCGTCATATCGAGGTTCAGATCGTCGGCGACGGAAAGACGATCGTGCACCTCGGCGAGCGCGAATGCACGATCCAGCGCCGGCATCAGAAGATCGTCGAAATGGCGCCGAGCCCTGGCCTGTCGCCCGCCGTGCGGGGCGCCATGTGCGACGCCGCGGTATCGATGGCGCGCAGGGTCGCCTATCGCGGCCTCGGGACTTTTGAATTCCTTCTGGACACCGGAAGCAACGAATTCGTCTTCATCGAGGCCAATCCGCGTCTGCAGGTCGAGCATACGGTCTCGGAAGAAGTCTTCGGGGTCGATCTCGTCAAGACGCAAATCCGCATCGCCGATGGCGCGCAACTCCAGAATATCGGCCTGGTTCCCGCGCCCTTGCCGCGTGGCGCGGCGGTGCAGTTTCGCGTCAACATGGAGAAGCTTATGCCCGACGGCAATACGCGGCCGACGGGCGGCGTACTGAGCGCCTTCGCAATTCCGTCAGGGCCTGGCGTGCGCATCGATACATTTGGCTATGCCGGCTATCGCACGAACCCGCGCTACAATTCGCTGCTCGCCAAGGTGATCGCCTGGTCGTCCGAAGGCATGCCGGACGCAATCCGCCGCGCACGCCGGGCACTGCGGGAATTCCGGATCGATGGCGTGGAAACGAACATTCCGGTGTTGCGCGCGATCGTCGACAACGAGGATTTCCTGGCCGACCGCATTTCGACGGCGTTTCTCGAAACCCATATCGGGCCAATTCTTGCGGCCTCAGCGGCGTTCGAGCCGAAGCCGGC
Source organism: uncultured Alphaproteobacteria bacterium (assembly GCA_963786115.1). Lineage (GTDB taxonomy): Bacteria > Pseudomonadota > Alphaproteobacteria > Rhizobiales > Xanthobacteraceae > Bradyrhizobium. Next base: position 25,134 of record CAWAYC010000011.1, read on the forward strand.
GACGGCCGAGCGAAACAAGGGGCGCGACGTCCGGGATATCGATCCGCTCGGGGTTTTCGGGGCCGCTGCGGCGATCGATCCGCCGCGCGCCGGAATTGCGCACGAAAGGCAGTCGGCGCCGACGCCCGAAGGGCTCGTTCCCGTGCCGGCGCCGCTGCAAGGAACGGTGATCGCTTGTTCGGTCGCGAAAGGCGACCGAATTCACGCGGGGCAACAGGTGCTGGTGATCGAGGCCATGAAGATGGAGCATCTCGTGGCGTCGCCCGTCGGCGGAATCGTCGAAGAAATGCTCGTCGCGCCCGGCGACACGATCTTCGAAGGCGAGGCCATGCTGCATGTCGTTCCGTCCGACGACGCGAATACGAGCGCGGAGACGGTGGAGGCGATCGATCTGGATCATATCCGCGGCGATCTCGCCGAGGCGCTGGCGCGACGCGCGGAATTGCTCGACGAGAACAGGCCGGACGCCGTTGCGCGCCGTCGCAAGACCAATCAGCGGACGACGCGTGAAAATATCGACGATCTCTGCGATCCGGATTCCTTCATCGAATATGGCGGGCTTGCGCTCGCGGCGCAACGGCAGCGGCGCACCGCCGACGAATTGCGCCGCATGAGTCCCGCCGACGGCATGATCACCGGTGTCGGTTCGGTAAATGGCACGCTGTTCGGCGAGGAACGGTCGCGCTGCGCTGTCATGGGCTATGACTACACGGTATTCGCCGGCACGCAGGGTGTAATCAACCACAAGAAGAAAGACCGGCTGCTGTCGCTTGCCGACAAATGGTCGATGCCCGTCATCCTGTTCGCCGAAGGCGGCGGCGGAAGGCCGGGCGACGAATGGCCGACGCCCGCAGGCCTTGAGACGACGACATTTACGCGCTTCGGCGCGCTCAACGGCAAGGTGCCGGTCATTGGAACGGTCTCCGGACGCTGTTTCGCCGGCAATGCCGCGCTGCTCGGCGGCTGCGACGTCATCATCGCCGACAAGACGTCCAACATCGGCATGGGCGGTCCCGCGATGATTGAGGGCGGCGGCCTCGGCGTGTTCCGCCCTGAGGATATCGGACCGGTCGAGGTGCAGGTGTCGAGCGGCGTCATCGATGTGCTGGTCGAGGACGAGGCCGAATGCGTCGCGGTCGCGAAAAAATATCTCGGCTATTTCCAGGGCCGGACCGCCGACTGGTCCTGCGCCGACCAGCGTCTGCTGCGTCACGCCGTGCCGGAGAACCGCCTGCGCGCCTACGACATCAGGGCAGCGATCGAGACGCTCGCCGACGCAGGTTCCGTTCTCGAACTGCGTCCTTCCTTCGGCAAGGGCATGATCACGGCGTTGATCCGCGTCGAAGGGCGTCCCATCGGCCTCATCGCCAACAATTCGCGTCACCTCGGCGGCGCGATCGACGCCGACGGCGGCGACAAGGCGGCGCGTTTCATCCAGCTTTGCGACGCATTCGACATTCCGATCGTCTCGCTCTGCGACACGCCCGGCATGATGGTCGGTCCGGAAGTCGAGAAGACCGCGCAGGTGCGCCATGTTTCGCGCATGTTCGTCGCTGCCGCCCGCGCGAGCGTTCCCTATTTCACGATCGTGCTTCGCAAGGGCTACGGCCTCGGCGCGCTCGCCATGGCCGGCGGCTCCAGCCAGGCGTCCTTCTTCATTATCGGATGGCCGAGTGCGGAATTTGGCGCCATGGGGCTCGAAGGCGGGGTCAAGCTCGCCTATCGCAAGGAACTGGCCGCCATCGAGGATCCGGCGGCCCGCAAGGCATGGTTTGACGGTATGGTCGCAAAGTCCTACGAGGAGAACAAGTCGCTGAACGCCGCAACCTTCCTCGAGGTGGACGACGTGATCGATCCTCGCGACACGCGTCGCTGGATCGTTCAAGGGCTCAAGTCGGCGCCGCAGCCCAGAAGCTTCGGCGAAAGGAAGGTAACGCGCGTCGATCTGTGGTGAGTGGAGCGCAAGCAGGGAGCAGAGAATGAGCGGGCAGGGGCCGGATTACCTACGCGACGAGGAAAGCTATCTCGCGCATGTGCGCGCATTGCAGAGCGAGCTCTGGCCGTCGGGCGTGCCACGGGAGCCGGTCTTTCCGCTGGGCAGGAAGCCGCTCACCGAATATCTGCGCGACTGGGCGGGCCGCCAGCCCGACAAGCCGGCCGTCCTGTTCTACGGGCGCGCGACGACCTATGGCGAACTCGACCGGCTGAGCGACCGTTTCGCGGCCATGCTCGCCCGGCTCGGCGCGCGAAAGGGCGACCGGGTCGCCGTCTTCCTGCCGAACTGTCCGCAGTTCTACATCTGCTTCTTCGGCATCCTCAAGGCCGGCTGCGTGCACGTGCCTGTCAATCCGATGTTCACGCGGCCGGAACTGACCTACGAGCTCAACGATACAGGCGCGCGCATCGTCGTCGCGCACGATCAGCTCGCCCATCTGGTTGGCGAGGTGCGCGCCGAATGCGGGGTCGAGCACCTGATCGTCACGAGCTTCCTCGATGCGCTGCCGGACGAGCCGGAGGGGCCGCTGCCGGCGGCGCTGACCACGCCGCGCGTCGCTATCCCCAATTCGATCGATATGATGGACGCGTTGACGCAGGAGATCGGCGCGCCGCCGGCCGTCGATGTCTCGCTGGACGACATCGCCGCCCTCAATTACACGGGCGGCACGACGGGCATGCCGAAGGGTTGCGTACACACGCAATTCGACATGCTGTTCACCGGCGCGGTCATGGGCTCGATTTCCATGTCCGTGACCCGTGAGGATGTGATCATCAATTTCTGGCCGATCTTCTGGATGGCCGGGGAGGACGTCGGGATCATCCTGCCGATCGTGACCGGCGCGACTTGCGTCCTGCTCGCACGATGGGACCCCGCCGCGTTCATGTTCGCCGTCGAGCGGAATCGCGCCACGATCTCCAACATGGTCGTCGACAACGCCGTGGAGATAATGAACCATCCGGATGCGGGAAAATACGACCTCTCGTCGCTCCGCGAAGTCATGGTCGCCTCCTTTGTGAAGAAGCTCAATCCGGCCTTCCGCGAAGGCTGGCGCAAGCTGACCGGCACGGTGCTGCGCGAGGCCGCGTGGGGCATGACCGAGACGCATTCCTACGACGCGTTCAATCGCGGCTGGCAGGACGACGACAGGGACCTGAAGCAGCGCCAGATATTCTGTGGACTTCCGGTTCCGCAGACTGACTTCAAGATAATGGAGTTCGAACTCGAACAAGATCATGCCGCTTGGCGTCGAAGGCGAATTATGCGTGCGCACGCCCTCGCTGCTGAAGGGCTATTGGAACATGCCGGATGCGGCCGGCGAAGGGCTCGTCGACGGCTGGCTGCGCACCGGCGATATCGGCATGATTTCCGAGATCGGCACAATCCATTTTCTCGGAAGGCGCAAGGAAATGCTCAAGGTGAAGGGCATGAGCGTCTTCCCTTCGGAGATCGAATCCGTGCTGGGCCAGCATGTGGCGGTGACCGGCAGCGGCGTGATCGGCCGCGCGGACGGGGCGCGCGGACAGGTTCCCGTCGCCTTCGTCACCGTCCTGCCGGAGCGAAGAGCGGAGATGACCGAAGCGGCGCTCGAAGCGTTCTGCCGCGAGCGACTAGCAGTCTACAAGATTCCGGAAATCCGGATCGTCGAGTCCTTGCCGATGACCGCCACCGGCAAGGTCAAGAAGGAAGAACTCGCCAAGCTCTACGGCTGAGAAGAGTGCGGCCGCCCTTGGGCGGCCGCAGCGCCTTCAGTTCTTGAGGAGGTTGCACTCGCTTTCGCCCGCGGGGGTGAAGGCTTCGGAGCCCGGTACTTTCTGCACGAGCTTGATCAAGTCGCTCGGCCCCTTCATCTCCTCGGGCTTCTTCGTCTCGGCGTAATAGATGTCCCGCATCAGCCGGCCGTCTGCACGAATGCGCGCACCGGTCGTGAAAAGATCCTCGACCGGCGTGCTCTTCATTTTCGCGAGCACGGCTTTGGTCTCCGTCGTGCCGGCCGCCTTCACCGATTTCAGATAGTGCAGCACGGCGCTGTAGACATTGGCTTGCGGATCGCTGGGCAACTTGCCGAACGCCTTCTTGAAACGCTCGGCCCAGGCCTTGGTCTTGTCCGACTCGTCCCAGTAATAGCTTAGAACCAGCGGCATGCCCTGCGTCGGCTTGTTGCCGAGCGCCTCGATGTCGACCGTCGTCAGGGAGAATGGAACGAAGCGCTGGCCCAACCTCTCGATGTCGAATTCCGCGGCCTGCTTGATGACGTTCGTCATGTCGGCGCCACCGCCAATGAAACCGATGTTCTTGGCGCCGGAATTCTGCGCCTGCAGCAAGAACGAGCTGAAGTCGGGTGTGTTGAGCGGAAAGCGGGCGGCGCCCAGGAACTTGCCGCCGCCGGCCTCGATCACTTTCTGCGCGTCGTGCTCGATCGAATGACCGGCGGTATAGTTGACCGTCAGGAAGTACCAGGACGTCGGCTTATCGCCGGATGCGCCCTTGACCGTGAGATTGGCCACCTCATAGCCGTCGTTCGCCCATTGCATACCGTTGGGCGAGCAGGATTTGCCGCTGATGTCGCGGCTCGAGGCCATGGAGACGACGAGAATCTTGTCCTTTTGCTCCGCTATCCCCTGCACCGCGAGTGCTACGCCGGAACTGTAGATGTCGAAAATCGCATCCACACCCTCCGTGTCGAACCATTTGCGGGCGATCGCGGAGCCGAGATCGGGCTTGTGCGCATGGTCGGCGAAGACGAGTTCGATCGGCTTGCCAAACATGCTTCCACCCATGTCCTCGATCGCAAGTTTCGCCGCGGCGACCGATCCGGGCCCCGTGATGCCCGCATAGACCGAGGCCTGATCATTGAGGACACCGATCTTGACTGGCCTGTCCTGCGCGTTCGAAGCGCCGACCATGGCGAACGGCCACAGGGCTGCTGCAAGAATTAAGGCGACCCGCAGTCTCATACTATTCCTCCCGGTTTCCTGGCGTGCCGATCTTTCGCAGGCACAAAGGGAAGGATCGCACCCGTGACCTAAAGCGTCAAGTTATTTACATTTATGAATTTTGGTTCTGCGCGGATCTGACTTGATGGGGTGGATGGCCTCGACTATCGCGCAACTCATTCGCGCAAGGCGTTGCCAGCACGGATATTGCAGGGCGTTGCAATTGCACCATGCGTGTTGTCGATGGACAATATGTCAACAGGTTGTTAGATTTTCGATTGCGCTTTTAGGAGCGCGCCACTAACAGAACTCGCCGGGCGTTACAGCAGGAAAGCGAATGATAAAGGCGCTGGAAGGAAAGATTGTCCTGGTCGCCGGCGTCGGCCGCGAGATTGCAATCCGCGAGCGGAAATATGGCTGAGCGTGAGATAGACATGACGACAACGTCGGACCGGGCCTCCGTCGGCCCTGCCGTCACCCGCCTGTTGATTGCCAATCGCGGCGAGGTCGCGATCCGCATTGCGCGCGCCTGCGCGGAGCTTGGCGTCGCGTCGGTCGCGGCCTATCCGGAGGATGACCAGCTTTCGCTGCATGTCAGGAAGGCCGACGATGCGGTTCGCGTTCCGGGTCGGGGGGCGGCGGCGTATCTCGATGGTGCGGCCATTGTCGCGGCGGCGAAGGCTGCGGGCTGCGACGCCATTCATCCCGGATACGGTTTCCTCAGCGAAAGCGCCGACTTCGCGCGGCTGTGCGCGGAGGCCGGCCTCGTCTTCGTCGGGCCGTCGCCCGAGGTGCTCGGCGCGTTCGGCGACAAGGTGCGGGCGCTCGCTGCGGCGAGGGAAGCCGGCGTCGCCGTTGCGGAGGGGTCGCAGGGGCCGACCAGCTTCGACGCGGCTGAGGCCTTCATGGCTAAGTTTACGCCAGGCACGTGGGTGATGGTGAAGGCGGTGGCTGGCGGCGGCGGTCGCGGCATGCGCGTGGTGCGGCATCCGTCCGAACTGAAGGAAGCGTGGGATCGCTGTTCGGCCGAAGCACAGGCTGCGTTCGGCCGGGCCGATCTGTATATCGAGGAATACATCCCGCGCGCCCGTCACATCGAGGTGCAGATCGTCGGCGACGTCTACGGCAACGTCGTGCATCTGTTCGAGCGCGAATGCAGCGTCCAGCGCCGCCACCAGAAGATCATCGAGCTTGCCCCGAGCCCATGGCTCCCGCCCGAACTGCGCGACAGGCTCGCGGCCGATGCGGTGCGGCTGGCGCAGACTGCGCGCTATGTCGGAGTCGGTACGGTGGAGTTTCTCGTCGAGGTGGACGAGCAGGGCGCGTCGACCGGGCGTCATATATTCATCGAGCTGAACCCGCGGCTTCAGGTCGAGCACACGGTCACCGAGGAAGTGCTGAACGTGGACATCGTGCGCGCCCAGCTTCAGATCGCGCGCGGCCTGTCGCTGGACGAGATCGGCTTGCGTGATGCGGCGCGGCGCGGTCCGGTCGGATTCGCGATGCAACTGCGGATCAACACTGAGGTGTTTGCGCCGGACGGATCGCTGCGGGCGGCGAGCGGAACAATCGCCGCCTTCAATCCATCCTCCGGCAAAGGCGTTCGCGTCGAGACGGCCGGTTATGCCGGCGCAACGATCCATCCCGGCTTCGATGCGCTGCTGGCGAAGCTTGTCGTCTCCGCTCCCGACCTGTCGTTCCCGGAATTGACGGCCCGCGCCTACCGGGCGCTGTGCGAATTCCAGATTGAGGGTGTCGAAACCAATCTCCCTTTGCTGCAAAAGCTCGTTCGCAGCGACGAGTTCATCGCGGGCCGCATCGATACCGGGTACGTCGATCGCCACGCAAAGGCGCTGGCGGCGTCGGGCGCGGACAGTCATCCCAAGCTGCATCCGCCGGCGCAGGCCGGTGTTCAGGATAGGAAGGATGAGCGCTCACAGGATGCGGTGCTGGCGATGCATCCGGGCTGCGAGGCATTCCGCGCGCCGATGGGCGGAACGCTCGTTGCGTTGCACGTTGCCGAGGGCGCGCTCGTGCGAGCGGGGCAGGCGGTCGGCATCGTCGAGGCGATGAAGATGGAGAACGTCCTCGCCGCGTCCGCGTCCGGCCGAATCGAGGCGATCGTCGCTGGCGCCGGCCATGCCGTGCAGGCAGGCGATATTCTCTTCATGTTCTCGCCGGCTGAAGAGGCCTCGGATGACGGGGGGGACATTTCGGGCGCAGCGGAATCCTCGCGCGCCCTCGTTGAGGATATGCTCGCGCGTAAAGAGGCTCTGCTCGACGAGAGCCGCCCCGAGGCGATGGCCAAGTTGACGAAGCGCGGATCGCTGTCGGCGCGTGCGCGCATCGCGACCTTGTGCGACAGCGACAGCTTTCAGGAGATCGGCGGGTTCGTGCGGGCGGAATATGCCAGGGATGACGCGCCGGCCGACGGCATGATTTTAGGAACGGGCAAGATCGATGGCCGTCCCGTTGTCGTCATAGCGCAGGACTTTTCCGTCTTTGGCGGCAGCTCCGGCCACCTCGGTAGCGCCAAGCTCGACCGCGCCGCGACCATCGCCCTGCAAGCCGGAATTCCGCTCATCATGCTGCTGGATGGCGGAGGCCATCGCATTCAGGATGGCCAGAGCTCGCGCCACTATGCGAGCGGCGCCGGCACCATCATGCAGGAGCTCGCGCACCTCTCCGGCTGGGCGCCGATTGTCGGCGCCATTCTCGGCTTCGGCTTTGCCGGCAACACGAACTTTACGGCGTTCGCGGATCATCTCGTGATGGTGCGCAAGCGCGCCGTCATGGGCATTGCCGGTCCAGCCCTCGTGAAGGTGGCGACCGGCGAGACGATTTCCACCGAGGCGCTCGGTGGCGCGGACGTTCAGGTTGATCAGAACGGGTTGGCGGATATCGGCGTCGAGAGCGAGGAGGCGGCGTTCGAATCCATTCGGAAGTTCCTCTCCTACCTGCCGTCCAATGCGGCCGGGCCGGCTCCGGTCGTGGTCCCGGCGCGAACGCAGACCGAGGTGGAGCGGGCGCAGGCGCTGTTGGATATCGTGCCGGCCAACACCCGGCGAAGCTACGACGTGCGGCGAGTTATCGAATTGATCGCAGACGAAGGCAGCGTCTACGAGAAGAAGCCGACCTTTGCGCGCAATATCGTGACGAGCTTCGCCCGGCTCGATGGCCGGCCGGTCGGCTTCATCGCCAACCAGTCGCTGGTGGCGGGCGGCATGCTGGATGCTCCAGCCTGCGAGAAGGGCGCGCATTTCATCGCGATCTGCGACGCGTTCGGCCTGCCCATTATATATCTGATCGACGTGCCGGGGGTTGCGGTCGGGTCGGCCGCCGAGAAAACCACGCTCGGGCGGCGCAGCGCCAAGCTCGTCCACGAGATCGGACAGTCGACGGTGCCGCGCGTTTCGGTGGTGCTGCGTAAAGGGTACGGCATGGGCTACGTGGCGATGGCGGGCGGACGCTCGTTTGAGCCCGACGCCTCGTTCGCGTGGCCCACAGCGGAAGTCTGCGCGATGTCGATCGACGGTGCAGTGGATGTGGCCTATCGCAAGGACTATGAGGCCGCACCCGATCCGGTGGCGCGACGTAAGGAGATCATCGATGATATGCGAAGCCGCGTCAGTGCCGTGCAGGCGGTTGAGGGGTTTGGCATCGACGATCTGATCGACCCGCGGACCACCCGTGCGCGTTTGATTGAGGTGCTGGCGCGCGCGCCCGCGCGCAGGGTGACGCGCCGTCCGCCAAAATTCAGGTCGATCGCGCCGATCTGACCGCCGTGCAATGCTGCGCCCTGCCGCGTCTTGCGCGGCGGTTGCGCCTTCAACAATCAAGATCCGGGCGCCTTCATAAGCGCTCTTCAGAAGAGAGAACTCAATGGCTGAACCCGTACGCGCACGCCCGGTCCCGACGCCGGAAACGCAACATTTCTGGGATGGCACGAACGCCGGCGAATTGCGCCTGCAGCGCTGCGACGCCTGCGCCCACGTCTATTTCCCGCCGCGCCCGTTCTGCCCGTCCTGCGCCTCGCGCAAGGTCACGGAGTTCGCCGCCAGCGGCAAGGGCAAGCTCTACAGCTACGTCATCAACCATCGCCCCGCCGCGCCGGGTTTCACGCCGCCTTACGCCATTGCGGTGGTCGAGCTCGACGAAGGTCCGCGCATGATGAGCAACATCATCGACTGCCCGCAGACGCCGGAGGCGCTTGAACTCGACATGAAGCTCGAAGTCGCGTTCGAGAAGCTCGACGACAAGATCACCCTTCCCGTGTTCCGTCCGGCGAAAGGGTAACCATCATGCGCAGGAACCAGGTTGCCGTTGTCGGCGCGGCCGAGACCACCGAACTCGGCGTCATTCCCAACATGTCGCAGATCCAGCTGCATGCGGATGCGGCGCTCAACGCCATCGCCGATGCGGGGCTGAAACTCTCCGACATCGACGGCGTCGCCACCGCGGTGGAAACGCCGCAGCAGATCGCCCATTACCTCGGCATCAAGCCGACCTGGGTCGACGGCACGTCGGTCGGCGGCTGCTCGTTCATGCTGCATGTCCGCCATGCCGCGGCGGCGATCGAAGCCGGCTTGTGCAAGACGGTACTGATCACGCATGCCGAGAGCGGCAAGTCGATGATCGGCAAATTGCCGCGCTCGACGCCGCCGGACAGCCTCAACGGCCAGTTCGAGGCGCCGTTCGGCGTCTACGGGCCGCCCAGCATGTTCCCGATTCCAGTGCTGCGCTACATGAAGACGCACGGCATCACCCATGAGCAGATCGCCATGGTCGCGGTGGTGCAGCGCGAGTGGGCGGCGAAGAATCCGCGCGCCACGATGAAGAAGCCGATCACCGTCGAGGACGTGCTCAACTCGAAAATGATCGCCTACCCGTTCCGCATCCTGCAATGCTGCCTGGTCACCGATGGCGGCGGTGCCTTGATCCTGACCTCGGCCGACCGCGCCAAGGATTTTCCCAACAAGCCGGTCTACATCCTCGGCACCGGCGAGAGCGTGGAGACGCCGATGGTCAGCCAGATGGAGACGTTCGATTCTTCGCGCGCCTTCCGCACGGCCGGCCCGCTGGCTTTCCAGGAAGCCGGCATCACCCACAAGGACGTCGATCACCTGATGATCTACGACGCCTTTGCGCATCTGCCGCTGTTTGGTCTCGGCGACCTCGGCTTCATGCCGCATGAAGAGACCGGCAAATTCATCGCCGATGGCAATACAAGACCGGGCGGCAAGCTGCCGCTCAACACCAATGGCGGCGGCCTGAGCTACATGCATTCCGGCATGTACGGCATGTACGCGCTGCAGGAGAGCGTGCGGCAGATGCGCGGCATCGCGCCGGCGCAGGTGCCGGATGCGAAAATCTCGGTCTGTCACGGCGTCGGCGGCATGTTCGCCGCCAGCGGTACGATCATCTTTACCAACCAACGCTAACCACATTCGTCATTCCGGGATGGTCCGCAGGACCAGACCCGGAATCTCGAGATTCCGGGTTCGCGTTTCTCGCGCCCCGGAATGACGAACACAACGGGAGATACTCAATGGCCAAATCACTGCAGGACAAAGTCATCATCGTCACCGGCGCAGGCCGCGGCATCGGGCGTGAAATCGCGCTGCTCTGCGCGGCCGAGGGCGCCAAGGTCGTGGTCAACGATCCCGGCGTCGCCGCCGACGGCTCGGGCACATCAGCCGCACCGGCCGAGGAAGTGGTCGAGGAAATCAAGAAGCGCGGCGGCACCGCGATCGCGAACTTCGAGAGCGTCGCCGAAGCGATCCCGGCCAGCAAGATCGTCAAGATGGCGACCGATACCTACGGCAAGCTCGACGGCGTGGTGAACAATGCCGGCATTTTGCGCGACATGATCTTCCACCGCATGAGCGTCGACGCCTTCGAACAGGTCATCAAGGTGCATCTGATGGGCTCGTTCTACGTCTCCCATGCCGCCGCCCGGCTGTTCCGCGAGCAGGAAAGCGGTTCGTTCGTGCACTTCACCTCGACCTCGGGCCTCGTCGGCAATTTCGGCCAGGCCAATTACGCCGCCGCCAAGCTCGGGATCGTCGGCCTGTCGAAGTCGATCGCGCTCGACATGAACCGCTTCAACGTGCGCTCGAACTGCATCTCGCCGTTCGCCTGGAGCCGCCTGATCGGCACCATTCCCACCGAGACCGAGGCCGAGAAGGAGCGCGTCAAGCGAATGCAGCAGATGGGGCCGGAGAAGATCGCTTCGCTCGCGGCCTATCTGCTGGGCGACGCCGCCAAGGATGTCACCGGGCAGATCTTTGCCGTGCGCATGAACGAGATCTTCCTGATGGGCCAGTCGCGCCCGCTTCGCTCGGTGCAGCGCAGTGAAGGCTGGACGCCGCAGAGCATCGCCGAGCACGCGATGCCGGCGCTGAAGTCGTCGTTCTACAAGCTCGACCGCTCGGCTGACATCTTCAACTGGGATGCGATCTGATCACAGGTCGCCGCCAGGCGGCGCATGAGGGCAATGCTCCCGTAGACCATGCGAAAATGCCGCTGGCTTGATTTTCAAGCCTGCAGAAAGCATGGTTTAAATCGAGACAACCCGTGTCGATCGGCGTGGAGATCCCACGCCGTTCGACAGGATCGATAAATCAGACTGAAAACGATCCGGGAACCGAGTGTGTGATCGTTTGCTCGCTTCGTGACAGCAGTCTAGAAGGTCGGCATGTCCAAAATATCGATGTCCAACGCGCCGCTGTCGTTTGATGAACTGGTACAGGCTATCAAGGGGCGCCGCTCCGTCTACGGATTCATCAGCGGATTTCGGCTCGACCGCGCCGCCCCCGGCGAAGCCTGGTCCAGCCTGCCATACCGACCCGTCTTCGTCGGTGACACAGAGACGGGCGTCCTCCACGGCGGCGTCGTTACCAGCATGCTCGACGAGAGCTGTGGTATCGCCGTCCAGCTTGCGCTCAATACTACTTGCGCAATCGCCACGCTCGACCTGCGCATCGACTACCAGAAACCCGCGACGCCAGGCCTCGACATCAAGGCACATTCGGTCTGCCACCGTGTAACTCGTTCCATCGCCTTCGTGCGCTCGACAGCCTACCAGGAATCCGAGGACGATCCCGTCGCCACCGCAACGTCATGCTTCATGATTGATGCGAACCGGACCAACATGCTTGAAGACTGGCCGATAGGCTATCGCGCGCCGCCGATACTCGAAGCGGTGGAGGATCCGAACAGTCCATTCGCTAATAACCCCTTCGCACGTTGTCTCGGCATCCGCATCGGTGAGGATGACACACTGATTATGCCTTTCTCGCCAAAGATCGTCGGCAACCCGATCCTGCCCGCCATTCATGGCGGCTTGACCGGCGCGTTTCTCGAAACCACGGCAATTGTTGGCGTGACGCGCGAACTCGGCGTTTCGGCGACGCCCAAGCCGATCGGTCTGACGATCAATTACCTGCGTTCCGGCCGCGCTCTCGACAGCTACGCCAACGTGTCGATCGTCAAGCAGGGCCGGCGCGTCGTCGCTTTCGAAGCACAGGCATGGCAGGACGACCGCTCCAAGCCCATCGCCTCAGCATTCGGTCATTTCATGCTGCGGAAGGAGCCGGGCGCAGACGAGGAGTAGGTTTGTCGGGGCGATTGCGCGCCGTTCATGCGGTGGCGTTGGAACGGTGGGGTTCGACGGTTGCATCGGCGCGCTTGTTGACGACATGCCGGACCTCGGCGAGTTCATTGCTGGCGGCACGGCAAAAGCTGCGAGAGACGTTCACGGCTTTCCACCACAAGCTACTGTCGATTCCGTGACGACGAGGCCTGCCGACGTTTGGTGACGATCTCCGGCGTCGGTCCCGTCACCTCGCTCGCCTTGTCGAACGCTTCGACATCAATGCCCTCCCAACTTCGCAGTCGGGATGCATTGGAATCGCAAAACCGCGGTGCGCCGCCACACCTGTCGAGTACGGGTCCTGGTTCAGAAGTCCGGGCGCTTCAGATTTTGGCCGATTCGTACCAGAAGGGCGGTGAGTTGCTTCCTTTCGTCCGTGGTGATGCCGACGGTCGCCTTCCCGTAGAACTGAACCGTCTGCTGGAAGAGGTCGGTCCAGAATGCTTGGCCCCGGCTGGTCAGCCGGACGATCCGGACGCGACGGTCTTCCGGGTCCTCCACGCGATTCACGTAGCCGAGACGTTCCAGCCGCTTCAGGACCGCATCGAGATTCTGCCGGCTGACCGCGAGATATTCGACAAGATCCGCAAACGACATGCTGCGGTCTGTGTTGCGCGACAGCGCGCCCAGCACAGCGCCCTGGACGCTCGACACGTTGAGGTGCTGCTGCACGCCGCGTTCGTAAAGGTTGCTGCATTGGACCAGCCGAAAGAAAAGCCGGTTGTTCACGGCATTGACCGTGCTTTCGGATGACGACTGGGGCGGGATTTTCTTGCTTTCTTTAGTCACAGCCAGCTCCATAGGAATGCGACGAGCGCGCGATAATAAGTAAATAGATTCGCTTCAGATCATGGCAGCTTATCCGTTAGATCGTCCAAGCTCAAAGCGGCTGGTCTGCGAGGAGCAGTGCGGTCTCGGCGCTTCGGTCTGGACCTCGAATTCGGCGCGACGTCGACGTGGCGCGTAGGCTCGATGCCGGCACCGTATAAGCCAATAACCACATCGATGTCCGTCCAGATATTTGGTTTCGCGGCGCAAAGCAGTCCGGCATCGGCGTCGAGCTGGAGCGAGAACGGTCTGGAGAAATACACCCGGACGGCGGTTATCCACGCGCCCGCTTGATGCAACGAGCGCGCAAGCATCCTAAGCGTGCGCAGGGCTTCATCCCGCCGGCTGCTTCGACCAGCCAAACGTTTTTGTCTGATGTGAGCGATCGTCTGCGGCGTCAGGTCGCACGCGCGTGAACACGGCGCCGCAAGAGCCAAAAAAGCCCTCATATGTGACAAGTCATTGACGTATTCGTTCCTTTCCTTATAGATCGAATAAATCATCGTGCATGTGATGGGTGAGCCTTGTGTTCTGCCAAAGGCTCGGGGTTCACATCCAGGGGGACGCTTGTGAGATTTAGTCGTCTTTTGAAATTGTCGGCATGACCGTTCCCGGCGATCGCGCATTCCGTCTCGTGGCGGAATCGAAGTGTCCGCTCGTCGCCGGCAAGCAAGTCCCTTGGCCATCCTGGGGGAAGCGAGCGGCACGAAGCGCGCTGGCGCTTCCCCATCTTCGTTGATCTGTCCGGAGTCTCTCCATGTCAAACGGCATCGCCCACGGCGGCACCATCGGAAACCTTGTTGTGAGCGCAATCTCACGCTTCGGGGACAGGCCGGCGATCGCCGATGAAAATGTGCGGTGGACTTATCGCGAGTTTGGCGACCGCGTCGCGAGGATCATCGCGGTCCTGAAGGGGTTCGGTCTGCGGAGCGGCAGCTCCCTGGCACTGTTGTCGCCCAATCGCGCCGATGTCTGGGCGATCATGAACGCCGCGCTCGTCATGGGTATGAGGTACACGCCGCTGCATCCGCTGTCGGCCGAGGAAGATCAGGCCTTCATTGTCAACGACGCCGAAGCTGACATCTTGATCGTGGACGGCAAGACCTTTGCGCAGCGCGGTCTCGCCATCAAGGCGCGCGTGCCGACACTGAAGCATCTGATGGCGATCGGCGAGGCCGATGGCATTCCGGATATCGTCAAGGCCTGCGAAAGCGCGGTTCCCGCGCCGCTGGTCGACGAGAGCGGGGGCGGAGGCGATATCGCCTGGCTCGCGTATACGGGTGGGACGACCGGACGATCCAAGGGGGTCAAGATGACCCATCGTTCCATGGTCACTGCGGTGCTGTCAGTCTACAGCGATTGGGAGTGGCCGTCCGACATCCGCTATCTGGCGTCGACGCCGATCAGCCACGCGGCGGCCTTCTTCCTCTGGCCGACAATGATGCGGGGTGGCTTCTCCTACCTGATGCCGGGCTTCCAGCCGGAGCCATATTGTGGCGTCATCGAGAAGGAACGTATCAATGTTATCGTCCTGGTTCCGACCGCGATCTATGTGCTGATCGACAGTGAGGCCATCCGCGCCAAGTACGATCTGTCCTCGATCGAGATGATCGCTTATGGCGCATCTCCCATGTCGCCGGACCGGCTGCGTGAGGGCATTGCCATTTTTGGTCAGAACTTCGTGCAATTCTACGGCCAGACCGAGGCGCCGTTGTGCGTTACCGCGATGCGCAAGAGCGATCACGATCTGAGCAAGTCGCACCGGTTCGGATCGTGTGGCCGGCCCACGCCGCTGTCTGACGTCAAGCTGTTCGACCCGCAGATGAGGGAAGTCGGCATCGGCGAGCCCGGCGAGATCTGCGTGCGGGGATCGCTGGTGATGGACGGCTACTGGAAACTTCCTGAGGCGACGGAAGACGCATTCCGCGGCGGCTGGCTGCATACCGGCGACGTGGCGATTCGCGACGAGGAGGGTTTCCTTTATATCGTCGACCGCACCAAAGACATGATCATTTCCGGCGGGTTCAACATCTATCCGCGCGAGACGGAAGACGCATTGATGGCCCATCCAGCGGTGGCATCGGCGGCCGTGATTGGGGTGCCAGACCAGAAATGGGGTGAAGCGGTCAAAGCCTTCGTGGTGCTGAAGGACGGCGTCCGCGTCGAGGCGGCGGAGTTGATGGCGTTCGTCAAGGGCAGGCGCGGGGCCGCTTGGGCGCCGAAGGTCGTCGAGTTCGTAGATGAACTGGCGCTGACGGCGCTCGGCAAGATCGATCGCAAGGCGATGCGCGCGCCGTACTGGGCCAACCAGAAGCGCGGCGTCGCCTGATGCGGTCCGCCCGCGATCGCTGGCCGATCCTGTGAATCGGCGCGGCGGAATGGCCCATCCGGGTTGATGATGTCAAAGACTAAGTGTACCGATCGGCGTCGGACCCCGGCGCCAACTCACACGAATGCCGACGGCGAAGCAATGCGCCGTGCAGCTGGCGGGTGTTGGTTGGATAAAATGCTTGCTTGCATGGCAAAGTTACAACTCGAGTTTGTGCCGAAACGTCCATCGGGCAGTTTGTTCGCGTAGCCAGAGAAGTGTAATGTCAAAGCCTACCGACTTCATTCTCGAAACCCGCGGATTGACCAAGGAATTCGCGGGTTTCTTCGCCGTTCGCGATGTCGATCTCAAGGTGCGCCGCGGCAGCATTCACGCGTTGATCGGGCCGAACGGCGCCGGCAAGACGACGTGCTTCAACCTGTTGACCAAGTTCCTGAAGCCTTCGGCGGGCCAGATCCTTTACAAGGGGCAGGACATCACGGCGACGGCGCCGGCCGACGTGGCGCGCCTCGGCCTGGTCCGCTCGTTCCAGATTTCGGCGGTATTTCCGCATCTGACCGCGCTTGAGAATGTCCGCGTCGCGCTGCAGCGCCAGCACGGTTCTTCCTTCGATTTCTGGCGCTCCAAGTCAGTGCTCGACCGCTTCAATGGCCGCGCGCACGAACTTCTGAACGATGTGGGTTTAAGCGAATTTGCCAACATACCGGCGGTCGAGATGCCCTACGGGCGCAAACGCGCCCTGGAGATTGCAACGACGCTCGCGCTCGACCCGGAGATGATGCTTTTGGACGAGCCGATGGCCGGCATGGGACATGAGGACATCGACAAGGTCGCCGCGCTGATCAAGCGCATTTCGGCCAAGTACACCATCCTGATGGTCGAACATAATCTGAACGTGGTGGCGAACCTTTCCGACGTCATCACGGTGCTGACGCGCGGTCAGGTGCTGGCGCAAGGCAATTATGCCGAGCTCGCCAAGGATGAGCGCGTCAAGGAAGCTTATTTGGGGGCCGGTCATGGCTGAGTTGAAAATGGCCGAAGCCACGGCGGCAAAGCCGGCGGGCGCGCAGGTGCTGTCGGTGAAGGATTTGCAGGCCTGGTACGGCGAATCCCACATCCTTCACGGCATCAATTTCGACGTGAATGCCGGCGAGGTGGTGACGCTGCTCGGGCGCAATGGCGCCGGCAAGACCAGCACGCTGAAGTCGATCATGGGGATCATCGGGAAGCGCACCGGTTCGATCCGCTTCGACAATCAGGAAATCATCCGCGCTTCGTCGGACAAGATTGCGCGGATGGGCATCGCGTTCTGTCCCGAGGAGCGCGGCATTTTCGCCAGCCTCGATGTGCGCGAAAATCTGCTGTTGCCGCCGATCGTGCGCAGCGGCGGGCTGACGCTGGATCAGATCTTCGATCTTTTCCCGAACCTGAAAGAACGCCTGAACAGCCAGGGCACGAAACTTTCCGGCGGCGAGCAGCAGATGCTGGCGATCGCCCGCATCCTGCGCACCGGCGCTCGCTTCCTGATGCTGGACGAGCCGACCGAAGGTTTGGCGCCGGTCATCATCCAGCAAATCGGCCACACGATCGCGCGACTCAAGAAGGAGGGTTTTACGATCCTTCTGGTCGAACAGAATTTCCGTTTCGCCTCTACCGTCGCCGACCGCTACTACATCGTCGAACATGGCAAGGTGATCGACGGCTTCGCCAACGCCGACCTGCAGGCCAATATGGACAAGCTCCACACCTATCTCGGCGTCTGAAAGCATTCAGGAAAGCTCCGTACGAAAGATTTGATCGATGCAAGCGCTCTACGCCCAGCTTTTGGTGGGACTGATCAACGGCTCGTTTTACGCGCTGCTCAGTCTGGGACTCGCCGTGATCTTCGGCATGCTCAACATCATCAATTTCGCCCATGGCGCGGTCTACATGATGGGCGCGTTCGTCGCCTATTTCCTGCTCAACCTGGCGGGTATCGGCTATTGGCCGGCGCTGATCATCGCGCCCATCGTCGTCGGCATCTTCGGCATGATCCTCGAGCGGACCATGCTGCAATGGCTTGCCGGGCTCGACCATCTCTACGGGATGCTCCTGACCTTCGGCGTCGCGCTGATCGTGCAGGGCGTGTTCCAGAACTACTTCGGCTCGTCCGGCCTGCCTTACGCGATTCCCGATGAACTGAAGGGCGGCATGAATCTCGGCTTCATGTTCCTGCCGATCTACCGCGGCTGGGTGGTGGTGTTCTCGCTCGTGGTCTGCGTCGCCACCTGGTACCTGATCGAGAAGACGCGCCTCGGCGCCTACCTGCGCGCCGCGACTGAAAATCCAACGCTGGTGCGCGCTTTCGGCGTCAACGTTCCGCGCATGATCACGCTGACTTACGGGCTCGGCGTCGGCCTTGGCGGCGCTTGCCGGCGTCTTGTCGGCGCCGATCAATCAGGTGCGCCCGCTGATGGGCGCCGATCTCATCATCGTCGTGTTCGCCGTGGTGGTGATCGGCGGCATGGGCTCGATCATGGGATCGATCATCACCGGCTTTGCGCTCGGCGTGATCGAAGGACTGACCAAGTATTTTTATCCCGAGGCTTCCAACACCGTGGTATTCGTCCTGATGGTGCTGGTGTTGCTGGTGAAGCCAACGGGACTGACCGGACGGGCGGCCTGATATGTCAGCATTAACCGACGACACCCTGCCAGCAACCCCGCGCGCCGTACGCGACGAGATAGTCGTGTTCGCCGTGATGGCGGTGCTGCTGGCGCTCGTGCCCGTGAGCGGCATCTATCCGTTCTTCGTGATGCAGGCGTTGTGCTTTGCGCTGCTGGCCTGCGCCTTCAACCTCCTGATCGGCTATGGCGGCCTGCTGTCGTTCGGGCATGCGATGTTCCTGGGCACGGCCGGCTATTTCACCGCGCATGCGCTGAAAGTGTGGGGCCTGTCGCCCGAACTCGGCATTCTGGTCGGCACCGCGGGCGCCGCCGCGCTTGGCGTCATCACCGGTCTCGTCGCGATCCGCCGCCAGGGCATCTATTTCGCGATGATCACGCTGGCGCTGTCGCAGCTATTATTTTTCATCTATCTGCAGACGCCGTTCACCCATGGCGAGGACGGCATCCAGGGCGTTCCGCAGGGGTATCTGTTCGGAATCTTCAATCTCGCCAAGCCCACAGTGCTCTATTACGTCGTGCTGGCAGGGTTCCTCGGCGGCTTCCTGTTGATCTACCGCACCATCAACTCGCCGTTCGGCGAGGTCTTGAAGGCGATCCGCGAGAACGAACCGCGCGCGATCTCGCTGGGCTACAAGACCGACCAGTACAAGCTGCTGGCCTACATCCTCTCGGGCACGCTGGCGGGCTTTGCCGGCTCGCTGAAAGTGTTCGTCGCCCAGAACGCCTCGCTCACCGACGTCCACTGGTCGATGTCGGGCGAAATCGTGCTGATGACGCTGGTCGGCGGGCTCGGCACGGTGTTCGGACCCGTGGTCGGCGCCTTCGTCATCATCGCCATGCAGCAATATCTGGCCGGGTTCGGGCAGTGGGTGACAGTGATCCAGGGCGTCATCTTCGTCGCCTGCGTGCTGACCTTCCGCCGCGGCGTGATCGGGGAAATCGCCCATTATTTCAAACGCGCACTGTGAGAGTTTGTTTCAGCAAGCTCAGCTCATTGATCATATCTCGGCCGATGACTTTGTGCTGATTGTGCCTTCTTAGTGGGCTCCGGCTCCGGATCCCTTGACCTTGCGCGTGAATGCCACCGCGATGGCGGCAAGCACCAGCACTGCGCCGATCACCGCAAACGTGTCGCTGAAGCCCATCACCAGCGCCTGGCGTTTTACTGCTTTGCCGAGGGCAACGATGGCCTGCTGATGCGCCGCTGCGGGATCCGGCACGCCATGGTCCATGAAATAGCTTGTCATTTGCGCGATCCGGTTGCGTACTTCCTCGCGACCCAGCGTGACCGACTGGCCGATGATGTTGGAGTGAAACTGCTCGCGCTTGGTGATCACGGTGGCGAGGACCGCGGTACCGATGGCGCCGCCAAGATTGCGGAGCATGTTGCTGATTCCCGATGCCGCGGCCGCATCCTGCGGAGCGATGCCGCCTGTCATCACCGAGGTCAGCGGAGTGAGCACCATGGCCTGGCCGATGGCGCGAACGATGTTCGGAATCCATAGCTGGTCGCCGGCATAGTCGACCGACATCGCCGTGTTCATGAAGCAGCTGTAAGCGAATATCATCAGCCCGGTGAAGGCGACGTAGCGGGTATCGAACCGCTGCATCAGCTTCGGCACCAGCGGAATCAGAATAAGTTGGGGGAGGCCGGTCCATGCCAACACCGCGCCGATCTGCTCGGCATTGTAGCCCTGCGCCTGTCCAAGATAGGCCGGCAAGATGTACACCGATCCGAACAGCGCGAAGCCGACCATCGTCATGGCCATGGTGCCGAAACCGAAGTTGCGCTGCGTCAAGAGCCGCAGCCGGATCAGCGGTTTTTCGATCGTCAGTTCGATCGCTACGAAAAGCGACAGGCTCACCAGCGCAACCGCCGCGAGACGCAGGATGAAGGGTGAGGAGAACCAGTCGTCCTTGTTGCCCTCCTCGAGCACGGTCTGCAGGGCCGAAAGTCCGATCGCCATGGCGGCGATGCCGGCCCAATCGCCCTCTTTCAGCAGCTTGAGCTGCATCGGCTGTCGCTCCAGCGTGAGATAGAGCGCGCTTACCATCAAAATGGTCGGCGGCACGTTGACGAAGAAAATGGTCCGCCAGCCGTAATTTTCGGTGAGATAGCCGCCGATCGTGGGGCCGATCGCCGGCGCAAAGGTGACGGAGAGCGCAAACACGGCGAGACCGATTGGCTGTTGCGGCTTCGGCAGCTTGGTCAGCACCAGCGTGAACGCCATGGGGATCAGCACGCCGCCGGCAAAACCCTGCAAGCCCCGCATCGCGATCATGGAGGGCAGGTCGTGCGTGAAAGCGCAGGCGACCGAGAAGACCGCAAACAGCGCCGAGCTCGCGAGCATATAGCGGCGGAACGAGAACACCCGGCTGAGATAATCGGTGAGCGGAATGACTATGATCTCTCCGATCAGGTAGGAGGTCGAGATCCAGGAGCCGTTGTCGACGCCGGTGCCAATGCCGCCCTCGATGTTGAGCAGCGAGGCGTTGGTGATCTGGATGTTGAGGATCGCCATGAACGAACCGATCATGGCCGCGAGAACGGCGATCCAGGTGGCTGTGCTGGCGCGGTTCGGATCGAGCGTCGCACCGCCGGAAGTCAGCGGTGTCGAAGCTGACAGGGCAAGATCTGACATCGCATGATCCTCCGGAAACGTATTCGATATTCTGGACGTGGCTAACGCGTCGCGGGAGCCTGCGACTTCGTCTCGATCGTCGGAATCACCGACATGCCTGGACGCAGCTCGATGGTGGAGATGGTGTCGCGCTTGAGCTCGATCTTCACGGGAATGCGCTGCACCACCTTGGTGAAGTTCCCGGTGGCGTTGTCCGGCGGCAGCAGCGCGAATTCCTGGCCGCTGGCGGGCGCGATGCTGTCGACGTGGCCATGCACGATTTGGCCCGGGAACATGTCGACGGCGATATCAACCGCCTGGCCTTTGCGCACGTCTGTGAGCTGCGTTTCCTTGAAGTTTGCCACCACATAGGCGCCGGCGACCGGCACGACCGACATCAGTTGCGTTCCAGCCTGCACGTACTGGCCGGTGCGCAGCGTTCGATTGCCGACGACGCCGTCAATCGGCGCGATGATGGAGGTGTAGTCGAGATTGAGTTGGGCCTGGCTCTGCACGGCTTCTGCGCGCGCAAGCGCTGCGCCCGCCTGAAGGATCTCGGCCTTGAGCAGGTCTACCTGCTTCAGGGCGGAGGCGAGGTTGGCGGTATCGCGCTGGATGGCGGCCTGGGCGCCGGCGATGCGCGATCGCGCCTGCTGCGCATTCTGCACGCTGCCGTAGCCGGTCGCCGCGAGATCGCTGTAGCGTTTGTTCTCCTGCGCGGCGAAGGTCGCCGTCGCCTGATCGACGTCGATGGTCGCCTTTGCGGCATCGATCGTCGCCTGCTGAACGTCGAGCTGGGCCTGCTTGCTTGCGATCGCGGCTCGCGCGGCGGCGACGTCGGCTTTGGCCTGGTCGAGCGCGACCTTGAAATCGCGCTCGTCGATCCGCGCCAGCACTTGACCGGCCTTGACGCGCTCATTGTCGCCCACCAGCACCTCCCGCAGATATCCGGATACCTTCGGTGCAATGGTGGTGTTGTCGGCTTTCACGTAGGCGTCATCGGTCGAAACCAGATACTGCCCGACCGTCCAGTAATCCCACCCGTACCATGCCGCGCCGGCAACAACTGCCACCGCCGCACCGGCCATTAACAGCTTGCGAAAATTGAGCTTTCTAGCAGGTGCGGGGATCCGGGCTGCCTCGCTCACGCCGGCGGTATTTTTGTCCCGCAGCAGATTCTCCAAGGCGTCGCCGGCTGGAACCGGACGCTCGACCTCGAATGCAGTGGAATGCTGGGTCATGACGCTTACTCCTTGCGGCCCTTGCCGAGCGCCGGCCAATTAGGAAACTTGATATTTTCCAAAATAGAGCCTATATTGAAACTGTCAATAGAATGACAGGCATCATGTAAAAGCATGGCTGATATCGACACCCTCCAGGACCGGCGCTGCCGCGGCCGACCGCAGGTCCGCCCCGACGACGAGACGCGCCAGATCATTTACGAGGCCGCGCGCCACGCGTTCGCCGATGGCGGCTATGCGGCGACCGGTATGGAGGCCGTGGCCCGCCGGGCCGGGGTCTCCACCAGGACGCTGTATCGCCTGATCCCGAACAAGGCCTCGCTGTTCGACGGCATGGTGACGGACCGGCTCGACCGCACCCTCGCCAGCGTCGATCTGAACGCGATAGATCATGCCGAAATCGAAGAAGCGCTTTATGCGGCGCTGATGGCATGCGCAGAACTTACCCTTGACGAAGAAGTAATCGCGCTTCAGCGCATGGTGCTGCAAGAGGCCGGCAAATTTTCCGACATCGCCGGAATGTTCTACAAAAACGGAATTCAGCGCATTACCGCCGCGCTGGCGGATTGGCTGCGAGTGCAGCAGAAGCGCGGATTGATCGATCTCGACGACATCGACGAGGCCGCCGGAATGCTGCTTGGAATGGTCGCTTCCGCGCCGCGGCGCGCCGCGATGTTCGGAGGCGTGCCTCTGCCGCCGCGTTCGCAGATCGAAGCGCGAGTGCGCCGCTGTGCAGCGCTATTTCTGCGGGGGTGTCAGGCCACGCGATAGTTTTGTGTGGAAGCCGGAATTCCGATGATGCGTGCGATGATTTCCGGGCTCTGATTGTGTGCATCGGATTGCACCTTCGGCTTCAATCCGCCCTACGAGCTTGAATCAGGTCTCCTATCCGGATCACACGCGTTTCGGCCCCAAACAAGGTCGGAAGGCTGCGGTACAATGTAGCGATCCAGGCAATGCCCACCAGGAGAACGATGCCCAAGACGCTGACGAGCATCTGGGCGACGATGCCACCTGCAACCTGCACCAGGATCCAGTGAGCAGCGAATGACAGCAAAACGCCAAAGCAGAACACGGAGAGCGAGCGTTGACCACACAGGATCAGCGGGCGCAGCCATTTTGAGGTGAGCCCCGGCAAATCCGGCGGGAGAACACGCAGCAGTACGACCATCAGTGCGACGAAATGCGTGAGACGCAGGGGATCGAGATTGGTTTTGTCGATCGGATAAATCGCGTGAGTTAGCGCCTGCGGCACAAATCGCTCCAAGGTTGGCACGTGCCATGTCATCACGATCAGGAACGCAAAGACGAGCCATGCTGCTGCGACTATCGTGACCGGGCGGGACAATGCTGCCGTCCTTACCGTGGGACCGCCACCAAAGCCACACCAAATGCCGAAGACGAACAAGAACTGCCAGGCGAAGGGATTGAAGTACCATTTGCCGCCTGGAAACGAAGGCAAGTTCCAATCGAAATGTCGAGCTGCGAAGTAGAGAACCGCAGAGCAGAGCAGCGTCCAGTTCGGCCGACGCAGCAGGCCCCACAGTATCGCTGGCGCCGCAAGCACCAGCACGATGTAGAGGGGCAGGACATCGAGGTTGACTGGCTTATACCTGAGCAAAAGGGCCTGCCCGATCATTATATCGGTACGGTCGAGAAACTGCGCGACATTGAACTCGTCCTTGTACATCGGGTTGTCAAACCGCGCTGCGGTGCGAGCAATCTGAGCTGTGAAGAACAGAAACAAGAAAATATGGGCGACGTAGAGTTGCGATGCGCGCGTCCAAAGGCGCTTGGCTCCAGCTACAAACTGGCCGGCTTTGACCGCTGGTCCGTAGGCAAATCCGATCGAATAGCCGGAAATGAACACAAATATTTCGGCTGCGTCACTGAAGCCGTAGTTGCGAAGGGTGAACCAGTTCAGGAAGTTGTACGGAATATGGTCCAGGAAGATCATCCACTGGCCGATGCCTCGCAATAGATCAAGCCGCAGGTCACGTTTACCGGGGCCTACTAGAACAGCGGTGCGAGCCTCTCCAAAGTTCTCGTGCATGCGCTGAACCTTTCGCAGAAGAACATAGGCAAAACAGGGCCACGCAAAACCGACAACTACTTCGTAACTGCCATTGAGCAGAAAGGGCTCCTTCTTTCGATCCCACATTGATGCAGATCAAAGATGCTGCCGCGACGCTGGAAGGCGTGACTGATCTGCGCGAGCTATGCAGGTCATCACGACAATCCGTCCGGATATCGCCAAGTCGGTCTTTCAGGTTCATGAGGTTGTGTCCGTCCGGCAGATTTATAGGTTCACGGCCTAATCCACCCCATGAGCTGACCTCCGCAGCTCGCTTGAGTGGAGATTGGCCGAGAAGATTTGAGGGCGGATCTCGGCTGGACCTCCACAGCGCCAGCCTCTAAGTAATTCCGATGGACGCAGCACTGAACGCCCCTTACGCACGCGATTATCACTCGCAAGGACTTCGGCTCCACTTCACCGATTGGGGCAACCCGTCGGCGCCGCCGCTGATCCTGGTTCACGGCGGTCTCGATCACTCGCGCAGCTGGGATCATCTGGCGCAGGCGTTGCGGGAGACGTTTCATGTCGTGGCGCCGGACCTTCGCGGGCACGGCGAGTCCGATTGGGCGAGCGGCAGCAGTTACAGCCTGGCCGATCACGTCTACGACCTGGCGTGCCTGGTGAAGTCCGCGGGCTTCGACAAGGTCACGATCGTCGGCCATTCGATGGGCGGGATGGTCAGCATGACCTACGCCGGGGCTTTTCCGGAGAAGGTGTCCCGGCTGGTCGTGCTCGACGGCGTCACCAATTTTCCCGCACGAACGGTCAAGCCGGTGGACGTCAGGATCGCCGAGTGGGTCGGCGATCTCGACAAGTTGGCGCGACGGAAGATCCACCGCTATCCGTCGGTGGCCGATGGCGCCGAGCGGGTGCTGGCCCGCAATCCGCGGCTGACGCGCGAGCAGGCGGTGCATCTCGCCACCCACGGCCTGAAGCGCAATGAAGACGGCACCTATAGCTGGAGGTTCGATCCATACCTGCGCGCCCGCGCGCCCTATCGCCTGTCGCTCGAAGACCATGTGCGGCTGTGGTCACGCATCGCATGTCCGACGCTTCTGGTCAGCGGCAGCGAGAGTTTTCTGCCCGATCCGGAGAAGGCCGGCGTGCTCGCGCATTTCAAGCAGGCCGAACTGGTGAAGATCGCCGGCGCGGGCCATTGGCTGCAACACGACAAGCCGGCTGAAGTGCTAGACCTTCTCCAAAGGTTCCTCGCGCCCGTGGACCGGATCGACAAAATTTAATCGATTCCGTCGGGACATCTTTGCTTACCTCGGCGTTCTCCAGCAATGGCCGACTTTCTTCTTGAGCCTGATTTCAGGTGCGCGGTTCGCGGGCGCTCGCCGGCGGCCGCAATTGATGAAACTGCTTAAGGCAGGAATGAGCACGTGCTACATTCTATGGAGCCGTCTGCGACAGAGTAAGCCGCGAGACCAGGCGGCGCGAGACGCACAGGCGAGATTGTTCCTGCGGGCGATGCGCCCGGTATTGAGGGAGTAGAGTGATGCATATTTCTAAACACGCAATTGCCTGCACCTTTGCGGCGACTCTGGTGGCAGGTGGGATGAACCCGGCAGTATCGGCTCCGATGCCGACACACGTCGGGACGATGAAAGCGATGGTGTCGCAAGACACGACCCAGGTGTATTGGCGCGGCGGCGGCTGGCGGGGCGGCGGTTGGGGCTGGGGGGGCTGGGGCGCTGGCGCGCTTGCCGGGGCCCTGATCGGCGGAGCGATTGCTAGCGCTGCAATTGGCGGCCCGTACTATGGCGGTGCGTACTATGGCTATCCTTCCGCATACTACGATCCCTACGGGTACCGTGCCCCGCGCGTTGCCTATTACGGATACGGGCCATCGTACGGATACGGCGCAGGCTACGGCTACGGTCCAGGCTACGGATATGCGCGTCCCTATCGGGTTTATCCGCGCTATTACGGGCGCGCCTACGGCGGCTACTGGTGAACCCGTACGTGACGAGGGGCGCCAGAGCTTTCTGGCTGCCCCTTCAACGCGGTTGATGACTGACCAAGGTGCGGCTGACGCCGGACGGCTTTTGCACTGCGCCGTGATCGCCCGGCTACCGATCGGCTTGGCGGCGGCTCATCCGGCTCCGCCGCCCCGGCCTGCCTGAGTCGCCCTGTCAACCCCGCTTGAGGAAAATATTCCGCTTTCCCTTCACCCCAAATCATTTCTAGAAATCCCGCCGTCCTCCCCACGTGAGGGGCGTATCGCGATCGTCACGGACGCGGGGCAGGATGCGGTGGACGCGGCAGCGTCGCAAGGCCAGCCTGCTTCATGGCCGCATAGAGCCATTGCGATAGCGGCCCCGCCTCAAGTCCGATCCTGGCGAGCCCAAGCCCGAGCGAACCGAACCAGCCGATCAGCGCCTCCGGTTCGCTCGCCACCTTGGCCTCCCGGAGGATCTTGCCGCTCGCGTCGACAACGCACACGCTCGAGCATTCCAATGACACGTCGATTCCTGCATAATGATCCATGGTCGTCTCTCCTTGATGCTTGGAGCGAGGCCTATCCTCGACTCCGTCACACCATCAGTGTGAGGGACGACCGCCTGCCTTCCAAGCAAGCCGCGCGACGCGCGCCACAACCAGCGCCGAAGCGAGCGCGGCTTGCTTGGAAGGCCCCCGGGGGAGCCCGTTACCCCATCTGCGGGTGCCGAGGGCACCCGGCTTTCCCTGCTCCCTCCGATTTTCGAGGGACATGCGTGACGCGAAGCTCGGGCGCCATCCGCGCCGCGAGCGCGAACGCGTATCCGCCGTCTGTTTGATGGGGTGGACGGCCCATCCGTTCACGATAATGGAGGCGTCATGATCAACACCATCGAGGCTCAGAACAGCGGCTATCGTTTCATGCCGGGTGTCAGCCAGTATTCCTGCGGCGTCGCCGCGCTTCCGGGCTTCGCCCTCGAGCGCGTGCGGTTCGCCGACCCGGTGCCGCTCCGCGCCGGTTTTGCGCGGATCGCGGAAATCCTGAAAAGTGCGGGACGGCCGCTCACCGCCTTTGCAGCCTGCGAATTGCGCTCGCCGGCGCCCTTCACCGAGGAAGGCTTCAAGGCGTTCAACGAGATCTACATCAAGACCCTGATCGAATGGGGCGTGATGAAGAACGGCGTCAATCCGGTGGCGCGCAGCAACGTCTGTCCGAAGATCGATCCGCCGGGCGAGCCTTGCTTTTACGCCTTTTCATATGCGGCGACGGCCCCCGGTGCGCAAAAATCTTTCGTCATCGCCGGCAGCGGCGAGTCCGTCGAAGGCAAGGCGAATTACCGCGACCATATCGTGGCCCCCGGCGACACCAGCCCAGCGGGCATGCTCAAGAAGGCAAAATGGGTGCTCGACGAAATGGAGCGCCGCATGAGCGCGTTTGGCGGTACCTGGAAGCAGACCACAGCCGTGCAGCTCTATACCGTGCAGGACGTCTATGCGGTTCTCGAAAGCGAACTCGGTCGCCGCGGCGTATTTCGCAATGGGCTGACCTGGCACTTCAACCGCCCGCCGGTGGTAGGTCTCGATTACGAGATGGATTGCCGCTGCGTGCACATCGAGAAGGTGGTCGCGTAAATGCGTGGGGTGGGTTGAGCGGTTCGCGAAACCCGCCCTGCGAACTATCAAAAGCGCGTGTTACGCATCCGCGAATTCGCACCGTTCCTTGACAGCGAAGCGGCCAGCCAGTTCCCTTGCGTTCTCAACTCCCGGCCGGTGCGAACGCCAGTGCAAAGCGACGAAATCATCAGGCGGCGTGACCTGCTCTCGCTGATCGGCGTGATGGCCGGCAGTGCCGCGATGTATCACGCGATGACAAGCCTCGGCTTCGCATCGGAATCTCCCTACAAGGGCCCAGTCAAATTGCAAGGCGATCCGAAGGGCGCCTCGGTCCTGATTCTGGGAGCAGGTCTGGCCGGCATGACGGCGGCGCTGGAATTGCGCAAGGCCGGCTACAAGGTTCAAGTCCTCGAGTTCAACAGCCGCCCCGGCGGCCGCAACTGGACGCTCCGCGGCGGCGACAGTTTCACCGAGCTCGGCGGCTTCAAGCAGACCTGCGAGTTTGAGAAAGGCCTCTACATCAACCCGGGTCCGTGGCGGATTCCCTATCATCATCGCGCGCTGCTGGATTATTGCAGACGCCTTGGCGTCGCGCTCGAGCCGTTCATCCAGCTCAATCACAACGCGCTGCTCCATGCCTCGCGCGCGTTCGGCGGCGCGCCGCAACGGATCCGCGCGATCAAGGCGGATTTTCAGGGACAGGTTTCCGAGCTGCTCGCGAAAGTGGCGAAGCAGGGCGCGCTGGACGAGGCCGTCACCAAGGAAGATCAGGAAATTCTGCTGCAGGCGCTGAAGTCCTGGGGCGCGCTCGACGGCGACTACAAATACAACGCCAATCTGGTCTCCGCGGAATTCCGCGGCTACACGCGCGATCCCGGCGGCGGACTGCTGGCCGATCCGTTGCCGAGCGATCCCGTTGGCCTGTCCGAGATACTGCAGTCGCAGGTCTGGCGCTATTTGCAGAATTTCGCGCGATACAATTTCCAGACCACGATGTTCCAGCCAGTCGGCGGCATGGACATGATCGGCAAGGCGTTCGCGAAGGAAATTGGCGACGTCATCCGCTACAATGCCAAGGTGACGCAGATCAGACAGACCAATGGCGGCGTCACTGTCGGTTATGTGGACACCGCAAATCCGTCCGTCGCGCTGCAGGTTAAAGCCGATTGGTGCGTGTGCACCATCCCGCTGTCGATTCTTAGCCAGATACCGACCGACGTCAGCCGCGCCATGCAGGCCGCGATCGACGCCGTTCCCTATGCTGGCGCGGTGAAAGTCGGTCTGCAGTTCAAGCGCCGCTTCTGGGAAGAGGACGAGGCGATTTACGGCGGCATCACCTATACCGATCTGCCGATCCGCCAGATCGCCTATCCCAACAGCGGTTTCAATCACGCCGGCCGCGGCGTACTGCTCGGCGCCTATCTGTTCGAGGGGGCCAATTCCTACGAGTTCACCGCACTGACGCCGGCCGAGCGGGTCAAGAGCGCCGTCGAATTCGGCGCCGTCATTCACCCCCAATACAAGACCGAGTTCGAGAACGGCGTCGCCGTCGCCTGGCACCGCGTTCCGTTCACGCTGGGTTGCGCCGGCGAATGGACCGATGCGGCCCGCGCCGAGCATTACCGCAATCTGTGCCAGATCGACGGGCGGATCGTACTGGCCGGCGAGCACGCGTCCGACTTGCCCGCGTGGCAGGAAGGCGCGATCCTGTCCTCGCTTGATGCCATCGCACGGTTGCACGACCGGGTGCTGAGATCATGATGCAAACCGCACCGGCATCCGTAAGCTCGCTGGCGAGGAAGGCCGGACTTGCGGCGCTGCTGGCGCTGTTGCCGCAAGCGACCGCGACATTCGCGCAGGACGATCCGTCTCTGCGGACCTTCAGCTCCGGGTTCAGATTCGTCGAGATGACCGGTGAGGAGCTGTTCGCCAATGTGTGCCAGGGTTGCCACATGCCCGATGCGGCGGGCGCGGCCGGTGCCGGAAACTACCCATCGCTGGTCGCCAACAAGAATCTCGAGGAGAGCGGATACGCGGTCCATCTCGTGGTCAATGGCCGGCGCGGCATGCCCGCGTTCGGCACGATGATGAACGACGGCCAGGTCGCTGCCGTCGTGAACTATCTGCGCACCCATTTCGGCAACAACTACCAGGATGCGGTGTCGACAAAGGACGTCAAAGACGTTCGCCGTTGAAAGCACCAATCGAAACAGGGGGAAACAACATGAAATTTGCAACGATTCTGATGGGAGCTGCGATTCTGGTCGGAGGTCTTGAGACCGCGCGGGCCGAAATCGTCAGGCATCCGATTCCAAATTCGACATTTCCGATCGCGCAGGCCGTGCAGGTCACCGGCAACGCCACGACTTACTATGTCAGCGGCCAGGTGCCGCCCATCGCCAACAAGGATGCCGATCCGGCGAGTGCTCAGGCATATGGAGACACCAAGACCCAGACCGTCGGCGTGCTGAACAAGATCAAGGGGATTCTGGACGGGCTCGGTCTTTCCATGGGCGACGTGGTCAAGATGCAGGTATTCCTGGTGCACAACGCGGCGGCGCCGATGGATTTCAAAGCCTTCATGGAAGGCTACACACAGTTTTTCGGCGGTAGCCAGCCGAACCTGCCGGCGCGCTCCGTTGTCGGCGTCGCGGCGCTGGCCAATCCCGGATTCCTGGTCGAGATCGAAGTGATTGCGGTGAAGGACGCGAAATAGCACGGGATGTTCGGTAGAAGCGGCGAGGCTTGCGTGCTTGCAAAAGGCCCGGCCACGTGTCTGAATTCGAGCCGACGGGGCGCCTTGGCCGGAGAGCAACGATGCAGCGAAACAACCGATGGAAACTGTCCGCGATCCTGCTTTCGACCGCGCTGGGCGCGGGGCTTTTTGTCCGGGGCGCTGCCGCCGAAGGACTTGGCCCGCAGCAGCAGCTCGCGCACGACATCTATAAAGAGCTGGTCGAAATCAACACGGTGACCGCGACCGGGGATACCAAACAGGCGGCCGAGGCGATGGCGGCTCGGCTCCGCGCGGGCGGTATTGCCGAGGGAGACATTCATGTCTTCTCGCCCGCACCGCGCAAGGGCAATCTGGTGGCGCGGCTGCGCGGCAGCGGCGCACGCAAGCCGATCCTGCTGGTGGCCCATCTCGACGTCGTACCGGCGAACCGCGAAGACTGGTCGGTCGATCCCTTCAAGCTGATCGAGCAGGACGGTTATTTCTACGCGCGCGGCAGCGGCGACGACAAATACATGGCGGCCGCCTTCGTCACCAACCTCATTCGCTACAAAGCCGAAGGTTACAAGCCGGATCGCGACATCATCGTGGCGTTGGAGACCGACGAGGAAATCCTGGATCGAGACGGTCTGGGCATCCAGTGGCTGCTCAAGAATCATCGCGACCTGATCGATGCCGAGTTCGCGCTGAATGAAGGCGGCGGCGTTGGTTTGAAGGACGGAAAGCCGATACGGAACAGCGTGCAGACGAGCGAGAAGGTTTCGCTGAGCTACCGGTTCGATGTAAAGAACAAAGGCGGCCACAGCTCGGTGCCGACCAAGGACAATGCGATCTATCATCTGGCGGAAGGGTTGGTGCGGCTGTCGAAATTCAGCTTCCCGCTGCATCTCAACGAGACGACGCGGGCCTATTTTGAACGGACCGCGCAGTTTGAAGGCGATCAGACCGCGGCCGACATGCGCTCGGTGCTTTCCGACAAGCCGGATCCATCGGCCATGTCATTCGTCCGGCTCGCCGCCAATCCTGTCTACAATGCACAATTGCGCACCACTTGCGTGGCGACCATGCTGGAAGGTGGCCATGCCGTGAACGCGCTGCCGCAACTTGCCAGCGCCAAGGTCAATTGCCGCATCATGCCCGGCGAATCCGTCGACGAGGTCAAGGCGACGCTGGAGCGGGTGCTCGCCGACGACCAGATTACGGTGACGCAGCTCGACCAGCCGGTCCTGAGTGCGCCGTCCGCGCTGCACGAGGAAATCATGGGCACGATCGAAAAATTGTCGCACGAGTACTGGCCGACCGCGGTGGTGATGCCGACCATGAGCGCCGGCGCCACCGATGGCAGCTATCTGCGCAACGCGGGCATCCCGACCTACGGTCATTCCGGCCTTGCCGGCGACATCAACGACATGCGGGCCCACGGCAAGGATGAACGAATCCCGATAAAGTCATTCTATGAAGGCAACGAATATCTCTTTCGACTGGTCAAGCAGCTTGCCGGCGGCTCGTGATCCCGGCTCCGGCGCGCGAGCGGCGGGTCGCGCGCCGCCCATTGTTTATGCACGTGGATGGCCGAATGGGCAGTAAGGTACGGTTTTGGTGATGAATGGCCGGACGGCGTCTCCGGACGGCAGATATTTTTCTCGTTGTGTTTTCAATTCGATGCGGTTGGAGCCGCCGAGCGGGCATTGTGAAGCCTGCTACCTTCGAATAGCTCGCCGGTCCGCAACACTGCGTCAACCGGCATATTTGTTGCATTTTTTCGGGGCAATAGGGGAGTGATTTGATGACATCAGGGATACGCCGTCGTGAATTCATTGCCGGCATCGGCGCGGGTCTGGGGGCCGGCGTTTTGGCCAGCCCGGCGATTGTGCGCGCCGAAGGCCAGCCGGTCGTTATCCGCGCCGGCGCGCTGAAGCTGATACACTCCATTGCGCCCTATTTCTACGATCAGTTCGTGCCGGCGGGCTACAAGATCGAGGTGTTTCCGTTCGAAACACCGACCGAGTGCAAGAATGCGGTGGTGACCAAATCGATCGATTTCGGCGCGTTCGGCATCGCGGCGGCACTGCTCGGTGCCGCAGCGGGAGAACCGGTCGTGGTGATCGCCTCGACCTGCAATCGCGGGATGGCGATCGTCGCCAGGAAGGGTTCGGGCATCACGACGTTCAAGGATCTCAAGGGCAAGCGCCTCGCGTTGTTCCCTGGAACGACGCAGGAGGTCTTCTTCCAGGAGCGGTTGCGGATGGAAGGAATGACGATCAAGGACGTCGAGACGGTTCGCATCTCCTTCTCTGAAATGCACATCGCCCTGGCGCGCGGTGACGTCGACGCCTATTTCGGCGCCGAGCCCGGCCCCGGCGTATCGCTGTCCAGCGGCATCGGCACGCTGGTCGAATATCCTTATTCGACCCCGATGGGGTCGCTCAACATGGTGTTCGGCACCCATCGCGACGTCATCACCGGGAAGCCGGACCTCGTGCGCGCGATGCTCAGCATTCACCAGCGGGCAACCGATTATGCGGCGAGCAACAAGGACGCCCTAATCGCGATGGCGGCGAGCAAGCTCGGACAGAAGAAAGAAGCAATCGAAGCTTCCATGCCGAATGTCGAACTGACATGGCGGCTTGAGCCTAAGCAGATCGAGCAATCGAAGATCTATGCGGAGCACATGCTGGCAATGAAGCAGATCAAGCGCATTCCCGATTTTGCGACCTTCATCGACACCAGCTTTGTTGATGCCGTGAAGCCGACGTGACCACGCTAACGTCCGATACCGGGACCGACGCAGCGGCTAAGCGCGAAACGTCATCGGTGACGAGCTGGTGGCCGCGGCTGCGGACCGTGCTGCTTGCGGTCGCATTTCCCGTGGCGCTGCTCGCGATCTGGCATTTTGCCACCTCCGGTCGCCCGGCAAGCCTGATTCCGCCGCCTTACGACGTCTGGCTCGAGCTGCAGGACCTCGCCTTTGGCGGCATCAACGACGACGCCTACAGCAAGACCTTGCACATCCATCTGCTGGCTTCCGTCGGCCGCGTGTATGGCGGTTTTGCGCTGGCCCTGATCGTGGCGCTGCCCCTGGGGATGCTGATCGGACGCGTATCGCTGATCCGGCAGCTGATCGATCCGACCATCCAGCTGCTGCGCCCGGTGCCGGTCACGGCATGGCTGCCGCTGGCGATGATCATCTTCGGGCTAGGACCGCGCTCGGCGATCTTCCTGGTATTTCTCGGGGCGTTCTATCCGATCCTCGTGAACACGATCTTCGGTGTGCGTTCGGTCGAACCGCGCTTGTTCGAGGCGGCTGCGATGCTCGGCTGCAGCGGCTCGGCGCAGTTTTTCCGCGTCGTGCTGCCGGCGGCGCTGCCCTCGATCTTTACGGGGATGCGGCTCGGACTGGGCTTCGCCTGGGTCGTGATCGTGGTCGGCGAGATGACCGGCGTGCAAACCGGACTGGGGGCTATCATCATGGAGGCGCGGCAGCTCTCGCGTACGGAGATCGTGATATCGGGGATGATCGTGATCGGCGCGTTCGGCTTCTTGTCCGACCAGCTGGTCATGCTGATCGGACGGCGCCTCCTGGCCTGGAGTCCATCGCATGGCTGACGCTGTCACGCCGATCCTGGAGTTGAGGAACGTCGGCAAGATCTATTTGCAGAACGGTCGGCCGATCGAGGCGCTGCGCGGCGCCAATCTCTCTGTGAAAAAGGGTGAATTCGTTTGCCTGATCGGCGCGTCCGGCTGTGGCAAGTCCACGTTGCTGCGCATGGCCGCCGGCTTCGAAACTGCAACGCATGGCGACGTCACGATGTGGGGCGTGCCGATATCGGGGCCGGGGCCGAGCCGCGGCATGGTGTTCCAGGATTACGGCCTGTTTCCCTGGCTCGACGTCCGCGACAATATCGGCTTCGGTCCGAAGTCGCGGGGGCGCAGCAGGGCCGAGATACGCGAAACGGTAGATCAGTTCATCGAGCTTGTCGGCCTGCAGAACTTTGCCGACGTCTATCCGCACCAGCTTTCCGGCGGCATGAAACAGCGCGTGGCGATCGCCCGTGTGCTCGCCAATGATGCCGAAATCGTGCTGATGGACGAGCCGTTCGGCGCGCTCGACGCGATGACGCGCGAACGGCTGCAGGACGAGCTGGTCGGGATCTGGTCGCGGACCGGGCTGACGGTTCTCTTCGTCACGCATTCGATCGAGGAGGCGATCTTCCTGGCGGACCGGGTCATGGTGATGTCGCCCGGCCCGGGGCGGATCGGCAACGAATATGTGATCGAGCTGCCGCGGCCGCGCGATATCGCTAGTAGCGAGTTCAACGAATGGCGGCGGCTGTTGGCGTCGCAACTGCACAGCCATCACGCCCGTAAGGCGGGTTGATTGCGCTGCATTTTCAACTCGCCCCGCTTTGGTTGCGGGGAGAAGGAGCTGTAGGCTTCAGGTAAGGGGCACTCACATCCTCGAATTTGCAGAACAATCCTGTCGGATTCTATCCGGCCTTGCGTTGCGGCAACCGCCATCCGGGTCGGACAAAATGGCAGGTGTAGCCGTCGGGATAGCGTTCGAGATAGTCCTGATGTTCAGGCTCCGCTTCCCAGAAGTCGCCGACAGGCGCGACTTCGGTGGTCGCCTTTCCAGGCCAAATTCCAGACGCATCGACATCAGCGATGGTGTCGCGGGCCACGCGCTCCTGCTCCGGGCTGGTAAAGAAAATGGCCGAGCGATAGCTCAAGCCGATGTCGTTGCCCTGGCGGTTGCGGGTGGACGGATCGTGGATCTGAAAAAAGAACTCGAGAAGCTGCCGGTAGCTCAGAAGCCGCGGATCGAAAATGATCTCGATCGCTTCCGCATGGGTGCCGTGGTTGCGATAGGTGGCGTTCGGAACGTCGCCGCCAGAATAGCCGACGCGGGTGGAAAGGACGCCGGTCATTTTTCGGATCAGGTCCTGCATGCCCCAAAAGCAACCTCCGGCAAGAACGGCCCGCTCGGTCTTCTCGGTCATGTCGGTTCTCCTTGTTCGGTCGACGGGCCTTTATTTGGGGTCAATGGCGGCCGGGTTCAACCCGCAGACCGTCTTGTAGTTCGGCCGGCAAGGGCGATAAATCCTCTTGAAGCCGGGAAACAGATGATGTGATCGTGTTCTTTCGGCCGAGACGTTGAGAGAGGATGATGGATTTGACGAGTACACGACCGAACGCACGCGTCGCCGTTGCCGGCCTTGGGTCGATCGGGGCCAGGGTCGTGCAGGAGCTGGACCGTGGCATCGATGGATTGGTCCTCTCGGCGGTATCGGCGCAGACCATCGCGAAGCACCGCGGCTGGCTCGACAAGCTTAAAACCAGGCCCGAAATCCTGCCCATCGAGCAACTGGCCGACGCCGCCGACATTGTGGTCGAATGCGCACCCAGCAAGCTCGTCCGGTCGATCGTTGCACCTGTGGTCACGCGTGGAAAGACCGCGATCGTGCTCAGCGTCGGCGCGCTGCTTGTGAATGAAGACCTGATCGAGCTTGCGAAAACGAATGGCGGGCAGATCGTGGTTCCGACCGGCGCGCTGATCGGGCTCGACGCCATGACCGCCGCGGCGGAGGGGACGATTCATTCGGTGCGGATGGTCTCGCGCAAGCCGATCGAGGGGCTGCTTGGCGCGCCGCATCTGGTCGAGAACAATATCAACATCGAAGGGATTGCGGAGCCGCTGCGGATCTTTGAGGGAACGGCGCGGGAAGCCGCCAAGGGTTTTCCAGCCAACCTGAACGTCGCGGTCGCGCTGTCGCTTGCCGGAATAGGCCCCGACAAGACGCGCGTCGAGATCTGGGCCGATCCGACGGTCACGCGCAACACGCATCGTATCGAAGTCGATTCCGATTCAGCGCGCTTTTCGATGGGAATAGAAAATATCCCGTCGGAGAATCCAAAGACCGGCCGGATCACTGCGCTCTCGGTGATCGCCTGTCTGCGCAAGCAGCGCGCCCCGCTTCGGATCGGGACGTGAGCGCGGTTCTTATCTGCTGCGCAAACAGTAGTTTTCGGCTAAGGTCCGGCCGTCATTCTAGTGCAGGGGTCGATGCAGATTCAGCCGAATGATTTGCTTCTCATCATCGACGTGCAGAATGATTTCTGCCCGGGCGGCGCGCTCGCGGTTGCCGACGGCGACGCGGTGGTGCCGGTGATCAATCGTTTCGTCGAGCGGTTTGATCACGTGGTGCTGACTCAGGACTGGCATCCGTCCGGCCACAGCTCGTTTGCGAGTTCGCACCCCGGTGCGGCGCCCTTCGAAGCCATCGCGATGCCCTATGGCCCGCAAACGCTGTGGCCGGATCATTGCGTGCAGGGGACGCCGGGCGCCGCCTTCTATCCGAAGCTCGCGACCGACAGGGCCGGGCTGGTGATCCGGAAAGGTTTTCGGTCCGCGATCAATTCCTATTCCGCTTTTTATGAGAACGACCGGAGCACGCCGACGGGCCTGACGGGATATCTGCGCGAACGCGGCCTGAAGCGGATCTTCATGGCGGGGCTCGCGACCGATTATTGCGTCTATTATTCCGCGCTGGACGCACGCCGTCTCGGCTTCGATACCGTGGTCGTCGAATCCGGCTGCCGGGCGATCGATCTGGCGGGCTCGCTGGCGGCGGCCTCTGCTGAAATGGCCAAGGCCGGCGTGCAGACGGTCAAAGACCTGGATTAAGCCGGCCGGCTATTTCGGTTCGGCATGCCGCCACCCGCGATGATATCGGCGCACAATTGTTCGATTGTGGTGCGGTAGCGCATGGCGGTCTGTCGGATCAGGTTGAACGCGTCCTCTTCGGCAAGCGCGTGACTGCGCATGACATGCAGCACCGCGGCGAACACGACGCGGCGCGAGCGGATGCGATCTTCCAGCCGCTCGATATGCGCGGCTTCTTCCAATCGCCGCTGCGCCGTATCGAAGGCGACGACCAGCGCGGTGTAGAGTCCGGCCGATCGCAACGGCTTGATCAGGAAGGACGCCGGCTGCAGGTCCAATAGCCATTTCAGGCGGCTGGGTGCCTCGGTGCCGATCAACGCGACGACCGGCGCATCGACCCGCCACGCCATCACCGGGTTGCTCTTGATCGGAATGCTGTCGGCGTCCAGCACGACGACGTCGACGGGATCCTCGGGAGGCGATGACTCGTCCGGATCGCGTTCGGCGACGAACATGCCGAGCCGACCGAGCTGGCGGCGCAGGATGGAGATATCGCGCTCATCCCGCATCACCACGAGGGCGCGCCGGCCGCGAACCGAGAAAGGCGAGTTGACTGTCATTTCACCACCCGTAGATGGGTAGACCGCTTGGCATCCTGGCTCTTTTCCGCCCGCGCGCCAATCGCCGAGAGATCAAGGTTCGAGAGATAGGGGTCGGGCCGTTCGGGCGCATCGGCTTCCCAGAATATCTTGAACTGACCGCCACGCACGGAACGCGCCAAACGTGGCGTCAGGAAACAATGATTGTTGTCCGGGTCGACCCAGATCGGGCCTTGCGGCGAATCGTAGCGATGGTTTGCCGCGGCTCGCCGGACGGCATTGATGTCCGCTGCGCCTGCGCGGCGGATGGCGCGCGCGAGCAGCATGACGCAGACATAAGTAGATTGTCCGTCGACCGACGGATGGCCGTTCTCGCCATGCCGTGCTCGCCAGCGTGCGACAAAGGCGCGGTTTTCCGGCTGGTCGATGCTCTCAAAATAGGCCGACGAGGTGATGCAGCCGACGGAGGCCGATGGTCCGATCAGTTCGAGCTCGGGTTCGCACAGGCTGCAGCTCAGGATCGGAATCGAAAGGCTGGCGCGCGTCGTCGCTTCATGCAGCGCCCGCATGAAGACATAGCTGGATTCGCCGACGAGGGTATTGAACACGGCCGGCGGTTTGCGCTCGATGACTTCCTTGACGATGTGATCGACGGAAATCTCTCCGAGCTCCAATAGCCGCTCGGCGAGCACGCGGCCACCGGCGCTGGTGACGATTTCCCGGAGCACACGGTTGGTTTCCCAGGTCCACACGTAATTCGAGCCAACGCAGAACACCTCGCTGGCGATATGTTCGAGCATATGCCGCACCAGCGGCACCACGGTGTGGTTGGGTGCGGCGCCGACATAGATCACGTTGTCGCTGCTCTCAAATCCCTCATAGCGCGCGGGATGCCAGAGCAGGCGGTCCGTGCGTTCGACGATCGGGATTACCTGCTTGCGTGACGCCGAAGTGTAGCAGCCGACAATATGATGGATATTCTCGGTGCGAATGAGATCGTCGCAGGCCGTGTGATAGGCGGCGACCACGCCGCGGGGATCGCGCAAATGAGGGGCGAACGTGAAATCGAATTCGTCGCTCTGATTGACCTCGTCGACCGCCATCAGCGCGCTTTTTTCCATCTCCCCCGCCATCATGGCATAGGGCCCGGTTCGCGAGAAAACGAGACCGAGGGGAATGGACGGCTTGGTCATCGGAAAAGCCTGAGCAGTTGCCGGCGAGTGATCTGATCGCAATGGTGCCTGGATGTCACGGGGTAATCGTCGTTCGATGTCCGCGCGCGGTTTGTGGTGCCGCAGCACAAAAAGGTGCCGGCCTCTGATTGACAAGCCCAATGGGGCTAAGTCACACTCTTGGCGTGCCTGAATACGTGTGTGACGAAAGGGTTTTGGCGCAGCCGATGACGTCTGGGCGATAATCCAAAAATTTTGTTCTGTACCGTAGACTTAGCCGACCACTCATAGCCAAGGCATGGATGCCATTCGGGGCCTTCTCGGGCCACGGGTGGCTTTTATCGTTTGTCTGCCGGTTTGCCGTGTTCTGAAGACGAAGAAAAAGGTGAAGCATGGTCGTCCGCCTTCCGACGCTGCAGCAGATCGATCGTCTCGGGTCGGACTTTGGCCTCTCGCTCTCTGCCGAAGAAGTTGCGGCCTTTCAGCAGGCGTTCAAGGGGCCGCTGGCGTCGTACGGCCGGCTCGAAGAGCTGGTGCCGCCTGCCTTGGCGCCGGTCGCGCCGCGCTCGCCAGGATACCGGCCGCCGGCATCGGAAAATCCTTACGGCGCCTGGTACTGGAAGACGGATATCAAGAGCGGCAGCGAAGGGCTCTTGAGCGGCAAGAAGGTCGCAATCAAGGACAACATCTGTGTGGCCGGCGTGCCCATGATGAACGGCTCGGCGCTGCTGGAAGGTTACGTGCCCGAGCTTGACGCTACCGTGGTGACGCGGATCCTCGACGCTGGCGGCACGATTGCCGGCAAGGCGGCCTGCGAGGACCTGTGTTTCTCCGGTGCGAGCCACACCTGTGCTGGCGGCGTGATCCGCAATCCACACAATCCGGCGCACAGTGCCGGCGGTTCCTCCGGCGGCAGTGCCGCGCTGGTGGCTTCAGGCGAAGTGCCGATGGCGCTCGGCGGCGACCAGGGCGGGTCGATCCGCACGCCGTCGAGCTGGTGCGGCATCTACGGCTTGAAGCCGACCTGGGGGCTGGTGCCGACCACGGGCTCGATGCCGATCAGCTATTCCGTCGACCATTGCGGGCCGATGTGCGCGTCGGTGGAAGATGTGGCACGGTTGCTGACCGTTATC
Organism: uncultured Alphaproteobacteria bacterium; assembly: GCA_963786115.1. Lineage (GTDB taxonomy): Bacteria > Pseudomonadota > Alphaproteobacteria > Rhizobiales > Xanthobacteraceae > Bradyrhizobium. Next base: position 65,343 of record CAWAYC010000011.1, read on the forward strand.
GCCGGCCATGACGGCTGGGATACGCGAACGATTTCCGCGCGCACCGGCGATTATATGGAGGCAACCGGAAAATCGGCGAGGGGATTGCGCATCGGCATCGTGCGCGAGGGCTTTGGTCATCCGGAAAGCGACCCCGCGGTCGACGAGAAGGTCCGGCAAACCATTGCGGCGCTGGGCAAAGCGGGTGTCGAGAGCGAAGAAATCTCGATACCGTGGCATCTCGATGGTCCGCATGTCTGGAGCGGCATCATCCTGGAAGGGGCCGCCGAAATGATGCTGAAAGGGTACGGCGTCGGCAACAACATCCACGGCTACTATCCGCTGTCGATGCAGGAAGCCTTTGCGCGCGGCATGGGCACGCGGATCAACGACGTGTCGCCGACCGTAAAGCTGGTGTTGATGCTCGGCGAATATATGCACCGCAACTATCATGGACGCTATCATTCGAAGGCGCAGAACCTGCGCGTGCTGCTGCGCCGCGCCTATGACGAGGCGCTGGAAAAATTCGACGTTGTGGCGATGCCGACGATCCCGTTCACGGCGACGCCGATCCCGTCGGCCGACGCGCCGCTCAACACCGCGATCGACGCCGCGCTGAACATGCAGGCAAACACCTGCTCGTTCGATGTTTCCGGCCATCCCGCCTTCACCGTGCCATGTGGCCGCGTCAATGGTTTGCCGGTTGGCCTGATGCTGGTCGGACGCCATTTCGAGGAAGCGACATTGATCCGGCTGGCGTCGGCGATCGAGGCCGGGGGAGACTGGAAGCTGAATTAGAGCATGATCCGGAAAAGCGAGTACCGGATTTCCGAAAGGATCATGCTCAAACAAGAAGATAGAGCGGGACGACTATTCGAACAAAAGTCATCGCGCTCCAGGAGACAGACGAGCAACGATTCGATGCCGGCGCGCGATTTTCATCGGCGCCATCTCGTGAGGAGTTCGCGATGACCGACGATCCCTGGCTCAAGACCTCCATCATGGCCAAGCGCGGCCTTGCCAAGGGTCAGGCCAAAAAACGTCACGAACTCACGATCGCGGGGCAGGGCAGTTTCCACTACGTCTATGGACCCTACGCCAAGCCGGTGCTCACCATCGATCCCGGCGACGTCGTCGCGGTCGAGACCGAAGATGCCTTTGGCGGCGTCATCACCAGCGAGCAGGACAGCCCGAGCGCAAAACTCAAGTTTCCGTTCCTCAATCCGCAATGCGGCCCGATCGCCGTGAACGGGATCGAGAAGGGCGACTGCCTCGCCGTGCATATCCACGCCGTGGAGACGCGGGGCGCGCAGCCAGCCGGCAAGACCTGCATCATTCCGGAATTCGGCGGCCTGGTCGGAACCGCGTCGACTGCTCTACTCAATCCGCCGCTGCCGGAGCGCGTGAGGGTGATGCACGTCGACAAGAACGGCGTGCGCTGGAGCGACAAGATCACGCTGCCTTACCAGCCGTTCATCGGCACGATCGGGATCTCGCCGGAGATCGAGGCGATCTCGTCGTTGCAGCCGGACTATCACGGCGGCAACATGGATCTGCCGGACGTGGCGCCCGGCGCCATCGTTTATTTCCCGGTGCATGTCAAAGGCGGCTTGCTTTATGTCGGCGATTGCCATGCGGCGCAGGGCGATGGCGAGCTGTCGGGCGTTGCGATCGAGCAGCGCGCCACCGTCACGCTGCAGATCGACGTCATCAAGGGCTGGAGCTTTGCCTGGCCGCGGCTCGAGACCGAAAATTTCCTGATGACGATCGGCAGCGCCCGGCCGCTCGAGGACGCGGCGCGCATCGCCTACCGCGAACTGGTGCGCTGGATGAGCGCGGATTACGGCTTCGACGAAATCGACGCCTACATGCTGCTCAGCCAGGCCGGCCGCATCCGGCTCGGCAACATGGTCGATCCAAAATACACGATGGGCGCGTCTGTCCTGAAAAAATACCTGGTCTCATGATCTATCGGCAACCGCGTGGAGGGCTATCGCAATGAAGGTCAATCGCAGGAAATTCCTACAGAGTACGACGGCTACCGCTGCCGCCAGCATGTTTTCCTCGATCGCCCGGGCGGAAGACGCGATCAGCGTCGCCAGCATCCACGACCTGTCGGGCGGTCTCGACATCTACGGCAAGCCGATGGTCGATGCGCTGACGCTGGCCGTCGAGGAGACCAACGCGGCCGGCGGCCTGCTCGGACGGCAGATAAAGCTGATCAATTACGACACCCAGTCGAACATGCAGCTTTACACGCAGTTCGCCCAGCAGGCGGCGCTGAAGGACAAGGTCGCGGTCGTCCATGGCGGCATCACCTCGGCGTCGCGCGAGGTCATCCGGCCCGTGCTCGACCGCTTCAAGACGCTCTACTTCTACAACACCCAGTATGAAGGCGGTGTGTGCGACCGTAACCAGTTCGACACGGGCGTCACTCCGGCGCAGACCGTGGAAAAGCTCGTGCCCTATGCCATGAAGAAATGGGGCAAGAAGGTTTACGTCGTCGCGGCCGACTACAATTATGGCCAGATCACCTCGCAATGGGTGAAGAAATACGTCCTCGAAAATGGCGGCGAGGTGCCCTCGATCGACTTCTTCCCGCTCGATGTGACCAATTTCGGCCCGACCATTTCCAAGATCCAGGCGGCAAAGCCGGATTTTGTCTGGTCGGCGCTGGTGGGCGGCGCGCATATTTCATTCTATCGGCAATGGGCGGCGGCCGGCATGCGCAACAGCATCCCGATGGCCTCGACCACGTTCGCGGTCGGCAATGAGCACATCGTTCTGTCGCCGGACGAATGTAACGGCATGCTGGTCTGCTACAATTACTTTCAGGACCTGAAGAACCCGGTCAACGAGAAGTTCGTCGCCGGCTTCCACAAACGCTACGGCGCCGACTATCCCAACATCACCGAGCTCGCGATGGGAACCTATCAGGGCTACCGGCTGTGGGCGGAGGCGGTGAAGAAAGCGGGGAGTATCGACCGGGTCAAGGTCATCGATGCATTGGAAACTGGAATCAGCATCGACGCGCCCTCAGGCAAGGTCACGATCGACCCGCCGACGCATCATTGCGTGCTCGACGTGCACATCGCCGAAGTCGCCGACAAGAAGCTCAAGGTGCTGGAAGATTTCGCCCAGCAGAAGCCGGCCGATACCGCAGCCGTCTGCGACCTCATCAAGAACCCGAACGACAACCAGCAATATGTGATCAAGATCTGATGGCCGTCTCGCCCGCAGGTCCTGCTTGGGAAAGGTGAACGTGGATCTCGTTGCTCTCCTGGCAATCCAGGTCCTTTACGCGATCGCCAGCCTGGCGCTGATCAGCGTCGGGCTGGCGATCATCTTCGGCATGATGCGGGTGATCAATCTCGCCCACGGCGAGTTTTTGATGCTCGGCGGCTATGCCGCGATCGTCGCGACCAACCATGGCGTCAGCATCTGGCTGTCGATGCTGGTGGTGGCGCCGGTCGTGGTCGGCATCATCGGCGTGATCGTGGAGCGCACGATCATCCGCTTTCTCTACGGCCGCATGATCGACACCATGCTGGCTACCTGGGGCCTCAGTCTGTTTCTGGTCGGGCTGACCACCGCGATCTTCGGCAATACCACGGTCGGCATCTCGGCGCCGCTCGGCAGTTTTTCGATCGGCGCCTACCGCACCAGCGCCTATACGCTGTTCGTGATCGCGGTCGCGATCGTGGTGATAGCCGCGATCTTCGCCACGATGCGCTGGACCCGGCTTGGCCTGATCGCCCGCGGCACGATGCAGAACGCCAACATGGCGGCGGCGCTCGGCGTCAATCCGCCGCGCGTCTATGCCATCACCTTCGGTATCGGCGCAGCGCTGTCCGGGCTTGCCGGCGCGGTGCTAGCGCCGGTCTCCGGCGTGTTTCCGACCATCGGCGTGGCCTATGTCGCAAAATCCTTCATCACGGTGATCGGCGGCGGCGCCGCCATCCTCTCCGGCACCGTATCGGCCTCCGCGTTGTTCGGTACCATCAACCAGCTTGCGACCTTTGCCACGACGCCGGTGTTCGGCGAGGTCGCGTTGCTCGCCGCCGCCATCGTCCTGATCCGCCTGCTGCCGCAGGGCATCACCGGCCGCTTCTTTCGGAGAGGCCTGTGAACGCCCGTACGCTCAATCTCGTGGGCCTTGTCCTGGTCGGCGTGGTCGGCATCGCCATCCTGCTGCTGGTGCCGCGTTTGTTCGAGCTCGATGTGGTACTCGAACTCACGGTCTACATGATCATGGCGATCCTGGCGCTCAGCCTGGCGCTGATCTGGGGCTATGGCGGCATTCTCTGCTTTGGCCAGTCGGCCTTCTTCGGTCTGGGCGCCTATACTTACGCCATTGCCGTGTTCAATATCGGCGAGAGCACGATTCCGCTGCTGCTTGCGATTATCCTGCCGGCGGCGTTTGCGGCGCTGCTCGGCTATTTCATGTTCTATGGCCGCATCAGCGACGTCTATCTCGGCGTCATCACGCTGACGGTGACGCTAATCCTGTTCAATTCGGTCAATTCCACCGCAGGGCCCGAATTCCATATCGGCTCGGCGCGGCTTGGTGGGTTCAACGGGATTCCGGGAATTCCGCCGCTGAATTTTCCGGGCAACAAGGCCGCGCCGATCGACCTTGAAGGCATGTTCTATCTCGCGACCGCCTCGCTGCTCGCGACCTATTTCGGCCTGCGGCTGCTGCTCGCCAGCCGTTTCGGCCGCATCATCGTCGGCATCCGCGAGAACGAGCAGCGCGCAGAACTGCTCGGCTATGATCCTCGCGCCTACAAGCTCGCGACCTTTACTATCGGTGGCGCGCTGGCCGGTTTCGCCGGCTGCCTGTTCGCCAATTGGGGCAATTTCGTCAGCCCCACGATCTTCGGGCTGTCGCAATCCGCGCAGATCATCATCTGGGTGATTGTCGGCGGCCGCGGTACGCTGATCGGCCCGATCGTCGGCTGCATCGGCATCCAGTGGCTCTCTACCGCGCTCGGTGCCAACCAGCCGAGTGGCGGCTCGGATTGGTGGGCGAAGATCTTTGCCAATGCACCCCTGATCCTCGGCACAATCCTGATTGCGTTCGTGCTGCTGGTGCCGAAAGGGCTGGTGCCGACGCTCGGCGATCTTGGCCAGGCGCTGTTGTCCTCGCGTGCACGGCGCGCCAAGACGAGCCTTGAACCAAAACGCGCGGAGGAGGGGTGATGGCCGCGCCGCTGCTGGAAACCCGCGATCTCAGCATGCATTTCGGCGGCGTTCGTGCCGTGCGCCATGTCAACTTCTCGCTGGCCGAAGGCGAGCTGCGCTGCCTGATCGGCCCGAACGGCGCCGGCAAAAGCACCTTCTTCAAGATGCTGACCGGGCAGTTGCAGCCGACCCACGGCCACGTGCGGTTCCGCGGCCGGGATATTTCCAATGCCCACGCGCACGAGATCGCGCGGCTCGGCATCGGCATCAAGACCCAGGTGCCGAGCGTGTTCGATGGTCTCACGGTGCGTGAGAACATCTGGCTCGCGGCGACTCGCATGCATTCCGGCGAACAGGCCAGGCGCCTGGTCGACGAGATGCTGCAGAGGATTGGTTTGACGGAAGCGGCCGAGCGGCTGGTCGGGCAACTTGCCCACGGCCAACGGCAATGGGTCGAACTCGGCCTTGTGCTGTCGACCGATCCCGAACTGATCCTGCTCGACGAGCCGGCAGCCGGCATGACCCATGAAGAGGTCTACAAGACCGCGGAGCTGGTGCGCGAGATCAACCGTACCAAGGCGCTGATCGTGGTCGAGCACGACATGCAGTTCATCCGCATGATCGCCAAGCAGGTCACCGTGTTCAACCAGGGCGCCGTGCTGGTCGAGGATTCCGTTGAGAACATCATGCGCAATCCGCAGGTGCGCGATATCTATCTGGGCAAGCAGGCGGCCGCATGATGCTCGATGTGCAGGGATTGAGAACAGGTTACGGCCGCATCCCGATCCTCAACGGGGTGAGCTTCTCCGTCCATGAAGGCGAGTTCATCGGTATTCTGGGCCACAACGGCATGGGCAAGACGACGCTCTTGAAGGCGCTGATGGGCTTTCTGCCCGCGACTGGCGGACGCGTGCTGTTCGGCCCTGACGACGTCACTGCGATCGAACCCTACCGCCGCGCGCGGCTCGGTCTCGGCTACGTGCCGCAGGGCCGCGAGATTTTCCCGGCGCTCACCGTCTACGACAATCTGCGCATGGGCTGCAGCACCCAAACCGGTTCCGAATCCGAGATCATCGCCGCCGTGCTGGAAGAATTTCCCCGGCTGAAGGTGCTGCTCGATCGCGCCGGTGGCGCGCTGTCGGGCGGCGAGCAGCAATTGTTGGCGATCGCACGCTGCCTGTGCGGCGATCCGCGTCTCGTGCTGCTCGATGAGCCGACCGAAGGAATCCAGCCCTCGATCATCGACGAGATCGTCGAAACCCTGCTGCGGTTGCGCGCCAGCAGCGGGCTCACCATGATCCTGGTCGAGCAGAATCTCGACTTCATCGCCGCGCTGTCGCAGCGCATCCTGATCATCCAGAAGGGAACGATTATCCGGGAAGTCGCGCCGGGAGATCTCGGCGATGCAAGCCTGGTCGGAGAGTTTGTCGGTATCGCAACCTAAAGCCCGATCCGGTCGGGTCATCAGAGGGAGAGAAGTCATGGCAGTCCGAAGACCCACGCTCGATCAGCTGCGCAGCGTCGCCGAGGACCTCGGCATGCATATGGGCGACGAGGAACTGAAGTCCTATGACGCGCTGATGCAGGCGAACTACGCCGCCTATGACGCGGTCGACGCGATGGCGGATTACGTTCCGGCGGTGAAATATCCGCGCACGCCCGGCTATCGCCCCGAAGGCGAGGAAAACAAGTTCAACGCCTGGTACGTCAAGACCGAGATCAAGGGCGCAGCGGACGGCAAGCTTGCGGGCAAGAAGATCGCGTTGAAGGACAATGTCTGCCTCGCCGGCGTCCCGATGATGAACGGCGCCTCGACGCTGGAAGGATATACGCCCGACACCGATGCCACCATCGTCACGCGCATCCTCGACGCGGGCGGCACTATCGTCGGCAAGACCCATTGCGAATATTTCTGCTTCTCAGGCGGCAGCCATACCTGTGCGGCCGGCCCGGTCCACAATCCGCACAAGATGGGCTATTCGGCCGGCGGCTCGTCCTCGGGCAGTGCCGTGGTGGTCGCGACGGGCGAGGTCGACATGGCGATCGGCGGCGACCAGGGCGGGTCGATCCGGATCCCGTCCGCCTTCAGCGGCACCTATGGCATGAAGGGCACCTATGGCCTGGTGCCCTATACCGGCGTGATGCCGATCGAACTCACCATCGATCACACCGGGCCGATGACGGCCAACGTACGCGACAACGCACTGCTGCTTGAAGTGCTCGCCGGAGCGGATGGGCTCGACCCGCGGCAAACGGCGCCGAAGGTCGCAAAATATACCGCCGAGCTCGACGGCGGCGTCAAGGGGTTGCGCATCGGCCTTGTACGCGAAGGCTTTGGGCATCCGAGTTCGGAGTCTGATGTCGATGCCAAGGTGAAGGCGGGCGCCGAACTGTTCCGGAAACTCGGCGCGACCGTCGATGAAATCTCGCTGCCGATGCATCTGGTCGCGCCGGCGATCTGGCTGCCGATCGCCGCCGAAGGCGCCACCGAATTCATGATGAAGGGCAATGGCATGGGGACCAACTGGCGCGGTCTCTACAACACTACGCTGCTCGACGCCCATTCCGCCTGGCGTTATCGCGCCGACGAATTGTCCGACAGCCTCAAGATCACGATGCTGCTGGGCCAATATTTCACCAAGCACTATCGCGGGCACTTCTATTCCAAGGCACAGAATCTGAACCGCAAGCTGCGCGCCGCCTACGACGCCACCTTGAGCAACTACGACCTGCTCTTGATGCCGACCTTGCCGATGAAGGCGACGCCGCTGCCTCCACCAGACGCGCCGCGCGAACTCTATATCCAGCGGGCGTTCGAAATGGTGCCGAACACCGCGCCGTTCAACGCTTCAGGACATCCGGCGATGAGCATCCCCTGCGGCATGAGCAACGGCCTGCCGATCGGGCTGATGCTGATCGGAAAATATTTCGACGAACCGACCATCTATCGGGCCGCCGCTGCCTTCGAAGGTGCGGGCGACTGGAAGAAGATGTAACCCGTGAGGCGGCCTGCCGGCATCAAGGCAGGCCGCCTGCGCCAGCAATGGAGGCGACGATGGATCTCGGACTAAAGGGCAAGAATGCGCTGGTGACAGGCGGCAGCAAGGGCATCGGACTTGCGATCGCCGAACTCTTTGCTGCCGAGGGCGCCAACGTTGCGATCTGTGCACGCAACGCCGATGAGGTCGCCAAGGTGGTAAAAAGCCTGGCGGCGAAAGGCATCAAATCCTGGGGCAAGGGCATCGATGTCGCCGATCCCGCGGCGCTGAAGGGTTGGATCGATGGCGCCGCCGCCGAATTCGGCGGTATCGACACCATCGTCTGCAACGTCAGCGCGCTCGCGGTCGGCGATACGGCGGAGACCTGGGAGAAATCGTTCCGTGTCGACATGATGCACACGGTCAACTCCGTCGCGGCCGCGATGCCTTACCTCGAGAAATCGAAATCCGCATCGATCATCATTGTCTCCAGCGTCTCCGGCTTCGAGGTCGATTTCGCTGCGGGCTCGTACGGCGCCTTCAAGGCTGCGCTGATCCACTACGCGAAGGGCCTCAGCAGCCAACTGATCGCCAAGGGCATCCGCGTCAACGCGGTGTCGCCGGGCAACACCTATTTCGAGGGTGGGATCTGGCAGAACATCGAGCAGGGCATGCCCGATTTGTTCAAGACCGCGATGTCCTTGAACCCGACCGGGCGGATGGGCACCCCGCAGGAAGTTGCTGCTGGCGTCGTCTTTCTCGCAAGCCCGGTGGCGAGCCGCATCTCCGGCACCAATCTGATTATCGACGGCGCGTTGACCAAGGCGGTCTAGCTGGCAAAAGCAAGGTGAGCCGGGGCAAGCCGGAACGCGCCAACGCGGCGCGATATCCGCGAAGGCCATTGTTTTGACTGCTCTTTTGCTTTAATCCCTCGCCGTTGATCGCCTTCGAGGGAGACCTTGTGTCAGGACAAATCTTACGTATCGGCACGCGCAAGAGCACGATGGCGCTCGCGCAGACCGACGAGGTCGCCCGGCAGCTCCATGCCTCCTGTACGGGGCTGAACGTCGAGATCGTCAGGTTCGAGACCCGCGGCGATCAGGACCAGACCAGCAAATTGCTCCGTCATGGCGGCAAGGGCGGCGCCTTCGTTGCCGAAATCCGTGAAGCGATGCTGTCAGGCGAATTGCAGGCGGCGATGCATTCGCTCAAGGACGTGCCGGGGAACGAAGAGACGCCGGGCCTGATCATTGCCGCGACCCTGGCGCGCGACGCCGCCAATGATTGCCTTGTGTTGCGCCCCGGCCTGTCGCTGGAGAATTTTCGCGCGTCCAGGGGCAAGGGCTTCAAGATCGGCACCAACGCCGTGCGGCGGGTGGCCTATCTGCGCCGGCTTTTCCCCGAAGCAACGCTGATCCACTATCGGGGCGCCGCGGACACCCGCGTGGCAAAACTCGACCGAGGCGATACGCAGCGGTTGCCCGGCGGCGGTGAGGTCGGACCTGCCGACGCGCTGGTGATGGCGCGTTCGGGACTGGAGCGCATCGGCCAGACCTCGCGCGTCGCGCATGATTTTTCGGTCGATGAGATGCTGCCGGCAGCTGGCCAGGGCATTGTGGCGGTCGAGTGCGCCGAAAGGGATTGGGTCACGCGCGCGCATCTTGCCAAAATCGAAGACGCGCAATCGCGCCTGAGCGCGGAAGCCGAGCGCGAGGTGCTGTGGGTGCTGAACGGCCATTGCAACTCGCCGATCGCCGGCCACGCCACGATCGCGGGCAACGAGATGACGTTGAGGGCATCAGTGCTCGACGAAACCGGAGATCGCTTCATCGAAGTATCGCGGCGTGGTGCCGCGGACCGGCCGCGCGAACTCGGCCGCGCGGTTGGCCTCGAGCTGCTCGACAAGGGCGCTGCGGAGATCATCGCGCGGACGCGGCCGGAAGAGCATCCGGAGCAGGAAGCGCATTAGGTCCAGACTCAATTGATCCACCAAGTCAGAGCTGGGGCCAAGAGAATGGTGAGATGAATCATGTTGTGCGCAAGCACGACTTCATCTTCCTGCCGCCGGGCGTCGAACACGCGATCTCGAATTCGGGGTTGGTCGATCGGTGTTTCTGGTGATCACTTCGCCCGTGACGTCTGGCGGGAAGGGCAGCGTGTCGCATGACGGAAGCGCCGACCATATCTGCCGAGCAGACGACCAGGATTGGACCCGGCCGTGTCATCCTCGTGGCGGGACCGAGCGGTGCCGGCAAGGATACGCTGCTGGGGCTCGCGAAAGCCGCCTGCGCCGATGATCCCGACATCGTCTTTCCACGTCGCGTGGTCACGCGCGAGGCCTCGGCATCCGAGGACAACGAGGAAGTGAGCCCGGCCGCATTCCAAGAGGCGCTCGCGCGCGACAAATACGCCATGCATTGGGAAGCGCACGGTCATTGTTACGCCCTGCCGCGCGCGGTTGACGACGATATCAGCGCCGGGCGCACGGTGATTGCGAATGTTTCGCGGACCGTGATCGAGGCGATGCGCCGCATCTATGACAACGTGGTGGTGGTCTCGATCACGGCGCCGCCAAATGTCCTGGCGGAACGTCTGGCGATGCGGGCGCGGATCAGCGACGGCCAGATTGAGCATCGGCTCGGCCGCACCGTCGAGGACGCTGCGGCGGCGCCCGACGTGACCATCGTCAATGTCGGCACGGCCGAATATCATGCACGCCAGCTTGTTCGAGTGATCAAGGGCGACAGGTGGGACGATTAAGCGAGAGGACGCCTAGGTCTGTGATCACGACGATTGAACAGCTCGAAGCCATCTACGGCTCAAACAAATGAGTCACGCCGCGATATCGCGCAGCAATTGCGACGAGCCTCTGACCAGCACCTTGCGTCCGTGCAGCGTGATAACAGGCGAATCTTGCCTGATTGCGACGAGGCCGAGTGCGATCAGGCGTTCAACCGCAAAACGGTTGATTCGCGGAATTGCGGTTGCGGGCGAGCGCAATGCTTTCAGCGTTTCCCATTGATCTGACGTCAGTTCGTAGTCGAGTTCGTCTTTCATGGCCCCTCATCAGTCCTGGAGTCCGTCGTGTGCTCTTACCGAGCGCACATGAAATTCGTGCGACGACAACGAGTCAGGATTTTGGACTTGCGATGATGCACCGTCACATCATCGTGTCATTGGAACCTCTTGAATTTTTCGAATCAGGTGCGAAATGGCCCGTCCCGCCGGCGCCTCGGGTCAAATGACGGCCTGTGCCGCCCATTAGAGGAACGTCTCTACCCGAACGTAAAATTTTTCGGCCGCAGGACTGCGGCATCGGCCGTTTTTTGGTGTTCCCGGTCCCTCGAACCGCCCCCTGTATGATGCATATTTGATTAAGAAGACCTGTGGCATCTGCCCGGCCGCTTTCACGCGGATAATACCGGTTCTGTGCGACTTCTTGCTGCAGTGCAGGAGAAGTTTGATGCCGATCGATTTGCAGCTACTTACGATTGAACGTTCCGTACCCGACGAGGGGCGTGGCCTGCCGCGGCTGTTGATCGTCGACGATGACGTCGTGCAGCAGGAATTGTTGAAACGCGCGACCGGGCGTGCCGGGTATGAAATCAGCCTGGCGGCCTCATGCCGCGAGGCGATCGGCTGGATTCGATCGGAGTCCTTCGATTGCGTGATTCTCGACCTGGAGCTCGAGGACGGTGACGGCACGGATGTCTGCAAGGTGATGGCAGAGACGAATTATACGGGTTCGATCATCATCATCAGTGGCACCGAGGCGGCCCGCCGTTCGGCCGCGCGGGCTTTCGCCCGATCGCTGGGAATCGAGGCTCAGGGTCTGCCGAAGCCGGTCGATCTGGCGTCGCTGCGGATCTGTCTCGCCAATCTCCGCAAGGATCTCCAAGGCCTGCCGGCGATCCACGCCTGGGGCGGCGCCGCGGTCGGCCGCACCAAGGAAGAGCACCGGAACTAGAATAGATCATCCCCGCCGCACGCTGGCGCCGCCGTCGACCGGCAGCGTCACGCCGGTGATGAAGCTGGCCTCGTCGGAGGCCAGGAACAAAGCGGCGTTGGCGACGTCCCAGCCGGTACCCATCTTTTGGCGCAAGGGCACCTTGCGGTCGCGCTCGGCTTCGACCTCGGCGCGGCTCTTCTTGAATTCGCGGGCGCGGGTATCGACGGCCATCGGCGTGTTCATCAGCCCGGGCAGGATCACGTTGGCGCGGATGCCGTATGGCGCGTTCTGATAGGCGAGTTGCTCGGTGAAGGAAATCATCGCCGACTTGGTCGCCTTGTAGGCGACGTACGGGTAGGTCGTGATCGCCGCCATCGAGGAGATGTTGATGATGACGCCGCTCTTCTGTTGACGCATGATCGGGATCACGTGCTTGGCGGCGAGGATGCAGCTCTTCAGATTGATCGCCACGCAACGATCGAATGCCTCCTCGGTGATGTCGAGCAGTTCAGCATCGCCTCCAGACAGGCTGACCCCGACGTTGTTGTGCAGGATATCGATCTTGCCCCATCGGTTGTGAGCATCCGCCACCATCGCCTTGATGTCGGCATTCCTGGTGACATCGGCCTCGGACGCTTCCGCCGTGCCCTGCCTGGCGCGGATCATCTCGACGGTCTCCTGAGCCGAAGCAAGGTTGTGGTCGACGCACAGAACCTTTGCGCCTTCGCGCGCAAAAGTAAGCGCGGTGGCGCGGCCGTTGCCGATGCCCTCGCCGGGGCTCTGGCCGGCTCCGACGACGATGGCGACACGGTCTTTCAGGCGCATTTCAGTTTACTCCCGGGATCGGGTACTGCTGCAGTACCTCTTTGTAATGGGGTTCGTTGTCGATCTTCATCGTCGCGAGCACGCGCACGACCGCGCAATAGAACGCGATCGTGAGCACAAGATCGGTCATCTGCTCGTCGGACAGGTCCTTCTTGATCTCGGCGAACGTGGTGTCCGACATCGCTAGCTCGCGCACCATCTCGCGGGCGCCGCGCAGGATCGCTTTCGCCAGCGGCTCGAGCTTTGACGATTTCCCCTCCGTCTCCGCCATCATGCCGGCGATGTCCTCATCAGTGACGCCGAACTCCTTGCCGATCTTCACGTGATGGGTGAATTCGTATTCCGATTTCTCCAGCCAGCCGACCTGGAGGATCGCAAGTTCGCGCAAGCGTGGGTCGAGCTTGCTCTTGAAGCGGATATAGCCGCCCATGCCGCTGAAGGCGCGCGCCATGTCGGGCGAGTTCACCAGCAGCTTGTGCAGATTGGTATTGCGCTTGAGCATGTCGCGATATTCGGGGGCGACCTGATCGGCTTCGAGGTATGGCAGGCGGGCCATTTGTTGGTTCTCCCTTTTCCGCGAGCGTTTCAAAGAAGCGCCGTTTCGGCAAGGGTGCCGGGCGATACGGCGGGCCGAGATATGCCCTGGCGGCAACGGATGAACGCTGTCCATGCATGGCAAAATCGGTGCATGTTGTTGCAAGCAAGACCGGTTGCAATAGCCGGCGGGAATAAGCGCTGAAGGGGGAATGGGAAATGGCATTGGTGGAAGTTGGACTGGACGACAAGTACCGGCTGGATGCGAAGCGAATTTTCCTCTCCGGTACCCAGGCGCTGGTCCGGCTGCCCATGTTGCAGCGCGAACGCGATCGCGCGCAGGGTCTGAAGACCGCAGGCTTCATCTCCGGCTATCGCGGCTCGCCGCTCGGCATGTACGACCACGCGCTGTGGCGGGCGAAATCCTTCCTGAAGGAGCACGACATCGCCTTCGTGCCGGGCCTCAACGAGGATCTGGCGGCGACTGCGGTGTGGGGCAGCCAGCAGGTCGGGATGTTTCCCGGTGCCCTGGTCGATGGCGTGTTCGGCATCTGGTACGGCAAGGGACCTGGCGTCGACCGTTCCCTTGACGCCCTCAAGCACGCCAATTCGGCCGGCACCTCGCCGAACGGTGGCGTGATCGCGCTCGCGGGCGACGACCATGGCTGCCAGTCCTCGACGCTGGCGCATCAGAGCGAGCAGGTGTTTGCTGCTGCGCTGATGCCGGTGGTCAACCCGGCCACTCTTCAGGATTATCTCGACCTCGGCATCCTCGGTTTTGCGATGTCGCGCTACTCCGGCTGCTGGGTCGGCTTCAAGGCGATCTCGGAGACGGTCGAAAGCTCGGCCTCGATCGTCAGCGACCCCGATCGCATCAAAATTATTATCCCCGAGGATTTCGAAATGCCGCCCGGCGGCCTCGGCATCCGCTGGCCGGACGCGCCGCTGGAGCAGGAGAAGCGGCTGCATGGCCCAAAGATGGCAGCGGTCGCCGCCTTTGCGCGGGTCAACCGCTTCGACCGCATCGTGCTGGACTCCAGGCCGGCGCGGCTCGGTATCATGGCGACCGGCAAGGCCTATCTCGATCTCAGGCAGGCGCTGGCCGATCTCGGTATCACTGATGCCGAGGCGCAGGCGCTGGGCCTGCGCATCTACAAGGTCGCGCTGACCTGGCCTCTGGAGCAAGCCGGCGCCCGCGCCTTCGCAGAAGGCCTGCAGGACGTTCTGGTGGTCGAGGAGAAGCGCGGCTTCATCGAGGAGCAACTGCTTCGCATTCTCTACAATGTCGATGCCTCGAAGCGTCCCTCGGTGGTCGGCAAGCGCGACGAGAGCGGCGCGGTGCTGCTGCCAAGCGAGGGCGAACTGTCGCCGACCATGGTCGCGGCGGCGGTGGTGGCGCGGCTGCGCAGGCTTGGCCATCGCAGCCCGGCGCTGGAGCAGCGTCTGGCCAAGCTGGAAGCGTTTGACCGGCCGGCGGACGGCGTCGGCGCGGCCAAGCTGCAGCGCACGCCGTATTTCTGCTCGGGCTGCCCGCACAATACGTCGACCAAAATACCCGAAGGCAGCCGCGCGATGGCCGGCATCGGCTGTCACGGCATGGCGCTTTCGATTCCCGCCCGCCGCACCGCGACCATTTCGCATATGGGCGGGGAAGGTGTCGCCTGGATCGGGCAGGCACCGTTTACCAGCGAGCAGCACGTCTTCCAAAATCTCGGCGACGGCACCTACACCCATTCCGGCCTGCTGGCGCTGCGCGCCGCTGCCGCCGCTGGCGTCAACATCACCTACAAGATTCTCTACAACGATGCGGTGGCGATGACCGGCGGCCAGCCCGCCGAGGGCGGATTTACGGTATCGCAAATCGCCCATCAGGTTGCGGCCGAAGGCACCAGGCGCCTGGCGATCGTCTCCGACGATCCCGAGAAATATCCCGGCAATTATTTCCCGGCCGATGCGACCGTTCATCACCGCCGCGAGCTTGACGCTGTGCAGCGGGAGCTGCGCGACGTCAAAGGGCTTACCGTCCTGATTTACGACCAGACCTGTGCCGCCGAAAAACGCCGCCGCCGCAAGCGCGGGCTCTATCCCGATCCGCCGAAGCGCGTGTTCATCAATGAGCGCGTCTGCGAGGGGTGCGGCGACTGCTCGGTAGCGTCGAACTGCGTCTCGGTGCAGCCGCTGGAAACCGAACTTGGACGCAAGCGGAAAATCGATCAGTCGAACTGCAACAAGGACTTTTCCTGCGTCGAGGGTTTTTGCCCGAGCTTCGTCACCGTGCATGGCGGCAAGCTGCGTAAGGCCGACCGCACGGCAGCCGATCCGTCGGCGCTGTTCGCCGACCTGCCGACGCCGATGACGCCGGCGCTCGCCGCCCCGTTCAATATCCTGGTTACCGGCATCGGCGGCACCGGTGTGATCACCATCGGTGCGCTGCTCGGCATGGCCGCGCATGTCCAGGGTCTGGCCTGCTCGACGCTCGACTTCACCGGGTTGTCGCAGAAGAACGGCGCCGTCATGAGCCATGTCCGCATCGCGCCAGCGGCCGACCAGCTCGCCAATGTCCGTATCGGACCCGGCACCGCCAATCTCATTCTCGGCTGCGACATCGTCGTCGCCACCAGCATTCCCGCGCTGAGCCGGGCCGAGCGCGGCGTCACGCGCGCGGTCGTCAACGCCGATCTGCTGCCGACCGCAAGCTTCGTCATCGACCCCGACATCGACTTCGAAGCGGGCGCGATGCGTGACGCGCTCAACGAAGCCGTCAGATCCGACGATCTGGATATTCTCGATGCCACCGGGCTCGCCACCGCGCTGATGGGCGACAGCATCGCCACCAATTCCTTCATGCTTGGCTTCGCGTTCCAGCGCGGCGCCATCCCGCTATCGCTGGAAGCGATCCTGAAGGCGATCGAGCTCAACGGCGCGGCGATCGAGATGAACAGGCTGGCGTTTTCATGGGGCCGGCTCGCCGCGCACGATCTGCCGCGCGTCGTCAGCGCGGCGCGCTTCAAGAGTTCGGGCTCGGTGCCGGCCAAACCGACAGGGGACGAGACGATCGCGTTCCGCGCCCGTTTCCTCACCGATTACCAGGACGAAGCCTATGCGAAGCGCTATCTCGCCGACGTCGAGCGCGTGCGCGTGGCGGAGGCGGCGAGCGCACCCGGTTCGCATGAGTTGACGGAAGCCTTCGCGAAAGGCCTGTTCAAACTGATGGCCTATAAGGACGAATACGAGGTGGCGCGGCTGTATGCCGACGGCGAATTCGCCAGGGCGCTGAAGGAACAGTTCGACGGTGAGTCCGGGCTGAAGGTCCTTCTCGCACCGCCCTTGCTGGCGCGCCGCGACAAGGTGACCGGTCACCTGCGCAAGCGCGAATTCGGTCCGTGGGTCTTCAAGGCGTTCGAGTTGCTGGCGCGGTGGAAACGATTGCGAGGAACCGCCTTCGACGTATTCGGCTACACCACCGAGCGGCGGATGGAGCGCGCCCTTCCGACCGAGTATTCGGCGATGATCTTCCGCCATCTCGACGGCAGGAAGCCGCTCGATCTGCCGCGGCTGGTGGCGCTGGCGAAATCGGCCGATCTGGTGCGCGGCTACGGCCACATCAAGGAAGCCAACGTCGCGAAATATCGCCAGGAATGCGCGCGGCTGCAAAGCGCCATCGGCCAGCCGCTGGCCCAAGCGGCGGAATAGGGGCCTGACAGGCCGCAGGGAGGCCCTGTGGCCGGCATTCTCTTCGTTCGGCAGTAACCTTGCCGGCAGGATCGGCTGGAATTACCCGGCCGGCTTCCTACATGTTGTCTGTCGTCAATTTTGAGTGATTTCAGAGAGGCCTCCGATGGTGCTGAAGAATGCCGTTGCTGCCGCTGTTTGCACCGCCGTTTTGGCGCTGGCGAGCCCGGCGGTGGCGGATCAGTATCGCCCGGACGAGTTCCTTGGCCTCGATCTTTCCAGGGCTATGCTGTCGCCGAAGCCGCTAGGGCCGCCAACGGAATTCGCACCGGTTGCAGTGGAAGCCAAAAGCGACGGCGCGACCGAGAGCGAACAGGCGCGCGCGGTGCCGAAAGCCGAGCGTAAGGTCGTCGTCCGCGCCCCCAAGGTTAAAGCGGCAAACGCCGAGCGACCGCGTGTCCCTGCGCGTGCAAAGCTTGCGAAGCGGCACGGCAATCCGCTCGACGCGCAGGCGCGCGACACGCGGATCCAGACATGGCCGTGCAAATCAGGCGGCATCTGCGCCTGGCAACGCTGATACTCCGTCATGGCCGGGACAAGCCCAAGCATGATGACGCCATTTGGCTGGAGTCATCGCTTTGTCGTAAAACCGTAGACCGGGAGTCAAGTTGAGCAGGCACCCTTCGTCGCGATTCGACGGAGATCTTGCCAGATGGCGACTGCGATAACCGCGAAGCGCGGCCTCACCCGACGCCAGCTTCTCGTCCGCTCGGCCTCGACCGCAGCGCTCGCCGGGCTCGGGACTCTCGCAAAACCCTATCTCAGCCGCGCCGCAGACCGGCCACAGCTTCCTTGCGGCATTCAATCGGGCGATATCTCCTCCGACTCCGCGGTGATATGGGCGCGCGCCGATCGGGCCGCCCGGATGCAGGTTGAATGCGCGACCGATGAGAATTTCAAGACCATCCTGCGCGCCGCCTCGGCCGATGCGTTGCCGGACAGCGATTTCACCTCGAAGCTTCTGCTCGACGGCCTGCCGGCGGGGCAGGACATTTTCTACCGGGTGCGGTTTGAAAGCATCGACGGGAGCGGGATCGCGGGAGAAACCCAGGTCGGGCATTTTCGAACCGCACCATTAGCGCGGAGCTCGGTTTCGTTCGTCTGGTCGGGCGATACCGCGGGGCAGGGCTGGGGCATCGATCCCTCGCGCGGCGGGATGCGCACTTACCGCACCATGCTGCAAAACCGCCCAGACTTCTTCATTCATTCCGGCGATCACATCTATGCCGATTGTCCGGTGCCGTCGGAATTGAAACTGCCAGATGGCGGGATCTGGCGGAACATCGTCACGCAAGAAAAATCCGTCGTCGCGCACAGCCTCGATCAGTTTCGCGGCAACTACAAATACAATCTGCTCGACGAGAATTTTCGCGCCTTCCATGCCGAGGTGCCGATGCTCGCGCAGTGGGACGACCACGAGGTGACCAACGACTGGTCGCCGATCGGGTCTGCCGACGAGACCGGCTATGACGAGGACGGCACGTCAAGACTGGTGGCGCGCGCACGCCGGGCGTTTCACGAATTCATGCCGATGCGCGCGATGCCGGAGCGAGACGGGCGGGTCTATCGCAAGATCGCCTATGGTCCGCTGCTCGACGTCTTCCTGATCGATATGCGCTCTTACCGCGACTCCACCTGGAACAAGCGCGACGACAGGAGCGAGACGTTCATCCTGGGACCGGCGCAATTGGCCTGGCTGAAGCGCGAGCTCGCTGCCTCCGATGCGACCTGGAAGGTGATCGCCGCCGATTTGCCGATCGGGCTGATCAGCGAGGACGCCGTCGCGCTCGGCGATGGCCCGCCGGAGCGGCGCGAGCATGAGATCGCCGATCTCCTGTCCTTCATGAAACGCGCCGGCATCAGGAACACGGTCTGGCTGACCGCCGACATGCACTACACCGCCGCGCATCATTACGATCCGAACCGCGCCGCCTTCCAGGATTTCGAGCCGTTCTGGGAGTTCGTCTCCGGCCCGCTGCATGCCGGGACCTGGACCCCGGGCGAACTCGACAACACGTTTGGACCGAAGGCGGTGTTCGAGAAAGGCTGCAGCGCCGAGCAGGGCGAAAACCTCGCACCCTGTTTTGGTCTGCAATTCTTTGGCCGCGTCGATATCGACGGCCGGACGGGAGTCATGACGGTGACCCTGAAGGATGTCGATAACCGCGATTTATGGTCGGTCGATATCCAGCCGCGGCCGGATGCACGGCCCGGCCGGATCACGGCGCAGCATATTTGAGGTTTAGAGCGTCACCATCAGGTAGCCGCCCACGACCAGCAGCACCGAAAGCAGTATGATGGCGCCCAGCACGCCGGCGATGATTGCCGGCAGTTCGTTGGCTTCGAGCCATCGCCGTAAAGCCTTGACCATCGATATCTAACTCGATCTTGATTTGAACCTGCGCGGCGGGAAGACTATCGGACATCGGCCCCCTTGTCTCACCCTCCCGCCAACGAACACCCGTTAACCGGCATCGCCAGGTGCCGTCCCCGACTTTAAGTCTTTCAGGAGTCGTCAATGGAAAATCTGCAAACCCAGGGCATCAGCCTGCCCAAGCTCGGGCTCGGTACCTTCCGCATGCAGGGCGATTCCTGCCGCGCGGCGGTGGAGAGCGCGCTCTCGCTCGGCTACCGGCATATCGACACCGCTGAAATGTATGCCAACGAGGAGGCCATCGGCGCCGCGCTCGCGGCTTCCGGCGTCGCGCGCAACGATCTGCATATCACGACAAAGGTCTGGCACGAAAATCTGGCGCCGGACGCAATCCGCAAGGCTTTCGACACCTCCTTGAAAAAGCTCGGGATCGACCAGGTCGACCTCTATCTCGTTCATTGGCCGTCGAAGAACATGAACCTGCCGGCGATCTTCGAGACGCTGATGAAACTGAAGGAAGAGGGTCGCACCCGCGCCATCGGCGTCGCCAATTTCACCACCGCGCTGCTCAGGACCGTGGTCGAGGAGATCGGGGCCCCGATCGCCTGCGATCAGGTCGAATATCACGCGATGCTCGACCAGACGCCGTTGCGCAAATATCTCGCTGCAAAATCGATTCCGCTGGTCGCCTATTGCCCGCTGGCGCAGGGCCGCGTGGCGTCCGACGAGACGCTTGCGCGGATCGGCAAGAAGCACAATGCCAGCGCGGCGCAGGTGGCGCTGAAATGGCTGCTCGACCAGGACGGCGTCGCCGCAATCCCCAAAGCATCGCGCGCCGAAAGCCAGCAAGCCAACCTGGGTGCGCTGAAGGTGACGCTCGACGACGACGACCGCAAGGCGATCGCGGCGCTGCCGAAAAACATGCGTTGCGTGAATCCGGCGTTCGCGCCGGCATGGGATTGACGTCGCAGGTTTGGCAAAGCGGCGTTTCCGCCGTAGCTCAACGAGCGAAGTCGGGTCCACGCGCCGATAGCGGATGAATGACGACAAAAAGAAAGAATGGCCCCTCGCGGAGCCATTCTCTCGTTACGCAACTCAGTAACTGTGCTGATGACGATTCTTGATCATCACCACCTTGTCGGCGTCGCGGTGCCGCCAGCCGTGGTGCCAACCATGGTCGCGATGCTCGCGGAATTCGGCACGCGCGCCGTAGCCATGGTGATGGCCGCGCTTGATCACGACGGTCTCAGCGCTGGCAATCGACGGGGCCGCGATGGCGATAGCGCCAAGCGCTGCGAAAACATATCCAAGCTTCTTCATGTGTCCTCTTTCCTCAGTTAAGCGAGAAGAGAACACCTCATGCAAAGGAACGTTCCGTCCGAACTTGCCGAGAATTCTGAACAGCTGTTCAGCAAGCGTCGAGCGAAATCACGCTGCGCGATGTTTGCGTGATGCAGCATCCCGCCGATCTTTCTGTGCTTGCGATAGGACGGCACTCGGCGCATCATCGCTTCATAAAAACAGCAGGGGGAGCGTTGCCATGGCCGGGCTTTCACGCCGTCATTTTCTTAAAGCAACAGCATCAGCGGCGGCCGTAACGCTGGCCGGATCCGCCCGCGCCGCGATGGGTCCGAACGACAAGTTCGACCTCGTGATCAAGGGCGGCGACGTGCTCGACCCCAGCCAGTCGTTGCGGGGCAAACGCGACGTCGGCATTCGCTGGGGCGTCATCGAAGCGATCGAAAACGAGATTCCGGCTGCGCGCGCGTCGAAGACCGTCGATGCGGCGGGCAAGCTGGTCACGCCCGGGCTCATCGATCTGCATTGCCACGTCTATCCCTACGGCTCGGCGATCGGCATTCCCGCGGACGAGCTGGTGCAATTCCAGGGCACCACCACGGTGGTTTCGGCGGGAGACGCCGGCGTCAACAATCTCGCGGCGCTGCGCCGCTATATCGTCGCGCAATCGCGGGCGCGGATCTACGCCTTCGTCCATATCGCCAATAACGGCCTCTCGGCGTTCCCGGTCGCCGAGCTCTACAACATCGACAATGCGCAGGTCGAAGCGTGCGCCATGGCGCTCGCCGAAAACCCGGATTTCCTGATCGGCGTCAAGGTGCGGATGTCGGAGAACGTGATCTTCAAGCATGGGCTGGAGCCGCTGAAGCGCGGCATCCAGGCCTGCGAGATGTGCGGGTGGCCGGCCAAGATGATGGTGCATATCGGCGGTGTCGAGACCAGGGAACTGATGTCGCAAATCCTCGACCTGTTGCGGCCGGGCGATGTGCTGACCCATGCCTATTCCGGCGCGCCGAACATCGCCGGCGCGTTCACCAACATCGTCCAGGACGGCAAGCTCCTGCCGGCGGCGCTTGCCGCCAAGCAGCGCGGCGTGATTTTCGATGTCGGCCATGGCGGCGGCAGCTTTGACTTTACGGTCGCGGAAGTCGCGATCCCCGGCGGCTGCGGGCCTGATACGATCTCCTCCGACATTCATGTGTTCTCTGGCAACTCGCCCGGTATGCCCTATCTGCCGAACGTGATGAGCAAGTTCATGGCGATGGGTTCTTCACTGGAGGAAGTGGTGACGATGGCGACGTCTGCGCCGGCAAAAATCATCAACCGCGCGCCGAAGATCGGTACCCTGCAGATCGGCGCGCCCGGCGACGTCGCGATCATGGACCTGGTGGAGGGGCCGGTTTCGTTCGTCGATACCCGCAACAACAAGCGCGACGGCAAGGTTTTGTTGACGCCGGTGCAGACCGTGATCAACGGCGTGCCCTTCGGCCGGCCGTACCAGGCGCCATTCGCGGTGCGATAAATGGCGGCGGCTCGCCTTTTGTGTCGGGTGTTTGATCCCGAACAAAGACGCGGCCCTTTTGCTTGGGCAAAGATGCCAAGCGAGAGGGTTGAGCGTGACACACAGCGAAAGCCGATCCGGCACTGAAGTGTCATCGTGACCATTTTCCTGGGGCGATCCTGCAGGGCAACCAGGAGGTGTCGTCCTGCGAAAGCGCATTTTTGACCCAGCTCGGGGCTCGCGTGCGGGAAATGCGCGCCCAACGCGGCATGTCGCGCAGGGAGCTTGCCCGCAAATCCGGGATTTCCGAGCGCTACATCGCGATGATCGAAGCCGGCAAGGGCAACGTGTCGATCGTGCTGCTTTTGCGCATCTCGCTGGTGTTTCGTTGCGGCTAGCCGGATTTCACGCCGGCGGGTCTACCTGCGGGCCTGTCTCTCCACGTTGGCAATTCGTGCCGGCACGCCGAACTCGCGCCGGCAGACCTCGGCGAGCACGGCGACGCCCTCGCGGATCTGCTCATGCGAGGGGCTGGCAAAGCACAGCCGCAACCGGCTGCCGGAATGGGTCTTGTTGGTCGACCATTCCGGCCCCGGGTTGATGGACACGCCGGCGGCGAGGGCGGCCTGATAGAGCTTTAGCGTGTCGACATTGTCGGGCAGCTTGACCCACAGGAAGATGCCGCCCTTGGGCTCCTCGAATTCGGCCGTGGTGCCGAACTGCTCGTTCAGGGCCTCCATCAGCGTATCGAGCTTGGCGCGCAGGCCGCGCGTCAGCTTCGGTACATGCGTCGCAAAATGCGGCGCGCAATATTCCGCCAACACCATCTGCTCCAGCGCGCCGGAACCGGCGTCGGTCTTCAGCGCCAGCATCCGCGACATCATCTCCCAGGGCGCGACGATGAAGCCGACCCGCAGCGCTGGCGCGATCGATTTGGAGAACGAGCCGATATGGATCACGCCGCCATGCCGGGTCATGGCATAGATCGCCGGCGGGCGCTCGCCGCTCCAGATCAGATCGGCGTAGCAATCGTCCTCGAAGATCGGCACGCCATATTCCAGCGACAGCTTCAGCATCTCCTCGCGCCGAGACACCGGAAGGATGCTGCCGGTCGGGTTCTGCACCGTCGGGATGGTGTAGATATATTTCGGCTGGATGCCGCGCCGCTTGTGGTCCGCGAGCGCCGCCGCCAGCGCATCCATTCGC
Source organism: uncultured Alphaproteobacteria bacterium (assembly GCA_963786115.1). Classification (GTDB taxonomy): domain Bacteria; phylum Pseudomonadota; class Alphaproteobacteria; order Rhizobiales; family Xanthobacteraceae; genus Bradyrhizobium. The sequence continues at coordinate 88,904 of CAWAYC010000011.1, forward strand.
ATGCCCTGATCGTCGAGGGGGATGCCGACCGCGTTGACGCCAAGGCGCGTAAGCCGGTTCAGCGAGCCCTGATAGCTCTCCTGCTCGATCAGCACGGTATCGCCGCGCGCCAGCAGGCTCTGGTTGACGAGATCGAGCGCCTGCAGCGAGCCGGAGACGATCAGGATGTCATCGGCGTCGCAGCCGATCCCGGCGTCGCGCTTGAGCTTTGTGGTGAGGAACTCTCGCAAGGGGCGATAGCCCTGCGGCCCGTGGGCGAGATTGTACGTCGCGAGGTTCTTGCCCTCGCGCTTCAGCACCGCATTGACCGCCTCGATAAGTCCGTCGACCGGAACCTGGTCGGGGTCATTGTTGCCGCCGACGAAGCTGTATTTTGCGAGCCCCGTCCACCGGGCTGCCGGCGCCGGCAGCCCGGCCGGAAGCAGAGGCGTGAAATCGAATGACGCTGCGGTGGACATGGATACTTCACTCCCGTTTATTCTCGTTGAGAACGCCGGCTATCCGGTCTTTCCGGCAGGCTAGTTCTTGCCGACGAGCTTAATTGGCCGTCCCTGGCTGACAAATGCATAATGCGCATTGCCGACCCCGCCAACCATCAGCGCTTCGATGGCCGGTTCGGCGATTTCGCCGGTGGCGGCCCAATCCACCACGAAATTGGCGCCGGTGCCGCCGCGCACGTCTGAGGTGGCGATGAAGATCTCGATGGTCGAGAACGGCTTCAGCGCGATCGGCGCCTTGAGGTAACTCTCCACCATCTTGCCCGAGGTGTCGAAATAGGCGATTCGCTTCAGCACCAATGGCCGGGTCTCCGAGGCGTTGTGAACGCTCAGCGTCACCGAGAAATCCGTCCGCAACCTGCCCTGACTCATCGAGACGCTGGAATAGACCGGCACATAGAAGGTGCCGGACACGCCGAGATTCTCTGGCGGCACCGTGGTCAGCGAATTGGCAAAGGTCTGCTCGATATTGCTGCCGGTCTGGGCTTCGGCGGAGCGCGCGCTCACGGCCAAACACGCGAGAATTACCAGCAAAAAGCCGCCTGCGCCGATGTGACACATTGCTCGTTTGACCTGCCCGCTCAGGTCACTAGGTTGCCGCGACGGAGTATTCTGACGCATGCATGAGCTAATTGGCGATATCACTTTATGCATCCTGTTCGCCTGGGTGCTGGGCTTGCTCGCCCATTTTTCCCGGCAGCCTTTGATCCTGGCCTACCTTATCGCCGGGTTTTTCATTGGTCCATTCGGCATTGGCTGGGTCAAGTCCCAGGAATCGATCAGCGTCATCTCCGAGCTTGGCCTGATCTTCATGTTGTTCATGATCGGGCTCGAGATCGACCTCAAGAAGATCGTGCGGGCCGGCAAGGTCATCCTGTTCGCCGCCGGCGGCCAGCTCCTGGGCGGCTGCCTGCTCGGTATCCTGTTCTTTGTGGGGATTGGCCTCTCGATGGGCGGCGGCAGCTTCGACGCGCTCTATCTTTGCGTCGCCTGCGCGCTGTCGAGCACGGTCATCATCGTGAAGGTGCTGTACGAGAAACGCGAGCTCGACACGCTGCCGGGGCGAATCACGCTCGGCGTGCTGGTGTTGCAGGATATCTTTGCCATCCTGTTCCTCGCGGTTCAGCCGAGCCTGGATAACCTGCAGGTCAGCGTGATCCTGCTCTCGATCTTCCGGGTCGGCGTGCTCGTGGCAACCGCCATGGCGCTCAGCCGCTATGTGTTGCCGCGTCTTTTCCACCAGATCGCGCGCCGCCCGGAACTGATCCTGTTGGGCGCGCTGGCGTGGTGCTTTCTGATCGGCGAGATCGCCGAAAAACTGCATTTATCACGCGAGATGGGATCGCTGGTGGCCGGCGTGTCGCTGTCGACATTTCCCTACGCGCTCGACGTCACGGCGAAGGTCACGACGCTGCGCGATTTCTTCATCACGCTGTTCTTCGTGGCGCTGGGCATGACGATTCCCATTCCCGGCCTGTCGGTGATCGGGCTCGCGCTGATCATCGCCGCCTTCACCGTGGTCAGCCGCGTCGTGACGACGTTTACGCCGCTTTACCTGATGAAGCAGGGCCTGCGCGCCAGCCTGTTGCCGGCGATCAATCTGGCGCAGATCTCCGAATTTTCGCTGGTGGTGATCCAGACCGGCGTTGCCGCCAATCACATCACGACCCAAACGGCGAACGCGGTTTCGTTCGCCTTCGTGGTTCTGGCGGTGCTGAGCACCTTCGTGATGATGCGCAGCGACCAGATTACGCGCTCGCTCATCGGCCCCCTCAAACGGATCGGGATCCGCGATCTCGATCATGTCCATTCCGCCGAAGCCGGCCACGAAGGAGGCGGGCATGGCGAAACGCGCCGGATCGTCATCCTGGGTTTCTTCCGCGCAGCCAGCGCGCTGTTGGCCGAGATCGAGCGGCAGGATCAATCGCTGCTTGAGCAGATCAGCGTCATCGACTTCAACCCGCTGGTATTCCGGACGCTGACGGATCGGGGCCTGCACGTGATCTACGGCGATATCAGCAATGTCGATACGCTGGTGCATGCCGGCATCGGCAAGGCCGAGATCATCATCCTCAGCGTGCCGGATTCGCTTCTGGTGGGCGCCAGCAATGAGAAGCTGGTTCGGCATGTGCGCACGCTGAACCCAACCGCCAAGATCGTCGCGACGGCGGATTTCCTGTCCGACGTGAAGGATCTCTACGCGGCCGGCGCCGATTACGTGACGGTGACACGGATCAGCGATGCCCAAGAGCTCTTCACGGTGATCGAGGCGGCCGATGCCGGCCTCCTGGAAGACAAGCGCGCCGAGATGGACACGCAACTCGCCGAACGCCGCGAAGTGCTGCCCTGAGCGCCATGGCGTCTTCGAGCGAAAGCCTGCCCCGCACCTGACGCGGGGCGGATACCGGTTCGCGTGAAGAAACGCGTCAAAACAAGAATCTGGAGCTTCGGTTCTGATTCAATCGGAACCGATCATGCTCTATAGGCTGCCTTCATGCACCATCGCCTCGGCAAACGCCGCGGGGCGGGGGCGACGAAGCCCGCGACCGGGATTGCCGCCACCAGGCCCCCGGGCGCTTAGGGCACATAGAAGGTGAGGTCGCGGGGCGGCCATTCGTCGGAGGCATCGGCGCTTTGCGAAAACCCCGCCATTGCCGCCAATAGTCCAAAGCCGGCAAATGCCATCAGGTGGAAATTCGATCGAAAGGGCATATGTCTCTTCCCAACCCCTGCTTGTTATTTTTTTATGGCGGAGACCATGGCGAGTGGGACCGGACCTCGTCAACGTTTTCCCGCCGCACCGGCGGCGGCCACAAGGCTATGAAATGCCTGCTCGCGGTGTCCGCCTGCTTTATTGACGCTGGCGCGCGGTGCCGTTCCCGGCTAATGGACTCCGGGCAAAAAAGCGAGATTTTGAAAAGATGGCCGATACGATCCAGGAAGTTCTGCAGGCCTTTGCGAAGGGCGAACTCGTCGTCGTCACCGATGACGACGACCGGGAAGGCGAGGGCGATCTGATCGTCGCGGCGTCGCTCTGCACCGCCGACAAGATGGCGTTCATCATTCGCCACACCTCCGGCATCGTCTGCGCCCCGATCACCACCGACGATGCCCGCAGGCTTCGGCTCGATCCGATGGTGGCGCACAATGATTCCAGCCACACCACCGCTTTCACCGTCTCGATCGACTACAAGCCGGACGGCGGCACCGGGATCTCGGCGGATGAGCGCGCCTCCTGCTGCCGTGCGCTCGCCAATCCCAATGCCGGCGCCAACGATTTTGCCCGGCCCGGCCACATCTTTCCGCTGATCGCCCGCGACGGCGGCGTGCTGCTGCGTTCCGGCCATACCGAGGCGGCGGTCGATCTGTGCAAGCTCTCGGGCCTGCCGCCGGTCGGCGTCATCTCGGAATTGATGAACGACGACGGCACCGTGATGAAGGGCGAGCAGGTCGTCCGTTTCGCCGCCGCCCACAAGCTCAAGCACGTCACAATCGCTGACATGATCGCCTATCGGCAGGCGCGCGAGAAACTGATCGAGCGCGTCGCGACGTTTACGGCGGAAAGCCCGATCGGGCCGCTGCAGGGTTATGCCTATCGTTCGCCGTTCGACGAAATCGCGCATGCCGCGTTCGTCTATAATGGTATCGGCGACGGCAAGAACGTGCTGACGCGGCTGCACAAGCCCAACATCGTCAAGGATCTCTTCACCGGCCCGGCGCGCATGCAGGCCGTGCTGCGGCATTTCAAGGACGCTGGCCGCGGCGTGCTGGTCTATTTGCGCGATGGCGCCGCCGGCGTTCCCGTCGAGCCTGTCGGCGAGCAGAAAACGGCGGAAGCCGATCGTAACAAACAATGGCGCGAGGTCGGCGTCGGTGCGCAGATCCTGCGTGATCTCGGCGTCACCTCGATCCGGCACCTGACGTCATCGGTGCATGACTACAAGGGACTGTCCGGCTTCGGCATCGAGATAGTCTCCAACGAACGCTTGGAGGGCTAGGCGCCATTTTCCGGGGCGCGCGCAAAGACGTGAACCCGGCATCCTGCAATTGCGCTTCGGCGGATAGAGCTTTAATTTGTCAGGCAACTCGATAGACCGATGCGAAAGGGATTTTCATGAGCGTGCGCCCCCAGACCAAGGACAAGCCGGCGGCGGCCAGTTTCCAGTGGGACGATCCGTTCCTGCTCGACGAGCTGCTGACCGAGGACGAGCGGATGATCCGCGATACCGCGCGCGCCTACGCGCAGGACAAGCTGTTGCCGCGGGTCATCAACGCCTATCTGGAAGAGAAGACCGACCGCGACATCTTCAACGAGATGGGCGAGCTCGGCCTGATCGGCGTCACGCTGCCGGAGGAATATGGTTGTGCCAATGCGAGCTACGTCGCCTATGGCCTGGTCGCGCGCGAGATCGAACGGGTCGATTCCGGCTATCGATCGATGAACTCGGTGCAGTCCTCGCTGGTGATGTACCCGATCTATGCCTATGGAGACGAGAACCAACGCAAGAAATACCTGCCCAAGCTTGCCACCGGCGAATGGGTCGGCTGCTTCGGGCTGACCGAGCCCGATGCCGGTTCCGATCCGGGCGGCATGAAGACCCGCGCCGAGAAGGTCGCCGACGGCTACAAGCTGACCGGCAGCAAGATGTGGATTTCGAACGCGCCGATCGCCGACGTGTTCGTGGTCTGGGCGAAGTCCGCAGAGCACAACAACCATATCCGCGGCTTCATCCTTGAAAAGGGCATGAAGGGCCTGTCGGCCCCGAAGATCGGCGGCAAGCTCTCGCTTCGCGCCTCGGTTACCGGCGAGATCGTGATGGATGGCGTCGTGGTGCCGGAGAGCGCGCTGCTGCCCAACGTTTCCGGCCTCAAGGGCCCGTTCGGCTGTCTCAACCGCGCCCGCTACGGCATCTCTTGGGGCGCGATGGGCGCCGCCGAGGACTGCATGCACCGCGCGCGGCAATATACGCTCGACCGCAAGCAATTCGGCCGGCCGCTCGCGGCCACGCAGCTGGTGCAGAAGAAGCTCGCCGACATGGAGACCGAAATCGCGCTGGGCCTGCAGGCCTCGCTCCGCGTCGGCCGGCTGATGGACGAGGGCAAGATGGCGCCCGAGATGATCTCGATCGTCAAGCGCAACAATTGCGGCAAGGCGCTGGATATCGCGCGCATGTCCCGCGACATGCATGGCGGCAACGGCATCCAGATCGAATATCACGTGATGCGCCACGCCGCGAATTTGGAAACCGTGAACACCTATGAAGGCACCCACGACGTGCACGCCTTGATCCTCGGCCGCGCCATTACCGGCATTCAGGCGTTCTCGTAAAGACATTGAGAGGAATCCCGGATTTGGCCTCACCTTCCGCTGTCATCGCCCGCCTTGTGCGCAATTGCGCACTTTGGCGGGCGATCCAGTACTCCGCGGCGTCTCGTTTCATCGGGAACGTCGGCGATTACTGGATACCCCGCTTTCGCGCGGTATGACGGCTGAGGTCGTTTCGCGGGCGCGCCACTTAGGAACCCCCATGGCCGATAACGACGACATCCCGTTCAACCGCGACTTTCCGCTGAAACCCGGCGTGGCCGATGAGGTGCGTCCGGGCGTGCGCCGCGTTCTCTGCAACAACCCGAGTCCGTTCACCTTCACCGGCACGGTGAGCTACATCGTGGGCAAGGGCAACGTCGCGATCATCGATCCCGGTCCCGATGACGAGGCTCATGCGAAGGCGCTGCTCGATGCCGTGCGCGGCGAGACCGTGACGCACATTCTGGTCACCCACACCCATCGCGACCACTCACCGAATACCGCGCGGATCAGGGCCGCTACCGGAGCGCCTGTTTATGCCGAGGGGCCGCATCGCGCCTCGCGCCCGCGCTTCGAGAGCGAGAAGCACAATCCCGAATCCGGCGCCGACCGCGACTTCCGGCCGGATGTCGCGGTGAAGGACGGCGACACCATCGAGGGATCCGGCTGGGCGCTGGAGGCAGTGGCGACGCCCGGCCACACCGCCAACCATCTGGCCTTTGCCTGGCCGGAGCGGAAGATCAATTTCGTCGGCGATCACGTGATGGGCTGGTCGACCTCGATCGTGGCGCCGCCGGACGGGTCGATGATCGACTACATGGCGTCGCTGGCGCGCCTGCAGAGCCGCCCGGAGGATTTGTATTTCTCAGGCCACGGGGCGGAAATTCCGGAAGGCCCGCGTTACGTCCGTTTCCTGACGAGGCATCGCCAGGCCCGCGAAGCCTCGATCCTGCACCGTCTCGGCAAGGGCGAGGTCGATATTCCGACCATGGTCCGCGCGATCTATATCGGCCTCGATCCGAGGCTCGCCACCGCCGCCGGCTATTCCGTGCTGGCGCATCTGGAGGATCTCGTCGCGCGCGGGGTCGTGAAGACCGACGGCGATCCGGTGATCGGCGGGACCTATCGGTTGGCGAGTAGCTAACGTGAATAGCGAGTGGCGAATTGGGAGTGGCGAATAGGGAAGGTGGTGCGAGCCATCCTATCCGATACTCCCTTCGCTACTCGCCCTATCACTTCCTCACCGTCTTCGCTGGCGCTTTCGCCGGCGCCTGCGGCTTCTTCGGCGCGACCGGCCTGGCGTTGTCCACCGCGTTATTGATGTCGTCGATCAGCTGTGAGACCCGCGCGGCGTTGCTGCCGAGATCGTTGTCGAAATAGCGCGAGGCGGAGCGGATATCGACGCGCGAATCCTCGCCATCGGGCGTGACTCGGATCGAGATGTCCTCGCGGAATCCCATGATCGGTGTCCGCGCCACCGCTTCGATCCGGCCGATGCGGCGCGGCGGCATTGGCGGGCGTTCGTCGATGACAAGCCATTTGCGGCGGTTCACCAGCTGCGCCGTCACGGCGTAGGCGCGGTCGACGGGGACTTCGAGCTCGACGGTCTCGATGTCGGGATAGGCGATCCGTTGCTGTTCGGCCGAATAGAGGCCGGCATAGACGGCCGGGTTGGTGCCTTCGCCGGTGCGCAGCCGTGCCAAGGCTTCGAAGCGCGGCGGGTCGATCGGATCAGTGGTGACGTCGTAGATCGGCGGCAGATTGCGGTATTGCAGGGCGAGATAGGCGGGATAGGCGAGCACGGCCGCGGAGATCAGGAACGCCAGCAGGATGCGGCCCATGCCGCGGCTGCCGTTCTGCCAGATCGCGGCGAAGGCGGCAAAGCCGACGAGGATGGAAAGTCCGGCGATCGCCAGCGCGCCGAAGAACGTCGCCAGGGCCGGCCTCATTTCGAGGAAACCGAAGCGGACGATGACGATCGAGACCAGCACCGCAACTGCAGAGAAAATGGCGAGGTTGCGCGCCCATGTGGCGAGGCGAGACACGGGCTCCTGCTGATAGGGAGCGGAAAACCTGCGGGCCATCAAAATCTGCCGGTTAAAACCTTGCCGGGCCAAGGATGCCGGGCTTGCTACAGGCCCGTTTGAGACCACGGACCTGCGGCAAATTCAAGGGTGGATCGCAGGCCAGACGCCCCCCAAGATCGTCATGGCCGGGGCAAAAGCGCGAAGCGCGTCTCCGCGCTGGATGTCCCGGCCATCCACGCCTTTTAGGGCTGCGCAAGGATGCCCGGCACAAGGCCGGGCATGACGACTGTTGCTATGCCGCTGCGTTCGGGAAGCGATAGCTCTTGAACTGGTCGCGCAGCGCGGTTTTCAGGATCTTGCCGGTTGCGGTGTGCGGAATGCCTTCGACGAAAGCGACGTCTTCGGGCATCCACCATTTCGCGATCTTGCCGTCCATGAATTTCAGGATCTCCTCGCGCGTCGCCTTCTGGCCCTGCTTGAGCTGCACGATCAGAAGCGGTCGCTCGTCCCATTTCGGATGATAGATTCCGATCACGGCGGCTTCCGCCACCGCGGGATGGCCGACCGCGAGATTTTCCAGCTCGATCGAAGAGATCCACTCGCCGCCGGACTTGATGACGTCCTTGGAGCGGTCGGTAATCCGCATGTAGCCGTGCTGGTCGACGGTCGCGACGTCGCCGGTATCGAAATAGCCTTCTTCATCGAGGATGTTGGTATCGACCCGGAAATAGGCTTTCGACACTGCGGGGCCGCTGACTTTCAGGCGGCCGAAGGTCTTGCCGTCCCATGGCTGTTCCTTGCCGGAATCGTCGGTGATCTTCATCTGCACGCCGAACGGCGGATACCCCTGGGTCTGCAGGATATCGAGTCGTTCCTCGCCGGCGAGATCAGCAAACGGCGGCTTCAGCGTGGCAAGCGTGCCGAGCGGGCTCATCTCGGTCATGCCCCAGGCATGGCGCACCTGCGCGCCCATATCGATGAACAACTTGATCATCGAGCGCGGCATAGCCGACCCGCCGCACACCACCATCTTGAGGTGCGGCAGCGTCAAATTGTTGCTGGCCATGTGGTTGAGCAGCATCAGCCATACGGTCGGCACGCCAGCCGTATGGGTTACCTTCTCGGTATCGAGCAGTTCGTAGACCGATGCGCCGTCGAGCTTGGCGCCGGGCATGACGAGCTTGGTGCCCATCGAGGGAGCCGAGAAAGCGATGCCCCAGCTGTTGGCATGGAACAAAGGCACGACCGGCAGCATTGTGTCGGCGGCCGAGGTGCCCAGAGCATCCTTTGAGTTGGCCATCAGCGCGTGCAGAACGTTGGAGCGATGCGAATACAGGACCCCCTTGGGATCGCCCGTCGTGCCCGAAGTGTAGCACATCGCCGCCGCGGTATTCTCGTCAAAGGTCTTCCACTCGAACTTGCCGTCCGCTTCCGCGATCCAGTCCTCATAGGCAACGGCGTTTTTCAGCGTCGTTTGCGGCATATGCGCCTTGTCGGTGAGCACGATATAGCGCTCGACGCTTGGAAGGCTGCCGGCGATCTTTTCCAGGATCGGAACAAAGGTCAGGTCCGTTATCACCACACGGTCCTGCGCATGGTTGACGATCCAGGCGATCTGTTCGGGGAACAGCCTCGGGTTGACGGTGTGGCAGATCGCGCCGATCCCCATGATGCCGTACCAGACTTCCAGGTGGCGCCATGTATTCCATGCGATGGTGGCGACGCGGTCGCCGAGCTTGATGCCGTCGCGATCGAGCCGTTGCGAGACTTTCAGTGCGCGCGCATGAATTTCGGCATAATTGGTCCGATGAATGGGGCCTTCGATCGAGCGCGTAACGACCTCTTGCGTACCGTGGTATTTTGCCGCGTGCTCGATAATCCGATGACACAGCAATGGCCAATCTTGCATCAAACCCAGCATACGCACGTCCCTCCTCATAATTGTCTTCTCGCGCGCCCCGAAGCCTGGGCCGACGATCGATCACGAAATTGACATGAACTTTAGCGCGGAGAATGCAAGTCGCAAATGGTCTTATGGCGCTTTTGGCCGCACCGCAGCGGCAATGGTTACCGCGACAGCGCTGCTTCTGGTTGGCGTGCAGGCCGACTCGGCCAATGCGGCGAGGAGATCGGCGCCTGCACCTTGGGCTGATGTTTTCCGCGAGAACTCGCCCAGGTTGCCTCGGACCATTCATCGCGCAGTGGTGCCCTTGCCCAAGCCGCGCCCGGCTGAGGCGCCCGACCAGCCCGCGGCCGAGAACGAGGCTGCGCCGGTCGAGGCCGGCAAGTCCGGCGAGCAGCCCGCGCCGGCCGTGCCACAGCCTTCGGCCTGCCGGCTGGCGCTGACCGAGGAGATGGCCATCGCTCCGAGTATTCCCGATATCCATGGCCCCGGTGGCTGCGGCGGTGAGGACCTGGTGCGGCTGGAGGCGATCGTGCTGCCGGACAAGCGGCAGGTCTCGGTGAAGCCGGCGGCCATCATGCGTTGCAAGATGGCGGCCGTGATCGCCGACTGGATCCGGACCGATATCGCGCCGCTGGCGCAAAACCTCGGCTCCGCGATCACCGATCTCGACAATTTCGACTCGTTCGAGTGTCGCGGCCGCAACCGCGTCGTCGGCGCCCAGCTCTCTGAACACGGTCGCGCCAATGCGCTCGACATTCGCGCCTTCAGGCTCGCCAACGGCCGGTCGATCTCGCTCACCGATCGCACGGTGCCGCGGAATTTGCGCGAGTCCGTGCTGCGTTCGGTCTGCGCGCGGTTCCCGACGGTGTTGGGTCCGGGCTCGGACTGGTACCACGAGGACCACATCCATCTCGATCTGATGGAGCGACGCAATAACTACCGGATCTGCCAATGGAACGTGTATGATCCGCTGCCGCAGATCGCGCCGCTATTGCCGGCCGAGCGCCCGGAGGAAGCGCCACCGCGCGAGGCTGCCGCGAAGCCCGCCGCTACAGCGCCCGAAAAAACGGAGCCGGACGCCGTGGACGAAAAGCCGTCGCCAACAAAAAAGCGCCGGCAGAACCGGCGCTCCTGATTGGGTGAGACGATTACTGCATCATGGCGTTGCCGCCGCCCTGCAGAGCCATCTTCGAATTGAACGGCGAGTCGCCGTGCTTCGGCTCGAGCACCACCACGACCGTACCCACGCCGACACGATCGTAGAGATCGATGACGTCCTCGTTGGTCATGCGGATGCAGCCTGAGGAAATCGACGCGCCGATATATTCCGGCTGGTTGGTGCCGTGAATGCGGAACAAGGTGTCCTTGCCGCCGGAGTAGAGATAGAGCGCCCGCGAGCCCATCGGATTGTCAGGTCCCGGTGCCACGTAAGTCGGTACGCCAAGCCGCGAGATTTCGCCCGGCGTCGGATGCCACGCCGGCCACTCGGTCTTGCTGCCGACCTTGGCGATGCCGGACCATGCCATGGCTTCCTCGCCGACGGTGATGCCGTAGCGGATCGCCTTGCCGTCCTTCTGGACGAGATAGAGATAGTGGTTGTCGGAATCGACCACGATCGAGCCGGGCGCTTCCTTGCGGTGGTATTCGACGATGGCGCGACGGAAAGGCTCGGCAACCGCGACCTTGGCGTAGGTGGTCTTTGCCAGCAGTTCCTTATCGCGCGGCTTGAAATTGTTGGTGTTGGTCGCCTCATAGGTCGTGGCCTGCATGCAGCCCGACAACATCAGGCCGGCGGCCAGGATTCCCAGCTTAACTTTCAGCGACGACATGGTGCACTTCCAATCAAGAAAACCTTGCGTTCGCGACACCAATTCGCGCCGGAAACGCCACGATTCCATTAATCGCACTATTGCCGAAACCGGGCGTTATTCCCAGCATTTAGATACTCCTTTCGCGCTGCGGGACGCCGGCTGTGGCTTTTTTGCCGCAAGTCCTGTGGTTTCCAGTTGATTTTTTGTGCAAACCGGCAACGGTCGCCGAATCGCGGGCACATTGTCGCTATCCGGCCGCCACAAATATGGATCGGCGGTTGGTTAATGCGCCAGTCATGAAGGCCTTGCCAGAATCGCGTTTAGTCCTGCTGGGTGCCGTCGAGCCCTGTTTCGGAGTTGCCCATGCTGTCGGTGTTTGTTCCTTCCGAGTTTTCGCTGAAGAAGGCGGTTTCCGCCGATCTCGCAGCGCTGCCGGAAGGCGCGGTCTGGATCGATATGGTGAAGCCGACCGCGGAGGAGGACCGCGCCGTGGAGCGGCTCTCGGGGATCGCGGTTCCGACCAGGGAGGACATGCAGGAAATCGAGATTTCCAGCCGCCTCTATATCGAGAACAGCGCGCGCTACATGACGGCGACGCTGATGTGCCAATCCGACACCGACATGCCCCGCACCACCGCGGTCACCTTCATCCTGGCCGGCCATCGCCTGGTCACCGTGCGCTATGACGCGCCAAAACCGTTCGCGCTGGTCGAGAACAAGCTGGCGCGCTCATGCTCGCCCGGGATATCGGGCGAAATGGTACTGATGGAATTGCTCGATGCGGTGATCGACCGTTGCGCCGACATTCTGGAGCGCTGCGGCGCCGACATCGACCAGGTCTCCCACGACATCTTTGAGCCGGAGAGCGAGCGTCATGGCCACGCCAAGCAATACTCGCAGATCCTGATCGCGATCGGCCGCAAGGGGGATTTGACCTCGAAGGTGCGTGAAAGCCTGGTCTCGATCGGCCGCGTCGTCACCTTCCTGTCGGCGGTCATGGAGGGCATCAAGTGGTCCAAGGACATGCGCGAGCAGCTCAAGACCATGCAGCGTGACGTGGCGTCACTGACCGACCACGCGTCCTACCTCTCCAACAAGATCACCTTCGTGCTGGACGCCATGCTCGGCGTCGTCAATCTCGAGCAGAACAACATCATCAAATTGTTCTCGGTGATGGCCGTGGTGTTGATGCCGCCGACCCTGATCGCCTCGATCTACGGCATGAACTTCAAGATCATGCCGGAACTTGATTGGGCCCACGGCTATCCGATGGCGCTGGTGATGATGTTATTGGCGGCGGTGCTGCCTTATTTATTATTCAGGTGGAAGAAGTGGTTGTAGGCTTTCTGCGACAGCATGGTTGACCGGTCAGCCCAAACCTTGCCTCAATTCCTCCGATAAAATTTGAGCGTTGGGCTGAACGTTTGAGCGAAACTTTGCTGCGATAAGGGCGGCCTCAAGCCGCGAGGACAGCAATGATTGAAAAACTCATAACGTCACGGCGCAACGTCATTGATTTTGCGCGCTACCAACAGGACCGCGCCGTCGGCAAGGCGCAGGCGATTTCGGCGCGGGTCTGCCGCCATTGTGGCGCTGCGCTTTCCGACGGGGAAAATGAAGACGAATGCTCCAGCGCGCTCAATAGCGCGCTGCTTTTGTGCGAAGGACCGCGGAAGTTTTACGCGGAGTGATTGCAGTTATCGTCATTCCGGGTGCGCAGGAGGCGCGTCCCGGAATGACACTCGCACCTACACGTGCTGGCCGCCATTGATGTGGATTTCGGCGCCGTTCACGTAAGAGCTGGTTTCCGTACACAGCACATAGATGATCTTGGCGACTTCATCCGGCGTGCCCAGCCGGTGCATCGGTATCTGCTGCTCGACGATCTTCTCGGTGCCCGGCGACAGGATCGAGGTGTCGATCTCGCCCGGGGCAATCGAATTGACGCGCACGCCGACGCGGCCGAAATCTGAAGCCATCTCGCGCGTCAGCGAGGCGAGCGCCGCCTTCGAGGTCGCATAGGCCGCGCCGGCGAACGGGTGCACGCGCGAGCCGGCGATCGAGGTGACGTTTACCACCGCGCCCCTGGCATGTTTCAGCTCCTCGATCAGGCCGCGCGCCATCATGATCGGCGCGAAGAAGTTGACACGGAAGACGTGCAGCCAGGTGTCGATGTCGGTGTCCATGGTGCCAAGCCGCGCGCCGCCTGCAGTCTTTGGCGAGATGGCGGCATTGTTGACCAGCGCATGCAACTCGTCGTTCTCCAGGCGCCTGCGGATTTCCGAGATCGCACGCACGGTGTCGTCATGGTCGGCGAGGTCGACCTCGATGTGATCCTCGGGGCCCGCGCCCCACGGGCAGACTTCCGGAAAGGCGTGCCGCGAACAGGTGATGACGCGCCAGCCGGCCGAGGAAAAGCGGATGGCGGTGGCATGGCCGATGCCCCGGCTCGCGCCGGTCAGGAGCAGCGTGCGCCGCGGCGCGTTGGAAGAAGCGGGCATAAACGGTTCTCTCATTCTTCGTCATGCCCGGCCTTGTGCCGGGCATCCACGTCTTTGGGTTCATCAGAAACTAGGACGTGGATGGCCGGGATAAGCCCGGCCATGACGGTCTAGATTTTATGGATAAAGCCTCACCTTGGACCATGCGCTGTCAGGTCCGTCACGGCGGAATTCGATGCGGTCGTGCAGACGGAACGGACGGTCGTGCCAGAATTCGAAGCGCACGGGGGCAATGCGCCAGCCGCTCCACCCGGGCGGGCGGGGCACTTCGCCGATGATATGTTTGTCGGCGACCTTGGCGATCGCCTGCTCGAACGCGAAGCGGCTTTCCAGCGGCTGCGATTGCTTGCTCGCCCAGGCGCCGATCTGGGCCTGTTTCGGCCGGCTGGCGAAATAGGCGTCGGCCTCGGCATCGGTCACCGGCGACACGTTGCCTCGGATTCGCACCTGCCAACGCAGCGATTTCCAGTGAAATAGTAAAGCCGCCTTAGGATTTGCGGCGAGTTCGCGGCCCTTTGCACTGGCGATGTGGCTGTAGAAGACGAATCCGTCGGTGTCATAGCCTTTCATCAGCACCATTCGTAGGTCCGGCAGCCCTTCGGCATCGACGGTGGCAAGCGCCATGGCGTTGGGATCGTTCGGTTCGGACTTCACGGCTTCCGCAAACCACTCGCCGAACAGCGCAAACGGCTCTTCCGCGGCGGTAAAATCACCCGATGTTAACGGTGTCGGGTGTTTGATGGAGCTTGTGTCCGTCATGTCGGGAGTCCCAGCTTGCGTCTGTCCGCGTCAGAGAGCGCGTTGCTTGCCCTATATAGGACATGGGGACGCGTTGGCCTATCTGCGATCAGGCCGTCGGGCGTGGTCGTGACATTGATTCTAATCGGCGTCGGCGCCGGCGGCTGCAGCCTGTCCCGCAACGACGGCGCCCTCGCCAAGATGGATGAAAAGGACGTCACCGGCACAATCGGCCGGGCCAAGGTGTCCGCACCGGCGCCGACCGATAGCGATCTGGCCTTCGCCCGCAACGCCGCTTCCGACGTCCTGACCAAGGGCGACAAGGATTCCAGCCAGCACTGGGAAAATCCCGAGACCGGCGCGCGGGGCTCGGTGACCCCGTTGTCCCAGGCCTACGCCTCCGAGGACGGGCGGACCTGTCGGGATTTTCTCGCAAGTTATGTTAATGGCCATAACGAAAGCTGGCTGCAGGGCGCCGCCTGCAAGACTGGACACGGCAGGTGGGAAATTCATACGTTACGGCCGTGGAGACAGTCCTGAGCTGACCGAAGCGTTTTCCGGCGGAACCCGGTTCGCGCAACGAAACAGCCTAAGTATCCTAGTATAGAGTGAAGTCTGAACCTGTTCAGGACTGAGCCTCTGGGGGAGTTGCAAAAATGCAACTGAAGCCCCAGATGAAGGAAAAGTGGGGGCGAATCGCCCTTTAATCTCAGAACTGATTTTCCGTGAAGGAGACGTGACGGATGCGCGACCCCTATGAGGTCTTGGGGGTGCAGCGGGGCGCCAGCGCTGCGGCGATCAAGAGTGCCTACCGCAAGCTCGCCAAGAAGCATCATCCTGACGCCAACAAGGATGACCCGAAGTCTGCCGCCCGCTTTGCCGAAATCAACTCGGCCAATGAAATCATTGGCGACGAGGACAAGCGCAAGCAATTCGATCGGGGTGAAATCGACGCCGAGGGCAAGCCGCGCTTCCAGGGCTTTCCCGGGGGCGGCGACCCGCGCGCCCGCGCCGGGCCGGGCGGCTTTGAGACCTATAGTTTCCGCACCGGCGGCGCGCCGGGCGGCGCGGGCGGCGGAGCCGGTTTCGAGGACATCCTCAACAGCATGTTTGGTGGTGCCGCGCGTGGCGCCGGCGCGGGCGCGCGCCCCGGGCGCGCCAGCCCGTTCGAATTCGAGAGCGGTGGGATTGGGCTCGATCTCGACCTCAGCGTCGCCATGACCGTGTCGCTGGAAGAGTCAGTGAACGGCGGCGAGAAGCGGGTCCGCCTGCCGACCGGCAAGGAACTCAATGTCAAGATCCCCCCTGGCGTCACCGCGGGTCAGCAGATCCGGCTGAAAGGGCAGGGCGAGACCGCGACGGGCCATCCCCCTGGTGATCTTCTGATCACCATCAGTATTGCGCCCCATCCTTTCTTCAAGGTCGACGGCAGCGATCTGCGGGTCGACCTGCCGATCACGCTGTACGAAGCGGTGCTTGGCGGCAAGGTCCGCGTGCCGACGCTCGGCGGCGCGGTCGAATTGTCGATCCCCAAGAACACCTCGAGCGGCCGGACCTTCCGCCTGAAGGGCAAGGGCCTGCCGAAGGGGGGAAGCACTGGCGATCTTTACGTCACCACCCGCATCATCCTGCCAGACGGGAACGATGCCGAGCTTGAGGCATTGATGCAGAAGTGGCGCGACCAACACCCTTTTAATCCGCGCGGCGATCTCGGCTGACCCCATCGAATTTCGAGCGAAGTGAAGCAAAAAAGCGCGGCCTCGAGAGGGGGACCAGCGCGGTACCAAACCCCAATCGAGGCCGCCTGCGCCGATCGGCGGATCTAGCGCGGGAACACTTTCGCGGGAACATCCGGTGCGATAATGAGACGCGGCGATGTCCTAATTCCAGATTTTAGATGTCGGAATTTGGACGTTGCTTTTCCGCCGCAAAATTGTCGCGTCGTATGCCCGTTAGCGGGCGGAGCAGCGCAAGCCCGGCTGGAGTGAAGCGAAATCCAGGCTGGAGCGGCCCTTTACCCTCCGCTCTTTTCCATCTGGTCGTAGATCGCTTGCGCGATCTGCGTCAGCTTTCCGCGGTCGCTGCCGCCCGACACCACATAGGCGACGCCGCGGTCGGCCCAGAACAATGAGCTGTCGTTGCCGTGCGCGGAATAGCGCATCTGAGTCGTCTCGGCGTGCGACTTGGCGGTGTAGACCGTGAAGCGCTCACCCGATGCGCCCTCATACATCAGGAAGGATGCCGGTCCGGTCGGGCCGGGCAGCAGCCTGCCGCCGACGAGCTTCAATCCGTTCGCGGCCAGCTCGGGCGCGCGGACGTCCCAGCCGCAGCGCTTGGTCAGCCATTGCTGCAGATGGGCGCGTTCGCTGCCCGGCACCTCGACCGGGTGACGGACCTCGACCACATAGAGCCGGTGGGCATCGAGCGCATCGAGCGTGAAGCTCTGGAATGCCGAGGGCGTCGCCGCCACGCCACGCGCCAGCCAGCCGACACCGCCGCCGGCGATGAAGGCGACAAGCGTCGCGGCGATCGCGCCGTAGACCCATTTGCGCGGCTGTCGCACCAGCCGCTCGAGCTCGAGCCGCTTCGGCACCGCCTCGTCCGCGACGGAGTCGTAGCGCGCATGCAGCGCTTCTGCCATCGCGCGCCAGGACTGCACCCGAGCGGCATCGTCAGGATGCGCCGATAGCCACGCTTCGACATCGCCGCGGCGTTCCGCCGGCAGCTCGTTGTCGACGTAAGCGTGCAGTTCGTCTTCGGTGACGGGAATTCTCGGGTCGGTCATTTTCTTCGTCTCTATCTGATCTCTGCTCGAAATTGCCTGTGCCGAACGTCATGCCCATGCATGACGCCTGCCATCATTTGACTCTGCGCAACGCGACGCGTTCGCCTTCCAACGACGCTTTCACATGCGCCCGCGCGCGGGCTAGCCGGGACATTACGGTGCCGATCGGAACGCCCTGGATGTCGGCGACCTCGCGGTAGCTCAAGCCCTCCAGCATCACCAGCAGCAGCACCGCGCGCTGCTCTTCCACCAGCGTCGAGAGCGCGCGGGCGATGTCGCGGCCCTCGGCTTCGGTGCCGCTGGCGTCCGGATTGTTGTCGAGCAGCGGCATGAATTGCGGCCGCCGTGCCAGCGAGCGCCGCCGGTTCTTGTTGAGGTTGGTCAGGATCGTATAGAGCCAGCTCCTGACGTCGCCGCCAAGGAACAGCTTTTCCGAGCGCAGTGCGCGCACCAGCGTGTCCTGCACCAGGTCGTCGGCGATATCGGCATCGCGCGCCAGCGCCCGCGCATAGCGGCGCAGTGCGGGGATCATGGCTTCGACACTTTGACGAAACGCGGTCATGAATACCAGTTCTTACCTTGGCTCGGCGCGGACGCCTTACCCAACATAACACCCAAACGACGTGACTATTCCGGCGCGGCGGCCATGCGGCAAGCAGCGTTAGCCACGAGCGGATTTGCACTGTACCCCGCCGGAGTGCTGGTGTACCTCCAGCGCTTGAAGTCAAAGCTGGCAAAGTTGAAGTTGGATTGGAAACCCGATGTCCGAAAAATCAGGTCTGATGCAGGGCAAGCGCGGCGTGATCCTCGGCGTCGCCAATAACCGCTCGATTGCCTGGGGCATCGCCAAGGCGTGCCACGACGCCGGCGCGGAAATTGCGCTCACCTGGCAGGGCGATGCGCTGAAGAAGCGGGTCGAGCCGCTGGCCAGGGAGCTCGGCGGTATCCTGCTGGGTCATTGCGACGTCACCGATTCCTCGACCATCGACGCGGTGTTCGAGGTGCTGAAGGAGAAATGGGGCAAGATCGACTTCGTCGTGCACGCGATCGCATTCTCCGACAAGGACCAGCTCGACGGTCGTTATCTCGAGACAACGGCCGATAATTTCTCCAAAACCATGCTGATCTCCTGCTACTCGCTGACGGCCATCGCGCAGCGCGCCGAAAAGCTCCTGACCGACGGCGGCTCGATCCTGACGCTGACCTATTACGGCGCCGAGAAGTGGATGCCGCATTACAATGTGATGGGTGTCGCGAAAGCGGCGCTGGAAGCCAGCGTGCGCTATCTCGCTGCCGATCTCGGCGAGAAGAACATCCGCGTCAACGCCATCTCGGCCGGGCCGATCAAAACGCTGGCAGCGTCCGGCATCGGCGATTTCCGCTACATTCTGAAGTGGAACGAATACAACGCGCCGATGCGCCGCACGGTTACGATCGAGGAGGTCGGCGACAGCGCGCTGTACCTGTTGTCCGATATGTCGCGCGGCGTGACCGGCGAAGTGCATCACGTCGATTCCGGCTATCACGTCGTCGGCATGAAGCGGCCCGATGCGCCCGACATCTCGCTCTCCAATTCACTCGCCAAGGAATAGCTACGCCTTCGATGCCGACGCCGACAATCTATTACATGCGCCATGGCGAGACGGCATGGAATGCCGAAGGCAGGCTGCAGGGAACGCTGGACGTTCCGCTGAATGATCGCGGTCGCGCGCAGGCGTCCCACGCCGGCCATGTCCTTGCCGATCTCCTCAAGCGCGACGGGCGCGACAAGGCATCGCTGCCGTTCGTCGCCAGCCCGCTCGGCCGCGCGCGCTCCACCATGGAATTGGTCCGGCACGTGCTGGAGTTGCCGCCGGACGACTATGCGCTCGACGACCGGCTTCGGGAGATCGGCTATGGCGTCTGGGAGGGTTCGACCCTGGCCGAGATGCAGGCGGCGGATCCCGAACTCTTCGCCAGGCGCTTGACGGCGAAATGGACGATGGCGCCGGAAGGCGGCGAGACCTACGCCGAGGTCCAGCTTCGGATGCGCGACTGGTATGACCAGCTCCTGGTGGATACCGTCGCCGTCGCCCATGGCGGCACCGCGCGGGCGCTGATGGTAGCGCTCGGCATCGAGACGCCGGAGAGCGCCGCCGACCTGTTCATCGAGCAGGGGGCGGTCTATGTATTCCGGGACGGCGGGCTGCAGAAATATAGTTAAGGGCGGTGGTTTATGCGCGCCGTCATTCCGGGGCGATGCGAAGCATCGAACCCGGAATCTCGAGATTCCGGGTCTGGCGCTCACGCGCCATCCCGGAATGACGGTTGCCGGTTTGACCGCCGCGCCCGCTCGCGTTACGAGAAGTCAGCACTGACTTACGAGCCGAACTCCAAATGTCCTTCAACACCTTCGGTCACATGTTCCGGGTCACGACCTTTGGCGAGAGCCACGGGATCGCGATCGGCTGCGTGGTCGATGGTTGTCCGCCGCTGATCCCGCTGACCAACGAGGACATCCAGCACGATCTCGATCGCCGCCGCCCCGGCCAGTCGCGCTTCACCACCCAGCGCCAGGAGCCTGACGCGGTAAAGATCCTGTCCGGCGTGATGGCGCATCCCGAAACCGGCGTGCAGGTGACGACGGGCACTCCGATCGCGCTGCTGATCGAAAATACCGACCAGCGCTCCAAGGATTATTCCGAGATCAAGGACAAGTTTCGGCCCGGACACGCCGACTTCACCTATGAGGCCAAATACGGCCTGCGCGACTATCGCGGCGGCGGCCGCTCGTCGGCGCGCGAGACCGCTACCCGGGTCGCGGCCGGCGCCATCGCGCGAAAGATCCTGCCCGAGGTGAAGGTGCGCGGCGCGCTGGTGCAGATGGGACCGCACAGGATCGACCGCGCGAAGTGGGACTGGGACGAGATCTCCCGCAATCCGTTCTTCTGCCCGGACAAGGACAAGGCCGCGTTCTTCGAGGAATATCTCGACGGTATCCGAAAGCGCGGCTCATCGATCGGCGCCGTGATCGAGGTCGTCGCCGAAGGCGTGCCGGCAGGCCTCGGTGCGCCGATCTACGCCAAGCTCGATGCCGAACTCGGCGCCGCCATGATGAGCATCAATGCGGTGAAGGGCGTCGAGATCGGCGCCGGCTTCGGCGCCGCGGAATTGTCGGGTGAGGAAAATGCCGACGAGATGCGCACCGGCAATAACGGCACCCGCTTCCTGTCCAACCATGCCGGTGGCGTTCTGGGCGGCATCTCGACCGGCCAGCCGGTGGTGGTGCGCTTTGCGGTGAAGCCGACCTCATCGATCCTGTCGCCGCGCCAGACCGTGGACCGCAAGGGCGCCGACACCGACATCATGACCAAGGGCCGCCACGACCCTTGCGTCGGCATCCGCGCGGTGCCGGTCGGCGAAGCCATGATGGCCTGCGTGCTGGCGGATCATTTGCTGCGGCATCGCGGGCAGGTCGGCTAACCCATACATATATTGCTGGTTGCGCGACCGTGTTTCCGGCAAACTGCGGCTATGAACGCCTCGGACTTGCAGAAGATTACCGACTGGTTGATCGACGGCGCGAGGTCTGCGGCCAGTCCGGCCGATATGATGTCGGAAACCTGCGAACGACTCGTGCAGGCCGGCTTGCCGCTGTGGCGCGTCGCGGTCTTCGTTCGAACGCTGCATCCCGATATTCTCGGCTACAATTTCATTTGGCGGCCCGGTGCGGAGGTCGAGGTCGGCTCAGTCAATTTCGATATGCTGGATGCGCCGGAATTCAAGGCCAGTCCGCTCGCGATCGTCTTCACGAAGGCAACAGAGGTGCGAGCGCATATGGACGATGCGGGGAGCAAGCGCTTCCCGATCGTCGAGGACATGCGGGCGGAAGGCGTCACGGATTATGTCGCGTTGCCGATCCTGTTTATCGACGGCTCAATTCACGCGTCGAGTTGGACCACGAAACAACCGGGCGGTTTTAGCGAGGAGCAGCTGAACGCACTGCGATCGCTGGTGCGAGTGCTGGCGCGGATCATCGAGATTTTCCAGCTGCGTCGCAAGTCAGCAATTCTGCTCGACACCTATGTCGGTAATCGCGCTGGCGAGCGGATATTGGGCGGCCAGATCCGCCGCGGCCACACCGATACGATGCATGCGGCGATCTGGCTATCGGATCTGCGCGGCTTTACGGCTTTGTCGGACCGGCTGCCGGCCGAAACCGTCGTCGATATCCTCAATCAATATTTCGACTGCCAGGTATCAGCGATCCGGGGGCATGGCGGCGAGGTCCTCAAATTTATGGGCGACGGGCTGCTCGCGGTGTTTCCGATCGATGAATATGTCGGCGATGTCGAGCAGGTCTGCTCGAGCGTGCTGGAAGCCGCCCGTGAATCCCGCGACAGCGTCGAGGCACTGCATTATCCGATCGGAGAGGCCGTCGAGCGCTTTCGCTTCGGCGTCGCGCTGCATGTCGGAAAAATCCTCTACGGCAATATCGGCGGCGGCAACCGGCTCGACTTCACCTGCATCGGTCCCGCCGTCAATCTTGCGGCGCGGCTGGAAAAGATCGCCGGCCGCCTCGGCCGCACGATCGTGGCGTCGGGAGGGTTCGCCGGGATATGCCGGGCAGCGTGGCACGATCTCGGCGAATTTCCGATCGCCGGCTTCTCGAAGGCCGAACGCGTCTATGGCCTCGCGGATGAAAGCCGGCCCTAAATGCGGCTATTCTTCCGGCTCTGTTGTGAACAGCAGCGGATAGCCCTTGGCGCGGCCGGCGTCGGTCGCGCGCGTCGCCTTGGTCTCGGCAACGTCCTTGGTGAAGACCGCGACCACGCAAACGCCGCGCCGATGCGCTGTGATCATGACCTTGTGGGCCTGGTCCTCGGTCATGCGGAATTCCGCCTTCAGCACGGTGACGACGAATTCGCGAGGCGTGAAATCGTCGTTGACGAGGATGACCTTGTGCAGGCGAGGGCGTTCTACCTTGGTCTTGACCCTGGTCTTCGGTTGCGTGACGGTGTTGCTCATGCAGCGCAGGCTCCTGGGCAGCAGGGCACGCGCTCGGTCAGTTGGCGCGGCACTCCGGCAGGCGCTGCGCCATGCTCTGATCGCCGCGAGCCACGGCCGTTTCGATCAGTTTACAGGCTCCAGCCTTGTCCTGAAACTGGGCGTTTTGCGAGAGTTTCGGACTGATCAGCGTCGCCATCGCGCCGGGTTCGTTTAGTTCCGCGGCCTCGACGGCATCAGAGAGCACGCGTTTCGGATCATTGCGCGCTTCGGGTCGGCGGGGCCGCCTTCGCCCGCGATCAGGATTTATGCAAGCGGCGCGATCGCGCCGCCAGGGTCGGGACGTCGTGACTCATCGAGCAATATTCGCGCTCGCACGGGTTCGTCCTTGCGGATGGCTATCGCCAATTCTCGTTTGGCGCCGAACTGCCCGGCGGTTGCCAATCGTTCGGGTATACCAAGACCACGGGCGCGCTCGTCCGGAATAGCGTAGCCACCAAGCCGATTGCGCTGACAAGCTCGTCACTGCGGTGATCGTCCGTGTCGGCGCAGCTCGGCGGTCAGATGCGGGAATTTCCGGGAGCGCAACCAATTCTTCAGCCTGAATTGCGGCCGGGTCGCCGCGCTGTCATTTGTCGCGGGCTGGGCCACGCTTGTTCAAATTCGAGGCGCGAAACCGATCGCAGCTTGGCAAAGGCTCGCCCAAATCAGGGCAGCCTCGCGGCTAACCTGAATGTGAAGAACAAATGATGTTCGCGCTTTGCGCGGCGCAATTTGCATGTCACGATCGTCTGCACACGACGGGAGGGCCGCTATGCGCTGGTATGTCTCGATCGGGGCCGTGCTTGTTGCCGGCGTGCTGGCCGGCGGCGACGTTTCCGGCGCGCCTGGGGCGACCAACCAGACGGGCCATCAGCTGGCCGAGAAGGAAGCCACGCCGTCCGTCGACGTCGAGCTGATTCTCGCGGTCGACGTCTCCTATTCGATGGACATGGACGAGCTTGCGATCCAGCGCGAAGGCTACGCGCAGGCAATCGTTTCCAAGGAATTCCTGCAGGCGCTGAAGACCGGCCCGAACGGCAAGGTTGCGGTGACCTATTTCGAGTGGGCCGCTTCCACCGACCAGAAGATCATCATCCCGTGGCGGGTGATCGACGGTCCGGAAACGGCCGATGCGGTCGCCAACGAAATCATGAAGACGCCGATCCGCCGCGCGTCGCGCACCTCGATCTCGGGTGCGATCAATTTCGCCGTGCCGCTGTTCGACGAGAATCCGTATCGCGGCTTGCGGCGCGTGATCGACATTTCCGGCGACGGCCCCAACAACAATGGCGGGCCGGTCGTCACCGCGCGCGACGCGGCGCTGGAGAAGGGCATCGTCATCAACGGCCTGCCGATCATGGTAAAGGAGCCGTCCTATTCCACGATGGATATCGACAATCTCGATTACTATTACGAGGACTGCGTGATCGGCGGGCCCGGTGCCTTCGTGGTGTCGATCAAGGACCGCGACAAGTTCAAGGAAGCGATCCGCACCAAGCTTCTGCTCGAGGTCGCCGGCCGTACGCCGGCGCGCCGGGTCGTGCCGGTCGCCGAGAAGGAGCCGCGCGTCAGTTGCCTGATCGGCGAGAAGATCTGGCAGGACCGCTGGGGGCGATAGGGTTATTCCCAGGGTGGGTTAGCCGAAGGCGTAACCACAACGCGTTCGGCCGTTGATGCCTGCAACGATCGCTTTCAGCGCTTTCGGACGAACCGTGCCACCACTTCGACATGCGGCGTGTGGCGGAACTGGTCGACCGGCGTGACGCCTTCGATGTCGTAGCCACCATCGATCAGGATTTTTGCGTCGCGTGCGAAGGTCGCAACATTGCACGAGACCGCCACCACGGTCGGGATCTTGCTGGCCGCAAGCTGCGTCGCTTGCGCCTGCGCGCCTTGCCGCGGCGGATCGAACACGACTGCATCGTAATCGCGCAGTTCCTGCGGCATCAGCGGACGGCGGAACAGGTCGCGCGCCTCAGTCCGGAGCGGCTTCAGTCCCGGCGTCGATGTGGCGGCCTTCTGCAGCGCGGCCACCGCGCCTGCGTCGCTGTCGAAGGCCGCAACGCGCGTCTTCGCCGCCAGGCGCAGTGCGAACGGCCCGACCCCGCAGAACAGGTCGGCGATATGTTTGGCGCGCTTGCAGTGATCCGCGACCAATGCCGCCAGCGTCTCTTCGCCCACGACGGTCGCCTGCAGGAACGAACCGGGCGGCAAGGTGACCTGCGCGGTGCCGATCGTGACGGCCGGCGGCATGCGCATCAGCACCAGTTCGCCATGCCGCGTCAGCCGCGCCAGGCGGTGCTGTTCGGCAACGCGCGAGAGCCGCGCGATCATGGCCGGCGGCAACGGCCCGGAACCGCGCACGTCGACGTCGAGACCGTTGTTGGTCGCGGTGATCTGGATGTCGAGCGGCTTGCCGGTCGAGATCAGCGGCTCGGCAAGCGCCCATGCCGCGTCGAGCGCGCCATGCAGGCCCGGTTCGAGGATCGGACAGCGATCGACCGGAATGATGTCGTGGGTGTTCGCGGCGGCAAAGCCGACCTTGAGCACGTCATGGGTGCCAATCCGGGCGTGCAGCGTGATGCGGCGGCGGCCGGCGCCATGGGCGTCGACGATCTCGCCGACCCCGCATTCGATGCCGGCCTGGGCCAGCGTCTCGACGACGAGGTTGCGCTTCCAGGCGCGATAGTGCGGGGCGTCCCAGTGCTGGATCGCGCAGCCGCCGCAGACGCTGAAATGCGGACAAAACGCCGCGATCCGTTCCGGGCTTGCGCGTTCGATCTCAAGCAGGCGCCGGCGGTCGGGATGATGGCCGGGGACCGGTGCGACCTCGACCGTTTCGCCCGCCAGCGTGTAAGGCACGTAAATTTTTTGCCCTTGGGCAAATGCGACGCCGTCGCCAAAATGACCGACATGATCGATGAGGAGATGTTCAGCCACGGCGCGCGCCGATGAAGAATTCGACATTGCCGTCGCCACCGGTGATGGATGACGGAAACACCTGGATGTCAGTGCATCCGAGCGAGGCGGCGAACGCGGTGATGTCGTCGCAGATTTCCTGATGCACCATCGCGTTGCGGATGATGCCGCGCTTGGAATGTTTTCGCGGTGCCTCGAATTGCGGCTTGATCAGCGCCAACAGACTCATCGGCGCCGCCGCCAGCGACAAGGCCACCGGCAGCACGGCTTTCAACGAGATGAAGCTGACATCGATGACGACGATATCGGGTCGCGCCGGCAGGCGCCTGCCTTCGAAGTCGCGGATATCGGTCTCTTCCATCGAGACGATTCTGGAGTGGCCGTGCAGCGAGGGATGCAGCTGGCCGCGGCCGACGTCGATCGCGAATACCAGGCTGGCGCCGTTCGCCAGCAGCACCTCGGTAAAGCCGCCGGTCGACGCGCCGACGTCGAGGCAGACATGATCCTCGATATCAATGGAATATTGCTCGAGCGCGCCCGCCAGCTTGACGCCGCCGCGCGAGACATAGGGATGCGCGGGTTGCGCGGATAATGCCGCGTCGGAGGCGATGGTTTCCGAGGCTTTTGCCACCGGCTTGCCGTCGGCAACCACAAGCCCGGCGTCGATGGCCGCGCGCGCCCGCGCCCGGCTTTCGAACAGGCCGCGCTCGACCAGGAGCACATCCGCGCGCTTGCGCGAAGTCGGTTCGTTCTCGCTCTTCGTCAAGGCTCTAACCCGGTTTGCTCGCGCCGCGATCCGCCGCGAGGCGAACGCAGGCCTCGAAAGAGGTGAGGTCGCGCCAGATATCGGCGGGGGCGATCCTCGGCGTCACCAGTGGGCAGCCATGCAGGTCGAGCGCGTGTATCATCATGAGATTATCGGGCAGTCCAAAATCTTCCACGGTAAGCCCCTCCGGGTCGATCAGGAGGCCATCGGGCGAGGCTTTCACGTCATATAGGCGCGCGACGCGCTCCGGATAGGGCGAGGGATCGTTGCTGTAGGCGAGGCACCGCTTGCCGCGGCCTGCCATGTAGCCGAGCTCATAGACCGTGCCTGCGTCGGCACTGGGGCCGCGAAACGGCGTCAAATTGGCGATGATCGCTTCGGCCGCGTCCATCATCGCCTCGTTGCCCTTGAAGATGCTGAGCGAGGCATCGCCGGCCGCGAGATCGACCGTGTTGTCGAGCGGGTACAGCCCGCTCACGCCATGGCGCGCGCAAATCGCTGCCTTGCGCCGCCCGATCTCCAGCGCATCCGGCAGGAACACATCGGGACCTGCCAGATAGATCTTCATGGGTGCCCGGCGCTCGTCTTTTTTGACGCGTTTTCGTTATGCGGACCGATCTCCACCCCGCATCAAGTGCGGGGCGGGCTTTCGCTCGAAAATGCCAGGGGCCGCCCGCGTTCAGGCGAGCTTGACCGTCTCGGCCTTGAAATCCTTGCCGAGCGTCTCGAACACCTTGGCGACGATGCCCTTGGCGTCGAGGCCTGCGCGGGCATACATCGCGGCCGGCGTGTCATGGTCGAGGAACTCGTCGGGCAGCACCAGGGCGCGCATGCGCAGGCCGCCATCGAGCATCCCGTTGTCGGACAGCGTCTGCATGACGTGGGAGCCGAACCCGCCGATCGAGCCTTCCTCGATGGTGAGCAGGATCTCGTGCTCGCGGGCGAGCTTCAGCACCATATCGACGTCGAGCGGCTTCATGAAGCGGGCGTCGGCGATGGTCGTGGAGAGGCCGTGGGCGGCAAGCTCGTCGGCAGCCTTTTCGCATTCGGCGAGGCGGGTGCCGAACGAGAGCAGCGCGATCTTGCTGCCCTGGCGAACGATGCGGCCCTTGCCGATCTCGAGGGGAATGCCGACCTCGGGCATCTCGACGCCGCGGCCTTCGCCGCGCGGATAGCGCAGCGCGCTCGGGCGGTCATTGATCGCGACCTGCGTTGCGACCATGTGCACCATCTCCGCCTCGTCGGACGCGGCCATGATGACGAAGTTCGGCAGACAGCCGAGATAGGCGTTGTCGAACGAACCGGCGTGGGTCGCGCCGTCGGCGCCGACCAGGCCGGCGCGATCGATCGCGAAACGAACCGGCAGGCTCTGGATCGCGACGTCGTGGACCACCTGGTCATAGCCACGCTGCAGGAAGGTCGAGTAGATCGCGCAGAACGGCTTGTAGCCTTCGGAGGCGAGGCCCGCGGCGAAGGTCACCGCGTGCTGTTCGGCGATGCCGACGTCGAAGGTGCGGTTCGGGAACGCCTTGTTGAAGATATCGATGCCGGTGCCCGACGGCATCGCCGCGGTGATGCCGACGATCTTGTCGTCCTTCTCGGCTTCCTTGACGAGGCTCTGGCCGAACACGTTCTGATAGGCCGGCGCGTTCGGCTTGGCCTTGGCCTGGGCGCCGGTGGCGACGTCGAACTTGACCACGGCGTGGTACTTGTCGGCGGAGGCTTCCGCCGGGCCGTAGCCTTTGCCCTTCTGCGTGACGACGTGAATCAGCACCGGGCCGGTTTCCATGTCGCGCACGTTCTGCAGCACCGGCAGCAAATGGTCGAGGTTATGGCCGTCGATCGGGCCGACATAATAGAAGCCGAGCTCCTCGAACAGCGTGCCGCCGCCGACCATGAAGCCGCGGGAATATTCCTCGGCACGGTTGGCGCGGTCGGCGATCACCTTCGGCAGATGCTTGCCGAGCTGCTTTGCCGCCTCGCGCAGCGAGCGATAGGTCTTGCCGGAATAGAGGCGTGACAGATAGGCCGACATCGCGCCGACCGGCGGCGCGATCGACATGTCGTTGTCGTTGAGGATGACGATCAGGCGGGAATTCATCGCGCCGGCATTGTTCATGGCCTCATAGGCCATGCCGGCGGACATCGCGCCGTCGCCGATCACGGCAATGACGTTGTTCTTGCCGCCGGAGAGGTCGCGCGCCACTGCCATGCCAAGGCCGGCGGAAATCGAGGTCGAGGAGTGGGCGGCGCCGAACGGATCGTAGTCGCTCTCGGTGCGCTTGGTGAATCCGGACAGCCCGCCGCCGGTGCGCAGGGTGCGCATGCGGTCGCGGCGGCCGGTCAGGATCTTGTGGGGATAGGCCTGATGGCCGACGTCCCAGATCAGGCGGTCGCGCGGCGTATCGAAGATGTAATGGATGGCCGTGGTCAGTTCGACGACCCCGAGGCCGGCGCCGAAATGGCCGCCGGTCACGGAAACGGCGTCGATGGTTTCCTGACGGAGTTCGTCCGCAACCTGGCGCACTTGGTCGATCTTGAGCCGGCGCAGGTCTTCAGGCGTGCGGATGGTATCGAGAAGCGGCGTTTTACTAAATGTGGTCACAGCGATATTCCAATTTTGCAAGTCGGGAGTAGCGGCCCGACGGGAGATGGGTCGCGCATCAACTGCGCCATGAAAATCCAGATACCGGATGCCTCAAGAGCCCGACACCTGATTCGAAAGCCTAGATGCACCCCGGATCGAACCATGTGATATGCATCACTTTGGTAGCTTCACCCTTCCCGGTCTGTTTTTTTAGCCAATCGAAAAACATTGCCGCCGTCAGAAATGACCGGCGGGCCGTCCTCAACAGCCATAGAACTGCAAGCTTTACACCAAACTTGAGGCCAAAGCCAACCCACTGAAAAGGCTGGGTTCCCGAAGGTTTCGTTGAAAAACCTCGATTTTTTTAGCCACTGCGGCGGGCAGAGGGTTCCATTTCGCCTAATTCTGCGGCACCCGGCTGGTCGTCCCGAGCCCTCTCGATCTGTTTCCAGGCCCGCTCCCGGGTGGCTGGGTCGCCGACGGCGATCGCCCGCGCCGCGTCGGGGGCGGCCGCCCGTTCTTTCAGGGGAACCGGTCCGCAAACGATCATGAAGAAGTCGTAGGCGTCCGGGCGCCCATTGGCCATGACGAACTGGAAATGCACCCGGAAGAACTGCCAGCGGAAGGAGTTGTAGTGCTCCGGCTTGACGATATCCCGGAACCGGACGGGCACGATGACCGGGTTGCGCCTTGAGGCGCCGACCTCGATGCCGTGACCGGCGATCGGATCGAACTGGTAGAAATTCATCACGTCCTTGCGCGCCTGGCAGTCGATCCAGTCGATCGACGGCTCGATGGCAAGTTGCCTTAGGTGATCGCGGAAATCCTTCGACACGGAATGAAATCCGACGATCGGAAAATTGCCGCCGATGGTGAGCAGGACGACGCGCGAGCCGTGCCGGCCGAGCGCCGGATCGAGCCTCAAGGCGCGCGCCAGGATCTCGGTGCCCAGAAACGATCCCGAACTGTGCCCGACGACGACGATTTCCTCCGCGTCGCTCTCGCGTGCGACCTTGACGAGGTGCTGCGCAAAGCGGTCGATGCGCTGATCCCATTCGGGGCGCTGACGGTGCGAGAACTCCCAGGTCCAGATCGTGTCGGACAGGAGATAGAGCACGTAAGTGCGGCTTTCCGTGTATTTCAGCACGGTGCCGAGCAGGGCGACGAAGATTGCGGTCGCCGCCACGATGCTGAAGGGGGCGGGAATGCCGAGCGCGTCCAGGCCCTTTTCGAACACAAAGGCGACGCCGGCGACGCACACGGCTTCGAGCAACAGCACGAGATGCGGGTAGGTGATAAAGGTCGCGAACCGCCAGTTCGCTTTTGCGAACCGCGCGACGGTGCCGGAGAACATCAGCCGCCAGTAGATCCACACGGCTTGGAATACCGTGCGCCAGATCGGCGCGGCGAGGTCGCGCTGGATGAAATCCTCGAAGCGCAGAAAATCGTAATCGGTGCGGGTCTGCCAGTCGTCCGCTTTGGTCTCGATGGCCCAAGACGCGATTTCGTCACCGCCTGCGACCTTGGGGCGGCTCATGGTGGCCGATAGCTGATAAAGCCGGCCGAACTTCCGCAGTTCGGTCCTGAACATGCGGTAGTACTGCGCCAGGCCGCGCGGATCGTAGCCCTGGATATAGATGATATGGCGGTGCCGAACGCGCACGAACTATCCCCGGATGACGCCGGGACTATAACAGGCCGTGCAACGCGCCAAGAGCTATTTGCGCGCTATTTCGACACATCACGGGGAGGCGCGGACGAAATTCGCCTAATGTTCTCGAATGTTCGCCTCACTGGACGTCGAGCGGCTCGGTTCCGGTGATCTGACCGGTGGTGTCGGTCGTGATCTTGTCGACACGCACCTCGGCCTGCCGCAGCAGCTCTTCGCAGCGCCGTTTCAGCGCCTCGCCGCGCTCGTAGATGGCAACCAATTCCTCAAGCGGCACCTTGCCGTCCTCGAGCCGTTTGACGATCGATTCAAGCTCCTCGATCGCACGTTCGAAGGAAAGCTTCTTGACGTCCACTTGGGTATTTTCAGCCATATTACGGTCCCGGAGGCTGCGCCCCTCAGCGTGATGCGCAGAATCAAACGAATTTTTGCCAGCTTATTGTGGCGGGAATTCACCCGCCCATCAATGCGGTGACGTGCGCCGCCACCAACTCCTGCAATCCCTGCAGATCGTAGCCGCCCTCCAGCACCGAGACCACGCGGCCGCCGGCGCTGGTGTCGGCGACATCCATCAGCTTGCGCGTCACCCAGCCGAAGTCGTCGGCCTTCAGATTGAGCGAGGCCAGGGGATCGCGGTAATGCGCGTCGAATCCCGCGGAAATGACGATCAGTTCGGGGCTGAATTTCTGCAGCTGCGGCAGGATCAGGTTTTCAAAGGCAGCGCGGAACTTGGCGCTGCCGTCTTCCGAGGCGAGCGGCGCGTTGACGATGGTGTCGTGCTCGCCGCGCTCGCCGCTGGCGCCGGTGCCGGGAAACAGCGGCATCTGGTGCGTCGAGCAATACATCACGGTCGGATCGGACCAGAAGATGTCCTGCGTGCCGTTACCGTGATGGACGTCGAAATCGACGATCGCGGCGCGGCCGATGCCGTATTTGCGCCGGGCGTGGCGCGCGGCAATCGCGACGTTGTCGAAGAAGCAAAAGCCCATCGGCTTGTTGCTCTCGGCGTGATGGCCGGGCGGGCGCACCGCGACGAAGGCGTTCCGGTGCTCGCCGGACATCACCGCATCAGTGGCGGCAACCGCGCCGCCGACGCCGCGCATGACGGCCTCCCATGTGCCCGGCGACATCGAGGTGTCGCCGTCGATGTAGATCATGCCGCTGGTCGGAGCGACATGGCGGAGCTCGCCGACATAGTGCTCGCCGTGGCACAGCATCACGGAATCGAGGCTGCCTTCCGGCGCCTGATCGCGGATCAGAAGCGCGAAGCGCTCTTTCTCCAGCACCTGATCGACCGCGCGCAGCCGGTCGGGCCGTTCGGGGTGTCCCGGAGGCGTCAGATGGTCGAGGCAGGCGGAATGCGTCAGAAAGAGCGTCATGCGAGGTCCCGGCGCATTTTCGATGCGCTTTTCGAGGAGCCACCAATCTAGGCGGTTAACGGCCGCTCGGAAAGGGCCGGACCGTTAAACTGGCTTGCCGTTCAGTTCATTCGCAGGATGCGGTTGCCCGGAGCGGGCCCGACCGGGCTGTTGTCCCTGAAATAGGCGTAGAGGGCGTCGACGTCGTAAGCGCCGAATTGCGGCGCCTGGCCGTCCTTCAGCACCGTGAAACCGTCGCCGCCGAGGAAAAGGAAGTTGTTGACGGTCACGCGATAGTTCGCCGCGGGATCTATGGGCTGTCCGTTCAGCGACATCCGCTCGGCGAGCACGCGCTCGCCACCGGGCCTCGTGCCGTCCCATGCATAGCTGAATCCCCTGGAGACCTGCAGGATCCGCGGCCGCTTCGGATCGAGCCATTGCTGCTCGAGCATGTCCTTGATCTGCTTTCCGGTCAGCGTCAGCGTCACCAGCTGGTTGCGGAACGGCTGACTTGCGAAGATATCGGCGTAGGTGACCGCGCCATCTTCCTTGCGCGCGATGTCGGTGCGCACGCCGCCCGGATTGGTGACGGCGATGACAGCGCCGCCATTGGCCATGGTGCTTGTCGCCGCGAGCTGGGCGTCCGCGATGATGTCGCCGAGCGCGCTCTCGCCGGTGTTGCCGGGCGTCCGCGACAGCGTTTCCGTCACCGTGCCGGCGAGGCGATTGGCGATCGGCGCGGCGACCTTGTCGTAGGAAGTCAGCAGCGCCGTCTGGCCTTCGTCCTTGGCAAGCGTCGCGGTGCGAACGATGATGTTGTCGGCCTTCGCGCTGACCACGTCGCGGGTGGTGCGATCGAGCTTCAGGTCGATCGCGGTGACCAGCGTGCCGTATTTGTCGCCTGAGGTGACCAGACGTCCGTCGATCTCGCAGACATAGGCCTGGTGGGTGTGTCCGGAGACCACGACATCGACCGCGCGGTCGAATTTCCTGACGATGTCGACGATCGGGCCCGATATACCGGGGCATTCATTGTAATCGCCGGACGGCGTGCCGCCTTCATGGATCAGCACCACGATGGCCTCTACGCCGCGCGCCTTCAATTCGGGCACCAGCGCGTTCACCGTCTCGGCCTCGTCGCGGAATTCGAGGCCGGCGGCGCTGGCCGGCGAGATGATGTTCGGCGTGCCCTTCAAGGCAAGTCCGATGAAGGCCACCGGAATGCCCTCGAATTCCCTGATCTCGTAAGGCGGAAACACGGTCTTGCCGGTGCTCTTCTCGACCGTGCTGGCGGCAAGGTAATGGAATTTTGCGCCCTCGAAGGGATGCGGTCCCTGGCATTTGTCGACCGGATGGCAGCCGCCGTTCTGCATCCGCAACAGTTCCTCCTTGCCCTCGTCGAATTCGTGATTGCCGACGGAGGAAAGCGCGAGCCCCATCATCGACAGCGACTCGATGGTCGGCTCGTCGTGGAACATCGCCGAGAGAAACGGGCTGGCGCCGATCAGGTCGCCGGCCGCCACGAAGATGGTGTTCCTGTGCCCTTCGCGGAGTTGCCGGACCAGCGTCGCCATGTGCTCGGAGCCGCCGGCCGGGACGACGATCTTCTTCGTCCTGTCCTCGGGATCGGCGATCCTGATGCCGCCCGGAGGCGGGCGAAGATTGCCGTGGAAATCATTGATCGCGAGAATTCGCAAATCGACGGTATCTGCGGTTTGCGCCTGGCCCGGCGAGGCGAGGGCCACCGTCAGCGCGAGCGCCGCCAGGGTCTGATGAAGCGGATGTTTCATGAAGCTACGTTAGGATGCGGGCGCTACGATTTTGCGAAACGGTTGTTCAATTCTTCTTGCGCGCAAAGAACGCCTTGAATGCGGCGACCGCTTCCCTGGAGCGCATCCGTTCGCCGAACAGGTGGCCTTCCTGGTCGATGCGGCGGGTCATGTCTTCGGGCGGCAGCTTGAGCAGCTTGCGCGAGATCGCGACCGCTTCCGCCGGCAACGCGCAGATCTCCCGCGCCACCTTGCGCGCCTCGACCTCGGTATGGCCGGGCGCCACCACGGTATTGACGAAGCCTGCGACGCGCGCGTCGTCGGCGGTCATGGTGCGTCCCATCACCAGCATGGCGAAGGCGCGGTGGTGTCCCATGGTGCGCGGCATCAGCAGGCTGGAGGCGCCTTCCGGCACCAGCCCGAGATGGATGAACGGCGTCGAGAACTTCGCCGTCGTGCTGGCGAGCACATAGTCGCAGTGGAACAGCATGGTGGTGCCGATGCCGATCGCGACACCGTCGACGGCGGCGACGATCGGCTTGACGTTATGCGCCAGCGAATAAAGGAATTTGACAGCGTTGGACGCACGCGGCGCATCGGTGTTCGAGGTGCCGTCTTTCAGGAAATCCTCGAGGTCGTTGCCGGCGGTGAACACGCCGGAGCCGCCGGTGATGATGATGCAGCGGATGTCTGGATTGTTCTGCGACTTGTCGATGGCATCGCTCATCTCGCGATACATCTCCTGGGTGATCGCGTTCTTCTTTTCGGGCCGCCGCAGCGTGATCACGCGGGTCGAGTCTTCGTCGGTGACTATCAGGTGCCCGGTCATGAAGCGGTCCTTGGCAAGAGCGCGGTATCGCCGCCGCTGGCGAGTCCTCTGGGCGTATCCTACATCATCCCTGAAAAGCCCCAAACGATCCGGCCGATTTTCCCCGGAAAGTGAGTGGAAGGACATGCAATGCAGTTAACCGGAATTCACCACCTGACGGCGATTTCCGCAAAGCCGCGGCAGAATCTGGCGTTCTATACCGGGGTGCTGGGCATGCGGCTGGTCAAGAAGACCGTCAATCAGGATGATGTCAGCGCCTACCATTTGTTCTACGCCGACGGCCGGGCCAATCCGGGCACGGACCTGACCTTCTTCGACTTCCCGGCTGCGCCGGAGCGGCGCGGCACCAACGCGGTCTCGCGGACCGGCCTTCGCGTCGCCGGCGAAAGCAGCCTTGGTTACTGGCGGGATCGTCTCAAGCAGGCCGGCGGCCTGACGGGTGATGTCACCGAAGTCGACGGCAGGCTGACGCTGCCGTTCGAGGATTTGGAAGGCCAACGCCTGGTGCTGGTCGATGACGGCGGCAAGGGACCAGCCTCGCCCTGGGAGCGCAGCCCGGTGCCGGCCGGGCACCAGATCCGCGGCCTGGGTCCGATCGTGCTGACCGTGCACGATTTGTCGCGTACCGCCTCGGTGCTGACCGAGATCATGAACATGCGCCGCGTGCGCGATTATGCCGCCCACGGCGCGGAGATCCAGGTGTTCGCGATGGGTGAGGGCGGCCCCGCCGCCGAACTGCATGTGCTCGAGGCCAAGGATGTGCCGCCTGCGCGGCAGGGCGCCGGCGGCGTGCACCACGTCGCGTTCCGAACGCCGGACGAGACGCAGTACCACGCCTGGACGCAGCGGCTGAACGAGTTTGGCGTTCGCAACAGCGGCGAGATCGACCGCTTCTATTTCCGCAGCCTCTATTTCCGCGAACCGAACGGCATCCTGTTCGAGATCGCGACCGACGGCCCGGGGTTTGCGACGGACGAGCCGATGGAGGCGCTCGGCCAAAAACTCGCGCTGCCGCCGTTCCTGGAGCGGCGACGGAAGGAGATCGAGGCGGGGCTGAAGCCGATCGGGTAGGGAAAGAGCGCGGTCATTCCGGGATGCGCCCGAGGTCGGTCGTGTGCCGACGAGGTGCTCGACTAGCATTGCCGTCCGCCGGATGCTTTGCGAACAAGTTCGCGGAAAACGACGAGATAATCTGGTTCGCTAGTGCAACAACGTGCGGACCTTCGCAACGGCGTCATAGATTTCGATCTGAAGCATCGGATAAGCCGACTTCAGCTTTCGACCCGCGGCTTCTGCACCGTCGGTCGTATCAAACTCCGACTTGAAATGGCCGTCGACGATTGTCGCGAACCCTTCAGTAGGCGGTCGGTCGGCTCGTACCGCCTTCTTAGGTTCTGGTTGGTCGATAGAGAGAACGGGCTTTTTCATTGTTCTTCCTTTCCATGGCAGCGATTGACGCTTGATCCGTATCGCGCTTACGACAGGGGTCTGCCGTAGCCAACGCATAACATCGTGGCGCGTTCCTCCGTTACGGCAGGCGTTTACCGCTGGATAATGACCGCGCCGGCAATCAGCAGACCCAGGAAAAACCCAGGAAAACCGGAAGCAGTATTGGAGCTACGAGCCACTCACGCAGATTGAATTTTTGGATGGTGGACACCGACCGCCCTCTTTGTGGCGGAGTACAACACGCTCAGTCACCGATAGCAGCCAGGGGAAGGCGGCGATGGTTACAGCAGACTCCCTTTCCGTCACCATGTCGAGAGAAATCACCAGGGCGATGGCTGGCGACCGCAAAGCTTGCTATCGGCTGCCCGAGTATCCATATGACGGACAGCGGCCCGGTTTCCTGCAAGAGGGCGTGTCCGGACGCGACGCTTAGCCACACAGATCCTAATCGACGATATCGAGCAACGGCACGTCGCTCCGGCGTGCGCGCACGCGTCAGGACAACTCATGCCCATCGAACATGCTTCCGTGCGGGCCATGCACAAGCCCTGGGGCGTCAGCGATCTCCAGCCATGGAGCGACATCGACGGTACGGCTGACGCCGTGGGAGAGCTGTGGTTCGAACGGGCCGACAAGAACGCTCCTGTCCCCGCGTTGCTGCTCAAGCTGCTTTTCACGAACGAGCCATTGTCCATCCAGGTCCATCCGGACGATACTTATGCGCGTGCGATGGGAATGCCGAATGGCAAGAGCGAGGCATGGTACATCATCTCGGCCAAACCGGGCGCGCAGGTCGGCATTGGACTGAAGCACCGGGTAACGCCACAGGAATTGCGGGCCTCGATCACGAACGGCTCGATCGTCGAACTGGTTCAATGGCGGCCAGTTGCGAAAGGCGATGTCGTCTTCATCCCGGCCGGCACGATCCACTCCATCGGCGCCGGCATCGTGCTGGCCGAAATTCAGCAGTGCAGCGACACCACGTTCCGCCTGTTCGACTACGACAGACAGCGTGAATTGCACATTGACGACGGCGTGGCCGTTGCCAACGCCTGGCCGCTTCGATCGTCAGCCAATCCGATCCGCCTCACGGATGAACGCACGGTCCTCGTCGCGAGCCGGCATTTCGTACTCGAGCGCGTTGACCTTCGGGAGGCTTCAAGCTGGGCGCTGCTCGCCGAGCCAGAGACCTGGATTCTTGTTCTCGACGGCCATGCGGCGATCGGATTGGCCATGGTGTCGATCGGGCAGGCGATGTTCGTTGGCGGCGGCCGCAGCAGCATCGAGGTTGGCACCAACGGATTGACCGCTCTGATCGCGTATCCGGCGGCCCGCCCCATTGATTCGCTTTTGCAGCGGCTCTGCGAGCCTTCGACCCAACTCATTCAATCAGCCGCGCCCGATGATCCGAAATGGACGGCCCTGGCCGAGGCGCGCACGTGACGCCGCCCCGCCGGATTGCGCTGATCGGCAATTCGTTGCCTCGCCGTTGCGGCATCGCGACATTTACCACCGATCTGCAACGCGCGATCTCGAATTCAGGACCAAACCTGCAGACCAGCGTCGTGGCGATGACCGACCACGACCAGACCTATGACTATCCTGCGTCGGTTGCCCTGCAGATCAGGGACGACAATCTTCAGGAGTATGCGCGCGCCGCGGCTGCTCTAAACGCTGGTCGATTTGACGTCGTCTGCCTGCAGCACGAATTCGGGATTTTCGGCGGCGATGCCGGTGCCCACATCCTCGAATTGCTGACGCGCCTGACCATGCCGGTGGTCACGACACTGCACACGGTGCTGGCAAGCCCTAGCGCGATCCAGCGCACGGTAACGGACCGAATCGTCGGGGTGTCCGCGAAGGTCGTCGTGATGGCCGAAAAAGCCCGTGAGCTGCTGCACAGCGTCTATCGCGTGCCGCACGAGAAGATCGAGGTCATTGCCCATGGTATCCCCGACTTTCCATTTGTCGCGCCGGACACGACAAAGGCAAGATTGGGATTCAGCGGCCGCTCCGTGATTCTGACATTCGGGCTGTTGTCGCCCAGCAAAGGCATCGAGGTCATGATCGACGCCATGCCCTCGATCCTGAAACGAAGACCGGATGCGGTTTATGTCGTACTTGGGGCGACGCATCCCAATCTGGTTCGCGATCAGGGTGAAGCCTATCGCGAGAGCCTGATGGCCCGCGTGCGCGAACTCGGCATCGAGGATCACGTCGAATTTCTCGACCAGTTCGTCGACCAGGCCACACTGCTCGAATTCATTTCAATGTGCGACGTTTACGTCACGCCCTATCTCAATGAAGCGCAGATGACGTCGGGTACGCTGGCCTACAGCTTCGGCCTCGGCAAACCGGTCGTCTCGACGCCGTATTGGCATGCGCGCGAATTACTGGCCGACGGGCGCGGCGTTCTCGTTCCCTTTGGCGACGCGGCGGGGATCGGCAACGAAATCGCGCAATTGCTTACCGACGAACCCCGCCGGCAGGCGATGCGCGAGCGGGCCTACGCCGCCAGCCGGTCGATGACATGGGAGCGCACCGCCGAGCGTTACATGACCGTATTCGAGCATGCGCGGCAGGGCCACCGGCTGAAGCTGATCGCGCGCGCCGCACCTGACGCGATCGCGCCGCTCAGCCCCGCGGCGGCGCCCGACATGCGATTAGGGCATTTTTTGTCGATGTGCGACGATACCGGCCTGTTCCAGCACGCCGTGCATGCGGTTCCCGATCGCGCGCACGGCTATTGCGTGGATGACAATGCCCGCGCCTTGCTATTGGCTTGCGCGCTCAATGAACCGGGCGAGAGGCCGATTTCGGACGTGCTGACTGCGCGCTTTGCCGCCTTTGTGCAGCATGCGTGGAATCCCGACACCAGGCGATTTCGCAACTTCATGGGCTTCAATCGGACCTGGCTCGAAGACAGCGGCTCGGAGGACAGCCACGGCCGAACCTTGTGGGCGCTGGGCGAATGCTCGCGGAGAGATGCCAGCCTGTCGCGGCGTCGATGGGCGCGCGCCTTGTTTGCCCAGGCGCTACCGGCCGCGGAAAGCTTTCGTTCCCCCCGCGCATCGGCCTTCACGCTGCTGGGTCTCGACACCTACTGCGATGTGGTTCCCGATGATCGCCGCGCCCGGGAAATCCGACGTGTCCTTGCCGAAAGGCTGATGTCCGGCCTGGCATCGGTTGAAACGCCGGATTGGCAGTGGTTCGAGGAAGGCCTCGCCTACGACAATGCGCGCTTGCCGCAGGCCTTGATCGTCACAGGTATGGCGACGCAGACGTCTCGCTATGTCGAAGCGGGGGTAAGATCCCTGCGATGGCTGATGACACAGCAAAGGACATCGACCGGCGAATTCCGCCCGATCGGCACGGCCGGTTTCGGCGAACTGCGGAAGCCTTCTCGCGCCTTTGATCAACAGCCTCTGGAAGCCACCGCGACAATTGCTGCCTGCTTGGCCGCGTGGCGCGCGGATGACGATGCCGAATGGAAGACGATCGCGACCAGGGTTTTCTCCTGGTTTCTCGGCAGCAACGACCTATCGGTTGCGCTCGCCGATCCCGAGACCGGCAGTTGTCGCGATGGATTGCACCCCGATCGTGTTAATGAGAATTGCGGGGGCGAGTCGGTGGTGTCCTATCTGCTGGCGCTGGCTGAGATCCGTCAGCTTGCGCGCGTCAATGTCAATCCGACAAATCCGGTGGCGCTTCGCGCCGTCGGCGCTTGATCCAGCGTTCGCTCAGGCGAACGGAGGGCCCCTCCTTGCAAGCCACCTTTCTCAATCGGCAGGCTCTCTATCTGCGTCCCGACCCCGCCCGCGTGATCGTGCGCCCGTTCAAGCCGGCGACCGAACCGCGAGATCTCAACCCGACCGACAAGACGCGGGCCAATCATATCGTCGAGCGCGTTCTCGCGCTCGACTCGCAGACCGCGGCCAGCCAGCTGGCGGATGTGCTGGAGAACTTCCAGGGCCGGCACCGCAACTTGCTGGAGACGTTTGAGTTCCGTGCCGACGAAATGGAAGAAGCCCTCGCGGCGCACTGCACTTTTTCCGAAGATACAGCGCCAGCTCATCGGCGCCTATTTCATGCACGAGTATTCGTTCGAGGCGTCGGCACTGTTCAATCCCAGCATCGTACCGCACCCCGACCAATCGGGGACGCCGACGGGCAGCCTGCGCTTCATTCTCAGCCTCCGTGCCGTCGGCGAAGGACACGTGTCGTCATTGACGTTTCGCGCCGGCACCGTCGCGGCCGACGGCAGCATTGCGGTCGATCCGACCGCCCGGCTCGCTTCCAGTGCCCGGATCGGGCATCGGGTATCCGGGCCGATCGGCGACGAGGTCGAGGTGGTCTTCAAGCCGGATCAGGACATCAGCGAACGCGTGATCTTTCCGGTGACGGAATCGCAGTCGAACGGCATCGAAGACGCCCGCTTTGTCGAATTCAGCGATGGCGGACGGACGACCTATTACGCGACCTATACCGCCTACAAGGGCACTGCGATCCGATCGGAATTGATCGAGACCAGCGATTTCCTCTCTTTTCGAATGTCGCCGCTGCACGGCGCGGCCGCGCGCAACAAGGGCATGGCGCTGTTCCCGCGGCGGATCGACGGCAAGTACGCCATGATTGCGCGGCAGGACAACGAGAATCTTTATCTGGTCTATTCGGACGATTTGTACAGATGGGAAGGGGGGCAGGCGATCCTGAAGCCGCAATTTCCCTGGGAGTTTGTTCAGATCGGCAATTGCGGATCGCCGATCGAACTTGAAGAAGGCTGGCTGTTGCTGACGCACGGCGTCGGCCCGGTCCGGAAATATTCAATCGGCGCGGTACTGCTCGACAAGCGCGACCCATCCAGGGTTCTGGCGCGTTCGAGCGAGCCGTTGTTGCGGCCCGAGCCATCCGAGCGCGAAGGATACGTTCCCAACGTGGTCTACACCTGCGGGGCGATGACGCACAATGACCAGCTCATCTTGCCGTACGCCGTGTCCGACAGCTTCTCCAACTTCGCGACAATGAAGATTTCTGCGCTGATGCAAGCAATGTCTTGAATCCGAGAACGCCCGGTGCGTGCTCAAAGGAAACCCATGGCTCGCGAAACAAGCTACTTCGTTCAGGCATTCAATGCCGGCCGGGGAGGAAGCCTGAAAGCCGACGCTCCGATCGCCTGCAAGACGGAAACGGGCGCGCTTCGCACGGCCGAGCGACTGGCGTTGAGCAAAGTGGGCGTCATTGCCTTCTCGTCCACCGGCGATCCCGAGATGGGTGACTACGACGACGAGCCGACCGTCATCTTCCGGCAGGGTGAGCTGCCGTCGGCTTTCGACTGAGGTTGATCGCTTGGGCGGCCATGCATGCTCGAGGCACAGCTACCGATGGCTGCGGTGGTTCAAGAGTCCGGAATTAGGACGCCCCAAACGCACAACGCCGCCCGGCCGAATAATGCCTGGCGGCGTTGTGTCAGATCCGGACATTGCAATCCCCCGGTAGCTATCTGTGTGCACGAACCGTGCCGAAGTTCACGCACGCGCCTCTTGCTCACGAATAGTGGCTGGAACCAATGTCACGGGACTAACTTGGTGAGAGGTGACCGGATGCCGTCCCCCACGGTATCCGATGAATGACGGCCCCGGCTCTTCCCCCGTGCTGGGGCCGTTTTTGATCTGGTCCAGCCATACCCTTTGGCTCCGTCAATCGATCTGAATAGGTGCTTACGCTGCCGGCGAAGTCAGGGAAGCGATCGGCACGTCGAATGCGTACACGAAACCGGTCGACTCATAGGTTAACCGCACGTCTCCCTTGAACTGCTTGCCCAGGGTCTCGATCAGCCGCGTCCCGAAGCTGCGCTTTTCCGGAGGGTGGACGGGGGGGCCGTTCTTCTCCGTCCATGCAAGGTGCAAGCGCTGTGTCTGTGGGTCCAGCGTCCAGGTGATGTCGACGCGCCCCTCCGGGACCGACAGGGCGCCAAACTTCGTGGTGTTCGTGCAGAGCTCGTTAAGTGTCATCGCGACGGCGATGACGGCACCGGATGTCATCCGGATATCGGGTCCCGAAATCGAGAATTTCGGCTCATCAGGATTGTCGAAGGCTTCGGTGGCGCCGCGGACGACGGTGCCAAGATCCGCGCTGGTCCATCTTGCCTGCAGGAGGAGATCGTGCGCCCGGCCGAGCGCCAGCAGCCGGCCGTCGATAGCATGCTGCGCGTTTTCAGCTCCCGGCAAATTGCGCAGGCTCTGCGAGACGATGGCCCCCACGGTCGCGAGCGTATTCTTGATGCGATGGTGCAACTCTTCAAGGATCAGCTTCTGCAGCTTGTCGGACGCCTCGCGCTCTCTGGCCTCGATGCCGGCGTTGGCGAGCAGACTGCTGGCGTTGATCTCGGCCTGCGCAAGGAGAAGCCGCAGGCTGACATTCTCCTCCGCCAGAAAGTCCTGGTGCGGGTCTACGCTGCTTCCGACGCGCTGGTCTGTACGGAGATCGGCTTTAAACATACCCAACCCTATCACCATAAGTCGCGTACGGCACTTGTCTTCGCGGGATGGTTTCTGCCGCAATCGGGCGATTTTGGCGGTATCTGGCGTGAAGACCGCGCGTCAGGCGCGGCCGATCATGCTGTGCATCTCGGCTATCATTTGCCCGGCTTCGAGTGGCTTGCCGAAAAATCTGCTGCGGGGCGGCAGATCGCTGCACGGTGGGGTCACTTGACCCGACACCACGATGATCTTGATCGACGGCCATCGCTTATGCACGGCTTGCGCAAGCCCCAGGCCGTCCATGCTGCCGGGCATCTGGATGTCGGTGCACATCAGCGCGATGTCGGACCTGGCTTCCAGTATTGCCACGGCTTCGCCGGCATCCAGGGCTTCAACCGGCGTGTAGCCGGCGTCTTCAACCATGTCGACCGCCCGCATGCGGAGCATCATCTCGTCCTCGACGATGAGAACGACGGCTGGAACGCATGAAGGATCGAGTACCATCAGATGGCGTCCACAGGAATGGCTATCGACTGGGACAGGC
>CAWAYC010000012.1:0-44376 GCA_963786115.1 uncultured Alphaproteobacteria bacterium
ACGTGATCGCCTGAGCCGCTGTCGCAGCCGATGTCCTTGTAGGCGTAGCCTACCAGACCCACTTGAACTTGCTTGGTCAGGAATTGCGATGCGCCCCAATCGAAGTGCAGGTCCACGCCA
Source organism: uncultured Alphaproteobacteria bacterium (assembly GCA_963786115.1). GTDB lineage: Bacteria > Pseudomonadota > Alphaproteobacteria > Rhizobiales > Xanthobacteraceae > Bradyrhizobium. The sequence goes on from CAWAYC010000012.1 coordinate 121, forward strand.
TTCTGATACTGTGTTGCAGTATTGATGAAATTATAGGTAAACCCAAGCACCCCCGACAATTCATGCCCGGTCGCCGGGTTGAAATAGGTGTAGCCACCGCCCACGTCTATCGCACCGTGTCCGATACCTAAATTCGACAAGCGGCTTGAGTCGTAAGCGCCGACCGGGATATCGCCGGTAGCGTAAACCATGTAGTTGTTGACACCGGCATTCCAACGCAGCGTGAACATTGGGATCAGATCGCCAAAACCCCACTGCGCTTGGCTGAAGCTGTCAGATCGCATGAACGGGATGCTACCGCCGCCCGGTCCCGTTAGGTTCCCCGACAATTGGCCTGCCAGATTGGTGCTTGCGACACCATAGAATCCCACAAGGAGTGCCGACGCCTGCCCTCCAAGCACCGGCGTTGCGAACACATAGGTGGGAATGACAATACCAAGGTCTCCGGTGGCATTTACGCTCGCGTTCAGACGAGCCGTTGCCGTTAGATTGGCAGGGACCTGCCCAATTTGAAATTCTTTAGCCAAGGCAACGTCGCCACCTCCCGACACCGTGGTATGGTAATAGATATTAGTTAGCGACCAACCCTCCTGCTGGGGCGCGGCCGCCAAGCTTCCAAAGAAACCTGGGATCCAGAAACTCACGCCGCCTTCATCGGCCAGCGCACACTGGGAAAAAAACATGATCGCGAGCGCCAAGACGCTTGTAGCTATGCCAGGCCGCCAACTTTTCGCCGCAGTCAGTGCAATGCTCGCGGTCATATTGTGCCCGTAAGTATGTCACCTTTCAATAAATTTCGGCGACATCTTAACCCTGGAGCAAGCGGGCTCACCATGTGAATCCAGCCAGGATTTAATTTGCCAGAAAAAAGATGAATGCTGCGACAAAAGAGTTACACACGCTACGGCAGGAATAACTACGAGCAAAGGGGCCAGACCATGAAGCTCCAGTGCGCGATCGCCGCTATCGTTCTAGCGTCTGCCTTTGCTGCACCTGTGGCCGCTGGCACGTTCGAGGATGCGGCTGATGCGAACGCCAGAGGCGACTACGTAAAAGCTCTGCGTCTTATTCGTTCGCTGGCCAATGATGGCGACGCTGCAGCCCAGTTCAATCTCGGTTTAATGTATATGACTGGCCACGGCGTGCAACAGGACTATTTAGCCGCAGCGTTATGGTTTCGGAAGGCTGCAGAGCAAGGCTACGCCCTCGCCCAATCCAATCTCGGGACCCTGTATCGCGACGGCCGAGGCCTGGCGCAGGACGAGACCGAGGCAGTAATGTGGTTTCGGAAGGCTGCAGACCAAGGCGACGCCCTCGCCGAGTTTCTACTCGGGAACCAATACGAAAACGGCAAGGGCGTACCGCAGGACTATAGTGAAGCAATGATCTGGTTTGGGAGGGCTGCCGCGCAAGCCCATCCCATCGCCATGCTCCATCTCGGGGTCATGTACGGCGAAGGCCGAGGCGTACCGCAGGACTATGTTCGTGCCCACATGTGGTTCAGTCTAGCGGCGGCACAGGGTGAGCAAAGAGCGGTCAAGCCTCTAGACATGGCCGAACGGAGGATGACCCCAGCTCAGATAAACGAAGCGCAGAAGCTCGCACGCGACTGGAAGCCAGCTACGCAGCCAGCTCCTCATTAAAGGAGTGTGTTCTGCGGCCTGTCCCCCAACTTGCAACCGGACAACGCCGCGCGGTCAGCTCCGCTTGGAAACGCTATGGCACCGTCGGCCACATCGGCAGCTGACAAAGGTTTTATTGGTGATGTGCCATGACCAGAATGGTCAACGGCGTTGCCACTTCTTCCGCCTGTTTCTTTTGCCGATGACTCTTTTCTTTTGGTGTTTTCTTTTGGTGTCATCACGTCTTTCGGTGTCATCACGTTGATCGCTTTTCGCGTGCGGCTGCCTTTCTCTTGGTCGAACGGCCAGCGAAGATGTACGATAATCACGGCCAGCTGACGCGAAGGCGGAGAGCCGGGGCGCGGATGCCCGCTTTCCTGGGGGTAGAAGAATTGATTACGCGCTGGCGTTTCTCAACGGACATTAAATGGGAGGCGCAATATGAAAAGACTTACAGGTGTAACACTCGTGTTAGCAACGAGTTTTCTGCTACTCAATACGGTAATTGCGCAAGAGATAATCAAGGACAAGCCGACTCCCAGTCGCGCCGAATGGGCGCCGCTCGGCTATGCATATGGGCAGGACTATTCGACATCCGACGTAACCAAGGTCGTCGTAATCGGCAGTGGAACGCCCGCGGCCGACCCTCGCCACAACGGAATCTCCGTCGCAGTTGTCGTCAACGGTCAGCCTTACGTTATCGACTGTGGCCCAGGCTTTTGGCGAAACTCGCAAGTGAGCACGCCAGCGTACGGTGGAAAGATCGCTGCCCTCGAACCGAAGAATCTCACCCGCCTGTTTCTCACCCATTTACACTTTGACCACACCGAAGGCCTGTCGGAGTTCATGCTCGCGCCCTGGATCTATTTTCGTGAAGGACCGATGCAGGTCTATGGACCGCCGGGTACGGTGGGCGTGGTCCGCCACCTCGAGGAGGCCTACACGAAGGACATTGATCTCCAGATGTTTGGCCTGGAACAGCTCAATGCCACGGGCTATAGATTGGTGGCGAAAGACGTGCTGCCCGGTGAGGTCTACAAGGACAATAACGTCCGGATCACCGCCTACATGAACCATCATGGCACTTGGGACTATACGTACGCTTACCGCGTCGTCACCTCCAAACCGGATGGAACCGTGGACCGGACCATTGTCTTCAGCGGCGACACGTCACTCTACGATGATATGGAGAAGGTCTACGCTGGCGCAGACATTCTGTTCCACGAGGCGTACAGCTTCGATCCGAAGACCAATCCGTACGACGCCAAGGCACCTGTGACCACAGAGTACATGAACGCATTTCATACTTCGACAGAACAGCTGGCAGGCGTTCTCAAAAAGGTGAATCCCAAGGTGACTGTGCTGTACCACTACGTAACATTCACGCCCGCGAATGCGACTGACCAAGAGCGAGGTGTCAAGGAGATCAAGAAGTTCGGTTACAACGGGATCGTGATTCAGTCACAGGACGCAGACATCTTCTAGCAGGGTACGAAAACCGCTTCGGAGCAACACGAGGATCGGTTGCGATGCGCGCAACCCCTTACAGGGAAGCGCGCATACGGGCGACGACAGAACAAGGTCTGGGGCGGCCGAGCGAGATCGAATTGGTCCGGTGAGATAGCCCGAACCACGCCCATACCTGTAGGGCAATTGGAAGCCGCAAAACGGCGGAGAAGATCGGATGAGCCGATGTCTAGTTTGGCAGCGCGCCCCGAGGGCGCGAACGTTTACCTCGTTGAGAGCATCCCGAATTCCTGCAGGAAATTGGACGTTCACGGTCGGCGTATCGTCCGGTAGCTGTGGGGCCGGATCGAGCATCTGTTGTTCACTTCGGTCGCGGCCTTACTTCGACGCTTTACCGATCTTGTGCTCAAGATGGCCGGTTTCATGATCGCGGCGGAGTTGGCTCAGCGACGTTTCGTTCAGCTGAAGCAGAATGTCGCTAAGCTGTTCGGTTGCAGGATAGCCGGCTGCGAAACTGTGCCGATAAATCTTACGTAGCGTGCTGCGGCACCAACATCGAAAGCAGCGCCAACACTCCGAGAATTGAAACCAGGGCTGCCAGCACACCCGCTAGAGAACGACGAATATTCGCGTCCGGATTTTGAGCTTTTAGAACGTTAATGGCTGACCGATGCCCCAGGGTAGCCAGCAGTAGCGCCAGCAATCCGACAACGATCATCGACACCCCAAACTCGTGCGGCCCGATAATGCCGGTTCTTTCCACGTTGCCTTTGCTCGCAATCCGAAAGAACTGCTGGACACTGAATCCGAAGGTGATCAGTGCGGTCGCCGTCCTGACCCAGGAAAGCATGGTTCGGTCGTAGGCGAGACGCGTTCGGTCAACCGCAAGCTTGATTTCGGCGTTGGGTACCGTGGTTTTGTGCTCAGTAGGATCGCTCATTAGGCTCCTGCTGCGGTATGAGCGCATCAACAGCGTAGGCCCTATCGTCCAACCGCAACGAACATAGTCCGAATGAAGGTACCGGGGAATGTCTGAGTTTGGCACTTTTGAAACATACTGACGGGATCTGAGAATGTCTGTTTTTCGAGGTAGACCGGAAGCCATCGGCACACAATCAAACCGACGCGATTGACCCCATGCGGACATTCGATGGTGAGAGTTCGGGATGCGTTCTGGGTTGCCACTGAGTACCGGCCTGTTTCCGGCCTCAGTGGCCTAATTTGAGACTCAGCTATCAGTCTGGATCGCGATGACGACAAGTTCGCTGTCGTCAATCGTCTGAGTCCTTCGCCAAACATTCTGCCGATTTGGAATAGGTTCAAACCCAGCATACATGTTCTGGGCCGCTTTCTTTTTTAGCCCGTAGGGCGAATTAGCGTCAGCGTAATCCGCCGCTAAAGGCACCGAGTTGGCGGATTACGCCTTCGGTTCAATCCGCCCTACGGCTCTGCAAGCCGACACCTGTCCAGATCGCTACGATGCGCATCGCTCCCTGGCATTAGGAAGTGGCTAATCAATAGGATGGAGCCAAGCGCAATCGGAGCGCAGGATATGAACGAGCCCTTTGTACCTCGGATCACTATTGCCAATATTCGCCACGGACCTGCGCGCCACGGCGAATTTCTTGAACGAGATCAATCCGATTCCACCCGTCCAGCCCAATCTCCAAAATTAATTGCCTTTCCACCGGACCCAAATCAAATCCATAACTCCCCCCATCCCGTCCCGAGAGAGGGGCGTTGGCCATCGTCACGAACGTTGGGATGGGATGCGGTGGACGCGGCAGCATCGGGCGCGCAAAGGAATCGCAGGGCAGGCTTCGGTCTGTGAGCGATCGACCGGCGCGCAGACGAACGGCGCTGCTTCCGGCTTCATCAATGCTTCGGCGGACGTGCACATGCCGGCGAAGCCTCTGGACGAAGACGGGTCGCGGACGGCAAAACCGTGTGGTCCTGGCACCCGTTGCTGGTGTCAAGTCGGCGGAGGTTTTGGTCAGCCCGACCGGGCTCGGCAAGACCTTCAATCCGCCGATGACGGTGACAAGACGAATTCGTCGCCGGGGAGAGCGCGCTATAAGCCGTTAAAACCAGCCGCGTGCGGGAATGCCGGGTGTTTTCGGTGGACTCGTGGTGACTACCGTGTGCATTTTTCTTGCACGCGGGCTGCGGGTGCATCGGGCGCCCGGCATTCCCCACGCCCTCCACGGGCGAGAGATTGATGTATGCCTCGGGCGCGCCTTGCGTCGCGGGAAGCGATGAGATGCGCCGGTTTGTCCTGCAGCATTCGATCTTGCGAGAGGCTGCCCTCTCAACTCGCCTCGTATCCGACATCAGCGTGCTGCGCCCCCGCTGGCCGCGCCGAACTCGCGAAGCCCAACTGCAGCCATCACTTTGCTACAAGGGTCGATCGGCTGGGTCGCGAATTCTTTTGCGCTGCTCCCCCTACACAAGTTGCATTCCGCCATCTGGATCAGGCCGCGCGCATGCGCTAGTGTTTTACCCAACCGGTTAATAAGCCGGAGAGATCGCCAGGGAGAACAACGTGAGATTCAAGGGATTAGGTGCGGTTACATTCGCGGTCGCCGCTGTCGGGCTGTTTTACGCCACAGCACCTGCGATGGCCCAGCAAAAGACCATCACCGTCTGGTTCGGCAAGGGCTTCTACAAGTCCGAGGACGACGCGCTGCTGGAAACGATCAAGAAATTCGAAGCCAAGACCGGCATCAAGGTCGAACTGTCGCAATACGCCATCCAGGACATGATCCCGAAGACGGTGGCGGCGCTCGACTCCGGCACCGTGCCTGATGTCGCTTACTCCGACAGCTATGATGTGCAGGCGCAGGGCAAGTGGGCCTACGAGGGCAAGCTCGAGGACCTCTCCGACATCCTGTTGCCGATGAAGTCGGCGTTCGCGCCGAACACGCTGGAGACCGCGCTGCTCTACAACGACGTCACCAAGAAGAAAGCCTATTACGGCTTCCCCCTGAAGCAGCAGAGCATGCACGTCCAGATCTGGGGCGACTTGCTGGAGAAGGCCGGCTTCAAGCAGAGCGATATCCCGACCAAATGGGAGGATTACTGGTCGTTCTGGTGCGACAAGGTGCAGCCCGGCATCCGCAAGGCCACCAACCAGCGTATCTACGCCGTCGGCCAGCCGATGGGCGTGGAATCCACCGACTCCTTCCAGTCGTTCTACACCTTCATGGATGCCTACAACGTCAAGCTCGTCGACGACGACGGCAAGCTGCTGGTCGATGATCCCAAGGTGCGCGACGGGCTGATCCACGCGCTGAAGGATTACACCGACACCTACATCAGGGGCTGCACGCCGCCCTCCTCCACCACCTGGAAGGACCCGGACAACAACGTCGCCTTCCACAACAAGACGATCGTGATGACCCACAATTTCACGATCTCGATCGCGGCGAAGTGGTTCGAGGACTCCACCAATCCGGCGCTGACCCCGGAGCAGCGCGCCGCCGGCAAGAAGGCATATGAGGAAACCATCATCACCGCCTCCTTCCCCAACAAGCCGGACGGAACGCCGATCAAGTACCGCTCCGACGTCAAGACCGGCCTGATCTTCGCCGCCGCCAAGAACAAGGCCGAGGGCAAGGAATTCATCAAGTTCCTGATGCAGGAAGAAAACCTGCGACCCTATGTCGAGGGCGCGCTCGGCCGCTGGTTCCCGGTGACAACGGCCAGCCAGCAGAGCCCGTTCTGGCAGGCTGACCGGCACCGCAAGGCGGTCTATGCTCAGTTCACCGGCGGCACGACGCCGTTCGACTTCACCAAGAACTGGAAGTTCACGATCCTCAACAACGAGAACGTCTGGGCCAAGGCGATGAACCGCGTGGTCAGCGAAAAGGTGCCGGTCGACAAGGCCGTCGACGAACTGATCGTCCGCATCAAGCAGGTCGCGGGCTAGGGTAACGATGCCGGCCGCCGCTACGGCTTTTTCCTCGTCGTCCCGGCGAAAGCCGGGACCCATACGCCGTGTCGCTTGTTTTAGAAGAAGCTGGTCGACGGCTTTCGCCCGACGACAAAGGCCTGTGGTAATGGGTCCCGGCCTTCGCCGGGACGACGGTGTAGCGGTGGCCGGCATCTCGTTCCAAGAGTAAACATATGGCGATCACGCTTTCCGGCGATCACGCGATACCAGCCGCACCGCTCTCGGCGCGACTGACCACGCCGCAGGTCTGGGGCATCCTGCTGCTGACGCCCTATATGCTCGTGTTCATGGCCTTCGTGCTCTATCCCGTCGGCTACGGGCTTTGGCTGGCGCGGCATCCCACCAGCTACGTCGCGCTCTTTCACGACCCGATTTTCGCACGCGCCGCGGTCAATACGCTGATCTTCCTCGTCATCGGTATCAACATCAAGATGCTGATCGCGCTGTTCCTGTCCGGCTTCTTCGCCCAGCAGCGCCTCTGGATCAGATGGCTGTCGGTGCTGTTCATCCTGCCCTGGGCGGTGCCGTCGATTCCGACCATCCTTTCGGTCCGCTTCATGCTCAATCCGGAATGGGGCATGGTCAACCAATTGATCTTCAGGTTCACCGGCGACGACGGCCCGAACTGGCTGAACGACCCGTCGGTGGCGCTCGCTATGGCGATCGGCGTGCACATCTGGAAATCGCTGCCGTTCTGGACGCTGATCCTGCTCACCGGACGGCTCGCGATCTCGCACGACCTGTTCGAGGCGGCCGAGGTCGACGGCGCGAGCTGGTGGCAGAAATTCCGCTTCATCACCTGGCCGTCGATGCAGACGCTCTACATCACCTGCACGCTGCTCTCGATGATCTGGACGCTCGGGGACTTCAACAGCGTCTACCTGCTCACCGGCGGCGGACCTGCCGACCTCACCCACGTGCTGGCGACGCTCGGCATCCGCTATCTCCGGCTCGATCAGCTCTCGCTTGCGATGGCCTCGATCGTCTGCGCGCTGCCGTTCGTGCTGCCGCTGGTCTATTTCATGATGAAACGGTTGTCGCGATGAAGCTTCCCAGCCTCAGAGAAGTCGGAACGGAAGCAAAGCTGCTGTTGATCGGCATCCCCGTGTTCATCTGGACCATGGTGCCGATCTATCACATGTTCCTGTTCGCGATCTCGCCGAAGGAAGACGCGTTCTCCGGCAAGCTGTGGCCGGCGCATCCGACGCTGCATAATTTCCATATCGTGTTCTACCAGGAGCACTATTTCCTGCGGGACTTCTGGATCCAGTTCTGGAATTCGACCGTGATTGCCGTGTCCGCCGGGGCGCTGACGCTGTTCGTGGCGACCGCCGCGGCGTTTTCGATCTCGCGATTGCGCACGCCGGGTGGCCGCGCGGTGATGAATCTCGCGCTTTTCACCTACTTCATTCCGGCGGCGTTTCTGGCCGTGCCGATGTACCGGACCATGGGCACTTATGGGCTACTCAACAATCACTGGTCGCTGATTCTGGCGATGGTGACGATCGCATCGCCCTACGCGATCTGGGTCTTGAAGCAGGCGTCCGACAAGCTGCCGGTCGAGCTCGACGAAGCCGCGACCATGGACGGCGCCACGACGCTGCAGGTGTTTCGCCTCGTCTATGTGCCGCTGATGATGCCCTCGCTGGTTGCCATCGGCACCTATGCGATCCTGCTCGCCTGGAACGAATATCTCTATGCGTTCCTGCTGCTGTCGAAGGATACCGACATCACGCTCCCCGTCGCGCTCGGCAACTTCCTCGCCGCTGACGACTCCCCGTGGGAACTGCTGATGACAACCGGCTTCATCTACGCCTTGCCGCCGGCCGCGATCTATTACGCGTTCAGGCGGTACATGGTCGGCGGATTGACGGCGGGGGCGGTGAAGTCGTGAGCACGAGGGGCTCACGCCAACCAGTCACGAGTGCGTTGTTCCTTGCACCAGGACCTCCATCCTCAAAAATTGGTTATGATAGCCTTCCGGGCCCATCTAGAACGGAGTCTACGTGGCGCATTAGCTGATTTGCGCAATTCTCCCAAGTAAGAATTCCGCGCAGAGCCGTTCTTATTTGGTCAGCTTCTGAAAACGACGCGACAGGTTCAGAGAGTATGGTGTTCAGCCGGCTAACCCATTGGTCGCAAGCATCCACTCCATTTACTTCACGAATGCAGCCTTCAACACGTCCTTGCCCGAGCACGGTACTAATTGACGAATCCATAAGTAATTCGGCAATGCCGCTTTCGGAAGTAACTACAACCGGTATTCCGGCAGCTATGGCCTCCAACGCAACGAGGCCGAATCCCTCCGACTTGGACGGCATTATAATCACTGACGCGCTGCAGATGTCCGACGCAATTTCGCTTGAGTCTGATGTGAAGGGCCGAGCACTCAAATACGGCTTGGCAGTTGAAAATCCCGGCATTTTGTAGATCTCTTCGTCTGTATCAAAACCTCGCATTATTAGCTTCGGCCTTGGAATTCTTTTCCAAGCTCCGTTTAACGCGACTATAGACGCACATGCCAAGTCGGCACCCTTAAGGTCACTGTCCTCTAGCCGGCCCAAAAATAGGCAGTTTGGCGATCGTCTCTTGGACAAATCGATGGTGTGCCCGAGAAGTCTCCGATCTAGTCCGGGCCAGCATTCGACCACGGCAACAGTCGAAATTCCTGCAAGTTTTGTTTGCATTTCGCGATGTATTCGAGGGCCAATGCAGACGACCAAATCAGCTCGCCTACAATGTAGAATTTGTGCGGCAGCCTTTTTTGCCCCACGCAAATAGGAACTCCCTCTTCTCGATTTGTGGGGCTCGATCTCCTCCGGGAGAGTATGAATGAAATGTACGTAGCGAGGCGTGATAAAGACCCTGCGCGCAATGTGAAATCCAGCAGAACCCGTTACGTGATCGTGGCCAACGACAATTTCCGGAACGAACCCGTCGAACTCCATCTTGGTCACCAGCACTAATCGCTCTTCCGCTTCGATTGTAGGATCGGACGGTGCACCGATCAGTTTAACTCCATACTGTTCAGCCTCATCGCAATCTCGCCGGGTCGGCTCGACCACAAGACAGACGACAACATGGCCAACGGCAGCCAACGCGATGCACAACTCCCTATTGAACGTGGAGATGCCTCCGTGCGCCGATCCCCATTCCGAAGCAACCATCAAAATTCGCTTCTGTCGAACGATCGACGCGTCAGGCTCTGGCCTATCGTCTTCACGCTCGACGTTTTCGGAGATTGGGCCAGCACCTGAAGATGGGCCGCGGACAGCCTCTACACTGACTTGCTCGGAAAGCTCAGCCTGCGCCGCTCTAATGGCGGACAAGGTATCGCGAACCGGGAGCGCGCTCCGAAAGGATGCGATTAGCGCAATGACTTCCGAAGCCCCAACACTTTTCCAACTCTTCGCATTTAGCTCGTTTTTCGCGTCAACGATCTTCCATTTAAGCCAACTAACTTGCGGCAAAGCCGCAGAGATACGCGTTACCTCCGACAACGAAGCAGGAGTACCGCGACCCACCAAGTGCGCGAGCATCCCGCTTCGAAACTGGTCGACGTAATCCACAGCCCTTAATGCTCGCGCACCACCACGCTCCTCAGCTGGAGGAGGGATACTCTTGTACGACCAGACAAAAAAATCAGCTAATTCGGACTCGGACAATAAAGAATAGAATGGCCGGCCCTCCAGAAATTCTCGGTCCGCAATTTCGACCAGAATACACCGCGCCAATCTAGGTTTGGTGCTCCATGCATCAACAAACGGCTTCCAGAAAACCCTCGTTTCGCTTTGTATGAGCGCGGCCCAAGCCGGTGCAACCTCCCCTTCTAGCGCCATATCGTCTGGCAAGACGTGTTCTTGCAAGGTTGCCAAAATGAATTGAACGACAGGAGGAAATGCCTTCGACGCAAGAAAGCTTATGATCGGCTTCCTTCGCGGATCTCCTGCCTCCAGACTTTGGTAAAGCTCCCAGAAATAATCGTCTAACTTGTCGTCGTCCAACTTCTCGAGCGTCCTGAGCGCCTCTCGTACATCAAACTCAGACTTGCTCTTGGCTAGTATGCGCTTGATGACACGCCGGACCTGCTGAGGGGCACGCTCAAAGCAACGCTTTGTCAATGCAGCTCGAATCTCGCGATTGTCGTCGTTAAACGCCAGACCCAAGATTGAGGACGCCCATTTGCTCCACGTCTCTTCCGTAAGGCCGCGATATAATTCCTTCTCTTGGAGATAAACCAATACAAGAGCCCGATAGCCTGCCGCAGCCGGCCTATGAAACGTGCTGGTTCCTAGCCATTGAGACGAACGGATGCGGTGCTGAACAAGGTATCGAAACGCGGCATCCACTATTCGTCGCTGCAAACTAGAGTTTAGGAAACTTCACGTCTTTGCTTTTGTGAGATCAGAACTGAATTCGCCCGCGCCGTCCCAATGCCCGTCTGATCGGGAAAGGAGTATCAAATTGAACTGCCACCACCCAAAGCCATTTCCGTTTTCGATTTCGGTAAGGTTTCGCTCGATTCGAGCGCTGGTCTCTTCGGCGGTTTCACCAGATGGGCGTCGGGCCTTCCGAACTAAATCATCACGCTGCCACTTAGCGGCGGCTGAATTTAACTTGACACTGTATGCATTCTCCAGCCCCACCCTTAGTTCCGGAGAGATGTCAGCAACGTCCCAGACGAACGCGAGCTCGTCCAAGTTCGCGCTGAAGGATAAATTGAGCTGCTGCCGGTTTGATGGAAACCAGGTTAAGCTAATCCCACCTTGCGTTCGAACTCAACAGGGCTGAGATATCCGATCGTCGAATGACGCCGGGTCGCATTGTAGAACCGCTCGATATAGTCAAACACATCTGCCCTGGCCTCGTTTCTGGTGCGATAGGTTTTGCCGGCGGTGCGCTCGGTCTTCAGCGACGAGAAGAAGCTTTCCATCGCCGCATTGTCCCACACATTGCCGGACCGGCTCATGCTGCAAACGATGCCGCTGTCGGCCATCAGTCGCTGGAACTGCTCGCTGGTGTACTGGCTGCTTGATCTGAGTGGTGCAATAACTCGTTGGGCTTGCCGCGCCGCCAGACCGCCATCAGCAAGGCGTCGGCGACCAACTGGGCGGTCATACCGGCGCTCATCGACCAGCCGACTACCCGGCGCGAGAACAGATCGATCACGGCCGACACATAGAGCCAGCCCTCGGCCGTCCAGATGTAAGTGAAGTCGGCGATCCACTTCTGGTTCGGCCGCTCGGCCATAAACTGTCGGTCCAGAAGATTCGACGGTACGGTCGCGATCTGGCGATCGCCTTCGTCCTTCGGCAGACGCCGGCGCCGTGGCCGCGCCCGCAAGGCCTGCAAGCGCATCAGCCGTTCGATCCGGTGCAGGCCACATTCGACGCCATCCGCCAGCAGGTCACGCCAGACAAGACGAACTTCATGTGCTTCCTTCGCGAAGAAGGCCGCGGCCTTCATCAGCCGGGAAGGCCTGAGCCGGGTCGGAGCCGAACTCCTTAACCCATTTGCGCAGCACATTCTCATGAACGTCCAGGTCTCGGGCAGCCTGTGCCGCCGATACCCCGCGCTCCCTGACGAGCTTCACCGCCTCGATCTTGAACTCTCGACTAAACTTCCGTCTCCGCATGACCTACCTCCGGCTTCATGAAACACCTAAACCTGGTGTCCATCAAACCGGCAGCAGCTCAGACCCCCTTGCTCTTGTCCCCGATGTATGGGGTAAGTTGGGATGCCAACGTAGGATGATGAAGGCGATTATATCGCGAGCGCGCCCCGTAGTCGAAATCGTGAATTTCTTCCCTATCGAAACGATTGAGAAGCTCACCCACAAGCCTTTCCCGATCTACGGGAGCAGCCGATGAGACATCGCTGCGGAGAAGAATTGATGGCTCGACGTCCGCGAGCGCTCTAAAAAATTCGGGTACCATGCTCGCAATCCATGCGGCAACTTCATAAAGCTGCGGCGCGATTGTCGCATTTGCACTGGAATTTCGCAGAAAATCGAGCATTTCGCCAGCCGTTAGCCCGTGCTCGACGAGGTAGTATGCGGCTAAAAACTCTGAGAAGGTTTGGTGACTCCACACAAACGTGTCGCTCGAAATCGGAATAAAGAGCGACGTGAATAAGACTTCGTAGAGCTCGGTTTCGCCGACGGGAAAGCTGAAGCCCATGGCAGGCTCTAGTCCACCAGCGATTTCGGACAGCGTCACAGAACGATCGGGCTGCTTCTCGGAGTGCAGACCAAGCCAAATTTGCGAAGAGTTTGAAAAAACCGTCGCCGCAGCCATGCGGCTAGCGACCATCAATTTTGACCCAATGTCGAGGCGACCAGTCTGACGATTTTTGCGACGCAGGACGTTTGTTTCTTCGATCGAGGCTAGTAAACCTCTTCGATAAAGTTGCACACGCTCTCGTGGTAAATCATGGTTTTGCTCAAACACATTCAGGAGCATGTTTAACGTTATCGGTCTGCTGGCGAGACTTTCCGCTTCATACTCTTCGACTACTTTGACAAACTTCGAGGCTTCAGCCTCCGGAAGGGTCGCCGCGGCAGCGGCTTCCACATCCACAGCTTGGAGATTACCCAGTTCAAATAACTTTACATCCTGCTCTCCCCATAGGGCTCTTAGTTCAGTTTCGAGAGAATCGGACCATTCGGCAGAACGGCAGCTGATACGAAGGCGCAGCCTATCGAGCCCTCCCGTTCTTGCAGCAAACTCTCGTACAAAGGTTGTGATCAGCTGTTCAATATGAAAGAGCTGAGAAAGCGCCTCGTCGAGACCGTCGAGAAAAACATTACAAACCTTGTCGCCGTCGATATCTCGGATGACCGGCGAGATTATATCTGAGGTTGAGTTCAAGTTTCCTAGAGAAACAAAGATGGATTGCTCGCCTCGGGCTACTGCCTGTTCCGAAGCGCGTTTCATCTCACTTGTCTTTCCCATGCCGGGAACACCAAGCAAGATCAGGCACGGCACGTTATCTAGTTGAGTTAGACGAAGCCCTGATCTGTCAATCGAACCGTGCTCTGGCCTTGAGAGATATCCGTCCGGAGGCAACATTCCGGCAGGGAACCAATAGCGGTCCCAAGAAACTGGATCACTTACCATCTATCCTCCACGCCAATTCCGCGCCAGCAAGACTATACAACTAGCGGGATACTTCAAAATCGAAAAGTCATTCGTCGAAAAGACGATAGAACAACGGCTACAGCGGCGCCGCGCTCTCGCCTTGCGAGCTCGAGAGTTTCGAGGCGAACGAGGCGACGACGATGATCACCGCAATCAAACCGATCACCAGGGTGCAGATCGCGTTGATCTCGGGTTTTACCCCGAGCCGCACCTCGGAATAGATCCGGATCGGCAGCGTCGCCGAGCCGGGGCCGGTGGTGAAGCTTGCGATCACGACGTCGTCGAGCGACAGCGTGAAGGCGAGCATCCAGCCGGCGGCGATCGCGGGGATGATCAGCGGCAGCGTGACCAGCAGGAACGCCCGCACCGGGTCGCATCCGAGATCCATCGCCGCCTCCTCGAGAGAGCGGTCGAGCGAGTTGAGCCGCGACTGCACCACGACGGTGACGAAGCAGATGGTCAGCGTGGTGTGCGCGATGGTGACGGTCCAGAAGCCGCGCTCGGCGTTCAGCGCCACGAACAGCAGCAACAGCGACAGCCCCGAGATCACCTCCGGCATCACCAGCGGCGAATACAGCATGCCGGAAAACAGCGCGCGGCCCTTGAAGCGCTCGCCGCGGGCAAGGCCTACCGCCGCGAGCGTGCCCAGCAGCGTCGCCAGCGTCGCCGACACCGCGGCGACTCGAAGCGACATCCAGGCCGCATCCAGCATGGCGCGGTCGTTGAAGAACTCATGGTACCAGCGCAGCGACCAGCCGCCCCAAACCGTCACCAGGCGCGAGGCGTTGAAGGAGTAAATCACGAGAATGACGATCGGCAGGTACAGAAACGCCAGACCCAGCGCCAGCGCCGTCATGTTGAACCGCGAGAGCCTGTTCACCTTGCCCGCCATCAGCGCCCGCCCGCCAGTTGGCGGCGCTGCAGCCGGTCGTAGAGCAACAGCGGCGGCACCAGGAGAAGCAGCAGCGCGACAGCGGCGGCGGAGGCCACCGGCCAATCCTTGTTGGTGAAGAATTCCAGCCACAGCGTCTGGCCGATCATCAGCGAATTGGAGCCGGCCAGCAGATCGGGAATCACGAACTCGCCGACGATCGGAATGAAGCACAACAGCGCGCCCGCCCAAACGCCCGGAAGCGACAGCGGAAACGTCACCAGCCAGAACGCCCGCTGCGGCGAGGCTCCGAGATCGTTGGCCGCTTCGAGCAGCGCGGGATCCATTTTGGCGAGCGTCGCATAGAGCGGCAGGATCATGAATGGCAGATAGGAATAGACGATGCCGAGATACATCGCGCTGTCGGTGGAAAGCCACACCACGGGCGTGGCGACCAGATGCAGCGCCAGCAGTATTTTGTTCAGCAGCCCGTCGTGCTGCAGGATATTGATCCAGGCATAGATGCGGATCAAAAACGAGGTCCAGAACGGCACGATGACGAGCATCATCGCGACGCCCTGCCAGGTCCTGGGCAATCGCGCCATGCCGTAAGCGATCGGATAGCCAATCAGCAGCAGGATGGCCGTCGAGGTTACGGCGACGACGAGGCTGCGCAGATAAGACAGAATGTAGAGGTTGTCCGAGACCAGCAGCCTGAAATTATCCAGCGACAATTCGCCGAGCGCCGCCTTGACCGCGGCAAGACCTTCGGTGAAATCGAACACCGGCGTGTAAGGCGGCTGCGCAATCACGGTCTGCGACAGGCTGATCTTCAGCACGAAGCCGAATGGCACCAGGAAGAATAGCACCATCCAGAGGTACGGCGCGATCGCGGCAAGGCGCGCCGGACCGGCGAAGATGCGGCGCGCGCTCATTGCTCCAGCACCACGCAATCGTCTGACGTGAACCAGGCCACCACGCGCTGGCTCGCATGATAGGCATCCATGTCGAGCCGCGCGGTGTTGGCCATCGACGCGCGGATGACTGCGCCCGAATCGAGCCTGATCCGGTAGCTGGTCAGGCCGCCGAGATAGCTGATTTCGGCGATCACGCCTTCGAGCCGGTTGCTCGCCTGCGGCGCGCCCGCATCCGAGGCCGACGCGCGCCCCGACATCTTGATCTTCTCGGGACGGATCGCGACGCCGACGACATGCTTTGTCACCGGCTGGCGCGGCTCGGCGACGGCGATGGCGCCGGCCTCGCGCGTCGCGATCGTCAGGCGGCCGTGCTCGCGCGCAATGACCTCGCCCTCGAACAGATTGACGTCGCCGACGAACTGCGCGATCCAGCGCGAGCGCGGCGCCTCATAGAGATCGCGGGGGGACGCGACCTGTTCGAGCCGGCCGGCGTCCATCACGCCGATCCGGCCGGCCATGGTCATCGCTTCCTCCTGGTCGTGAGTGACGATGATGAAGGTGGTGCCGAGGCGGCGTTGCAAGTCCATCAGTTCGGCTTGCGTGCTTTCGCGCAATTTCTTGTCGAGCGCGGCGAGCGGCTCGTCGAGCAGCAGCACCTGCGGTCGCCGCGCCAGCGAGCGGGCCAGCGCCACGCGCTGCTTCTGGCCGCCGGAGAGCTGATCCGGTTTTCGCGTCTCCATGCCCTCGAGCTTGACCAGCGCCACCATCTCGGCGACGCGCGTATCGATCTCGGCGCGCGCCATGCCGGCCCGCTTCAGGCCGAACGCGATATTGTCGCGCACCGAAAGATGCGGAAACAGCGCGTAGTTCTGGAACATCATGTTGACGGGACGCTCATGCGGCAAGACCTGCGCAATGTCGCGGCCCGCGAGCAGGATACGGCCTTCGTCCGGCGTCTCGAAGCCGGCGAGCATGCGCAACAGCGTCGTCTTGCCGCAGCCGCTTGGGCCCAAGAGGGCAAAGAATTCGCCGGCACGGATATCGAGCGACAGCCGGTCGACCGCGCGAAAGTTGCCGAATTTCTTCGCTACTCTCTCGACGCGCAGCAGCGGCATTTCGGATGCGACCGATTGCTGCGCGGGATCGCCCGGCTCATCGGCAATTTCAGTTTTCGATAATTCCTCGGCCATGCTCTACTAGTACACGGAGCGCTGGCCGAGGCGCAACGCGCGGTTCTTTGTTTCGTGGGGAGAGAAATGAATCGGGACAGATACGACCTGCCTCTGACCACCGCCTCCGACCGCGCCGCCGAGCTCTACCGTCTTGGCGTCGATCACATGCTGTCGGCCTGGCATGGGGCCGATGACGCCTTCGACGAAGCCATCGCCGAGGATCCTGACTTCGCCCTGCCC
This sequence comes from uncultured Alphaproteobacteria bacterium, assembly GCA_963786115.1. Lineage (GTDB taxonomy): Bacteria > Pseudomonadota > Alphaproteobacteria > Rhizobiales > Xanthobacteraceae > Bradyrhizobium. Next base: position 17,501 of record CAWAYC010000012.1, read on the forward strand.
TATATCGCGCGGGCGCGAATTCATCAGATGAACATGCAAGGTGCAGAGGCCCGGACCAAGGCAGCGCGCGCCCGCCAGCTGGCGGCGGGCGCAAGCGAACGCGAACGCCGCCACGTGGAGATCACGGCTGCTACCATCGAGGGACAGCCCAAGCTTGCCATGTCCGGCGCTGAGCAACACCTGAACGAGTTTCCCCGCGATGCGCTGGTGCTTTCGCTTCTGCTCGGCGCGTTCGGCCTCTACGCCTTCTCCGGCCGCGCCGATCACGATGCTGCAAAGCTCGCGGTCTGCGAGCGCCACGCCGGACACTACGGCGAGGACTGGTGGTTCCTGAGCTATCTCGGCTGGTCGCACGTCGAGGCGGGAAATTTGCGCGTCGGCCGCGCTCTCAGCGAACGCGCCATGTCGCTGCGAGCCGAAAACGCCAACGCCGCGCACGGCCTCTCCCACGCCATGTTCGAGCAGGGCGACATGGGCGAAGGCCAGAAATTTCTTTCGCAATGGCTGCCGGCGCACGATCGGCTGAGCTTCCTGCACGGGCACCTGTGGTGGCATCTCGCGCTGACGGCGCTCGACGCCGGCGATCTCGATCGCGCCCTTGCGATCTACGAACAGCAAATCAAACCCGCTGACAGGCCATACCCGCCGCTGAACATTTTTACCGATGGCGCTTCGCTGCTGTGGCGGCTTTCCCTGGCGGGCAAGGCCGGTCTGGAGCCGCATTGGCGGGATATCGCTGCTTACGGCCAGAAAAACTTCCCGCAGGCCGGTGCGCACTTTGCCGATGTCCATCACGCGCTAGTCGCGGCGGCAACCGGCGGCGACGAGCTGGAAACGAGATTGGCCCAGCTGGAGAAGCGCGCCGCGGACGGCAAACTGGCGCCGGGCCGTGCCGCGATCGAGATCTGTCGCGGCATCAAGGCGTTCGCCGAAGGTGATCATGACGGCGCGGTCGCTATCCTTGAGCCGCTGATGGGAGACCTCGTGCGGATCGGTGGCAGCCATGCGCAGCGGGAATTATGGGAGGACACCTTTGTCGTCGCGTGCCTTCGCGCCGGACGCGGCGACAAGGCAAGGAAGACGATCGCAGATCGCCTGGAGCGAAGACCATCCGCGCGCGACTCAGCCTGGTCACGCGAGGCGGCACCGAAGCGGGATTAGGCCATTAGCAACGACGGCTATAGCGTTTTCGAGCGAAGTGGATACCGGTTCGAAAACGCGTCAAAACAAGAATCTGGAGCTTCGGTTCTGATTCAATCAGAACCGATCGTGCTCTAGATATGATAGTTCAGCCCGCCGCCCGCAATGTGGGCAGTGAAGCCGTGGTGGCCGTCATGGCTCCGCCTGGAACGTCGTCACGATCGATGAAGTCGACCGAACGGTTGCCGAGATCGAGATAGAGGTACTCGGCCTTGACCGTCCAGTTGCGCGCGAAGGCGTATTCGATGCCGCCGCCGACGGTCCAGCCAACCGATATTCCTGATGTCGAGCCGGTGGCGCAGTAGATGTGACCGCCGTCGCAGTTGAAGGGCGAAATGTTGGAGCCCGTCGTCGTGGTGCGCAAGCTGCCATAGGCGAGACCGCCGGTCGCCTACAGCAGGACATTGTCGACGGTCAGCACGCCCAAGCGGCCCCGAACGGTGCCGAACCAGTCGAGACTGGTGGCCACGGTCGTGGTGAGTATTCCGCCAACGTACGGTGCACCGGTCGCGGCATCGGTTTTCTGCAAGTTCGAATAATCCAGATCGGCTTCCAGGCCCGCCACGATGCGTCCCGACTGGAGATTGAATCCGGCCTAGCCGCCACCGACGAATCCCTCCGGGCGCAGGGTCGGCGGCAGCGGATTGTCGAGGCCCGGCCGGATATAGCCCTGCTCCACGGCGTTCAGGGCCAGCGAGGTGGGCGCGCTGCCAATGCCGTAGCCGGCATTGATGCCGACATAAAATCCCGACCAGTTATATCCGGGGTCGGCCGGCACGGCCTTGGCATAGGTTCGGGGCGACAAATCCGCGGCTAATGCCATGCCGGCGCCACCCAGCGAGCCTGTGATGGCGATCGCAGCCAATATTGGCTTCATAGAAGAAAATCCTCAAAATATCTCCGGGGCGGGACCAACCTAGCGCGGCGGGGAAACCCGTCTTGGGCGCTGCGGAACTGTGGATAGGCCTATTCGGCACTCGCAGCGTTTTGCCACCTGCATGTTGCTGGATCACACTAAGCGCATTTGAAAATAGCGCTTTCCGCCGTCGGTTCGGCGTAACGCCGTCGATTTGCGAGAGCTCGCCGGAAAAACCTGAGCCGGCGCCAGCCAGCGCGCGCGAGATCGTAGTCAGCCGTGGCGCAGACCTTCAACCGGTCTTGCGTATTGGCTCCATGATATTGCTGGTGCCGCCGACCAACGCGGCGAACTGGCCGATCGGCGCAGGCCTGCCGATCAGATAACCCTGCACCGCGTCGCAGCCCTCTTCCGACAGAAAGCCGAGCTGCTGCTGGGTCTCGACGCCCTCGGCGACGATCGACATTTCGAGGCCGTGGCCGAGGTCGATGACGGCGCGAACGATCGCCGCCGATTGCGGGTTACGGCCCAGATTCATCACGAAGGCGCGGTCGATCTTGATCTTGTCGAACGGGAAAGCCTGCAGATAGCTGAGCGAGGAATAGCCGGAACCGAAATCGTCCATCGAAATGCGCACGCCGAGCGCCTTCAGCCGCCGCAGCAATGCGAGGCCGCGGTCGAAATCCTCGATCAGCACGCCCTCGGTGATTTCGAGTTCGAGGCGACCGGGCGCGAGCCCGGTTTCAAGCAGGATCGAATGCACGAGGCTAACGAGGTCGCCATGGGTGAATTGCGCCGGCGACAGGTTGACCGCGATCTGCAGCGGCGCCGCCCAGGAGGCCGCCTCTCGGCAAGCTTCGCGCAATAGCCATTCGCCCATTTCGACGATCAGGCCGCTCTCTTCCGCGATCGGAATGAAATCGCCGGGGGACACAAAGCCGCGTACCGGATGCAGCCAGCGGGCGAGCGCCTCGAAGCCGATCACTTCGCTCCCGGCAACCGTCGCACCCGCCGCTGCCTGCGGCTGGTAGTGCAGCGACATTTCGCCGTTCTTGATCGCCATCGAGAGGTCCTGATGCAGCACACGGCGGTCGCGGATCTGCTGGTCCATCTCCGGCTCGTAGACGCTGATCGAGCCGCGCGATTTCGCTTTGGCGCGGAACAGCGCCGCGCCGGCATTGGCGAGCAGCGAGGCCGCATCCAAGCCGTTGTGGGGGAATACCGAGATGCCGGTGGTGCAGCCGGTGCGGACCGCCTTGCCGTCGATATGGAATTCGCCGGCAAGCGCCTCGGCCACATGTTCGGCCAGCGCGATCCCGGCCGCCGGCTGCCTGCCGTCGATGATCAATCCGAACTCGTCGCCGGAGAGGCGCGCCACCACACCGCCGCGCGCCGACGCCTGCAGGCGCTGGGCGACCTGGATCAGCACCTTGTCGCCCATCGCATGGCCAAAGACGTCGTTGATTTCCTTCAACCCGTCGAGGTCGATGCACAGCACGGCGAATTCCTCGTCGGTGCCGGCGCAAGCCTCGATCATCTGGGCAAGCGCCTGCAGGAATGCAGCGCGGTTCGGCAGATCGGTCAGGCCGTCATGATAGGCCATGTGCGCCATGCGCGACTCGGTCTGGCGGCGGTCGGTGACGTCCTCGTGGGTCTTGATCAAATATTGCGGCTCGCCGGCCTCGTCGAGCACGGTCATGCGGCGCGTCAGGAATAGCCGCAGGCCGTCTTTGGTGCTGATGGGATGCTCTTCGGTGAGCAGGCCGCGTTTCTTGATCGCGGCCTCGTCGCGCGCGATGATCAGCTTGGCTTCGCGCGGATTGAAGATATCCGCGGCGGTCAGGCCGGTGGCATCCTCGCGGCGGCGGTTGAGAATGGTCTCGGCGGAACGGTTGGCGAGCAGATAGCGCCCGTCGCTGACACGCTCGACGATCAGCGAGACCGGGATGTTGTCGACCACGAGTTCGAGGAACTTCTTGCTGTTCTCGAGCTCGCGGGAGAGCGACCGGCGGTCGGTGACGTCGTCGAACAATACAATCAGGAATTCCGGTTCGCTCTTCTCGTTGCGCGCCACCACGCGGTTCGATGCGATGATGCGCTTCTCCGATCCGCGCTCGACGAAGAATTCGCTACGGAACAAGCCTTGCGGCGCGTTGAGCGCGGCCTGGTCCGCCGCCTCGATGCTGGCGGCGGTGTCGGGACGGAATATCTCGTCGGCGCGCTTACCGACGATGCGGTCGCGGGAGAAGCGTGAGAACCGTTCGAAGGCGCGGTTGGCGAAGATATAGCGGCCATCCTCGATGTTCTTGGCGGCGACGCACACCGGAACGTTGTCGAGCACCGATTCCAGAAACTGTGTGGTCGAGGCAAGCTTGCGCGACAGCCGGCGCTGGCCGGTGCAGTCTTCATGCGTCGCGATCGACCCACCATTCGGCAGCGCAAAATGCTTGACCAGGACCGATTTGCCGTTGGGCAATTCGGTGATCAGTCCCTCCGGGCTGGTGGCGCGGCCATAGAATTCTTCCACGCTGACGTCGAGCTGGCCGCCCTCGCGCCGCATCTCCAGCAATTCCGGCCCGGTCATGTTGCGGGGGACATCGGAGCGCGCGAGCCCGTAAATATCCAGGTAGCGATCGTTGCAAAACACGATTCGCTTGTTCGCATCGGTCATCACGACGCCCTGGTTGAGATGGTTCAGGGCTGAACTGATGAAGACGTTGCGGCGGAGCTGCGCCCGCTTGGCCTTGCGCAGCGCCGAGAGCACCCAGATCCCGATGGCACCGAGAAAGGAAGCCACCGCAATGCCCCCGATCAGAAGCTCCCAGATCATGTTTGGATCGAGCGAGCCGATATAGCTGGACGGCGCAAAGCCGGACGCGGCCCACGCCGAACCGCCCAGCACCGCAGGGATAACCAGGCACAAGAGGGCCAGCGCCGGAATCGAATTCTTCCCGCCTCCCTGCCAATTCTTACCCGTCATCAATCACCCGCGGATTTGCGGCCTGAGTGTCTGGCTTCGCCGGTTTGAATCGGGTAAACGGCTCCGCATGCAACCGGAAAATGTAAGCCAGTTTATGGCAATTGCCCTGACATGATTAATGCTTCACTAATGGGACGCAGCGCGCCGTGCATTGTGAGATAATCGAGCGGGCCGCCACGGAGTTGCGTCAAGCACCCGCCTGAAAAAGGAACGGCAGATCGGGCCTCCGGCAAAATTCCCGGACTTGAAGGACAGATGGACAAGGTTGATTGCGTCGTTATCGGAGCGGGTGTGATCGGCCTCGCCGTCGCCCGCCGGCTGGCACAGACCGGCCGTGAAGTGATCGTGCTGGAGGCGGCCGAAGGCATCGGCACCGAGACTTCCTCGCGCAACAGCGAGGTGATCCACGCCGGCATCTATTATCGCGCTGGCAGCCTGATGGCGGAGATGTGCGTCAGCGGCAAGCAACTGCTCTACGCGTATTGCCGGGACCACGGCATTCCGCACCGCAATTGCGGCAAGCTGATTGTCGCTACGACGCCGAAGGAAACCGAAAAGCTGCAATCGATCCGCGCCCATGCCGAAGCGAACGGCGTGCTCGACATGCAGTTGCTTGCGGGCGAAGCCGCCCGCGCGCTGGAGCCGGCGCTGAATTGCGACGCCGCGCTGCTGTCGCCCTCGACCGGGATCATCGATAGCCATGCTTACATGCTGGCGCTGCAGGGCGACGCGGAAGCCGCCGGCGCAGCCTTTGCGTTTCACACCCCGCTGCTCCGCGCCAAAGCGAGCGCAGGCCAAATTGAAATCGAAGCCGGCGGCGACGCACCGATGACGCTGCAATGTGACCTTCTGGTCAATGCCGCGGGGTTGGGCGCACCGGCGGTCGCTCGCAACATCGAAGGCATGCCCATCGAGCTGATACCTTGTGCCTATCTCGCCAAGGGAAACTATTTCAGCTGCAGCGCCCGGGCGCCGTTCTCACGGCTGATCTACCCGGTGCCGGAGCCCGGCGGATTGGGGGTGCATCTCACCCTCGACATGGCCGGACAAGCCCGCTTCGGACCCGACGTGGAATGGGTGGAAGCAATCGACTACACCGTCGATCCGGCGCGGGCAGAACGGTTCTATCCGGCGATCCGAAAATATTGGCCGACGCTGCCGGACGGCGCCTTGATGCCCAGCTATTCCGGAATTCGACCCAAGATCGTCCCACCGGCGGTCGCCACTCAGGATTTTCTGATCCAGGGACCGCGAACGCACGGCGTCAGCGGGCTGATCAACCTGTTCGGCATCGAGTCACCCGGGCTGACGTCGTCGCTCGCGATCGCCGACCATGTCGGCGAACTCGCTGTGACGTGAGTGATTGCAGCAACGAGACTTTCGGCCGATGAGCGCGACCGCGCCCATCCGGCGGCGAAGAAGTATCGTGCGTACTCTGCTTGGGGGGATCGACTAGTGGAGAGTCTCGTCCGCGGTATGCCTCAACCGCTCGATCTCATCCTTGACCATCAACTTGCGGCGCTTCAACTCGACGATTTGCAGGTCGTCGGTGGAAAGGTGCACGAGCGCTTCGTGCAATTCATTCTCGAGGATTTTGTGCTTGCGTTCCAGTTCGACCAGATGCGCATGTATTGCCATACGAAATCTCCTCGGTGGGTGAAACCTCAGATTCGATGCGGACCAATAAGTGTACACAAGCCAGCGAATTTGTCGATGGATATCAGGAAATCGCCGCTCTCATATTTTCGGATTTTTCTGTAACCAATCGTGACTATGGAACCAGCTTGGCTTGCGAAGCGCGCCCATACCGACGATATTTCAGCGGCATCCTTCAAGACCGTTCACAACCTCATCGTGCTTTATTAGCTAACATACACCATGACCGACGAAGATGAGCACGAACTCCACATCGAACTCGCGCGGCTGCAGCAGGAGCACCGCGATCTCGATGCGGCGATCGACGCGCTGCATCAATCGCCGGCGCCGGATCTGTTGATGCTGCAGCGGCTGAAGAAACGAAAGCTGCAGTTGCGTGACCGCATCGCCTTCATCGAAGATCAGATCACACCGGACATCATCGCATAAGGCGCGCGTCGACTGCCGCCGCACGCCTTGCGAGCGTGTTTGCCAAGCCAACACTTCGGCAAAACCGCGTGTTCCTGGCTCTTGACTCCATTAGAACAAAAAGAGAACATGGCGATCTGCCGACCAGCCAGAAAAAAGGGAGTTTCGCCATGTTCGACCCGTCACCGCTCTCCGAGGACAACAACCGCCGCTATGAGCAAGCCTGCGATCAAGCGATCGCAATGTGTGACGGCAATCTGCGCTCGACGATCAAGGCGCTGATCATGGCCAACGAATATCTCGAAACCGAACTCGAGGAGTTGCAGGCCGCGATATCAGCCGGCTGCATGCCGGCGAGATCATCGAGTGCGAGCAGTAATGCCGCCTAGAATCCGGAGCGATGAACAATGGCCGATGTCACCTATTATGTCGCACTGCCCTTCCTGCAGGACGATAGCGGCGCGCCGGTTGCGGGCGCGGCCGAGGAATGCCAGAGTTCGACGACCGCGCTACGGCGCGCCGAGATGATGTCGCGGATGGCAGGCAGCATCGGCGCCGTCGCCTTCAGCCGCACCGGCGATCCGATGATCGGCGAATTCGGCGACGCGAAGCTGCTGCGGAAATTCGGCGACGTGCCGGACGATCTGGGCGGACTTTAGGTATTTGTCTCGTGGCGGCGCTGCGCCTTGCCGCACATACATCGCGCTGTCGGCCTGCTCTAGCGCGCGGCCCGCTTCCGCGTGGCAATTGAGGATCGCGACGCCGGCGGAAGCGCCCGCAGTCACGTTGCGGCCGCGGAACACGAAGGTCAGGCGGTCTATCGCCTCTTCCAGCGAGGCCGCCTTGGCCCTGGCGTCGGTCTCGCTCAGGTTCCACAACAGCACTGCGAGTTCGTCGCCGCCGAGCCGGCCGACTACGTCGGACGCGCGCACCTGGCTCAATATCGTATGAACGATCGCCTTCAGCACGGAATCGCCCGCGGCGTGGCCGAACGCATCGTTGATGGGCTTCAGGCGATCGACATCGAGCACGATCAATGCGCCGCTGGCGCGATATCGCTTGATGTAGGCGATCGAGCGATTGAGTTCGCGCTCAAAACCGCGCCGGTTCAGGATATCCAGCAGGAAGTCGGTTTCGGCGGACGCCTGCAGTGCCTCGATCCGTGCCTGCGCCTCGGCCAGTTGGGCCTTCAGCCGGCGAATCGTCGATTTGGCGTCGCTTGCCGCCGCAGACCGCGGCGTGGACGCAGGCTGGGCCCGGACGAGCGCCACTTTGCGCCCCGTCACCGCACTTTTACGGCTTTTTGCGGCCCCGGAGGCGGCCGCCCTGGTTTTTTTCTTCATGCCCATCTTTGTTGAAGCCTGTCGATGAGGCTTGCCCGGATTCACCAAGACAGGATAGTCCATTCCAAACCCCTTGCCACGCCTTGGATGAAGCGCAGGCCACCCCTATAATCCGGCCTATGTTTCTGGATTCCCGAACAGAATTGACGAAATGACCGCCCCAATAGCCATCATCATGGGAAGCCAGTCGGACTGGGAGACCATGGGTCACGCCGCCGAGACGCTTGCCGCGCTCGGAATCGATTGCGAAACGCGCATCGTCTCGGCCCACCGCACCCCGGAGCGACTGTATGCCTTCGCCAAAGGCGCCAAGGCGGCCGGTTTCAAGATCATCATCGCGGGCGCCGGCGGCGCCGCGCATTTGCCGGGCATGGCGGCGTCCCTGACGGAGCTTCCGGTGTTCGGGGTTCCGATTCAATCCAAGGCGTTGTCCGGCGTCGATTCGCTCTACTCGATCGTGCAGATGCCGGCCGGCGTTCCCGTCGGGACGCTGGCGATCGGCAACGCCGGCGCCATCAACGCAGCGCTACTCGCGGCCAGCGTGCTCGCGCTGAACGATCCGGCGCTGGCGGCAAGGCTCGCGGCCTGGCGCAAGCAGCAGAGCGATGCGGTGGCGGAGAGACCGGCGTGAGCGTGTCAACGCAGGTGAATCTGAAGCAGGGCGACACCATCGGAATTCTCGGCGGCGGACAATTGGGCCGAATGCTGGCGATGGCCGCGGCGCGCCTTGGCCTCAAATGCCAGGTGTTTTCACCGGACCCGGATTCGCCGGCCTTCGATGTCGTGCCGAATGCGACCTGCGCGGAATATGCCGATGTCGAGGCGCTGGAGCTGTTCGCCAATGACGTCGATGTCATCACCTATGAATTCGAGAACGTGCCGGCCGCGACGGCGATGGTGCTCGCCGCGCGCCGCCCTGTTCTTCCCGCATACGAGATCCTCGAGACCACGCAGGATCGGCTGATCGAAAAGGATTTTGTGAAGAAACTCGGCATCGGTACCGCCGATTATGCCGATGTGTCTTCACCGGCAACCTTGCGCGCGGGGATCGCGCGCATCGGCCTGCCGGCCGTGATCAAGACCCGTCGCTTCGGCTATGACGGCAAGGGCCAGGCGATCATCCGCGAGGGCGACGACGTCGACCTTGTCTGGGAGGATCTGGGAACCAAATCCGCAATCCTCGAGGCGTTCGTGCCGTTCGACCGGGAAATCTCCGTCATCGCCGCGCGTTCGTCCGACGGTCACGTCGAATGCTACGACGTCACCGAAAACGAGCATCGCGACCACATCCTGAAAATTTCACGGGCGCCGGCCGATATTCCGGAAACGCTGGCGGCACAGGCGCGATCGATCGCGGAAAAGATCGCCAACGCGCTGAACTATGTCGGCGTGCTCGCGGTCGAGATGTTCGTGGTACCTGAAGGCGGCGGGGCGAAGGTGTTGGTCAACGAGATCGCGCCACGCGTGCACAATTCTGGCCACTGGACGCTGGACGGCGCCTCAATCTCGCAATTCGAGCAGCACATCCGCGCCATAGCCGGCTGGCCACTCGGCAAGCCGGTTCGCCACGGTTCGGTGACCATGACCAATCTGATCGGCGACGACATCCTCGATTACGAGCGATGGCTGACGATCCCGGGCGCGACGGTGCACCTTTACGGCAAGGGTCCGCCGCGGCCGGGCCGCAAGATGGGGCACGTCACCGAAGTGTGTCCAGCATCCGGTAAGAAATAATTAGGCCGGTTACCTGCCCTCCACGATGCCGCCCGGTTCCTCGCTGAGCCAGCGGTAGATCACGCCGCCCAGCACGCCGCCGATCAGTGGGGCGACCCAGAACATCCAGAGCTGCGCCAGCGCCCAGCCGCCGACGAACAAAGCGGGCCCGGTGCTGCGCGCCGGGTTCACCGATGTGTTGGTGACGGGAATGCTGACCAGGTGGATCATCACCAGCGCCAATCCGATGGCGAGCGGCGCAAAGCCCGCCGGCGCCCTGCCGTGAGTGGCGCCCATGATGATGAACAGGAACATCATGGTCATGACGACTTCAGTGATGAAGCCAGCCACCATGCTGTACTGCCCGGGCGAATGCGCGCCATAGCCGTTGGACGCGAAGCCCTTGGCAACGTCGAACCCGGGCGCGCCGCTGGCGATCACATACAGCAGCGCTGCGGCGATGATCGCGCCGACGACCTGCGCGATCACATAGGGAAGGATCTGGCCGGCCGGAAAGCGACCGCCCGCCGCAAGGCCGACCGTGACGGCCGGATTGAGATGGCAGCCGGACACGTGGCCGATGGCATAGGCCATCGTGACGACGCTCAATCCGAACGCCAGCGCTACCCCGACGAACCCGATACCCACATCCGGAAAGCCCGCGGCAATCACCGCGCTGCCGCATCCTGCAAAGGTCAGCCAGAATGTACCGATCGCCTCGGCGGCATATTTTTTCGCGTCCATTAGCAAGTCTCCCCTGATCTAATTTCTGTGGCCGAAACCTTTGAAAAGCCCCCTTTAGGGGTGATTCGAGACCCCAAATTGGGGCCGCATGGACAGAATTCGCCACATTCATGGCTATACTTGGCCAGCCGCTCCTCTACCAGCCGCTCCTAATGGTGGACATTCGTGCGTTTGTCTGATACATGCGCGCGCTTAGGGTAAAGGGTCAGGCCTTCGCCGCCCCTTTGCTTTGCCAGAATTCCGATCCGATCAAATTGAAAAAGGATGCCGCGTGCAGGTTCTCGTCCGCGATAACAATGTCGATCAGGCCCTCAAGGCGCTGAAGAAGAAGATGCAGCGCGAGGGTATTTTCCGCGAGATGAAGCTCCGCGGTCACTACGAAAAGCCCTCCGAGAAGAAAGCCCGCGAAAAGGCCGAAGCCGTGCGCCGCGCACGCAAGCTGGCCCGCAAGAAGTTGCAGCGCGAAGGCCTGCTGCCGATGAAGCCGAAGCCGGTGTTCGGCGCCGGTCCCGGTGCGGATCGTGGCGCCGCTGGCGGCCGCAGTGGTCCGGGCGCAGGTCGCGGACCGCGCTGATCCGCCTGACGCAGATTTAGAGACTGAGAACGCGGGCCCTCACGGTCCGCGTTTTGCGTTTTGACCGATGCATTTTGCAGGGCCGCGGGCTACCAATACGCAATTGCCCGCACGAGCATTTTCCGTATGGTTTTTCCAGTCTCCCCGCTCATCTCCGGAGTTTCGCGTCTGGGCAGGTTCGCCGCGCCAGCCGTTTGGCTTGCGGTCGCGCTCGGCATCCCGCTGGCCGGCTGTTCGTTCGATCTGGGATCGTGGGGTTCGGACAATGACAAACCGAAGGCCGCCGCCGAAAAACCGGCAGATCCGATCAGTTCGCAAAACGTCGGCGACGCAAAGGGCCACGCCACCCGCGGCCAGGTTCTGGCGCGATCCGGCAAGAACGACGAGGCGCTGGCGGAATTCGATACCGCGCTCGCGCTCGATCCCTACAACACGCAAGCGCTCTACGGCCGCGGCCTGATCTATCAGATCCAGAACCAGCACCAGCAGGCGATCGAGGATTTCACCACGGCCAACGGACTGGCGCCGCAGCGCGTCGAGCCGCTGCTCGGACGCGCGACGAGCTACCTCGCCGTCGACAAGGCGAAGGAAGCCGTGGCCGATCTCGACGAGGCGGTGCAGGCCGATCCGAACAGCGCACAGGCCTGGACCGCCCGCGGGCAGGCCTATGAGCGGCTCGGAGACAAAGCCAAGGCCACCGCATCCTACGGCCGCGCGGTCGCGCTGCGTCCGAGGGACGACGCCGCGCGCACCGGGCTGGCGCGCACCGGCGGCTAATTCATTTATTTTGAGCGTGGTTTCCTACTTGAGGGGAAATCCACCCCCCGATCATGTCCGAGGGAATGCTTCGCTCGAAAACGCTGTGCCTGGATTATTTCGGCACGACGGCTTGGAACACCGATTTCGCCGCCGACAGCATGTCGTCGGCAACCGTCGGACGTTCCTTCGGCTCAGCCGCTTCAGCATGCAGATCAAGCGGCGGGCGCGACAGCGGAATGTCGGCGGGCGGCGTCGGAGGATGCGGATCGTCGGTACCTACGCTGGCGGCATAAGGCGGCTTCGGCAGCGAACCCCAATTGAAGCTCTCGCTTGGCGGTGTCGAGACCATGATCGGCGGCGGCAAGGGCCGCAGTGCCGGCGGCGCCGCGACGCGGGCCGCTTCCGGCGGATGAGCCGTCTCGGGCGCCCGCGGCGTTTCCGGCGCACGCGCGGCGTCCTGCTGCGGCGGACGCGACGAACTGTCGGTTATGCCGCGTAGCCGTTCGATCGCTGCACGCGCCAGATCGGCGGCATCGCGCCGCTCCTCGGGAGCGACCGCAGCCTCGACCGCCGGAGCAGGATTGGGCGCCACGGCGACGACGGGCGCGACCGGCTGCACTGCGGCAGGCTGCACCGGAGATGGAAGGACCACCCTCACCTTCTCACGCGGCGTATGACGGCGCGGCTCGGTCGGGATGCTCGCGGTTTCGGCCGGCGGCTCAGTAGGCCTTGCGTCGGCGGATTTCGACTCGGCGGACTTCGGATCGGCGGATTTCTCTTGCGGCTTCTCGGCCGACGCCGGCCTTTCCGCGGCCGTCTTCTCGATCATGGCCTTCTCGGAAATGCCCTTCGCCTTGACGCCGGCAGCCGGGATATTGCTGGTGTCGGCCGGCTTGGCCGCCGCTTTCTTCGGGTCGGCGGTCGATACGGCAGCGGCGGCCGGCGCATTGGCGCCCGGCTTGGTCGCGATGATATAGTGGTTAACGATGTAGGCTCCGATGACCGTCGCGGCCACCGAGGGAAAAATGTCCACCGCAAATTTCGTCAGGTATTTCAGCATGCCGGCCACTCCCCGCACCGGATTTGATGCTGGAACTTCTGGGCATATTGAGGGATCAACTGCGACGGATCGGTGGCAATTGGCCCCCTTGCACCATAACTGGAACCGGGACCTGATCGGGCACCCGACGGTTTGGGGGCCGGAGAAGCCTCACGGCTTCAGCTCGACTTCCAGGAACACGATTTCGCTCGTGGTTTCGTTGAGCACGTCGTGCTGGACGCCGGCTTTGCGGAAGTAGGACCTGCCGGCGCCGAGCTGCGCTTTCGAACGCTCGCCATTGGGCGCCACGATGGTCATTTCGCCCGACGTCACGGGAACGATGACGTAGTCCATCTCGTGCGTGTGATGGCCGGTGGCGCTGCCCGGTGCCAGCCGCCATTCGGTGACCCGAACTTCGGGGGTATCGACTTGTACGTCGGATTTGGCGGCGAGCATTTTGTTCTCCTCCAACGATACGCGCCAGGGAAGTTGCATAGCGCGTTCCAACTCACCGGAAACCGGGTGCGAGCGGAAGCAGGGTCAGCAGCAGAAATAGCGGGATCAGGATCAAGGACGCCCACAGCAGGTAGCCGAAGAAGCTCGGCATCCTGACGCCGCGCTCGATCGCGATCGCTGCGACCATGAAGTTCGGCGCGTTTCCGATATAGGTCAAAGCGCCCATAAAGACGGCCCCCATCGAGATCGCCGCCAGGGTCCCCGAGAACTCGCCCATCAGCGTCTGTGCATCGCCGCCGGCCAGCTTGAAGAACAAAAGATAGGTCGGCGCATTGTCGAGAAACGCCGACATCAGGCCCGTGTACCAGAAATAGGCAACCTCATGCGGAGTGCCGTCGCGCTCGGTCACGACGGCCAGCAGCCATGTGAAGAAGCCTCGTCTTCCCGCGTCAAGCGCGGCCAGGACGGGAATGATGGTGGTGAAGATCGCGGCAAACAGCTTCGCGACCTCCCTGATCGGCTCCCAGGTGAACCCGTTGGCTTCGCGATGCTCATCCGGCGTCAGCCACAATGACAGCAAGGCGATCAGGATCAGTCCCCCATCGCGAACCAGGTTCTGCAACTCGAGCCTGGTGCCCAGAATGTCGATCGCGATCCCGGGGCGCCAGTTCGCCGACAGCAGGATGGCGGCGATGATAGCCGCGATCAGCGCGATATTGATCAAGCCCCGAATTCTGATCGGGCTCGAGTTGCCGGTTCGATGAGCGACCGGTTCAGTGCGAAAGCGCCAAGCATCAACTATGCAGAAGATCGCAAGCAACAAGCCGCCGACGATGGCCGTCTGCCTCCAAAGGTTCCGGGTTGTCCAGAAGAAGTCGACACCGTTGAGGAAGCCGACAAACAGCGGCGGGTCGCCAAGCGGACTCAGGGCGCCGCCGACATTGGCGACCAGAATGATGAAAAAGATCATCACATGCGTATTGTGTGGCCGCGAAATATTCGCGCGGATCAGCGGCCGAACCAGGATCATCGCCGCGCCTGTGGTGCCGACGATGCTCGCCATCACCGATCCGAGCCCGAGGATGACAGCGTTGTTCCAGGGCGTGCCCCTGATGTCACCGCTGACGAGAATGCCGCCCGCCACGGTATAAAGCGCGAACAGAAGAACGATGAAGCTGAGATACTCCGCCAGCATGGCGTGAACGAACACCGCCGACATCGCCGCGCCGCCAGCGAACCATCCGAGCGAGGCCAGCGTCAATATCGACCAGGCGGCCGCGATCTTCCCGTAATGCGCGTGCCACACCTTTGGAAACAACAGCGGTCCAAGCGCGATCGACAACAGCAGACCCGCAAAGGGCAGCACAAAGGGCCACGTCAGCGCAGCGCCGTCGAGGGTTGCAGCCCGCGCATCCTGCGGCACGATGAACAGCACCGACGCAGCGAGCACCCGTCCACACGTCTTCATAGAGATCAAGGTACGAACACCAGGAAAACGAACACGGCAAACACTACCATATGCACCAGCCCGAACAGGATGTTGGTGCGGCCGGTGCCGAAGGTAAGCATGCTGACGATAAATGTCAGCGCCAAGAGCACCATGCCCTGAGCGTTGAGCCCGAGCAGTATCTGCTTATCGAACGCGTAGGCGACAACCGCGACCGCGGGAATCGTCAGGCCGATGGTTGCGAGCGACGAGCCCAGCGCGAGATTGATGCTCTTCTGCAGATCGTTCTTGCGCGCCGCGGCGACGGCGGCAACGCTCTCCGGCAAAAGAATCAAGAGCGCGACCAGTACGCCGGCAAAGGCCGGCGGCGCGCCGATCATCTCGGTGACGACATCGACGACCAGCGAGAACTTCTTCGCCAGCAGCACCACCCCGAGCAGCGAGACGAGCAGCAGCGCGATGCTCAGCGTCAGCATCCGATTCGGCATGTGCGAGGCTTCCGCCGCGACATCGTCCCGCTGACCAATGAAATAATCGCGATGTCGGATGGTCTGGGTGTAGAGAAACACGCCGTAGAGCATCAGGGTGACAACGCTGACGAAGCCAAGCTGGGCCGCCGAATAGACCGGTCCCGGCGTGGTCAGCGTATAATTCGGCAGGATCAGCGTGATGGTCGCCATCACGAACAACACGCTGAGATAAACGTTGGTGCCCGTGACCTGGACGTCCTGCTCTCGGTAGCGGAGGCCACCAATGAAGATGCACAGGCCGACAAGGCCGTTGCATACGATCATCACGACCGCGAACACCGTGTCGCGCGCCAGCGCCGGAACCGGCTTTTCGCCCAGCATCATGGTTTCGATCAGCGCCACCTCGATGATGGTGACCGCGAGCGTCAGAAGCAGCGTGCCATAGGGCTCGCCAATCCGTTCAGCGATCACCTCGGCATGATGGACTGCGGCAAATACGGTGCCGAACAAGATCGCGAGCAGCAAGGCCGCGAACGCCAGCCCGCCGGCCGACGGCGTGAACGTGTATCCGGCCCCCGTGATGGCGGCAAACAGCAGCACCGCCAGCGCGGGAAATAGCCATGATGACCGCGGCATCGGTCCGTGTGCGCTCATCTCATCAGATCCCTCAATCATGCGCCCCGACTATGCGCCAGCCGGCGGCGCTCGTCAGCCCCTTGCGGCGTTGATGAACCGCTTCGCGGCGTCGATCGCACCAAAATAGTCCAGATCGTCATGTCCGCCGCCCGCCAGACGGACGAATTGTTTCGGTTCATGTGCGAGCGCGAACAGGCGCTCGCCGGCAGCTATCGGTATCACCTGATCGCGGTCACCATGCATGACGAGCAGCGGCGCGGCGACCCGTGCGATGCGCTGATCGGACCGGAATTGATCGCGCATCAACAGGCGCACCGGCACGAAGCGCAGCAGCGGCAGCGCGCCGGCGATATCCACCGTGGACGTGTACGGCGCTTCCAGGATCATTTTGCCGATCTTTTGCTCGGCCGCCAGCGCCACCGCGACGCCGGTGCCCAGCGAAAAGCCCCAGACGACGATGCGGTCTGCCGCATAGCGCGCCGACGTGAAGGCGTAGGCCGCGGCGGCATCCCGCAGGAGGCCCGGCTCGCTCGGCTGCCCGCTCGAGCCGGCATAGCCGCGATAGGACAGCACGACAAGACCGGCACCGTCCGACGTCATGGCCTTGAAGCGGCTGATCCGCCCGGCGAGAAAGTCGCCATTGCCGGGGAAATAGAGCATCACCGCGTGACCGGGCTTTGCCGGAACGTGCCAGACGATGACCCGCTCGCCATCGGTGGTGGTGAGCACGTGCTCTTCAGCCTCGGGAAAGCCAGCCGCGGCAGGCGTCACCCGCTCGGACGTCGGAATTGGAAACAGCAACGATCGCTGCGTGAAGAAAAGCGCGGCAAGGGCGCCGATATAGCCGACTGAAACGACAACCAAGAGCCATTTCAGGACTATCATGAATTCCCTGTCAGCGGGATTACATCGCCTTGACGATGTTCTCGGTCACCTTCTTCGCGTCGCCGAGCAGCATCATGGTGTTGTCGCGATAGAACAGGGGATTGTCGATGCCGGCATAGCCCGATGCCAGCGAGCGCTTGATGAACATCACCGTGCCGGCCTTCCAGACCTGCAGCACCGGCATGCCGTAGATCGGCGAGGACTTGTCGTCTTCCGCCGCCGGATTGGTGACGTCGTTGGCGCCGATCACGAAGGCGATGTCGGCCTGCGCGAATTCGGAATTGATGTCCTCAAGCTCGAACACCTCGTCATAGGGCACGTTGGCTTCGGCCAAGAGCACGTTCATGTGGCCCGGCATGCGGCCCGCGACCGGGTGGATCGCGTACTTCACCTCGACGCCTTCCTTCTTCAAGGTGTCGGCCATTTCGCGCAGCGCGTGCTGGGCCTGCGCCACCGCCATGCCGTAGCCGGGCACGATGATGACCTTGGAGGCGTTCTTCATGATGAAGGCGGCATCCTCGGCCGAGCCGAGCTTGGCGGGCTTCTGCTCGCCGCCGGCGCCACTGGCCGCGGCGGTCTCGCCGCCGAAGCCGCCGAGGATGACCGAGATGAAGGAACGGTTCATCGCGTGGCACATGATGTAGGACAGGATCGCGCCCGACGAGCCGACGAGTGCACCGGTGATGATCAGCGCGGAATTGCCCAGCGTGAAGCCGATGCCGGCAGCAGCCCAGCCGGAATAGGAATTCAGCATCGAGATCACGACCGGCATGTCGGCGCCGCCGATCGGGATGATCATGAGCACGCCGAGCACCAGCGCGATGATGGTGATCAGCCAGAAGTCGAGCGCACTGCCGATCAGGACCAGGCGGACGATGAAGAACACCAGCGCGACGGCGAGCGCGATGTTGATGATGTGGCGGAACGGCAGGATGATCGGCGCGCCGCTCATCCGTGCCGACAGCTTCAGGAACGCGATCACCGAGCCGGTGAAGGTCAGCGCGCCGATGGCGACGCCGAGCGACATTTCGACCAGACTTTGCGGATGGATATTGCCCGGCGTGCCGATGTCGAAGGCTTCCGGAGCGTAGAACGCACCGGCGGCGACCAGCACCGCGGCCATGCCGACCAGCGAGTGGAAGGCGGCGACCAGTTCCGGCATCGAGGTCATCGGCACCCGGCGCGCGATGACAGCGCCGATAGAGCCGCCGATGGCGATGCCGAGCACGACCAGGACCCAGGCAACGCCGTCCGCCGGCGGATGGCTGGCGAGCGTGGTCGCAACCGCGATCGCCATGCCGATCATGCCGAAGAAATTGCCCTGGCGAGAAGAGGCGGGGCTGGACAGCCCGCGCAGCGACAGGATGAACAGCACACCCGCAACGAGATAAAGAACTGCAGCCAGATTGGCGTTCATCTCAGGTCCCCATTTGCCTTTGTCACCACGAGGCGCACGCCGCTCACCTTACCTTCTTCTTGTACATCCCCAGCATGCGCTGGGTGACAAGGAAGCCGCCGAAGATGTTCACGCAGGCAAAGATCAGCGCGACGAAGCCGAAGCCGCGTGCCCAGCCTGAGCCGCTCGAGATCATGCCGACGCCGACGGCGAGCAGCGCGCCGACCACGATCACCGACGAGATCGCGTTGGTGACCGACATCAGCGGCGTATGCAGCGCAGGCGTCACCGACCACACCACGAAATAGCCGACGAATACGGCGAGGACGAAAATTGACAGCCGGAACACGAAGGGATCGACGGCCTGCGCGATATGCTCCATGGCTTCTCTCCTGAAATTACTTCGGCTGGAAGTTGGGGTGGATGACGGCGCCGTCCCTGGTCAGCGCGGTGGCCTTCACCAGTTCGTCGTCCCAGTTCACCGCGACTGCCTTGTTCGTCTTGTCGATCAGCGTCTCGATGAAGGAAAACAGGTTGCGCGCATAAAGCCCGGAGGCCGACGCCGCGACGCGCCCGGCGACATTGGTGTAGCCGACGATCTTGACGCCATCGGCTTCGACGACCACGCCCGGCTTGGCGCCCTCGACATTGCCGCCGCGCTCGACGGCGAGATCCACCAGCACCGAACCCGGCTTCATCGACTTGACCATCTCGGCGCTGACGAGCTTTGGCGCCGGCCGGCCGGGAATCAGCGCGGTCGTGATCACGATGTCCTGCTTCTTGACGTGCTCGGCGGTCAGCGCGGCCTGCTTGGCCTGGTACTCTTTCGACATCTCCTTGGCGTAGCCGCCGGCGGTCTGCGCGTTCTTGAATTCCTCGTCTTCGACCGCGAGGAATTTTGCGCCGAGGCTTTCGACCTGCTCCTTGGTCGCGGGCCGCACGTCAGTCGCGGTGACGACGGCGCCAAGCCGCCGCGCGGTGGCGATCGCCTGCAAGCCGGCGACGCCGACGCCCATCACAAATACTTTTGCCGCGGGAATCGTGCCGGCGGCGGTCATCATCATCGGAAAGGCGCGGCCGAAAGCTTCGGCGGCCTCGATCACGGCGCGATAGCCGGCGAGGTTCGCCTGCGACGACAGCACGTCCATTACCTGGGCACGCGTGATGCGCGGCATCAATTCCATCGCAAAGGCCGAAACGCCGGCATCCGCAATCGTCTTCAGCGCGGCCTCATTGCCATATGGGTCCATGATGGCGATCACCAGCGCGCCGCGCTTGTACTGCGCCAACTCGCTGGCCTCGGGCCGCTTCACCTTGATGATGATGTCGGCGTCCTTCAGCGCATCGGCGCTCACCGTGGCGCCTGCCGCGGTGAATTCCGAATCCGGCAGGCCGGATTTGATGCCCGCGCCCGGCTCGACCGCCACTTCGACGCCCAGCGCCTTGAATTTCTTCACGGTGTCGGGGGAAGCGGCGACCCGTGGCTCGGACGGATCGATTTCCTTGGCAACGGCAATCTTCATGGGCCCTCCGGCGGCGCGGTCAGCCCGCGCGCAAGCAAACTAGCGTTATTTTCGCCAGATTGAATACCGGTTTTGCGACCGGGATCGATGCAAATTTACCGAGCACCGCCAGCGTTGGCGGTGCAGCCGCACGGATCAGAGCAGGAAATAGGCCATCAGGGCGAGGATGATGATGACGGCGGTGGTGCCGTATTTGACCAGCATGATGAAACCTTCATAGGTCTGCTCATGGGCCGGATAATCATTGCCGTCGGCGGTGGTGTAGGCCACTTCGTTATGGTTTGCCATCGTTGTCCCCAGTCAAAATTCGTTTCCGGCGTGCCATTACCGCAAAGCTGAATGCAGGGCAACGGCACCCTGCCTATCGCCTGATTCGGAAGGGCAATTGTCCCGAATCCATCGGGTCAGGGCCTCCTCGTTCACCCCCCCGTGGCGAGGGCGCCCAGAGATGTTCCGGCGGAAAGAATACGGCACCGGTGCCGTAGGTACTTGAAATTGGCCGCAATTGTCTCATTGGACGCGGCTCGGCATAGCCCGCAATCCGCCGGCTTTGATGGCGCGGTCGGCTTCGACAAGCCGGCCACCAACCGGCTCGGCGCGATGCTGATCGACGTCAACGAAGCGGCGGGCGGGGAAAGTCTCGGCCCCAGCCAGCGCGGTTGAGGGGAGTCCCCCCTCCGCTAGCCCATCGCCTCCAGTTCGTCGATCATGCCGGCGATAACCGACAGTCCGCCGTCCCAGAACCTGGGATCCTTGGCGTCGAGCCCGAACGGCTTGAGCAGCTCGGAGTAATGCTTGGTGCCGCCAGCGGCGAGCATCGCGAGGTAGCGCTCGGCGAAGCCTTCGGAGGCGTGTTCGTAGACCGCGTAGAGCGAATTCACCAGGCAATCGCCGAACGCATAGGCGTAGACGTAGAACGGCGAGTGGATGAAGTGCGGGATGTACATCCAGAAATTCTCATAGCCCGGCCGGATGTCGATCGCCGGCCCCAGGCTTTCCGTCTGTACGCCGAGCCAGATCTGGCCGATCCGCTCCGCGGTCAGCTCGCCGTTCTTGCGCTCGGTGTGAACCGCGCGTTCGAACGAATAGAAGGCGACCTGCCGCACCACGGTATTGATCATGTCCTCGACTTTGCCGGCGAGCAGCGCCTGACGCTGCCTTGCATTCCTGGTCTCACCGAGCAGCCGCTTGAACGTCAGCATTTCGCCGAACACGCTGGCGGTTTCCGCCAGCGTCAGCGGCGTCGGTGCCATCAGCGCGCCGTTCTTCGCCGCCAGCACCTGATGCACGCCGTGACCGAGTTCATGGGCGAGTGTCATCACGTCGCGCGGCTTGCCCTGGTAATTCATCAGCACATAGGGATGGGCCGACGGCGTGGTCGGATGTGAGAACGCCCCCGGCGCCTTTCCCGGGCGCACCGGCGCATCGATCCAGCGATCGGTGAAGAACCGCTCGGCGATGGAAGCCATCTCGGCCGAGAAGCCGCGATAGGCCGTCAAGACCATCTGCTGCGCCTCGGGCCAGGCGATCGTGCCGGTCGCCGCGAACGGCAGCGGCGCGTTGCGATCCCAATGCGGCAGCTTCTTCTTTTTGAACCAGCCCGCCTTCAACGCGTAGTAGCGGTGCGACAGTTTTGGGTAGGCTGCGCGAACCGAACTCACCAGCGCGTCCACCACCTCGCGCTCGACGCGGTTGTTGAGGTGGCGGGAATCGGCAACGTCCTGGAAGCCGCGCCAGCGATCGGAAATCTCCTTATCCTTCGCTAGCGTGTTGGTGATCAGCGCAAAGGTGCGCTCGTTGTCCTTGAAGGTCTTGGCCAGCGCCTGGCCAGCCGCCTTGCGTCTATCCGGCGCCCGGTCCTGCAACAGGTTCAGCGTCGGCTCGATCGCGAGCTCCTTGCCGGCGACCTTGAAGCGCAGGGCCGAGATGGTCTGGTCGAACAACCGGTTCCAGGCCGCATAGCCGCTCTGGGCCTTCTCATGAAAGAGCTGCTCGACCCGATCCTCGAGCTGATACGGCTTGTCCTTGCGCAGATCTTCGAGCCACGGCCGGTAATAAGCGAGTTCGGGCGTCTGCATCGCTCGCTCGATCACATCATCGTCAACGCGGTTCAGTTCGAGCGCAAAAAACAACAGATGCACCGAGGCCGCGGTCAGCCGCTCGGAAACGTCGCCATAGAATTTCGAAATTTCCGGATCGACGCTGTCGCCGGCATGGACCAAACCGGCGTAGGAACCCAGACGGCCTGCAAGATCGTCGATCGCTTCATAGCGCCGCACAGCCTCGGCGAGCCATTTTCCGCCATCTTCCCGCGCTGTATGTTCGGCAAGCTTGCTCTTGTAGTCGGTCTCAAACGCGACGCAATCGGCATCCATCTTCTGCAAATCACGCGCGACTTCGGGCGCGTCGATGCCGGAGTAAAGATCGGCCAGATTCCATTCCGGCAACCTGCCGGTTTTGGATTTGGCCGCGGATCGCTGCGCCGACCCGTTGGCGGCCGATTTCTTGGCGATCGATTTGCGTTGAGCCGTTTGCTTGCGGAGAGCGGAAGAGGAGCGCGAGGTCATCTTGTTCGAACCTGTGTTCAATCGAAACGGCGGCGGAATGTGAGCGGGACGGCAAGGTTTAAGAGTACGTTAATCGGCTTCGGCGAGAGTGCCCCGAATTCGAGACAGATACTCGTAACGCGGGGGGAAAACCATGGTTGCCACCATTTTGATTGCCGATGACGACGCCGTACAGCGCCGATTGGTTGAAAACATGGTGCAAAAATGCGGTTACGAGCCCCTGGTCGTCGATAGCGGCGACGCCGCGGTCGCACTCCTGACCGCGCCCGACGCGCAGACGATCGATGCGGTCGTGCTCGATCTCGTGATGCCGGGCCTCGACGGCCTTGGTGTCCTCGCAAAGATTTGTGAAGCTGGTTTGAACGTCCCCGTCATCGTGCAAACCGCTCATGGCGGCATCGACAATGTGGTTTCGGCGATGCGCGCCGGCGCGCAGGATTTCGTGGTCAAGCCGGTCGGCTTCGAACGGCTGCAGGTATCGCTGCGCAATGCCCTCAATACCAGCGCCCTCAAGGGCGAACTGCAGCGCATCCGTCACAGCCGCGAAGGCCGCCTGACGTTTGCCGATATCATCACCCGCAGCGAAGCCATGGCGGGCGTGCTGCGCACCGCGCAGAAGGCCGCCTCTTCCACCATCCCGGTTTTGATCGAAGGCGAATCCGGCGTCGGCAAGGAATTGTTCGCCCGCGCCATCCATGGCAGCGGCGATCGCAAGTCGAAACCGTTCGTCGCGGTCAATTGCGGCGCGATTCCGGATAATCTCGTGGAGTCGATCCTGTTCGGCCACGAGAAGGGCGCCTTCACCGGCGCTACCGAGCGCCACATGGGCAAGTTCGTCGAAGCCAATGGCGGCACGCTATTCCTCGACGAAGTCGGCGAATTGCCGCTGGCCGCGCAGGTCAAGCTGTTGCGCGCACTGCAGGAAGGCTCCGTGGAAGCGGTCGGCGGGCGCAAGCCGGTCAAGGTCGATGTCCGCATCATCTCCGCGACCAACCGCAAGCTGCTCGACCTCGTGAAGCACGGGGCGTTCCGTGAGGATCTGTTCTACCGCCTGCACGTGCTGCCGCTGACGATCCCGCCTCTGCGGACACGGCGCGAAGACATCCCGCATCTGCTCCGGCACTTCCTCGCGCGCTTCTGCGCCGAGGAGAACCGCAACATCACCGGGATCTCCGGCGAGGCGATGGCGCATCTGTCGCAGCTCGACTGGCCGGGCAACATTCGCCAGCTCGAGAACACGGTGTATCGCGCCGTGGTGATGAGCGAGGGCGATCAGCTTGGGTTGGCCGATTTTCCGCAGGCCGCCGCGCACCCGGTATCGGAAGGCCACCACAGCGAGCCGCTGGTGGTCGGCCCATCGACCGCCCCGGCCATGGTTTCAGGTAATGAGATACCTATCGCTCCGCTAGCCAGTCCCGGCAGCCTTGCGATGCTCAACAGCGCCGGCGAAGTTCGTCCGCTGGAAGAGATGGAGAACGAAATCATCCGCTTCGCAATCTCGCACTATCGCGGACAGATGTCGGAGGTCGCGCGCCGTCTGAAGATCGGCCGCTCGACGCTGTATCGGAAGCTCGACGAAGCCGCCGGCGACCATCCGGCCGACGGCACGAGCGAAACCAATTGAGGGTTGAGGCGTTCGGACTGCAGCGACAAACGCAGTTTGCGCCGGAACCTTTGAACCGTGGCCCGGCGGTGACAGACAAATGGCGTGGCGCGTGGCAAATTCGCGCAGCTGCGCCCCAAATTGGGTCTTTCGCGGTCAGTTTGTCGTGAGTTGCCCTGCGTGGAGCTGGCTGCACAAATGGGGCGCATGTATCGTCTGCGTGTGACTCGTTGCGTGCAGGCGTATCGAAGCTAGATCGAAAAGGCCGGCGCTTCCGCGCAAGCTGTGACCAACGATTTCCGGAGACTGTTCCAATGCCGGGGCAGTTTCACCCAAGGGGGTGTGACGATGCGTGACTGTTCGAAAGGCCGCAGGGGCTTTGACCGCGTATTAATGGCCGTCGCGGCAACGTTCCTCACGGTCTCCGCGGCCTCGGTCCTGGCAGCGCCGTCGGATACGCCCCGCACCAGTGCCGCAGAGCTCGCGATCGATGCGGCAGTCCCGCGTCCCGAACCCGCGAACGTCCCGCCCCCGACCGCCAGCGATTTCAAGACCGATTCCACCGCGTCGGTGCCCGATGCCGCCCAGACGTCGGTGCCCGATACGACGGCCAAAGCGGCCGAACCAAAACCTTCCGAAGCCGAGCCCGCTGAGACCAAGCCCGCCGAAGTCGTCACCGCTCCCGCGGCGGACCCCAAGGCCAACGACGCCACCACGAACGACACCGCGACGGTAACGCCCGCGGCGGCGCCGCCTGCGACCGCCGCTGCGCCGGCCGCCGAACCCGCCAAGGAGCCGGTCAAGGCCGCAAGCAACGTCCCGGCGGAAGATCAGCCGGTCGCCGACAAATTGCGCGAACTGCTCGCCGGCAAGTCGCTGCGCACGTTCGACCGCAAGACCGAACGAACTGCGGTCGAAAAGTTCTACTCGTCGCGCGAATACGCGCCCGTGTTCACCCAGGCCGGCAAGCTGACCAACACCGGCAAGGGCGTCATCGCCCGCCTGAACGATGCGGCATCCGACGGCCTCAATCCGGCCGACTACCCGGTGCCGGATTTCGCAGCCGCGACCTCGCCGGACGCGCTGGCCGACGCCGAGCTGAAGCTTGCGGCCAGCATGCTGGACTATGCGCGCCAGGCGCAAAGCGGCCGGATGCACTGGTCGCAGGTCTCCGCCGACATCCTCTATCCGGACCATCCGACCGATCCGGCGGAAGTGCTGGCGAACGTCACGGCCGCGAAGGACGCCTCCGCCGCGCTCGACGGTTATAACCCGCCCCACAAGCTCTATCGCGAACTCAAGGCCAAGCTGGCGGAATTGCGCGGTCAGGGCGACGGCCCGATGATCTATGTTGCAGAAGGACCGGCTCTTGCCTTCAGGCCCGGCACCAAGAAGCAGCCGGCGGTTGCGCCGGAAGATCCGCGCGTCCCGCAGCTGCGCGCAAAGCTCGGCATCTCCGAAAACCCCGACGATGCGCATTACGACGCCAAGGTCGCCGCCGCCGTGCGCAAATTCCAGGAAAGCGCTGAGCTCAAGGCCACCGGCGTGCTGGACGACCGCACCGTCAAGGCGATCAACAGCCCGAAACGCGACAGGCAGATCGACACGGTGATCGTCAACATGGAGCGTTGGCGCTGGCTGCCGCGCCAGCTCGGCGCGTCGTCGATCGGCAACGCCTATGTCATCCTCAACATCCCCGACTATACGCTGAAGGTGATGCAGAACGGTGGACCGGTCTGGACCACCCGCGTGGTGACCGGCAAGCCGGGCAACCACGCCACGCCGCTTCTGACCGAGACGATGAAGTACATCACGGTCAATCCGACCTGGAACGTCCCGCCGTCGATCATCTACAACGAATACCTGCCGGCCCTGCAGCAGGATCCGACCGTGCTGCAGCGCATGGGGCTGAGGCTGGAACACAACCGCGACGGCACGATCCACGTCTCGCAGCCGCCCGGCGAAGCCAACGCGCTCGGCCGCATCCGCTTCAATTTCCCGAACAAGTTCCTGGTCTATCAGCACGACACGCCCGACAAGCACCTGTTCGCCAGGGACGAGCGCGCCTTCAGCCATGGCTGCATGCGCGTGCAGAACCCGGACCAATACGCCTCGGTGCTGCTCAACATCACGATGCCGAACGAGCACTACACGCCGGAGCGCCTCCGCGGCATGTATGGCAGTAGCGAAATCGACCTGAAATTCCCGACGCCGATTCCGGTGAATATCACCTACCAGACGGCGTTCGTGGACGATGCCGGCAAGCTGCAACTGCGCAAGGACGTCTATGGCCGCGACGCGGCCATGCTGTCGCTGTTGAAGAACGGCCGCAACAAGGACCTGGAAACCGTGGTGGCGCATTCGCAGCCGAGCTATTCGCGTCCGCCCAGCTCGAGCCTGCCGGCCGGCGTGAACTTCGCGAGCGACAACGGTCCCTCCGGCCCATCCTTCTTCGAGCGGCTGTTCGGCGGACCGCCGACGCCGCCTGCGCCGATCGGCCGGCAGCAGCAGCGGCGGGTATTCACTCGGTAATCTACCGGCGCGGTTCGCCAGGCTAAATTTCCAAGAAAAATCAATGATCTCGTCCTCGCGGACGGGATCGTTCAAGTTAACCATTATCC
>CAWAYC010000013.1:0-116346 GCA_963786115.1 uncultured Alphaproteobacteria bacterium
CCACGTTGTCGCGGCTCGATGCAGGCGGCCGGCTGGTTTCCGGCGACGCCCCCACCAAGGAGGTGCCGCTGCACACGGCTCTCTACCAGACCCGCGGCGCGGCGCGGGCCGTAGTGCACCTGCACTCGACCCATTCGGTCGCGCTCTCGATGCTGCCCGAGATCGACCCGCGCGCCGCGCTGCCGCCGATGACCGCCTATTACGTGATGAAATGCGGCCAGACCGCGCTCGTGCCCTATTATCGGCCGGGCGATCCTGCGGTCGCAGACGCGATCAAGGGGCTCGCCGGGAAATATTCATCCGTGCTGCTCGCCAATCACGGCCCCGTGGTTTCGGGCAATACGCTGGAGGCCGCGGTGTTCGCGACCGAAGAGTTGGAAGAGACCGCAAAGCTCTATCTGCTGCTGCGCGGGCTGAACCCAAGATATCTGTCGCCGGAACAGGTCGCGGATTTGACGAAGGTGTTCGGGGTAACGCTGCCGGAGCATCGGCGCTAGCGCGCCACCTCCCTGCAGCACCAAAGCTATGCGCTCGAAAGGAAGAAGACGTTGTGCCCCGCCGACGCTCGGTTTGGCCTGAACAATCATTTCGAGTCTCCATATCACAGGTCTAACAAGTGCCTTGCGCTAGCCGGTGCATGAGCGGCGCGCGCGTATAATCATCCTCTCAAAGTCAATGCCCTTCGCCGACGGTTACGCCAGTCTGGCGCGATTGCGTCGACCGTGACCCAGACTTCGCATGCGGGTCGTTGGGATTAGTGTTCGGGCTCGCAGCATCGTGTGCCATTTCCAGGCAGGTCAATAGCTCGACGTAGCTCGCGAAACCGCCGGTCGTCGTCGTCGCCATGCAGGTTTTCTCATCGGTACCGCTGGACTGCGCCCATTCCTTCCTGAGCTCTGAAAGCGCGGCAGTCTCGTCTTGCGAGCAGCGGTCGGAGGTGGCTGTCGACCCGCCCTCGAAACGGCATTCTCTCACAATGTCGAACTGTGGCACGGAATCGGAAACGGCGATGGGCGAAAGCGTCAGCATGATTGCGACGGGCAGATGCAGAAACATGTCAACCTCCTTTTGGTTTGATCGCCTCAATGGCCTGCGTGGACAGGACCGCCCAGTTTGACTTTGCGCAGTGTCAGCGCGAGCGGCACGGCGGAAAGCGAGATCAGCATCAGCACCCAGAACGCATCCATGTAGCCCATGAATGAGGCCTGTGACTGCACCTGTGCGCCGATCCACTGGATGGCCTGATCATGCGCTTGCGCCAGCGAACTGCCGTGGGCAGCGAAGTAGCTCGTGATCTGTTGCAGCGTGTTCTGATATTGCGCGGTCGACGGGACCACTTGCTCGACGAGCCGGCTCTGGTGGAACTGCTCACGATGCGTCAGCACGTTGGAGACGATGGAGATACCGATCGAGCCGCCGGTATTGCGCGCGGCGTTGATCAGGGCCGATGCCTGATCCGTCTTCGATGGCGGGATTCCGTCGTAGGATGCGGCCATGATCGGCACGAAGATGAGCGGCAGTCCGACACCGAGCAGCATCCGTGACCGCGCCATGAACCAGAAGCCGAGATCGCCG
Organism: uncultured Alphaproteobacteria bacterium; assembly: GCA_963786115.1. GTDB lineage: Bacteria > Pseudomonadota > Alphaproteobacteria > Rhizobiales > Xanthobacteraceae > Bradyrhizobium. The sequence continues at coordinate 1,576 of CAWAYC010000013.1, forward strand.
TACACGTTGGTCATGCCGTACATAGAAAACGCGATGATCACCGCGCCAGCGACGATCAGATATTTGGGCTGCACCTTGGCAGCCACGCGGCCGACCACGAACATCATCACCATGGTGACCACGCCGCCTGGCGAGAGCACGAGGCCGGCCCAGGTGGCGGTGTAGCCGAAATCCTGCTGCACCAGTTGCGGCAAGAATTGCGTGGTCGCGAGCAGGATGGCACCGGTCGCGAGCATCACCAGGAAGCAGGCTCCGAACTGCCGGCTCGCCACCATCCGCAGGTCGATGATCGGATTGGGGCGGGTCAACCCCCACGGAATCATCAGCACGAAGGCCAAACCGCAAATGACTGTGAACGTGATGATGAAGGACGAGCCGAACCAGTCATCCTCCAGGCCGCGGTCCAGCACGACCTCGAGCGCACCGAGGAAGGTCGCGATCAGCAGGAAGCCGATGACGTCGAACCTGGTCCCTTGCTGCTGCGCCCGGGCCTCTGCCCGCGCGGTCGGGGACTCGCGCAGGACCAGCGCGATCAGCGCCATCGCGATCATGCCGACCGGCACGTTGATCAGAAAGCACCAATGCCAGGAGATGTTGTCGGACAGCCAGCCGCCGAGTGTCGGCCCGACCACCGGGGCAACCACCACCGCGACGCCGAACACCGCAAAGGCCTGGCCGCGCTTGGCCGGCGGAAACAAATCGGCCAGGATCGACTGCGCGACCGGCACCATGCCGCCACCGCCGACGCCCTGCAGCAGGCGAAACAACAGCAGCGCATTTAGATTCGGCGCCAAACCGCATAACAACGAACTGAGAGTAAATAGTCCGAGACAGATCAGGAAGAAGGTTTTGCGGCCGAGCTTCCGGGCTAGGAAGCTCGAGGCCGTCAGGATGATAGCGTTGGAGACGAGATAGGTGGTGACCACCCAGGACGCCTCGTCCTCGCTCACCCCCATGCCACCGGCGATGTAAGGCAACGCCACGTTGGCGATGGTGGTGTCGAGCACTTCCATGAAGCTTGCAAGTGCGACGAGTATGGCGATCACCCAGGGGTTGACCGCACCGGCGCCGCTCGCGGATGCGGGAGGGCCACCTTGGATCGCTGCGGCACTCATAGGTACCTCCTCAGCCGCTCAAACAGCGACGGCGTGGGATTGACCCGCACGGTCGGAACCACCGACATGCCCGGGCCGAGTGCGACGTCGGTCGGCGGATTGTCCATGATGAGCTTTACCGGCACGCGCTGAACGATCTTGACGTAGTTGCCGGTGGCATTCTGGGCCGGCAGCAGCGAGAACGCGGTGCCGGAACCGGGTTGAACGCTGTCGACATGGCCGCGGATCGTGCGTTCCGGATAAGCGTCGATCTCAAGTGTTACCGGATCTCCGCGCCGCATATGGTCGAGCTGATTTTCCTTGAAGTTGGCCGTGACCCAGATTTCGTCAGGCACAAACATCGTCAGGCTCGTGCCCGGCTGTGCGAACTGGCCGACTGCGGCGCCGAGGTTGACAACACGTCCCGGCTGGGCGGCCGTAACCGTCGTATAGGAAAGATTGAGTTTCGCCTGGTCACGCTGGGCTTTTGCTTGTGCGAGGTTGGCGACCGCGCTGTTGTGTTGCGCCTTCAGCGCCTCGATCTGCCGCTGCGCGAGCCTGAGGGTCGCTTGCGCACTCTGCAGCGCAGCCTGCTGCTGATGCAGTTGCGAGGTGTACTGCTCGGCGTTCTGAACGGTGCCGTAGCCGGTTTGCTCGAGGTGCTCGTAGCGTTCAGCCTGCTGTTGCGCGAACACCAGCGCCGCCTGCGTTTGATCCACCTGCGCCTGGTTGGCGCTGATTTGCGCCTGCTGCACGTGGAGCTGAGCGTCGATGTTCTCGATACTGGCCCGCGCGGCCGCGACCTGGGCTTCCGCCTGATCGAGCGCGATGCGATAGTCGCGGTCGTCGATGCGGGCAATCACCTCCCCGGCGGCGACATGCTCGTTATCGGTGATCGGGACGGCGGTGAGATAGCCGGACACCTTCGGGGCGAGCGAGAATTGCCGCGCCGCGATGAAGGCATCGTCGGTGGACTGAAAGCGCTCGGCGTAGTCGAGGTAAAGATAGCCGCCACCTAGCGCTGAGGCGAGAAGCAGCGCACCCAGCGCCGAGATAACAGGGCGACGCTGTAGCAGCCCGTTTCGGTGCGATTTGCCGGAGGCTGGCGGCGCCTCTTTTTTGAGCTCATCCGGTGGGGCCGACCGCCTGGCGACAGGGCTCTCCTGTTGCAGGAGATCCTGCACCGTGGCCGTTTCGTTCCACGACCGGTTGTTCGGCTCGTGCGGCACGGCCGGGACGGATTGGCTGGTTCCAATCTCTTGAACCCCGAGATCGCCCCTTTCCAGAACGTAGTCTTCAAACATGATCGTCGATCCTCCGGTTGAGTAGATCGTGGCTTCGCGAGGCCACCATGCTGTCGCGCTGCACACTGGAAGGCCCCGCGACAAGCTGGGTCAGAGTGAACAAGGCGGAGATCAGGATGACCGAGAGCATGTCTCCGCGTGCGAGAGCGAAGCTCGCCGCGATGAGGACGGCCTTCAGAGTGGCGGCGATTGCGAGAAGTTTTGACATCGGGCACCTCGCTTTCTTTTTCGGACCGCGTCGCAACAGCAAAAGGTGACAGGGCTCACCTGCATCGCTGGGCTGCTGTGATGTTGACATAACCCCCTTGTATCGGCGTGATTAGCCCGCATCTCCTTGAATGACCTTTGCGTTCTGCGAGGAAATCGATGGACCTTCTCGGCGCGCTCGGAGTCCTGGTCCGCGTGGTAGAGACCGGCTCGTTTTCGGCCGTCGCCCGTGAGCGCGAGCTCAGTCAGGCTGCGGTCGCGCGCCAGATTTCGCAGCTGGAAGAGCATTTTGGGGTCCGGCTCTTTCATCGGACGACGCGAAAACTCAGCCTTACCGACGATGGGCAGATGCTCCTGGGCCTGGCCCGACCGGTGCTGGATGGTGTCGATGGAATAGAAGCGGCTATCGGCCGGCAGAGCGCCTCGCCGGTTGGGCTGGTGCGCGTTGGTGTCACGGTGACGGCCAGCCGCTTCCTTGCGCAACGTCTGCCGGCCATGCTCGCGGATCACCCGGGGCTCAAGGTCGAGCTCGTGGTGAGCGACCGGTTTGGCGACATGATCGAGGACCGGCTCGACCTTGCCTTGCGTGTGGGCGAGATCACGGATGCGTCACTGGTTGTGCGCCGGTTCGGGACTGCTTCGTATGTTGCCGTTGCAGCGCCAAGCTACATCGAGCGGAACGGCAGACCCTCCACGCCCCCCGACCTTGCAGGCCACACCTGCATCGTGCACGACCTCGGACCAGGTTCGAACGTGTGGACCTTTGTCACGTCCGAAGGATCCGAGCAGTTCCACGTGTCCGGGGGATTTCTCGCCAATGACGTCAGCGCGGTGCACCTGGCCGCGCGCAGCGGATACGGCATCGCCCTGCTCCCGTTGTTCGAGGTGCTCGATGATCTGCGCAGTGGCGTGCTGGTTTGCATGCTGAGCGAATTTCCGGCGCCGAGCATTCCATTGAGCCTGGTCTATCCGTCGCGACGACATCTGGCGCCACGCACGCGCGTCGTCTTCGAATTTATCCTGGAGCAGGCGCGACAAATCCAGTCCATGCTCGCGACCGTAACGAACAAGGCGCGCACCGCGTAAGCGCCGCGCCGACAATTGCGCGCTCACTCAATCCCACACCGATGCGGCGGAACACTGCCGGCAGCTGAAATTTCTTTGCGGTGAATTGCGCTACGCTGCGAGAAGACAGCGAGAAACTACGGCTCGTTCGTCGCACTTGCCTGCGCCTTCATCTTGATCAAATCCGTCCACACGGCACTAGCCTCTCGCCGTCATTGCGAGCCAACGGGTCGCGCGAATGCGCGCCCGATGACAGGCTCCGCGAAGCTATCCATCAAGGGACGAGACAGTTGCACGCATCGCGTATGAAAGCGATCGGGTGCGGTGAACCGCGAAACTCTCGAACGCTGGTTCCGACAGCATTCGAGAGTGCTCGGCCATGCGATGACAGTTGTTTACTTCGCGGGAGCCTGGGCGGCTCTTTCGATCAGATCAGCGACCACTTTCGGTTGCGAAACGTAGACGGCGTGGCTTCCGCTCTGTTCAACAATCGATGCGCCAGCCCGTTTCGCCATTGCGCGCTGGGCATCCGGCGGAATCATCTTGTCGGCGGTCGCGACAAGATACCAGCTCGGTTTGGTCTTCCACGCCGGTTGCGTCACGGCACCGTCGAGAGCTGCAACCCCCCAGGGCACCTGGGCGTTGGCCATGAATGACGCGAGTTCGGGCTTCACATCACCGGCAAAGGAGGCTGCGAACTTCGACTTGTCGAGCAGCAGGAAGCCATCCTGCGGAGGCAGGATGGGCGGCACAGGCGCGCCGGGCGCCGGGTTTCCGATCAGCGATGAAACCGACTCGCCTTTGTCGGGCGCGAAGGCCGTGATGTAGACGAGCTTGACGACCTTGGGATCGTTGCCGGCTTCGGTAATCACGGCCCCACCGTAGGAATGTCCGACGAGCGTCACCTTGCCGTTTGCTCCGGCGATCGCGCGCTTCGTAGCAGCCACATCGTCGGCCAGAGAGGTCGTCGGATTCTGAACGATGGTGACCTGATAGCCATCCTTCTTCAGGATATTGTAGACGCCCTCCCAGCCGGAGCCATCAACAAATCCCCCATGCACGAGGACGACGGATTTTGGCGGATCGGATTGGGCGGCTGCAGGCGAAATTCCAGTTACGAGAGCAAGCAGGGCCGCTGAGGCGAGAAGTTTTCGGATCATCTTGGTTCTCTATAATTATCACGACAATTATTATCGCGGTAATTATCATCTAACTCTGATGCACGAGCTTGTCCAGAAGTTTTTATCGCGATAATTATTATCGCTGCAACCTACTCGTCCCGCAGGGAGAAGCCCGCTATGACATCTCACGTTCCGCTCGACGGACAGCTTTGCTTCTCGCTCTACGCGACGTCCATGGCGATCAACCGGGCGTACAAGCCGCTGCTGGACGCAATGGGCATCACCTATCCTCAATATTTGGTATTGAGCGTGTTGGCAGAGAACGGCGAACAAACCATCTCGGCCATCGCCGAGCGGCTGGACCTGGAGCCAAGCACGATCACGCCTCTGGTAAAGAGGCTTGAACATGCCGGATTTCTATCGCGTCGACGAAATCCCAGGGATGAGCGAGAGGTCCAGGTCACTCTCACCGCGAGAGGCAAGCGCCTCCACGATGAGAGTGGATGCCTCACCGAGACTCTCCTGCGCCGTTCGGGAATGACAGTGGGAGAGATAATTTCCCTCAATGAGCGGATTCAATTACTCCGCCGCGCACTGGTAGCTGACGACGGCGGCCGGAGTTCCGATCAAGCCTCCGCCGAAAGCTAAAGCCCCAGATACGCCTTGCGTACATCCGGATTGCCGCTGATCTCGGCCGCTGCGCCTTCCATCAGCACGCGGCCGGTTTGCAAGATGTAGGCGCGGTCGGCGATTTCGAGGCACTCCGACATCCGTTGCTCGACGATCAGCACGGTCATGCCGGCGTCGCGGATGCGTTTGACCGCCTGGAAGATCTCATCGACCAGTTTTGGCATGATGCCCTGCGACGGCTCGTCCAGCATCAAGAGCCGCGGCCGCGTCATCAGCGCGCGGCCGATCGCCAGCATCTGCTGTTCGCCGCCGGAGAGGGTTTCGGCGCGCTGCTCCAGCCGCTCCGACAACCGAGGAAACAGCGTGAACACGAGATCAAGCGGCTCGTCGCGGTTGGCTTCGCCGCGGTAGAGATAGCTGCCGAGCCGCAAATTGTCGCGCACCGACAGCCGCGGGAACAACCGGCGGTTTTCCGGCACATAGGCAATGCCGCCGGCGGTGATGACATGCTGCGGCTTGCCGTCGATGCGCTGGCCGTCGAAGGTAACGGTGCCCGAGCGCGGGCGCTCGGCACCGGCGATGGATTTCAAAAGCGTCGACTTGCCGGCCCCGTTGGCGCCGGCAACGCAGACGATCTCGCCCCTGGCGACCTCGATCGAGACCGCCGAAATCGCAACCAGCCCCTGATAGGCGGTGGTGACTTCATGCACTGACAGCATGACGATCCCCAAGATAGGCGCTGATGACTTTCGGATCGCGGACGACATCGTTCGGCTTGCCCTCGACCAGAACCTTGCCGAGATCGAGCACGATGGCGCGATCGACCAGCGGCATCACGATTTCCATGACGTGCTCGACCATCAACACGGTGACGCCGGTGTCGCGCACCTTGCGCACCAGCTCGACGCCGGTCTTCGCCTCGACGGGCGTCAGGCCGGTGAGCACTTCGTCGAGCAGCAGCAGCTTTGGTTCGGTCGCCAGCGCCCTTGCCACTTCGAGCCGGCGTTTTTCGGAAGGCACCAGATCGCTGGCGAGTACATTGGCGCGCGCGGCAAGCCCGCAGAACTCCAGCACCTCATGGGCCTTCCGACGCGCCACGCGCATGACCGTATTGCGGATCAGCGCGCCGACGATGACGTTGTCGATCACGGTCATGGTCTCAAAACTTTTCACGACCTGGAAAGTGCGCCCGATGCCGCGCTGGCAGCGCTCCGCCGCCGGCAGATGGGTGACGTCCGCGCCGTCGAACCAGATCGAGCCTTGCGTCGGCGGCAGCACGCCCGCGATCAGATTGAACAGCGTCGACTTGCCGGCGCCGTTCGGGCCGATCAGGCCGACGATCTCCCCGCGCCCGACCGAAATCGATACGTCGCTGTTGGCGATCAGACCGCCGAACCGCTGCCAGACGCCGCGGGTCTCCAGTAGCGCCGTCATCGCGCGGCCTCCTTGCGGGAGGAAAACAGCCCGACCAGGCCTTGCGGCCGCGCCAGCGAGATCAGGACAATCAGCGCGCCGTAAACGATGAGGTCGACGCCGCGACCGGAACCGCCGATAAAGGAGCGCGTCAACTCGGTGAGCGGAATCAGGATCACCGCGCCCAGCGCCGGGCCCCATAGCGTGCCGATGCCCCCTAGCACCGCAGGCAGTGCCATCAGCAGCGAGAACTGGAAGCCCATCACGCTTTCAGGGTCGATATAGGAGACGAACTGTGCGTAGAAGCCGCCACCGACCGCGACCAGGAACGCCGACACCGCGGCCGCGCCCATCTTGGAATTGAACACGACGACTCCAAGGCTTTCGGCAGCGTCGGGATTGTCCTTTACCGCTCGCCACCAATAGCCCCACTTGGAATCCTCCAGCCACCAGGTGACGAGCCAGGCGACGCAGGCCAGCGCCAGTGCGAAATAGAAATATGGCAGCTTGCTGCGCATGAACTGGAATTTGAGCCAGCTGTCGCCGCGCACTGGAATATCGATGCCGAGCGCGGCGCCGGCCCAATTCCAGTTCTGGAACAGCAGCAGGGCGATCTCGGCGATGACGATGGTGGCGATAACGAAGTAATGGCCACGCAAGCGGAAGCAGGGATAACCGAGCGCCATCGCGATCACCGCCGAGATCGCCCCGCCGGCGAGCATGCCGAACCACGGCAATACGCCGAATTTTGTGAACAGCAGCGCTGTAGTGTAGGCGCCGAGCCCGAAATAGAGCGCGTGCCCGAGCGAGATCTGCCCGCAATAGCCCGACAGGATGTTCCAGCTCTGCGACAACGCCGCATACATCAAGGTCAGAACCATGATGTTCTGGACGTAGACGTCCTTCACAAACAGCGGCACCAGCGCAGCGATCACCGCAAGACAACCGGCTACGATCAGGTCGCGGCGACGCCGCTGTGCAAAACCCGTATCCATCATATCGACCCGAACAGGCCGCGCGGCCGGATGAAGACGACGAGCAGGTAGACCGCGTAGATGCCGACCGATTTCAGCGACGGCGGCATGATCAGCGCGGTGGTGGCCTCAACCAGCCCGACGATGATGCCGCCGGCGAAGGCCCCGAACACGCTGCCGAACCCTCCGAGCGCCACCGTGACATAGGCGATCAGCGCGAACGACGCGCCGACGTCGGGATAGATGTAGAAGAACATTGCCATGATCGCGCCCGACAGGCCGACCAGCGCCGCGCCGAGGCCCCAGCCCAGCGCGAACACCCGGTTCTTGTCGATGCCGACCAGCGCCACCGCACCGGCGTCCTCGCGCGTTGCCTCGAGCGCGCGGCCGAAATCGGTGCGGTTGATGAAGAAGTAAAGCCCCGCAAAGGCCGCAATCGAGACCAATGCGCCGACCAGTTGCGGCTGTGGCAGGAAAATGCCTCCAACCGAAATGGTTTTGCCGCCGAGCCAGGAATGCGTGACGCTGCGGTAGTCCGGCGTGAAGAAAAACTGCGCCAGGCCGCGCATCACGATCGCGAGGCCAAAGGTCGAGAATATCTGCACCATGCCGGCATTGGCCTTCGCCCGCACCGCAAAGCGCACGACCAATAGATAGACCACCGCCCCGAACACGAACAGCGCCGCCGCGACCAGCGGCGCCGACAGCAGCGGATCGATCGCGAAGAACGCGAACAGGAAGAACGTAGCGTACATCGCGATCATCAGGAATTCGCCGTGAGCGAAGTTCACGACGTCCATCAGGCCGAAGATCAGCGCGAGACCGACGGCGATCAGCCCGTAAAGCAGCCCCATCAACAGGCCGCTCGCGAGACTCTGGATAATGGTTTCTGCTGTCACGGGCGTTGCTCCAGATCGCAGGCGTTGCCGCAAACGCCCATCATTGCGAGCACGCCGCAACGAGAAAGAATGGATTGCTTCGTCGCTTCGCTCCTCGCAATGACGGAACTAGCGTCTCTCTGCGCGATCGTTTCAGCTGTCACGACCTGCCCCCCGCCCCCGCGCCGGTCATTACTTCATCGGCCAGACGGCTTCGGCCACGGCTGCCTGCGGCGGGGAAATGGTGACGAACTTGCCGCCGATATATTGCAGGAGCACCGGATCGGCGTCGTTGTTCTGGCCCATCTCGTCGAACTTCACGCGCTTCCACGGCATGATGGTCTGCTCGCCCGGCATGTCGGTCGCGACCAGCGCCTCGCGGATCTTTTCGCCGTCGGTCGATTTGGCGCGGTTGATGGCGTCAGCCATCACGATCAGGCCCATGAATTGCCGCGACGAATAGTCGTTGAAATCCTTGCCCGACTTTTCCTTGTACATGGCGTTGATCTTGCCGACCATCGGCCGCTTGGCGGCGAGATCGAGCGAGAAGCTGCCGCGCGAGATCACGCCTTCGAGCTTGTCGCCGACCGCGTCATACAGCGCCTTTTCCGAGAAGCCGGCGTCCTGCGCCACGATCGCGTTCGGCTTGTAGCCGAGCTCGGCCATAGTCTTCACCAAAAGGATGCCATCGGTCGTGTAGCTCGAGGGCATCAGCACGTCGGCATTGGCGGCCTTGAGTTGCTGCACCTCCGCCGACAATGACGGCGAGTTGGAGCGGTACTTGATGTCGGCGACGATCTTGTAGCCGCGCTCGCCTGCGAGCTTGAGCTGCGCGTTGCTGGAATCGGTGCCGAAGATGGTGTCTTCATGGAACAGCGACAGCGTCTCGATCTTGGTGCCCTTCTTCTTCATGGCGTCGAAGAAGTCGAACATCGCGGCCGAGAACATCTCGTCATGCGGAGCGGCGCGGAAATAGAACTTCAGGCCGCGGCGATGCAGGCTCGGCGAGGAATTGTCCGCCGAGATGAACGGGATCTGATAACGCTCGCAGACCTGGCTGACGGTCACCGCGACCGCGCTCTGATAGGTCCCGACGATGGCGCAGACCTTCTCCTGCGTGATCAGGCGCTCGGCTTCGGCACGGCCCTTCTGTGGATCGGCCTGGTGATCGGCGAATACAAGACGAACCTTGGCGCCGCCGAGACCGGACAACCCCTCGCCCTTCGCCAGCGCCAGATCGAAATCGTAGTTCTTGTTGATGACTTCAGCGGCGGTCTCGAACGCCTTCTGCGCGTCGACGCCGATCTGCGCGCTGGCCCCGGACAGCGGATAGATCACACCGATCACCACTTCACTGGTTTGCGCGCGGGTCGCAATCGGCGCGAGCGCGGCAGCGGCGGTGGCTCCAAGCAACACGTTACGGCGAGTGATCGGCATCTAAGAATTCCCCCTGTTAAACGAAAGCTATCGATGAAACGGCAGGCGCTTGCGGTAAAGCCTCAAGAAACGGCAAGCGCTGCCCATTAAAGCACGGCCAATTGCTTGTTCCTGAGATCTGTCACCAGCATCAATCCAGGTGCGTGCGTGATCGCGAACGGCAGCTTCGCGTTGGCGATCACCGCCTGCGGCGTCACGCCACACGCCCAGAACACCGGAATTTCGTCGGCCTCGACCGGCACCGGATCGCCGTAGTCGGGCTTTGCGATATCGGCGATGCCGATCGAATGCGGATGGCCGAGATGAACCGGGGCGCCATGCACGGAGGGAAAGCGCGAGGTGATCTGCACCGCGCGGATCGCATCGGCCGGCTTGAACGGCCGCATCGACACCACCATCGGACCGGCGAACGGGCCGGATGGGCTGCAAGCGATACTGGTACGGTACATCGGCACGCGCACCTCGCGCTCGATGTGGCGGATCGGAAGCCCGTCCTCCATCAGCGCCTCTTCGAATGAGAACGAGCAGCCGAGCACGAAGGCCACGAGATCGTCGCGCCAGTGCGCCATGATGTCGGTCGGCTCCTCCACCACCTCACCGTCGCGCCAGACGCGATAGCGCGGCACGTCGGTGCGGATATCAAGGTCGAGGCCGAGCGCGGGAATGCGGGGATCGCCGACGTCGGACATGCCGATGATCGGGCAGGGTTTCGGATTGAGCTGGCAGAACCGGTGAAACGACGCCGCGAGCTTCTCTGGCAGAATTGCCAGATTGCCCTGGACGTATCCGTTGGCGACGCCGGCCGTGCTTGAGGCCATTCCGTTGCGGCAGGCCAAGCGTGCCTCACGGCTGGGAAGCGAGCCCCCGGTGGAAAATTGCTGCGCTGCCAACAAAACGGTCATTCGAGCGACCTGCCTATTATCTTGACAAGCGAACTCAATCCCAAGCGTACTATAAAGTCTAATCTTCCTTTCTAATCATAATTGATAAACGTGACTTATCGATCGGGAAAAAGCTTCCAATGCTGGACTTCAGATCAATTGAAACGTTCCTCTGGGTAGTCAAGCTCGGCAGCTTCCGCGGCGCGGCGCAACGGCTGAACACCACCCAGCCGGCAATTTCACAACGCATCGCACAGCTTGAACGCGAGATGGGCGTGAAACTCCTGAACCGCGATCATCGCGTGGCCTCACCGACGCCGAGTGGAAGGCAGATGATGGTCTATGCGGAAAAGCTGATCGGACTGCGCGCAGAGATGATGGCCGAGGTTGGCGATCGCTCCGCGATGCGCGGTGTGCTGCGGCTCGGCGTCGCCGAGACCATCGTGCACACCTGGCTGCCTCGGCTTGTCAAAAGCGTCAACGAAGCCTATCCGAATTTGTCGCTCGAGATCGAGGTCGACATCACGCCGAATTTGAGCGCGCGGCTGCTCGCGCAGGAAATCGAGCTGGCCTTTGTGCTGGGACCGATATCCACCTCGACCGTGCACAACCGCGTGCTGTGCGATTACACGGTTGGTTTCCTTGCGAGTCCAGCGCTCGGCCTCGCCAGCGGTCGTGTGACGCGGCAAGATCTCGCGAAATATCCGATCATCACCTTTCCGCGGAAAACCCAGCCCTATGAGACGGTTCGCGCGTTATTCAACCGGCCCGATCTACCTCCGATCCGGCTGCACGCCAGCGCCTCGCTTGCGACCGTCATCCACATGGCCATCGAAGGACTAGGCGTCGCCGTCATTCCGACCGCCATCGTCGAGAACGAACTGGCGGATGGACGCCTGCAATTGCTGGACACCGACCTCGAAGTACGTCCGCTGACGTTTGGGGCAAGCTGGCTTGCCTCTCCCGATATCGTCGCGGTCGAACGCGTCGCCAATCTCGCCTGCCAGATTGCGCAGGCGAGCGTCGCGGTTGACGCCGCGCCAGAGGCGCGCCATTGAACGGCGGGCGCGCACAAGGAATGACAGCAATGAGCCGAGCCGCCTCCAACCTGCAGATCGATTCCGCTCGCCTGTGGGACACGATTCACGAAACCGCGAAATTCGGCGCCACGCCGAAAGGCGGCGTGCGGCGGCTGACGCTGGGCCCTGAGGACAAGCAGGTGCGCGACTGGTTCCGCAAGCGTTGCGAGGAAGCCGGCCTGGAAGTGCACGTCGATGCGCTCGGCTCGATGTTCGGCCTGCGCAAGGGGCGCGACATGTCGAAGCCGCCGATAGGGCTCGGCTCGCATCTCGACACCCAGCCGACCGGCGGCAAGTTCGACGGCGTGCTCGGCACGCTCGCCGCGCTCGAAGTGGTGCGCACGCTGAACGATGCGGGCATCGAAACCGAAATGCCGATCTGCATCTGCAACTGGACCAACGAAGAGGGCTCGCGTTTTGCGCCGGCGATGATGGCCTCCGCCGCCTATGTCGGCGACTTCACCACCGGCGACATCCTGTCGCGCAAGGATGCCGAGGGCGTGACCGTGGCCGAGGCGCTCGATGGCATCGGTTATGGCGGCGACAGGCCGGTCGGTACGCAGAAATTTTCAGGCTTCGTCGAGCTGCACATCGAACAGGGCCCTATCCTGGAAGCGGAAGACAAGACCATCGGCGTGGTGGATTCCGGCCAGGGCGTATTGTGGTACGACGGCAAAATTACAGGCTTCGAGAGCCATGCCGGCTCGACGCCGATGCCGCTGCGCCGCGACGCACTCGCAACCCTGTCGGAAATCGTGCTGGCGATGGAGAGCATCGCGAAGAAACACGGCCCGAAAGCCGTCGGCACCATCGGCGAAGCCGTCATCGCCAACCCGTCGCGCAATGTCATTCCCGGCGAAATCGCGTTCACCGTGGATTGCCGCAGCGCCGATGCCGCCATCATGGATGCGCTCGACAGGGATTTGCGCGCGGCGGCTGCCGAGATCGCAGCGCGGCGCAAGGTCGAGGTCAAGCTCGATCTGATCTGGCGCAAGCCGCCGACGCATTTCGATCCGAAACTGGTCGACGCGGTCGAGGCCGCGACAAAAATGCTCGGCTATTCGCATCGCCGCATCACGTCCGGCGCCGGTCACGACGCCTGCAATCTCAACACCGTCATGCCGGCGGCGATGGTGTTCGTGCCCTGCAAGGACGGCATCAGCCATAACGAGCTCGAAGATGCGACACAGGCCGACTGTGCCGCCGGAGCCAACGTCCTGATGCACACCGTGCTGGCGCTCGCCGGCGTCGCGTCCTGATCACGTCAAAACCGGAGGCACACGGTGCGCGGAGTTTTTGTCGACGCTAACGAATCCCTTGCCGTCATCTTTGAACGCCTGGAAAAGGCTGATGATCCCAAAGTGCGCATCCACCGCGATCCCGACATTACCTCGGACCAGTATCCGGCCGTGCTCGACGGCGCCGAGATCGCGGTCGTCGACCACACGGCGCTGCCTACGGACGTCGCGAAGAAATGCACCGGGCTAAAGCACGTCGTATTTCTCGGCACCGGCGCGCGCAGCTACATGAATCCGGAGGAGCTTGCTGAACTCGGCATCTCCGTGCACCTGATCAAGGGCTATGGTGACACCGCGGTCGCCGAATGCGCCATCGCGCTGATGTGGGAAGCCGCGCGCGGCATTTCCCGAATGGACCGCGAGATGCGCGCCGGCAACTGGCTGCGCGAAGATGCCATGCAGCTCACCGGCAAGACGCTGGGCCTGATCGGCTTCGGCGGCATCGCCGCGGAAGTCGCGCGCATCGCGCTCGGCAGCGGCATGCGTGTGACCGCCTGGAACCGGTCAGCGAAGAAATACCCGAAAGTCGAATTCGTCGAGCTCGACGAACTCTTGACCGAGAGCGACGTGATCTCGATCCATCTGCTGCTGAACGACGAGACGCGCGGACTGGTCTCGCGCGCCTGCATCGAGGCCATGAAGCCCGGTGTCATCCTTGTCAACACCGCGCGCGGCGCCATCGTCGACGAGGAAGCGATGATCGACGCGCTCAAGTCCGGCCACATCCGCCACGCCGGTCTCGACGTCTTCAACATCGAGCCGCTGCCCGCGGATCATCCGCTGACCAAAATCCCCAACGTAACGCTGTCGGCGCATTCGGCCTTCCGCACGCCTGAGGCGAGCGAGAATTTGATCGGCGCAGCTTGGGAGCACTGCCGCAGGATTGCGAAGGGCTGACGCCATCCACCGTCGTCATGCCCGGGCTTGTCCCGGGCATCCACGTGCTTAAGCTTCCGCGGAAAGAAAAACGTGGATGGCCGGGACAAGCCCGGCCATGACGGCATACGTTGACTGACCGCGATCGGGTCTCGCTCAATCCACCATTTCCGCGACCGCCTTGCCGCAGGCAACCGTGTCCGCATTGCCGCCGAGGTCGCGGGTGCGCAGCGTGCGTTCGCCGAGCGTGCGCTCGATTGCGCCGACGATCGAGGCCGCCGCTTCCTTCTCGCCGAGATGCTCGAGCATCATCGCACCCGACCAGATCATGCCGATCGGATTGGCGATGCCCTGCCCCGCGATGTCAGGCGCCGAGCCGTGAACCGGCTCGAACACCGAAGGGAAATTGCTCTCCGGGTTGATGTTGCCCGACGGTGCGATGCCGATGGTGCCGGTGCAGGCCGGACCCAGATCGGAGAGGATGTCGCCGAACAGGTTCGAGCCGACCACGACATCGAACCAGTCCGGGTGCAGCACAAAATTCGCGGTGAGGATGTCGATGTGGTACTTGTCCCACTTCACGCCAGGATATTTCTTCGCCATCGCCTCCACGCGCTCGTCCCAGTACGGCATGGTGATCGAAATGCCGTTGGACTTCGTCGCCGAGGTCAAATGCTTTTTCGGCCGTGACTGCGCCAGGTCGAAGGCGAATTTCAGGATGCGATCGACGCCGATCCGGGTCATCACGGTCTGCTGCGTGACGAATTCGCGGTCGGTATCCGGGAACATCCGGCCACCGACGGAGGAATATTCGCCCTCGGTGTTTTCGCGCACCACCCAGAAATCGATGTCGCCGGGCTTGCGGTTGGCAAGCGGCGACGGCACGCCGGGCATCAGCCGCACCGGGCGCAGGTTGACGTACTGGTCGAACTCGCGGCGGAACTTGATCAGCGATCCCCACAAGGAAATGTGATCGGGGATTTTCGCCGGCCAGCCGACCGCGCCGAAATAGATCGCGTCGTGCTTGCCGATCTTGGCCTTCCAGTCCTCCGGCATCATCTCGCCGTGCTTTTCGTAATAGTCCCAGGACGCGAAGTCGAAATGGTCGAAATGCACCGCAACGCCGTGCTTTTTCGCGGCCGCCTCCAGCACGCGCAAGCCTTCCGGGATCACTTCCTTGCCGATGCCGTCGCCGGGAATGACCGCGATCCGATACTGCTTCTTTGCGCTACTCATCGATAGGTTTCCCTCGTCACTTGCCGCGCCGGTAATGCCGCCTATTTGATTTCATTGCAATGTACCAAAGCTGACCACGGTGCAACGCTGCAGTGCAATGTTGACCGCAGCGGCGGCTCCCGGCAGATTTCACCGACCTCCTCCGATCTCCCCTCATCAAGCGAGCATCCCTATGGATCTGCATCTGCGCGGCAAGCGCGTCCTGATCACCGGCGCCTCCAAAGGCATTGGCGCGGCCGCCGCCGAAGCCTTCGCCGAAGAAGGCTGCAACCTCCGCCTCGCCGCCCGCAGCGGCGACCAATTGAAGGCGCTCGCCGACCGGCTGCGCTCGGCCCACCAGATTGACGCGACGATCCATGTCGTCGACCTGCGCAAATCGGAGGATCTGGCGCGGCTCGCAAAGGATGCCTCCGACATCGACATCCTCGTCAACAATGCGGGCGATATCCCTGGGGGCTCGATCGACAAGATCGACGAGGCGACCTGGCGGCACGCCTGGGAGCTGAAGGTTTTCGGCTACATCAACCTCACCCGCGCGATCTATGCGCAGATGAAGGCGCGCGGCCATGGCGTCATCGTCAACGACATCGGCGCCGCCGGCGAAAAGTTCGACGCCAACTACATCTGCGGCAGTGCCGGCAACGCCGCGCTGATGGCGTTTACCCGCGCGCTCGGCGGCAAGAGCCTCGCCGACAACATCCGCGTGGTCGGCATCAACCCCGGCCCCGTCGGCACCGACCGCCATGTCACGCTGCTGAAGACCCGGGCGAAGAACCAGTTCGGCGACGAGAACCGCTACAAGGAATTCCAGAAGGGCCTGCCGCTCGGCCGTCCCGCGCATGCCCGCGAGATCGGCGACCTGATGGCGTTCCTGGCGTCGGACCGATCAGGCTATACGTCGGGAGTGATCTATACGGTGGACGGCGGCATCAGCGCGGGGTGGTAGGGAGGTGGTGGTCCCTCAGCCGTCATTGCGAGGAGCGCTTGCGACGAAGCAATCCACCATGCCGCGCCATGGATTGCTTCGCGGAGCCTGTCATCGGGCGCGCATTCGCGCGACCCGTTGGCTCGCAATGACGCAGAGCTAACCTGCCGTCCGCTCGAACAACTGCCGGATCAGCGTCGTGATCCGGCCCTTCGGCGACATCATCTCGTTCAGAATCGTGAAATGGTCGGCGCCCGGGATCTCCTCATAGGTCACCGGCAAGCCATACCTCGCGCGGTGGGCAGCGAAATCGGCGGTCTGCTTGCGCAATAGCGGCAACTCGGCGCTGCCGACCACGAGCGACAGCGGCTTCAACGGACCGCCCGCCTGCATCATCGGCGAGTTGCGGCGCGACATCGCCTCGTCGAGCCGGAGCTTTTCGTTGAGATAGCTGTGGCGGATCGGCTCGAGATCGTAGATGCCTGATATCGCCATGCCCGCCCTGACCTGCGGATGCGACAACGCCATCGAGGTGAGATGGCCACCGGCGGACCAGCCGGATACCACGATGCCGCCGGACGCGGCGCCGAGCGTGGGCATTGGTTCACCAGGAAATCGATCCCGGCGTGGATTTCGGCGACGATCTCCTCGAGCGTCGCATCCGGCGCCAACGTGTAGCCGATCAGCGCGACATTGACGCCGTGCGCCATCACGCCCTCGGCCATGACGGTAAAAAATTCCTTGGCACGCATCTGCCAATAGCCGCCATGGATGAACAATAGCGTCGGCGCACGCTCGGCCGCCTTGAGGAAGTCGATGCGGTTGCGCTCGCGATCGCCATATCGGAGGCCGATGTGATCGGGATATCGCTGGCGAAGATCGGCGGAACGCCGCCCCCAGCCCTCGACGATATCGCCGCTACCCGCAACGGCCAGGCTGTTATTGAACCCGAGATCCAGATCCTGCCGGCTCATGGCGCGCCAATCGAGCGCAGAGAAGGGTGTCGTCATTCGCAACTCTCCAGTTTGAGCCATACCCTAAGCACGTTTCTCTTCCGCCGGAAAATGGTCTAGAGCACTACACCATCCGCGGCGTGCGGGACCAAACGGAGAGATGCGAGTGACCGATCAAAGCCTGGTGCGGGAAACCGCCTGCAGCATCGTCGACAAGTTGAAGGCCGGCAATGTCAGCCCGCTCGATCTGCTCGACGTGCTGGAAAAGCGGATCGGCGAGGTCGACGGCAAGGTCAACGCGCTCCCCATTCTGTGCTTCGATCGGGCACGCCGCCACGCCAAAGCCCTGATGAAAAAGCCGGCCGGCGAACGCGGCCTGCTCGCCGGTCTTCCGGTGCCGATCAAGGATCTGACTGCGGTCGCCGGCGTGCTGACCACGCAGGGCTCGCCGATCTACAAGGACAACATCCCCGCGCGTTCCGACATCCTGGTCGAGCACCTCGAAGGCAACGGCGGCGTGATCTACGCCAAGTCCAACACCCCGGAGTTCGGCGCCGGCGCCAACACCTTCAACGAAGTGTTCGGCGCCACCCGCAATCCCTGGGACACGTCCCGCTCGGCGGCCGGCTCCTCCGGCGGCGCGGCGGTCGCGCTCGCCACCGGCATGGCCTGGCTCGCGCACGGCTCCGACATGGGCGGCTCGCTGCGCAATCCCGCAAGCTTCTGCGGCATCGTGGGTTTGCGGCCGAGCATCGGCCGGGTCGCCCATACGCCTGCCGCCGCGATCGACCGCAATCTCGGCGTACAGGGCCCGATGGCGCGCAATGTCGAAGACCTCGCGCTGTTGCTCGATGCCATGAGCGGCGAGCATCCGGCCGATCCGCTATCGCTGCCGCTGCTGCCGACCTCGTTCCTGTCAGCCGCGCGTTCCGGCGGGAAGCCGAAGCGGATCGCCTACTCGCCCGATCTCGGCATCACCCCGGTCGACCCGGAAGTCGCCGCCGTCACGGCCAAGGCGGCGCAGCGTTTTGCCGAGGCTGGCGCCATCGTCGAGGAAGCCCATCCCGACTTCAGCGAAGCCCACGAATGTTTCCACGTGCTGCGCGCGTTCGATTTCGCGCTCAGCAAGGCGGCGCTGCTGCGCAGCAAGCGCGACCAGCTCAAGCCCGAGGTGATCTGGAACATCGAGGAAGGCCTCAAGCTGACCGTCGAACGGATCGAACGCGCCGAAGCGCAGCGCGTCGCGATGACCGCGCGGGCAGTCGCGTTCTTCGAGGACTACGACCTGCTGCTGACGCCGGCGACCATCGTCGCACCCTTCCCGGTCGAGAACCGCTACGTCGCAGAATGCGCCGGCAAGAAGTTCGACAATTACGTCGAATGGCTCGGCATCGTCTACGCGATCACCCTGGCGTGTTGCCCCGCACTGTCGCTGCCGTGCGGATTCACCGCTTCCGGCCTGCCGATCGGCTTGCAGATGGTGGCGGCGCCGCGCGGCGAGGCGCAGCTGCTCGCCGGTGCGAAGGTGCTGGAGGATATCCTGGGCGTACGCGGCACGACGCCGATCGACCCGCGGCCGCCGCGGTAGTATTTCCCCTCGTGAAGTCGGCGACGGTTCCATCCGCCTCGGTCAGGGAATCTGGCTCGGACAGACGAATTGCCCGGAGATCGCGATTGAAGTAACCGAGGAACGGCCGACCTTGAAGCAGATCGTCTGCGGAGACCGGATATGACAGACCAAGCCATAAAACCCGCGGACGATCAGCTCGACATTGCCGACGTCGAACGGCGGATCAAGGCGATCTTCATCGGCTCGATCGGCAACCTCGTCGAGTGGTACGATTTTTACGCCTACACCGCGTTCGCGCTGTATTTTGCGCCGGCCTTCTTTCCGAACAGCGATCCTGTTGTGCAGCAGCTCAACGCCGCCGTGCTGTTCGCCGCGACATTCCTGATGCGGCCGCTCGGCGGCTGGCTGTTCGGCTTCATCGCCGACCGCTTTGGAAGGCGGCTATCGTTGACACTATCGGTCGTCTGCATGTGCTTCGGCTCGCTGATCATCGCGGTGACTCCAACCTATGCCTCGATCGGCATCGCCGCACCGGCCATCCTGGCGCTAGCGCGCATCATCGAGGGGTTGAGCCTCGGCGGCGAGTACGGCGCCAGCGCGACCTACCTGAGCGAGGTCGCCGATCCCAGGCACCGCGGCTTCTATTCGAGCTTCCAATACGTGACCCTGATCGGCGGCCAGCTTACCGCCATCATCGTGTTGCTTCTCTTGCAGAAGGTGTTTTTGACGCCCGAAGAACTGAAGGCCTGGGGCTGGCGAATTCCGTTTGTGATCGGAGCCCTGCTGGCGATTTTCGCGGCCGTGATGCGGCGCAATCTGCAGGAGACTGACGCTTTCGAGGAAGCCAAGAAGCTCAAGAAGCCGACTGGCTCGATCCGCGGCCTTCTCAACTATCCGCGCGAACTGTTGCTGGTGGTCGGCCTCACCGCCGGTGGCACCGCCGCGTTCTACACCTTCACGACCTATATGCAGACGTTCGTAAGACTGTCAGTCGGACTGACCGAGGACCAGACCACGTTCGTGATCTTCGGTTCGCTGATCTTTGCGACCATCTTGCAACCGCTCTACGGCGCGCTGTCCGACCGCATCGGCCGCAAGCCGCTCCTGATCTTCTTCGGCGTCGCCGGCACCCTGGCAACCGTCCCGATCCTGACCACGCTGAAGGCGACCAACTCTCCGTTCACAGCGTTCCTGCTGATCTGCGCCGCCTGGATCTTTGTGGCCGGCTACACCTCGATCAATGCGATCGTCAAGGCCGAGCTATTCCCGACCAATGTCCGTGCACTCGGCGTCGGCCTGCCCTACGCCATCACCGTATCGCTCTTCGGCGGCACCGCGCCCGCAATCGCCTTGTATTTCAAGAGCCTTGGTCATGAGGAATGGTTCTACTACTATCTCAGCGGCATGATCTTTCTCTCGCTGATCATCTATGCGACGATGCGCGACACCAAACTTGAATCGGCAATGCATCGCCACGAATGACTGCTTAAGCACATGGCTGACGACCACGAGCCGCCTGCCGAAAGCAAACTGACGCGTAGCAAGCAACGCTGGGCGCGCGAGGGCCGTTTCCTGACCGGAAAAATCTCCCGGCCCGAAGAGCAGCGCCTGCCGCCCGGGCAGCATCTGACCCGGGACTGGCCGGTCCTCGATCTCGGCCTGATGCCGAATATTTCCCGCGAGCGCTGGCGGCTCGACGTCTACGGCGCAGTGGAACATCCGATCTTCTGGACTTTTGCCGAGTTCAGCGCGCAGCCGCAGGTGCAGTTTTTGTCCGACATCCATTGCGTGACGACATGGTCGCGCTACGACAACCGATGGGAAGGGCTCGCGACGCGCGACCTGCTGATGACCTGCCAGCCGCGCGACGAAGCGCGGTTCGTGGTGCTGCATTCCCATGACGGCTACACCACCAATCTCCCCATCGAGGACTTCGCCGCCGAAGATGCCCTGCTCGCCTATAGCTGGTCGGGCCAGCCGCTGACGCAGGAGCACGGCGCGCCGGTGCGGCTCGTGGTGCCGCATCTCTATTTCTGGAAGAGTGCGAAATGGCTGCAGAGCATCGAATTCCTGCCTGAGGACGCGCCGGGCTATTGGGAAGTCCGCGGCTATCACAACCGCGGCGACCCGTGGGCCGAACAGCGCTATTCCGGCGACTGAAATCAGAACTGCGCTCGACTTCACCTCTCCCGAAGGGACGGGTGAAAGGACATAGGGGGAGGTCGCCGTGCCACATGAACGCTTTCAATTCACCAGCGCCGAGGGCCATCAACTCGCCGCCGCGCTGGATGCACCCGACGGCGAGATCACTGCCTACGCGCTGTTCGCGCACTGCTTCACCTGCGGCAAGGATGTGCTGGCGGCCAAGCGTATCGCCACGGCGCTCGCGGCCAAGGGCATCGCGGTGCTGCGGTTCGATTTCACCGGTCTCGGCTCCAGCGAAGGCGATTTCGCCAATTCGACGTTTTCATCCAACGTCGCCGATCTCGTCCGCGCCGCCGATCATCTGCGCGAAGTCGACAAGGCACCTGTGCTGTTGATCGGCCACAGCCTCGGCGGCGCTGCGATCCTCGCCGCGGCTTCGCAAATCCCGGAGGCGAAGGCCGTCGTCACCATCGCTGCGCCCTCCGATCCCGCTCACGTCACCCATCTGTTCAAGGACAAGATCGAGGACATCCGCAAGCACGGTGAGGTCGAGGTGTCGCTCGCCGGCCGGCCGTTCCGCATCAAGCGCGAATTCCTCGACGATGTCGCCGAGCATGGCCTGATGGACAAAGTGGCAAAACTGCACAAGGCGCTACTGATCATGCATTCGCCGACCGACGACACCGTCGGCATCGACAACGCGACCAGGATTTTCGTCACCGCCAAACATCCGAAGAGCTTTGTCTCGCTCGCCGGCGCCGATCATCTGCTGAGCGGAAAGCGCGACGGGACCTACGCCGCGGATGTCATCGCCGCCTGGGCCGGGCGCTATATCGAACCTGAAGTCATCGAGCCTGCAGTCGAACTCGCGGGAGCCCCGCGCAACGTCGTGGTGCGCGAGACGCGCAACGGCAAATTCCAGCAGATCGTCACTATGGGTCCGCACAAGGTGCTGGCCGACGAGCCGGTCGCGGTCGGCGGCGATGACAGCGGCCCCGGTCCGTATGACTTTGTGCTCGCGGGCCTGGGTGCCTGCACCTCGATGACGATGCGGATGTATGCCGACCGCAAGGCGCTGCCGCTGGAGCGCGTCACGGTGACGCTGGAGCACCGCAAGATCCATGCGGAAGATTGCGCCGAATGCGAGACGCGCGAAGGCATGCTCGACCAGATCGATCGCGTGATCGGCATGGAAGGCGCGCTTGATGCCGATCAGCGCAAGCGGCTGATGGAGATCGCCGACAAGTGCCCGGTGCACCGCACACTGACCTCGGAGGTGCGGATCGTGACGAAGGCGGCGGATTGAAGGTGGCATCGCAAGCCGAGCGCTCAGTTCACCTCGCCCCGCTTGCGGGGAGAGGTCGGATCGCATCGTGCGATGCGATCCGGGTGAGGGGGGCGTCGCCGCAATCTCTGCTGTCGAATGCGCGGATCGAGCCCCTCACCCCGCAAGTGCGGGGCGAGGGAGAATTTTAAGCCGCCGCCAGCGGACGCACGCGAAGCGCGCCGCGCAGACCTGCAGCCGTGCCGACCATGATTCCGGCTACAGCGACGAAGGATGCCAGCGCCAGCGTCGACAGTCCCGTCAGTCCCTGCCCGATCGAGCAGCCGAAAGCCATCACGCCGCCCGTCCCCATCAGCGCCGCACCACCGGCCGAGCGCAGCATGTGGCGCGGCGATTGATAACCCTCCAGATGAAAGCGGCCGCTCGCCAGCGCCGTCAGGAGGCTGCCGGCGAACACACCGAACACCGTGACGATGCCGAAATTCAGTGTCGAGCCCGTCGACAACATGACGTATTGCAGTGCGTCCGCGATCGGCGCGACGAAGGTGAGCGAGGTCACTGGAACCGGATTGAAGTCGTCGGCGCCGAGATAGCCGGTTGTGAACCATCCGGCCGCGACCAGAATGCCGACGGCGAATCCGGCAGCGATCTGGCCGGGCGATTTCCGGAACGGCAGATGCGCGAAGGCAAAGATGACCAGCGCCGCACTCACCAGCGAGGCCGCGAGCATTCGCGCGGGACCTTGGCCAAGCCCGGCGGTCGAGAGCAGCGCGGGCAACGAATTCAGCGTCGCCGTCGTCTGCGATGCGCCCACCATGGCGATCCGCCCCGGCGCAATCAGGCCCTTCAGCGTCATCTCGGCAAAAATGCCGAGCACGATCACCACGACGAAAGAGCGCAGATTGCCGCGGCCGAGCAGAACCAGTGCGCGCGAGCCGCAACCGTTGGAAAGCACCATGCCATAGCCGAACAGCAGCCCGCCGAGGAACATCACCGGTGCGGAAAACGATGGCTGCAGATAAATCGACTTGCCGAGATCGACGAAGCCTGCCGCCGCCAGAAGCTGAGAGGTGGCGATGGCCGTCCCCATCGCCAACGCGTAGGTGCGGACCAGGCGGCCGTCACCTTCCGCCCACCAGCCGCGCAGGCTGCTCATCATGCAGAACCCGCTAAGCAATCCGACCGCGCCATAGATCAGGCCGATGAGGAGACCGGCGAGGACGACGATGTTGGCAGCGGAGTCCATGGATTAGTTCCCGTTTTTCGTCATTGCGAGGAGCGAAGCGACGAAGCAATCCATTTTTCGTTGGGAGGAGAGATGGATTGCCTCGCTTCGCTCGCAATGACGATCATTCTGAATTACGGCCGCAGGATCACGCGGTCGCGCGACGAGCCGGCGACGGCAGTGAATGCGACCTTGGCCTGTTCCAGCGGATAGATGGCGCCCGGCCTGATCGGAAACGGTTTCAGGTGTCCGGCAGCAAAACCGGAACCCAATTCCCTGAGCACCGCGCCGGTCGCGATCGACGACAGCCCGAGCGTGTCGATCCCGACGTAAGTATGTTGGCCGCGATAAAACTCCAGGATGTTGAACTGCACGATCCGGTCGACGGCCGCAATCAGGATCTGGCGGCCCCTGATCGCCAGCGACTTGTGCGCGGCCTGGAAATAGGGATCGCCTACGGTATTGAATACGATGTCGGCGCCCTTGCCGCCGGTGAGTTCGCGAACCCTTGTCGCCACGTCGGTCGCCGAGGCATCGATGACATCGACGTTCGAATTGGCGTGGCCTTCATAGGGCTCGTTCCTGCGCACCACGCCGATGACGCGCGCGCCGCGCCAGGTGGCGATCTGCACTGCGGCCTGCCCGACCTTGCCGTTGACGCCCATTACCAGCACGGTCTCGTCTTTGTTCGGCAGTCCGGCGCGACGCAGCCCCTCCATCGCCGTGACGAAGGGAACGCCGATGCCCGCGGCCTCTTCCCACGAAATGCTCGCAGGCTTTTCCACGACGGCATCGCTCTCGACCGCGAGATGCGTCGCGTGGGTGCCATCGCGGCGGATGCCGAGATCGCCGGATGAGCCGAACACCTCGCGGCCGATCCACTCGGCGGGTCCGTCGATCACGACGCCTGCGTAATCGCGGCCGGGCGTGCGCGGAAACACCGCGTAGGGCATCAGCCCGGTCGCGGCCTTCACGTCGGACGGATTGACCGCCGCCGCCTTGACTTCGATCAGCAGTTCACCCGCACCGCGCGACAACAGCCGCTTCTCGACCACGGGCGCGAGCGCCGCCGCGTTGTCCACCTTGGCCGCCAATCGGACGCAGCGAGCCTCGACTGTTTGAGGGTCCGGTTTGGAACAGGGCTGCACCGATGTCTCCGTCTCGTGGGCCTGAACGCGATCGAGCCGCGCGGATCGACACCATCGCGGTTCGTGCCGAAATGATCGATTAGCTTAAGGCCGCCGTTCCAACAAGTGATTGCGGATAATCAGTGCGCGGAAGGAGGCCGGGTGGAAGTGTGCGGTGTCTTTCGCACAGACCGCTGTCGCAGCGCCACGAAATCGCCCCGGACAAAGGCCGCCTTCTTCGCCCGGCTCCATTTCTTCAGCCTGCGCTCATTCTCGATCGCATCCGTGATGCGATCGAACCATTGCGGGAATACCAGTGTCACGGGGCGGCGAGTCGCCGTATAACCGCCAAGCGCGCCGGCATTATGCTGGGCTACCCGGGCTTCGAGCGCGGTTCGGGTTATGCCGATGTAAAAGCTTCCATCGGAGCAACGCAGGATGTAGAGAAACGCGCCCTCTACCATCTCTCATCTCCGCGCTTTCGAATCCCACTCCTCCTCCTGAGGAGCCGCGAAGCGGCGTCTCGAAGGATGAGGCTACAGACGGGCCTCATGGTTCGAGACGGCGCTTCGCGCCTCCTCACCATGAGGATAAAGGCTAGTCCTTCGGCCGCTTGTCGTAAACACGTTTCGCCTTGCCGAGCGAGCGTTCCAGCGTCTCGGGCGCCACGGCCCGGACCCGCGCGGTGATGCCGATCGTGTTCTTGATGAAGACCGAGACCTTCTCGGAATAGGCGGAGAGGCCGCTGTCGTCCCAATGTTCGGGGCGCGCCTCGGCGAGCACGGTCATCTCGTCCATCCGCCCCTCGCGCGTCAGCTCGATGATGAAATGGCCGCCGCACCAATCGGTCGCGAGCAGAACTTCCTCGATCTGGGTCGGGAATACGTTGACGCCGCGCAGGATGATCATGTCGTCGGAACGCCCGGTGACCTTCTCCATCCGGCGCATGCCCGGCCGCGCCGTGCCCGGCAACAGCCGCGTCAGGTCACGGGTGCGGTAACGAACCACCGGAAAACCCTGCTTGGTCAGGGAGGTGAATACCAGTTCGCCCTTTTGGCCGTCCGGCAACACCGCGCCCGTATCGGGGTCGATCACCTCCGGATAAAAATGATCTTCCCAGATGTGCAGGCCGTCCTTGGTCTCGATGCATTCCTGCGCGACGCCGGGGCCCATCACTTCCGAGAGGCCGTAGATATCGGTGGCGTCCATGTCAAAAGCCTGCTCGATTTCGACGCGCATCGCATTGGTCCAAGGCTCGGCGCCGAAGATCCCGATCTTCAATGACGAGCGGCGCGGGTCCAGCCCCTGGCGCTTGAACTCGTCCAGGATCGCCAGCATGTAGCTCGGCGTCACGGTGATGATGTCGGGCTTGAAATCGTTGATCAGCTGCACCTGCCGTTCGGTCATGCCGCCGGACACCGGCACCACCGTGCAGCCGAGCCGCTCGGCGCCGTAGTGCACGCCGAGCCCGCCGGTGAACAGGCCATAGCCGTAGGCATTATGGATGATCATGCCGGTTCGGCCGCCGGCGGCGCGGATCGAGCGCGCCATCATGTCCGACCAGACGTCGATGTCGGCCCGGGTATAGCCGACCACGATCGGCTTGCCGGTGGTGCCGGAAGAAGCATGCACGCGCACCAATTGCTCGCGCGGCACCGCGAACATGTTGAACGGATAGTTGTCGCGAAGATCGGTCTTGGAGGTGAACGGAAATCTGGAGAGGTCGGAAAGCTGCTTGAAATCGGAAGGATGTACGCCGGCCTTGTCGAACGCCTTCCTGTAGTGCGCGACATTGTCATAGGCATGCGCCAACGACCAGGCGAGGCGCCTCGTCTGCAACGCCATCATCTCGTCGCGCGAGGCGCGCTCGCCTTCGTCCAATTCGGCGCTGTAACCACTTCCTCCTGTCTTGAGTTTTGTCACGGCCATGGCGCGTTTCCCTGTCTTCTATTTTTGTTTGCTGTCAGTATCGGTTTACGGCAGCCATGTCCCGCCGATCGCACGGGAATGGCCGCGAAACTCGGCGATCACGACATCGCCTGCGGTGACGCGGACATCGTAGATTCCGGATCGGCCGCTGCGCGAGATCTCCCGCGCGGTCGCAACCAGGCGATCGCCGAGCTTCCCCGGCCGGATGAAGGTGATGTTGCCCTGGGCGGCGACGACGCGCTCGTTGTGGGTGTTGCAGGCAAACGCGAAGGCGGAATCGGCGAGCGTGAAAATGAAGCCGCCATGAGCTATGCGCTGGCCGTTGACCATGTGCGGCTGGACAGTCATCGAAAGCGTCGCCCATCCGGATCCGATCTCGACGATCTCCATGCCCAGGCCCTTGCTGGCGTCGTCCTCCTTCCACATGGCTTCCGCGCAAGCGCGCGCGAGATCATCGGGCGAGAGCGTGGCATTGACGTTCACTGCGGCCTCCCTGTTGTCGGGCTCGTTAGAACAAGCCTCATTAGTGCATCAGTTGCGGGGCGCCGACCGGCGCTGGCGACGCTCCGCAGAACTTTCAAACGTGGTCGTAGTCCACCACGACCCTTTCCGAACACGGCCTTGCCTGACAGGTGAGGATGAACCCTGCCTTCAGCTCCCATGGCTCCAGCGAATAATTCGCTTCCATCTGTGCCTCGCCCTCGACCAGCTTGGCGCGGCAGGTCGAACACATGCCGCCCTTGCAGGCGAACGGCAGGTCCATGCCGGCGCGCAACGCGGCATCCAAAATGGCCTCGCCCTCGGCGACCGGAACCTCGCGTCGCTTGCCGTCGATGATCAGCGCGGCCATCGCCTTCGGCGGTGCCCCGGCGGGCACGATCGCTTTCGGGCGCGGCTTGCCGCCAAACTCCGAGACGAAACGCTCGACATGAATGCGGTTCTCGGCAATGCCAAGCTCACGGCAGGTGGCCTCGATATCCTCGCTCATCCCTGTGGGGCCGCAGATGAAGGCGTGATCGACACTCGCTGCGGGCACCAGCGAGCGCAACAGCACCCTCACCTTCTCGCCGTCGAGCCGGCCGTGCAGGATCGGGATGTCCTGCTCTTCGCCCGAGATCACATGGAAAAGCGAGAGCCGCTGCAGGAAGCGGTCTTTCAGATCTTCCAGCGTTTCGCGGAACAGTATGCCTGAAGTCGAGCGATTGCCGTAGAACAGGAAGAACCGGCTGTCGGGTTCGCGCGCCAGCACGCCCTTGATGATCGACATGATCGGGGTGATGCCGGAGCCGGCGGCAAAACCGACAAAGGTCCGCGCCTCGCCCGGCGCAGGCGCGATGCCGAAGCGGCCGGCCGGCGTCATCACGTCGATCTCGTCGCCGGTCTTCAATTCGTCGGCCGCCCAGTTCGAGAACGCGCCGCCATCGACCTTCTTCACGGCAATGCGTAGCTCGCCGTCCTCGGGTCCGGAGCAGATCGAATAGGAGCGGCGGACTTCCTCGCCGTCCAGCATCGTCCGCAGGGTCAGATATTGACCGGGCGCAAAACGGTAATCGTCTACAAACTCTTCCGGGATCGCAAAGGTCAACGACACCGCGTCCGGCGTCTCGCGGTGCAGATCGTCGACGGCAAGGCGGTGGAAGCGCGGGGCTACGGACATTGGTAACTTCTCTCCGTCATTGCGAGGCGCGGTTGCGTCGAAGCAATCCATACTTTCCTCGTGGCTTAATGGATTGCTTCGCTTCGCTCGCAATGACGGTCATGGTTGCGGCCTCAATGACACTTGAAATAATCGAACGGCTCGCGGCAGCTCCGGCAGCGCCACAGCGCCTTGCAGGAGGTCGAGCCGAATTCGGACAACAGTTCGGTATTTTCGGAGCCGCATTGCGGGCAGGCTACCGCTTGCGCGCCGAACAGTGCGCGGCGGCCACTCGCGGCCTGCGGCGGGGCAATGCCGTACTCCAGGAGCTTTCGCCGGCCGCCCTCGCTCATCCAGTCGGTGGTCCAGGCCGGCGACAGCACGGTGCGGATTTTCGGGCTGTGAATGCCTTCGCGCTCCAGCGCCAGTTCGATTTCAAGCGCAATCATGTTCATCGCGGGACAGCCGGAATAGGTCGGTGTGATCGCGACCTCGACACGGCCATCGTCCACCGTGACATCACGCAGCACACCGAGATCGGCAATCGTCAGCACCGGAATTTCGGGATCGACGACGCGCGCGGCGGCTTCCCAGGCGCGCTGGCGCAGATCGGCGTCGCTGAGCACCGCGGCTACCATGTCGCCCCCGGAAAGGTCCGCTGCATCGACTGCAATTCGCTGAGAAGATGGCCGAGATGCTCGCTGTGCCGGCCGCTGCGGCCGCCCTGCTGCATCCAGTCGCTCTTTGGCAGCGACAACGTCGCTTCACTCACGACCTCTGCGACCGTCTTCTGCCATTGCGGGTGCAATTTCGCCGGGTCGATCGCGATGCCGGCATCGATCAGGCCGCGCTCGCCGTCGTCGACGCCGAACATCTCGCCGGTGAAGGCCCAGAGATCGTCGATCGCCAATTGCACGCGGCGATGGCTCTCGTCGGTGCCGTCGCCGAGCCGGACCAGCCATTCCGACGAATGCCGCAAATGATAGGCGCTTTCCTTTTCCGATTTCGCCGCAATGGCTGACAGCGTCGGATCGCTCGATCCCGTCATCGCGCGCCAGTAGAGATCGGCGAAGGCAGAATAGAAGAACTGCCGCACCATGGTGCGCGCGAAATCGCCGTTCGGCTGTTCCAGCAGCAACAGATTGCGGTACTGCCTGACGTCGCGGAGATAGGCGAACTTATCCTCGTCGTTGCCGTTGTTTTCGACCTCCGCCGCGTAGGAATAGAGCTCGCGCGCCTGGCCGAGCAGGTCGAGACCCATATTGGCGAGAGCCATGTCCTCTTCCAGCATCGGCGCGTGGCCGCACCATTCCGACAGCCTGTGGCCAAGGATCAGCGCGTCGTCGGCGCGGCGCAGCGTGTACAGCACCAGAGGGGTTTCGGAGACAGAAATGTTGGCGACAACCATATCAATCACCTTGCTCAGTGGTCATTGCGTGGAGCGAAGCGACGAAGCAACTCCATACCTTGCTTTGCGGATACATGGATAGCTTCGCTGCGCTCGCAATGACGGACCTGGTCACATATGCCCGACTTCGTCAGGCACCTCATAGAACGTCGGATGGCGATAGATCTTGGATTCCGCCGGCTCGAACATCATGCCCTTCTCCGATGGATCGGACGCGGTGATCGCGTTGGACGGCACCACCCAGATCGAGAGGCCCTCGCCGCGCCTTGTATAGATGTCGCGCGCGGCCTGCAGCGCCATCGTCGCGTCACTGGCGTGCAGGGAGCCGACATGCTTGTGCGCAAGCCCGTTGCGGCTGCGGATGAAGACTTCCCAGAGTGGCGTGTTCGGCGTGGCCATCATGATCTCCCTGAAATTTATTCGGCCGCTTGCGCGAGTTGCCGCTGCCGGCGCTTCTCGGCGTAGGCTGCGGCTGCTTCGCGCACCCATGCGCCCTCTTCGTGCGCCTTGCGCCGCGCCGCCACCCGCTCGCGGTTGCACGGTCCGTTGCCCGACAGCACCTGGCTGAATTCGTTCCAGTCGATGTCGCTGTAGATCCAGTGCCCGTCCGCACCCTGCTTCATGCCCGGGTCGGGAATGTTGAGGCCCAAAAACTGCGCCTGCGGCACGGTGGCATCGATGAATTTCTGGCGCAGCTCGTCATTGGAGAAGCGCTTGATCTTCCACCTGGTGGAGGTGTCGCCGTGCTGGCTGACCTTGTCGGGCGGGCCGAACATCATCAAGACCGGCCACCACCAGCGATTCAGCGCGTCTTGCGCCATCGCCTTCTGCTCTTCGGTGCCGCGGGATAGCGTCAGCATGATCTCGAATCCCTGACGCTGGTGGAAGGATTCTTCCTTGCAGACGCGGATCATGGCGCGAGCATACGGGCCATAGGAACAGCGGCACAGCGGGATCTGGTTCATGATCGCCGCGCCATCGACCAGCCAGCCGATGGTGCCGATATCGGCCCAGGTCAGCGTCGGATAATTGAAGATCGAGGAATACTTTGCTTTCCCCGCCAGCATCAGGTCGACCAGTTCTTCGCGCGAGGTGCCGAGCGTTTCGGCAGCGGCGTAGAGATAGAGCCCGTGTCCGCATTCGTCCTGCACCTTGGCAAGCAGCGCGGCCTTGCGGCGCAGCGACGGCGCACGGGTGATCCAGTTGCCCTCGGGAAGCATGCCGACGATTTCGGAATGGGCGTGCTGCGAGATCTGCCGCGTCAGCGTCTTGCGATAGGCCGCGGGCATCCAGTCGTTGGGCTCGATGCGCTCTTCGGCATCGATGCGCGCCTGAAACTGCGCTGATTGCGCAGCGTCCTCGATGTTGCGTTCCTCGGCATCCGCGGTGTTGAGCGCCTGCGTGTACATGGCCGACCTCCCCGAAGCTTGTTGGGAGTTAATATATCACAAGAATTATGATCTGCAATATATTTCTGTAACATATTTAGGCCCCGGAGAAACGACGAGCCAACTCCTCCTCAGCCTTGGGCAGCACGCCGCCTTCGTTGCTCGCGTGGCGGTCAAGCCATTGTTCCGACGCCGGAAGCAGCCCGCGGTAGATCTCGCCGCAGAGTTTCCGGGCCGCGCGGCCCGGCCAGTCCCCTGGCAACAGCGCGCTCGGCAGCAAGGGATCACGCAGCACCACGCGGCGGTAATGGTGGATCAAAAGGATTCGCGCGGTGAAAGCCTCCGCGTCGGCGAGAGGGGCGCCGCGTCCGATCCAGCCGTGCAGCGGCTCGAAG
Organism: uncultured Alphaproteobacteria bacterium; assembly: GCA_963786115.1. Classification (GTDB taxonomy): domain Bacteria; phylum Pseudomonadota; class Alphaproteobacteria; order Rhizobiales; family Xanthobacteraceae; genus Bradyrhizobium. The sequence goes on from CAWAYC010000013.1 coordinate 33,055, forward strand.
GTCTTCATGAATTTCTGGTAGGCGTCGGCGGTGCGGTCAAGCGGCCAGCTCTCGCTGAGCAGGCGCCTGCCGCTGTCATCCTCGGCAGAGACTTCCAGGCGGATCGCGCGCGCGGCTTCGTCCGGCACCGGCACGCCTGACGGCGCGACCCATACGCCCGGCAGCGGGCTGCCGAAGCCGGCATTCTTCAATGCATCGCGCGAGGCGTCGCGGTCCTCGCCATTGCCGATCAAGAGCAGTTCGAAGCGGCCCGTCCAGTCCGATGGTGGCGGATCGTAGATATGCCGGGTGGCGGTATCAAACGTCTGGCGTCCCTGCCCGGCCAGCCGGTAAAAACTGTTGCGTCCGACCTTGTTGCGCTCGAGCCAGCCGTCGGCCGCAAGCCGCGACATCGCGGTGCGCACAACGCCGTTATCGATATCGAGATACTGGAAGAATTCGAGCAGCGTGCCGAGCCATACCGAACCGCCACGCGGCACGATGGCGTCGCCGAATACGGTGATGACAATGGAGCCGGTGCGCGAAGGTTCGCGCTTGAGCTGTTCGATGATGCGCAGGAGCGGCGGCGGCATGCTTCAACGCATACCGCGTTTCTTGGAGATGCCACAACGGCGGCGCTTCCCCCTCTCCCCGTTCTTACGGCGAGAGGGTTGGGGTGAGGGGCTGCTTCCGCGAGTTCGACGGGCAGTGAGTTCGCGGAGAATGCCCCCTCACCCGGATTGCATCTCCGATGCAATCCGACCTATCCCCGCAAGCGGGGCGAGGTGACATAGGATTCAACGATGCGGATCGGGATAGACCAGACTGCGCCAGCCAGAGCGATCGAACGGCGCCCATTCACCCTCCGGCTGCGCCAGACGGTCGGCCACCGCATAGACCGCAGCAGGATGATGGCCCATGCCGCAATGGCTGCTTTCGACCTCGATGCTTTCGGACATCGCGGACGGCTCTTCCCGGCAGCCCTGCCAGGCGCAGACGCCGTCGGTGCGGCTGAAGACTGCGGTGGTCGGCACCGGCGGCGCGCCGGCCAGCGATCCACCGAAGCGTGCGTCCTCTTCGTCGGCGCGGCGGCCGCTAGCCATCTCATAGACGCGCCAGGCGTTGGTCGCCTTCGGTCCGGCCGCGAACGGGCTGCCGAGCGTGATCACCGACCGCACGCGCTCCGGCATCATCTTGGCGAGCTGGCGCGCATAAAGACCGCCGAGACTCCAGCCGACCAGGGAAACCTTGCGTCCTTGCATGTCGTTCAATTCATGCACGAGATCGACCATCGCGTGCTGCACGCCTTCACGAAGACCGAGATTGCGGCCCTGGCGCCAGCCGCTGACGGCATAGCCGCAGCTCCCAAGGAAGCTGCGCAGCGGGCGTGTTGAAGTATCCGATGCAACGAGCCCGGGCAGCACCAGCACCGGATGCCCGTCGCCACGTGGCGCGAGGCTGAGCAGCGGCAGGGCGCCGAGAAAGGCCCCGAGCTCATGAATGGCGCGGCCCTCGAGAAACATGAGGGTTCGGGACGGGGGGCGTAGCGTCTGCGCTGCAACGGACATCATATCTCCTGTTCTGGCATCAGCCCCTTACGTCGCGGCTGCGGCCAACGGATCAAGTAAGAAGACGCAAACCTCGAAGAATTGTTCCGCAATGCAACAATCCGTCGTGAAAAGCTAAGGAAGCGATTTTGTTCTTTCAAGCGGGCAATGTACGCGGGGCAGCGCCGGCGGGAATTAAACGCGTTGAAGTGATCAATTAGTCACAGGAGCCGCAACAAGTACTCGAGCGTGTAAAGCGCCAATCCCGCCAACCCGCCTATCAGCGAGCCGTTGAAGCGGATGTATTGCAGGTCCTTGCCGACGTTGATCTCGATCAGCGAAATCAACTGCCGCATGTCCCAAGCCTTCATCTGGTCGGCGATGAAGGTCGAGACGCCGTTCTTCTGCTCCGCGACGACCGTTCGCAGCACGGCGACGAGACCCTGGTTGATCTCGGCGCGCAGACCGGCGTCACCAGCCAGCGCTTCCCCTGTTTCCGTGAACATCCTCGTCAGAAGCTGTTGCAGAACTTGCGACTCTCCCGAGGCGCTGCGCTCGATGAAAGCTTGCGCGTTCGACCAGATGTTGCGCGCGAGGTCGCCGAGCTCCGGTCGCGCCAACAGATCGCGCTTCAAGCCGTTGATGCGATCGGCGAAAGCCCGATCGCTGCCGAGCCGTTCGACGAAGGACAACAGCATGCGGTCAAACTCGCCACGGAACGGATGCTTTGGATCGTCGCGAACTTCCTCGAAGAACTTCGTGGCCGACGCGATGATCCGATTCACGACGAACTTGTCGGCGCGATAGAGTTTTAGCAGCGTCGGCATCTCGGCGCGGACCTTGTCGCGGATCACAGCCATGGTCTCGGCTTGCGTCAGCGTCTGATGCACCACGCGCAGGATGTCGTCCAGCAGGCCTTGATGCCGCCCCTGCTGCACGAAGCCGCGCAGCGTGCCGGCGGCAAGCGGCGCAAGATCGAACGACAATAACTGCGTGGTGACGCGGCGGCTGATGAAATTTATCAGGCCGGAGGTTTCCGTCGCCGAAATGGCCTCGGGCAACAGGCGCAACGCGAAGCGGGCGAGATCGCCGCTGCGCTTGCGGTCGCGCAGCCAGTCGGCGACGAAGGCGCCGAAATCGATCTCGCGCAACTTCGCCTCGACCGGTCCGGATTCCAGGAAATTCCTTTCGATGAATTCGCCGAGCTTGTCGGCGATGCGATGCTGGTTGCTCTGGATGATCGCGGTGTGCGGAATCGGCAATCCCAGCGGCCGCTTGAACAGCGCGACCACGGCGTACCAGTCGGCGAGGCCGCCGATCGTGGCGGCTTCGGCAAAGGCTGCGACGAAGCCGAAGACCGGATGCACATGCAGCAGCACCCTCGCCGCGAGAAACAGCGCAAACGTCGCCGCCAGCACTCCCGTCGCCAGCCATTTGACACGGCGCAACTCCGCCGCCCGCGCAGCATCGCCGGGACTATCGATCATGAAGGTCGCGGGAAGGGTCATGACATCTTCGCAGCAGCGTTTACGCTCGACGGCAGAGTACCCGTCATTGCGAGCGAAGCGAAGCAATCCATCTCGCCCGCGAAAGGAAAGAATGGATTGCTTCGTCGCTTACGCTCCTCGCAATGACGCGCAGAGGTCAAAAAGAAGGCCCGCCGAAGCGGGCCTTGAATTGGCAGTTTGTCAAAACATGCGCGATCAGGCGGTCTTGGTGTAGACCTTGGAGAAGTTGTCCTGCGCGGTCTTGGCACTGTCGGCGACGAGCTTGCCGAGATATTCGGTGGTGGCCTTCGCCCGCGTGACGAACACTTCGCCGCGCGCACGGACCAGGTCCGACTGGATCGTAACCGCTTCGTTGATCGACTTGGCCGAAGCCAGCTTGTCGATGCCGGCGAAGAACGCTTCCGCGTCCTGATAGAGCGCCTGCTGGATGTTGCGGCTGATCTTGGCGGCCTCGGTGACCGAACCGGCAACGGCGGTCTCGATCGCGGCGGTCGCTTTTTCCGAACCGGCGTAAAGGTCGGCGGCTCGCTCCTTGGCGGTCTCGGTTTGCTTCTTCACGAACTCACGAGCGGCTTCCGGAACTTCCAGGTTCTGAAGCTTGGTGAACGCCTCGGTGACGGGCGCGAAGGCTTCCTTGACGCTATTCAGCACGGTCTCGGTGGTCATTGGGGTCTCTCCATCCTCAGGTTTGAGCTATGGGCTCACCCCGTCCAGATTGGCCCGGGGCACGAGCGTTGTCTCATAGTTAATGATGCATCGCAACATTTATGTTGCGATGCGATATCACCAATTCGTGATCGGCAGGAATAGTGGACGAATTGCCTGCGGAGCCGGCGGCGGACGGCCCGCGATCAATGCTGGACCGCCCCCGGCAGGCCATAGGCCTCCATCTGCGCCCGCACCTGCGCCACATTGTGCCCGAGCACGACGATGTCGTGTTTCTTGCCCTCTACGTCGCGGACATGGTCGTGCAGCAGCGCCTCGGCCTTGAAGCCGAGGCTCTCGAACAGCGCGATCGCCGCCTGCTGGTCGACCGTCATCTGCACCGAGAGCTTTTCAAGCCCGGCGCTGAGCGCCAGCGCGAAGATTTCCTGCGACAGCGTCCGTCCGACGCCCTGCCCGCGCACGTCCTGTGAAACCACCATCCGGATCTCGCCGACATGGGGCGACCAGGAATGCGGATCGCGCACCAGCGTGCCGCAACCGACCACCGTTCCCGCCTTCACCGCGAGAATGCTCGTAATGTCGCCACGCTCGATCTCGTTGATCCAGGCCGACAGCACTTTTGCCTGGCTGATATTGCGCGGCAGGAACAACAGATCATGGGTCGGCAGCTTTTGCGCGAAAGCCAGCACCGCGCCCTCATCCGCCCGCGACATCAGGCGGAATTCGATATCGCCGGCCTCGGTCCTGGCGTGCCGCGGATAAAGGCGTGTTTCACTCATGTCGATCTTCCCCCCAGCCAGGAGTCCAGTTTCGGCCACAGCCGCCGAACCGCATTGGCGCCGGCGACCAGGCTGACATGCCCCCCCTTCAGCATCACTTCTTCCTTGTCGGTCGAGCCGACCTTCGCGATCAGGTGCTTGGCGGCGTCATAGGGCACGATGTGGTCGTGCTCGGCCACCGCATGCAGGATCGGCACCTTGATGTCGGCGAGATTGGCCGCCCGCCCGCCGACCGACATGGTGTCGTTGAAGAGCTTGTTGTCCCACATCAGATCCCTGGTGATGGTCCGGAAGTATTCGCCGGCCAGCGGCAGCGTATCGGTCGCCCAGCGGTCGAACATCCGGTACGACTTCACGAACTCGTCGTTCCAGATGTTTTCCCAGAGCTGCGCCTGGCTTGCCGCGCGCGACGCCGGCCGCAGCATTTCGAACGACGACAGGATCATCTCCGGCGGCACGTTGCCGACGCTGTCGACGAGGCGATCGACGTCGAAATAGCGTCGATCCGAAAAATTCTGGAACAGCGTCATCTCGCGGAAATCGATCGGCGTCGTGAAGCAGATCAGATTCTTCATCGGCCCGTCCTTGAAGATCGAGCCGTAAAGCAGCGACAGCACGCCGCCAAAGCAATAGCCGATCACGGTGACGTCCTGCTCGCCGGAATCCTCCTGCACGCGACGGACGCAATCCGGAATGAAGTCCAGGACGTAGTCCTCCATCCGAAGCGATTTCTCTTCCGGCTTCGGCGGAGTCCAGTCCAGCATGTAGACGTCGTAGCCGCGCTTCAGGAGAAACTCGATGAAGCTCTGACCCGGCACCAGGTCGAGGATGTAGCCGCGGTTCGTCGTGGCCATCACGATCAGGATCGGCACGCGGTAGATTTCATCGGCGAGCGGGCGGTAGTGATAGAGGTTCATGGTGCCGCGGACATGCAGGATGTCCTTTGGCGTCGATCCCAGCGACGGACCCGAGGACGCGATGTATTCCACGCCCTTGATGCTGCGCTGGATCGCGCGCTGCACCTCGGACTGGATCCGCTCCGGGAGCGATGCCAGATCGAGACCGGCGGGTGCGTTCATTTCCGTTCACCCTCGGCCGACGGCGGTCGCTTGGTGCGCGGTGGCCGCGGCGTGCCGGCGCGTCCGCCCTCGCCCGTACCGTTATTGCGGTTCATCTGGTGCAGCACCGCCTTGATCTCGTTCAATTGGCCCTCGATCGACTGCAGCCGCTCGGCCATGCCGACCATTTGCGCCCGGCTCGGCAGGTTCATCGCGACCAGATATTTCTCCATGAGCTCGCCGAGCTGCTTTTGCGTGCCCGCGGCGACGCCGCCGGTCTGGTTCATCACCTTGGAGAATTCAGGCGACGCCATCGCCCGGTTGGCGAAGGAGTTGAACCCCTTCTCCATCTCGCCGATCATCGTCTGCCAGATCACGGCAGGATCGTTGCCCTTGTCTGCCATTGGCGCCCTCTCGCGGATGGTTACGAGCGCTTGCCACGCTTCCTTTGTCTTTGGGACATTCCACACCGTTGCGCCGGGCCGGTCAACCGAACGATTGTCGTGTGGACACCGGAAAGCCTTCTGCGATGCGGAAAAGCATGGCATAAAGTTCCTACAGCGATACCACCCGAGGAAAGCACCGTGAACGCGCTTGCCCACCAGCCGCCGCAGATCGCCCGCGCCAATGGCATCGAGATTTGCTACGAGATTTTTGGCGATCCCAACGCCGAGCCGATGCTGCTGATCATGGGGCTCGGTGCCCAGATGATCCATTGGGACGACGAATTCTGCCGACAGCTCGCCGCGCGCGGCTTTCGCGTGATCCGCTTCGACAATCGCGATATCGGCAAATCCTCCAGGATGACCGGCGGCAAACGGCTGTCGCCCCTCGAACTCCTGAAACTGCGCTTCCTGAAAATCCCGGTCGCGGCGCCCTACAAGCTGCTCGACATGGCCAGGGACACCACCGGGCTGATGGATGTGCTCGGCATCAAGTCGGCGCATCTGGTCGGCGCGTCGATGGGCGGCATGATCGCCCAGGAAATCGCGATCTCGTTTCCGGATCGCGTGCGCTCGCTGACCTCGATCATGTCGACAACAGGCAATCCCAAGGTGCCGCAGGCGACCCGCGAGGCCGCCGCGATGCTGATGGCGCCGCCGCCAACCACGAAAGAAGAATATTTCGACCGGTTTGCACAGACCTGGAAAATCCTGCGGGTCGGCTCCTTCCCGGAGGACGAGGCGCTCGACCGCTCGCGCGCCGAACGGACCTATGAACGCGGCCTCAATCCGGCCGGCGTCGGACGCCAGCTGCGCGCGGTGCTGGCCTCCGGCAGCCGCAGCGAACGCCTGCGCGCGGTAAAAGCGCCGACGCTGGTGATCCACGGCACCGTCGATCCGCTGGTCCGCCCGGAAGGCGGCAAGGACACCGCGGCATCGATCCCTGGCGCGAAACTATTGATGATCGAAGGCATGGGCCACGCGCTGCCGATCCCGATGTGGCCGCAGATCATCGACGCCATTGACAAGCACGCGCATGGCGCGGCGGCGAAGGCCGCGTAGGTTTGCGGCGCGAGCAGCGCCGCGAGCACGGTCCTCGTCGCCCGGCTTGCCGCCTTCGCTAAAGCTTCGGCGCGCCACCTCCGCGGAACCGCTGCGTAGCCTTGGCGTAGCCGGGACCGGGCGATCCGGTATTCCGGAGACCTCCGATATTGCGCGCCGTCTCACGATCGCCGCGGAGTACTGGGTCCCCCGCTTTCGCGGAGGACGACGGTTGAGTAAATTTACCCGCCCGCCCACACATCCAGCACGTAGCGATTCTTCGCGCCGAGCTCCTCGATCCAGCGCAATCCCGCGTCCGCATCGGCGCCGGAGCGCTCGCGATAGATCGCGACCAGAGCGGCCTTGACGTCGGGCTCCATCTTGCCGCCGTCGCCGCAGACATAGATGATCGCGCCCTGCTCGATCAGGCTCCAGACTTTTTCCTTCTGCGCCGCGATCAGATGCTGCACATAGGTCTTTTGCCTGTCGGCGCGCGAGAACGCTGTGTGCAGCTCCGTGATGCCGGCCATCGCGAAAGCTTTGAGCTCGTCGGCGTAGAGGAAGTCCTGCTGGGGGTGGCGGCAGCCGAAAAACAGCATCGCTGCGCCCAGACTCGCGCCTTGCGCTTTTCGTGCGGCGCGCTCCTGCAGGAAGCCGCGGAAGGGTGCAAGCCCCGTGCCGGGGCCGATCATGATGATCGGTACGGCCGTGTCGTCGGGCAGGCGAAAGCCGGCCTTGGTCTCGCGGACCGTGGCATGAATGGTGTCGCCGGCGCGACGACCGGCGAGATAGTTCGAGCAGACGCCGCGGTAGATGCCGCGGCCCGAACTCGCGGGCGCCTCGACCACGGCGGAAGTGACGCTGCATCGCGCGGGATCGTTCGAGGGCGAGGACGAGATCGAATAATAGCGCGGCGCCAGCAGCGACAGCATTTCGAGGTAGGCATGGAACGGTAATTCGCAGGCCGGAAACTCCTCCAGCAGATCGAACACCGATTTTCGTCTGGCCAGGATCTCGGTGCGGTAGAGCGCGGTCGAAGCACCATCGTCGCCGACATAGGCGAGCAGTTTCGGCTTGGTCACCGGACAGCTTGTATGCTCAGACATGATCTGGATCTGCTTGCGGGTCGCGACTTGCTGCAGTTCGACGAACTCGGTCAGGAGGCGGCCGACCGAGACGACATCACCGGCCGGCAATTGCGCGCGGCGGCCTTCGGCGACCTGGAGGCGGATTTGATCCGCGGGTAGGAAACCGAAACGGCGGGCGACCGAATCCACCAGCGCCGGATCGTTGCGCGGCACCACGCTGAGATGGTCGCCGACGCGATACGTCAGATTCGACGGCAGTTGCACTTCGATATGCCGGGTCGAACGTTCCGAAGCGTTTTCGCCGCTCTTGTTCTGCAGCTCGGTGTTGACGAGCACCTTCATCGGCGAAACACCGCCGAGCGCCACGATCGCATTGACGGCGGTCGGCGCCACCGGCTCGATCGTGTAAAGCGGCGCATCGTCGGCGCTGCGGCTGAGCGTGGTATCGACACCAAGTTCCTTCATCGCGGCCGGCGCCGCGGTCGCGAACCATTTCTCGAACTGCCCGTCGAGATCGCTGCGCGCATCGCCCTCGCCACGCGCTGCGAGACTGCGACCGCCATGATCAGCCAATTGCTCGTCGATCATCCGCGGCACTGACTGGTAGGTCGCGGCCCAGTCGCTGTTGCCGCAGCCGAACACGGCGTAGCGGAGCCCGGCGAACGCGTCCTTTGGCAGATCGCCGCCAAGCCAGTTTGCGAATTGCGTGGCGTTGTCGGGCGGTGCACCGTTGTAGGACGCGCAGAAAATCAGGACACCGCCCTGCTCCGGCAATTTGCCGACGTAATCGTCGAGCGGAGCCAGTTTGGTCGCAAAGCCGTTGACCTCGGCCAGATCGGCCACCCGCGTCGCGAGTTCCTCGGCGCTGCCGAGGTTCGATCCGTAGAGCACCAGCAGCGGCGTGTTGTGTCCGGCCCGCGCCCGTGCCTGCGGCGTCGCCGCGTTCGAAGATGCAGCGGCGGCCACGGTAGCACGGCCCGCGAACGCACCGCGGTCCTTGTCGGGGCGCGGGCGTACCTTGATCTTGAAGCCGTCCGGCTTGATCGTCAGCGTTTCCTTCAAATGCATCTGATAGCGGTGCACATCGATCAATTTGAAGCGCTGCAGGATCATGCCGATCGCCAGCGCGGCCTCGTGCATGGCAAAGCCGCGGCCGATGCAGGCGCGCTGGCCGTTGCCGAAGGGCTTCCATGCGTTGATCGGACGCGCCGCTTCGGCTTCGCGGCTGAAGTTTTCGGGATCGAACGCATCCGGGTTCGGACCCCAGACGCCGGGATCGCGGTGCAGCGCCATGACCAGCACGGTAACAAAGGTATTCTTCTTCAGCTTGTATTTGCCGCCGATGGTCTCGTCCTTGAGCGGCGCGACGCCAAAGGCCGGCGCCGGCGGCCATAGCCGCAGCGCCTCTTTCAGGACCTGCGTGATGTAGCTGAGCTGGGTGACCTGCTGATAGGTCGGCCGTGCGTTGATGTCGGGACCGAGCACCCGGTCGACTTCTTCGTAGGCCTTCTTCAGCACGTCCGGATGCTTGAGCAGCGCGTAGATCGTGCACGACAGCAAGCCGCTGGTGGTCTCGTGTCCCGCGATCAGGAAGGTGTTGATCTGGTAGCGGATGTTGACGTCGTCGAGCTGCTCGCCGGTGGCGCGGTCGACGCCGGTCATCATCGCGGCGAGCATGTCCTTCTTGCCTTCGGCAGCGTCCGCGTTGCCGCGCCGACGCTCGGCAACGATTTCGTCGACCATCTTGTTCATGAAGACGACGTCTTCGGCGAGCGTCTTGCGCCGCTTCTGCATCCACAGATTTTCCAGCGGCAGGCCGCGGATCATCATGATGGTTTCGAGCGAACGGACCAGCGACTCCACGAAGGGATGGTAATCGCGGCGGTAGAACGAATTGAACCTGTAATCGAAACCGCAGAGCCCGATGGTGTCGAGCGTCAGCGCCGTCATATCGTGGACGACGTCGATCTCCTCGTCGGCGTTCAGGCGTTCCCATTTCTTTACGAGCTGTTCGGCGATATCGACCATGCTCGGGTGGTAGGACTGCATCGCGCGGTTGCCGAATGGCTGCATCAGGATGTTGTGCGCCTTGCCCCAGTTCGGCTCGCTGGTGTCGGCGGTGAACAGGCCGTCGCCTGCGACCGCGCGGACCCGACGCAGCGGGCCGCGTACCGCCTTGTCGAAGCGTTTTTCGTCTGAGAGCTCGTCGACCAGATGGTGGCCGGAGACGACGACGAGCGGCGCGCCCATCATGTCGAGCCAGAAGATCGGCCCGAATTCCCTGGCCAGCCGCACCAGATTTTGCACCGGCGCCGTCGAATCCAGTGACAGCATGTTGCCGACCACCGGCTTCGTCGGAGGCTGCGGGATCGGGCTCAGTCGGTTTCTGGACGCCATTTTCGAGATTGTCTCCTGCCTGGCTCAATCGTCATTGCGAGCGAAGCGAAGCAATCCATGGCCGCAAAAAGGGATGGATTGCTTCGTCGCCGCGCTCCTCGCAATGACGGTGCGTTCGCTTGCTGTGCCCTACCCAAATCGCCTTCTACGCCATTCGATCAGCTTGGCACTGACCTCTTCCGGCTTTTCCTGCTGCGTCCAATGGCCGCTGCCGCGGACCAGATATTTCTCGAGATCCGGAATCAGCTTCTCCATGCCGTCGGCCGAGGACGGCGGCAGCACCTGATCGTTCTCCGCCATGATCATCAGCGACGGCACGCGGACCGTATGATCGATATCCGCAGAGCGTTGCCAGTTGCGCGACATGTTGCGGTACCAGTTGATGCCGCCGGTGAAGCCGGTTCTGGTGAAGGTATCGACGAACACCTTCTTTTCCTCCGGCGACAGGATCGGCGTGCGCGGGTCGTGACTTCGCGTCATAGCCGGCAATCATTTGCGGAAATGCCAGATTGAGTCGCGGCGAAGCGCCGACACCGGCAACCACCTCCTCTTGAGGCGCCGTGTCGGGACGCGGCACCGGCTTGCGCATGAAGGCGTCAAAGGTCTGCTCGACCCGGCTGCCGAATATCCGGTCCGGCTCGCGGCCGGGATCCTGAAACTGCACGATATACATCTGCTCGCCGAAACGGCTGCGCAGCAGTTCGATCGGATCGGCCCAGGCGCGGTTGGTGTGCGGGGTGTTGACGCCGACAACGCCGGCGACGCGATCGATATGCCGCAACGGCATCTGCCAGACGATGAAGCCGCCCCAGTCGTGGCCGACGAAGACCGCCTTCTCGACCTTCAGATGATCGAGCAGGCCGACGAGATCGCCGGTCAGATGCTCGATGTCATAGGCCTCGACCGGCTCCGGCCGGTCGGTCGCGCCATAACCGCGCTGATCCGGCGCGATCACCCGGATGCCGGCTTCGCTCAAGGCCTTGATCTGGTGGCGCCAGGAAAACGCCATCTCCGGCCAGCCATGGCAAAGCACGACCGGCGGTTGGTCGGTCTGCGGTCCCGCATCGTAATAGCCCATGCGGATGCCGTTGGTTTGGGCGAACTGCAGCGGCGGCATTTCGATCATGTGTGTATCCCTTTCACTCAGCCGCGCTGCTCTTCACGTCGGGCGGCGGCGCGAATGCCGCTTCCAGCGCGTCGAATTCGAGCGGCAGCATGTCGCACAAGACCTGCACATGGGGAATGATGTTGGCGCCGGCGATGAAGCCGAAGTCGAGCTGGTCGCGATAGCTCTGCACGGTGATGTTGAGCGCAATGCCGTGGGTCGAGATCGACACCGGGAAGATGTGCAGCAGCTCAGCGCCCGCGGCGTAGAGTGTCTCCCGCGGCCCCGGCACGTTGGAAACCGTGATGTTCGCGGCCGGCGGCAGCACGTCGGAGAGGCTGGACCGGCTGTAGAGCAGTGCCAGGATCTGCACCAGGATCGGCGCGCCGAGCATCGAGACGTTGGATACTTGCGGCATGAAGGCGCGCAGCGGATGCGACATCTCCTTTGACTTGGTGGATTGCGCGATGATTGCCTGCAGCCGTGCCTTGGGATCCTCGATGTTGGTGGCGATCGAGCAGATCATGCCGAACACCTGATTGTTGGAATCGGTGTTGCCCTCCTCGCGCAGCGAGATCGGTACTGCCGCCGTCAGCGACTTCTGCGGCAGCGCCCCCTGCTGCAGCAGATAGCGCCGCACCACGCCGGAGGCGAGCGCCAGCACCACGTCATTGAGTTTGCCGCCGGCCTGCTTGGCGACGGCCTTCGCCCGCGAGAGCGAGATCGAGGTACCGGCAAAGCTGCGCTCGGAGGAGACCGCCTTGTTCAAGATGGTCGGCGGCGACGCCATGCTGGCGAGGCTTTCGCGCGATTTGGGGTCGGAGACCTTGCCGACCACCTCGGAGACGCTCTTCAGCATCGCGGGCACGCTGGCAGCGAATTTCGCCGCGTTCTCGATCTGGAGCATCGCGTTGTCGAACAGGATCGATCCGAGATCGCTTTTTCCCGAGCGCGGCAGTTCCAGGCTTTTCGGCGCGGCGGAAGCGTCGAACGGCTGGGTCCAGAGCTGCTGATAGGAATCGATCAGATTGGCGGCAATGTCGCGCGGTTCCTGCGCCACCTTGCCTGCCGTCGGCGGCTCGACCTTCCGCGGGATCGGCGAGACGTCGTAGATCATGCTGGTGAGCGCCGCACCGGCGCCGCCGTCGATGCAGGCATGGTGCATCTTGGAATAGAGCCCGATCTCGTTGTCCTTCATGCCTTCGAAGACATAGAACTCCCAGAGCGGACGGGCGCGGTTCAAGAGCTTGGCATGCATCCAGCCGACGATGCGCTCCAGCGTCGCGCGGTCGTGGGGCGCGGGCAGGCTGCCGCGGAAGATATGGCGGTCGATGTCGAACTGGTCGTCCTCGACCCAGGACGGATGGTCGATGTCGAGGGGGGCCTTTTCCAGGCGCGCTTTCAGGATCGGCGCGATGTGCAATCGCGACGCGATCATCGCCTTGAACTCTTCGAAGAAATCGCCCTTGTAGTCCTCGGGCAGGCGGAAGATCGCCATGCTTCCGACGTGCATCGGCATTTCCGACGTTTCCAGATACAGAAACGACGCGTCCATCGATGACAGCTTCCTGGCGTCGCCCATGATTTCCTCCCGAAGCTTTGTTACGCGGCACCTTTTGCGGCGCTTCTGGCGTTCAGACGATCTCCGTGGTCAACGGCGTCGGTCAGGATTGTGCATTTTCCGGGGGCGCATATGCAATGGCAAAGGGGCCCGACCGGTCAAATTGCTTGAACTCGCCTTCTGCCAGCGCCAGGCGGTCGGCGACGGCCCAAAGGGCGGCGGGATTGACGCCGAGGCCGATATGGCTGGCGAAATACACCTCGATGTTCTCGGCGGTCGCCGACGGCCGCAACACGCAGGTACGCCAGTTCACGATGCCGTCGGTACGGGAATAGACCGAGGTCGCCGGCACCGGCAGGTCGCCGGCGATCGCCTGCCGGATCTCCGGGATGTCATCGATCCCTTCGCCCGACAACGCTTCGTACAGCCGTGTCGCATTGGTCGCGCGGATGTCGTTGGTGAACGGGCTTCCGAGCGTAATGACGGACCGCACCATCTCCGGACATTGCAGCGCCAGATCGCGGGCGTAAATGCCGCCCAGGCTCCAGCCGACGATGCTGACCTTGCGTCCAGTCGCCTCGTAAATCCGCCTCACGAGGTCGCGCAACGCCGCGCGCTTGCGGGCGACGCCGCCGAGGTTCCGCCCCATGTTCCAGGCATGCGCGTCATAGCCGAGCGCCTTCAGGTATCGCCGCATCGGCACCATCGAGAGGTCGCTGGCAAGAAAGCCCGGCAGCGTCAGCACCGGATGTCCGTCGCCTCTCGGCGCGCCCATCAAAAGCGGGGCAAACGCGAGACTTGAATTCAGCTCGAACAGGCCCCTCGCTTCGGCCAGCATCAGGAACAGGCTCGGTGGACGAAGCCGGCGCTCGGTCACCCCTGCGCTCTCGTCCATGACGGCTCCTATTTCTTGTCCTTCTTGACCGAGCTGCCGAGGCCGGCCATGGCGACGAACATGTCCTGAAAGCGTTCGGCGATCTTGGGATCGAAGGTGAACCAGGATTGCAGCAGCGATTCCGGCGACACCTTGTCGATGTTGGATATCATCTGTTGCTGCAGCCTTTCCATCACCGCGGTCTGCATCGGCGCCACATCGGGAAGTCCAAGGAACTGCCGGGCTTCGAGGGGCGTGCAGTCTATCTCGACGTTAACTTTCATGACCCCTCCTGATCGCATTGACGGTGGCAGTATCGCCGCGAGCGGGCCGGTGACGCAAGCGGCCTGATGAGGGTGAGGCGTCGCGCCGGACCTTATTCGTGCACTATGGTCAACCAAAACGCTCCACGGCAAACGGCCTGATATCGGCAAACGGCGTCTCGCCGGTCATCATTTCCGCCAGCAGACGGCCGGTCGCGGGTCCGAGCGTCAGCCCGTGGTGCTGATGGCCGAAATCGAACCACAGGCCGGGGTGGCGAGGCGCCTTGCCGATCACCGGCAACATATCGGGAAGACAGGGCCGCGCGCCCTTCCAGGGTTTGGCGTCGACCGGATCTCCCAGCGGAAACAGCGCATGCGCTCGCGGCAGCGCCCGCTCGAGCTGAACCGGATTGGACGGCGCGTCGCGGTGGGCGAACTCCACGCCGGTGGTGATGCGAATGCCCAGGTTCATCGGCGCCAGCAGATAGCCGCGATCGGAATCCAGCACGGGATGATGCAGAACGGCATTGCCGCGTGCCTTCAGATGCAAATGATAGCCGCGCTTGACGTTGAGCGGGATCGAGTAGCCGAGCGGGGCAAAGACCTGGTCGGACCACGGCCCCATCGCCACCACGACCTCGCGCGCCGTCAGCGCGCCTTCGAGCGTCGCCAGGCGCCAGCGTCCGCCGCACTGTTCGAGCGTTCGGGCGTCGCCGACGAGAAAACGGCCGCCCTTGCGGCCGAACAGCGCGGCGTAGGCTTTTGCCAATCCGCCGGGATCGGGGACGAAGCCCGGCTGAGGAAAATGTATCGCGCCCGCAAACTCACCGGCCAGGTTGGGCTCGCGCGCCGCGATCGCCTTCGCATCGAGAACGTCGCCCGTGACGCCATATGGTTTGGCGCGTTCGAGGTCACGTACGGCTTTCCCGAGCGTAGCGTCGGTGCGAAACAGCTTGATCCAGCCCGTACGCCGCAACAGCTCCGGCACGCCGGCTTCCGAGATCAGCGCCTCATGCTCGATCAGGCTCTGCCGGATCAACGGCAATTCGGCCATCGCGCTGGCCAGTGCGCGATCCGGCGCGGATGCCTGATAGTATCGCGCGAGCCACGGCAGGAAGACCGGCAGATCTGCGACACGATAGCGCACCTGCGGGGCACGGTTCGTTGCGTAGCGGAGAATCTCGCTGATATCCCGCGGGAACATGTAGGGAAAGACCGAGGCACATTCGATCAGTCCACCATTGCCATAACTGGTCTCTTCGCCGGCAAGCCCATGTCGATCGATCAGGACCACATCCCGGCCCCGTTTTTGCAAGTGCAGGGCGGCGCCGACGCCGACCATGCCTGCCCCCAGGACGACGACGTCGGCCTTCATTTCCGCCATCCGGCACTCCGAAAGTTCAAAGCAACGCGCATGCTTCCACTGACCAAGGTCAAGTTAGCCATTGCGGCACTGCCGCGCAAACCGGCTAATCAGCGGGGAAATCGCGCTTGCGCGGCCGGCAAACTCTGGCAACATGCAACGGTAATATCTGCCGGCTTGCGCAAAACGACTCAGCATAAACGGGAACAGAAGCAAATGTCGGCACGTCAGAGTCTGTTTGCGGCGGCGAGCGCGTGTTTTGTCGCCTTTGCATATCTACCGGCATCAGCTCAGACCTTGCGCTACGCCAACCAGGGCGACCTCAAGTCCCTCGACCCCTATACGCTGAACGAAAGCACCACCCACGCGCATCTCGGACACGTCTTTGAAGGGCTGGTCACGCGCGACAAGGATCTGAAGATCATTCCCGCCCTGGCGGAAAGCTGGGAAACGCCCGAGCCGACACGCTGGCGCTTCCACCTGCGCAAGGGCGTGAAATTCCAGAACGGCGATCCCTTCACCGCCGATGACGTGCTGTTCTCGGCCGATCGGGTTCGCAAAAAAGGCTCCAACCTGCAGACCCGCATTCGCGCCCGATACCAAGGTCGTCAAGGTCGACGACTACACGGTAGATTTCCTTTTGTCCTCGCCAAATCCCATCCTGAATTCGCAGTGGGATACCTGGTACATCATGGACAAGAAATGGGCCGAGGCGAACAACGCCGTCGAACCGACGCCAGCGGCGGCAACTACGCCGAGTTTTGCCTCGCTCAATGCCAACGGCACCGGTCCGTTCACGGTCGAAAGTCATCAGCCGGGCGTGAAGACCGTATTCAAGGCAAACCCGAACTGGTGGCGCAAACCCGAGCATAACCTCAAGGAAATTATCTTCACGCCGATCGCATCCGACGCGACGCGCGTCGCAGCCCTGCTTTCGGGCGAAGTGGATGTCATCGAGCCGGTTCCGATTCAGGATATCTCACGGGTGGATTCGAGTTCGAACGCCCAGGTGCTCAAGGGTCCGGAGCTGCGCACCATCTTCCTCGGCATGGACCAGGTGCGCGACGAATTGCTGTATTCGAATGTCAAGGGCAAGAACCCCTTCAAGGACATCCGCGTCCGCGAGGCGTTCTACAAGGCGATCGATATTGAATTGATCAAGACCCGTGTGATGCGCGGGCTCTCGACACCGTCCGCACTGATGATCGCGCCGCAACTGTTTGCGCTTTCCAAGGACTTCACCCGTCCGAAATTCGATCCGGACGGCGCCAAGAAGCTCCTGACCGAGGCCGGCTATCCCGATGGTTTCGAAGTCACGATGGACTGCCCCAACGATCGCTACGTGAATGACGCCGCTATCTGCCAGGCGGTGGTCGGCATGTTGGCGCGCATCGGTGTCAAGGTAACCTTGCTGGCGCAACCCAAGGCGCAGTATTTCGCCAAGGTGCTGAAGCCCGGCGGCTTCCAGACCTCGTTCTACATGCTGGGCTGGACGCCCGGAACGTTCGACTCCCACAACGTTCTCTATGACATCCTCGGTTGCCGCGATGATCCGAAATCCAGTCGCGGGGAGGCCAACCTTGCCGGCTACTGCAACAAGAAGATGGATGAACTCGCCGACAAGGTGCTGGTCGAGCTGGACACCGCCAAGCGAGATCTGCTGATCAAGCAAGCCTACGAAATCGTCGGCAAGGATTTCGGATACATCCCGCTGCATCAGCAGGCGCTGGCGTGGGGGGTGTCGAAAAAGGTGAAGCTGTCGCAACGCGCGGACAATCAGGTCCTGCTCTATTGGGCGACCAAACAGGAATAAATCGGCTTGAATGCTCGGTCCCGGCGGTCTTGCGCTTCCGGGACTTTTCATTTCCGGGCCGACAGTGACGTCCGCCAGTTCAAGAAAGGAGTGAAAGGACCCCATGCTCGCTTTCACTCTTCGTCGCGCCCTTCAGGCGATCGGCGTCATGATCGCCGTCGGGATCATCGCGTTCTCGATGTTCCGTTTCGCCGGCGACCCCGTCAACCAGATCGTCTCGATCGATACGCCGGCCGCCGAACGCGCCGCGGTCCGCAAGTCGCTTGGCCTCGACGATCCCGTGGTGGTGCAGTTCGCGCGCTATTTCGCCAATGCCGCCCAATTCAAGTTCGGCGTCTCCTATCAATTCCGCCAGCCGGTCTCGAGCCTGTTGATGGAGCGGCTGCCGGCGACGCTGGAACTTGCGATTTGCGCCACCCTGTTTGCGATGGTGTTCGGCATCCTGATGGGCGTCTATTCGGCGCTGCGGCGCGATACCATCCTTGCCAAAATATTGCAGGCGGTCTCGCTGATCGGAATCTCGCTGCCGACCTTCCTGATCGGTATTCTCCTGATCTATCTGTTCGCGGTGACGCTGGGCTGGCTGCCCTCGTTCGGCCGGGGCGAGGTTGTGCGGCTGGGCTGGTGGACGACGGGCCTGCTTACCGTTTCAGGACTCAAGGCGCTGATCATGCCCTCGATCACGCTGGGCCTGTTCCAGATGACCTTGATCATGCGGCTGGTGCGCGCTGAAATGCTGGAAGTTCTCCGCACCGATTATATCCGTTTCGCCCGTGCGCGCGGCCTGACCACTCGGGCGATCCATTTCGGTCATGCGCTGAAGAACACGCTGGTTCCGGTCATCACGGTGGCCGGGCTGCAATTTGGCTCGGTAATTGCATTTTCGATCATCACCGAAACCGTGTTCCAGTGGCCCGGCATGGGCCTGTTGTTCGTGCAGGCAATCCAGAACGTCGACATCCCGATCATGGCAGCCTATCTCCTGATGATCTCGCTGATCTTCGTCACCATCAATCTTGTGGTCGATATCCTCTACACCGTGGTCGATCCGCGCCTGCGCTCGACCATCAGCCGCACGGCTTGAAGCGCGAAATACCACCATGTCCGACGCCGTCGTCCCACACCAGACTGGATCGAGCGGGCCGCCCCCGCCTTCCGGCCGCGGCTGGTTCGGCCGCGCGCTCGATAGCGACATGTTCCATTCGTTCCGCCGCTCCAGATTAACGATGGTAGCGGCCGGCGTGACCATCCTGTTTTTCCTGCTAGCGATCTTCGCCTCCGTGCTCGCGGTGCAAAACCCGTTCGACCCCGCCCAGTTGCAATTGATGAATTCGCGCATCCCTCCGCTGTGGACCGCCGACGGCCAGAGCCCATTTCTGCTCGGCACCGACGAACAGGGCCGCGACGTCTTCTCCGCAATTCTTTATGGCTTGCGAATTTCGCTTGTGGTCGGCGTGCTCGGCATGATCTTCGCCGGCTCGCTCGGCATCGCGCTCGGCTTGATCGCCGGCTATGTCGGCGGCGCCCTCGACACCGTGATCATGCGGATTGCCGACGTCCAGCTCACCTTCCCTGCCATCCTGATTGCGCTCCTCGTCAACGGCGTCGCGAAGTCGGTGCTGGGCAACCGGCTCGACGCCACCAGCACGCTGGCGGTGCTGGTGATCGCGATCGGCCTGAGTTTCTGGGTGCAATATGCCCGCACCGTGCGCGGTTCGGTGATGGTCGAGAAAAACAAGGACTATGTCGCGGCCGCCCAGCTGATCGGCCTGCCCGCGCCAAAGATCATGCTGCGTCACGTGCTGCCGAACACGATGGGCCCGATCCTGGTGATCGCCACCATCAACCTTGGGCTCGCGGTCATCACGGAAGCGACCTTGTCGTTTTTGGGCGCAGGCATGCCCGACACCATGCCCTCGCTCGGCACGCTGATCCGGATCGGCAACAATTATCTGTTCGCCGGCGAATGGTGGATCGTCGCTTTTCCGGGCCTTGCGCTGGCCGGGTTGATCCTGTCGATCAACCTGCTCGGCGACTGGCTGCGCGACGCGCTGAACCCCAAGCTACGATGACCGCCCCCGTTCTCTCCGTGCGCAACCTCGAGGTTGAGTTCGTCACCCGCCGCGACACCCTGCGCGCAATCGACGGCATATCGTTCGACATCGCCAGGGGCGAAGTGCTCGGCGTGGTCGGCGAATCCGGCGCCGGCAAGTCGGTTACCGGCCTCGCGGTGATCGGATTGATGGACCCGCCCGGCCGTATCGCCGGCGGCGAGATCTATCTGTCGGGGATGCGGATCGATCATCTGCCGCCCGAAGCCATGCGCCGCATCAGGGGAAAACGGATCGGCATGATCTTTCAGGACCCGCTGACGAGCCTGAACCCGCTCTACAGGATCGGCGACCAGATCGTCGAGACGATCAGGACCCACGCCAATCTTTCGGAAACCGCCGCGCGCAGGCGCGCCGTCGATCTGCTGGCCGAAGTCGGCATTCCCGCGCCGGAAAAGCGCATCGACGCCTACCCGCACGAATTCTCCGGCGGCATGCGGCAGCGCGTCGTCATCGCGCTGGCGATCTGCGCCGAACCGGAATTGATTATCGCGGACGAGCCGACCACCGCGCTCGACGTCTCCGTGCAGGCGCAGATCATCTCGCTGATCAAGCGCCTCGGCCGCGATCACGGCACTGCCGTGATGCTGGTGACCCACGACATGGGCGTGATCGCCGAGACATGCGATCGCGTCGCGGTGATGTATTCCGGCCGGATCGCCGAGATCGGCCCGGTGCGTGACGTCGTGCAAAATCCGCTGCACCCCTACGCCAAGGGTTTGATGGGCGCGATTCCGACGCTGGCGGGCGAAGACAAGCGGCTGGTGCAGATTCCCGGGTCGATGCCGCGGCTGTCGGCGATTCCGCCGGGCTGCTCGTTCAACCCGCGCTGTGCCTTTGCCTTCGATCGCTGCCGCGTCGAACGGCCGGAGCCGCTGCCGCAGGGTGCGCAGGCCGTGGCCTGTCATCTCTACGACACCACCGTGAAGGAAACCGCCGCATGAGCTCGGCCTCCTTCGTCGACGTCAAAAATTTGCGCCGCATGTTCGACGTCTCAAAGCCGTGGCTCAACCGCGTGCTCGAAGGCGGCCATCTGGAATTGTTGAAAGCGGTCGACGGCGTCACCTTCGACATCAGGCGCGGCGAGACCTTTGCGCTGGTCGGAGAATCCGGCTCTGGCAAGACTACGGTCGCGCGCATGGTGGTGGGGTTGTTGCCGCCGACATCAGGCGAGGTCGTGATCGACGGCGTTTCGATGACCGATCCGCGGCAGGCGCACGCGCGACGACGGCTGCGCCGCCGCATTCAGATGATCTTTCAGGATCCCTATGCAAGCCTCAATCCGCGCTTCCGGGTCGACGCCATTGTCTCCGAGCCGATCCGCGCGTTCGATCTGATCCAGGGCGAACGCGATATTCGCGCGCGCGTCGGCGAGCTGTTGGGCCTGGTCGGCCTGCATGCCGATGACGGGTTGAAGTTCCCGCACGAATTTTCCGGCGGCCAGCGCCAGCGCATCGCTATCGCCCGCGCGCTGGCGTCGGAAGCCGAATTCATCGTCTGCGACGAGCCGACCTCGGCGCTGGATGTTTCCGTGCAGGCGCAAATCCTCAATCTGATGCGCGACCTGCAGGACAAGTTCGGCCTCACCTATCTCTTCATCAGCCACAACCTCGCCGTTGTCAGGCACATGGCGAGCCGAATCGGCGTGATGTATCTCGGCCGCATCGTCGAGATCGCCGAGGGGCGCGAATTGTTCAGCAATCCGCGGATGCCCTACACCAAAATGCTGCTCGGCGCGGTTCCGGATCTCGCGATGTCCGGCCGGCAGCGGATTCCGGTCAAGGGCGAAATCCCCAACCCGATCAATCCGCCGTCCGGTTGCGCCTTCAATCCGCGCTGCCCGCTGGCATTCGACCTCTGCCGCAAGGTGACGCCGGAACTGATCGATGGCGTCGCTTGCCACGCCGTCAACAATCCGGCCGTATCAGCCGTGCCGGTATGATCGCGACGCCCTTTATCTTCCGGGCTTTGTCTTGTCGACCGGGTTCCGCTTGCGGCTGGCGGGCCGATCCGCGTCGGCTGTCGATGGCTTCTGCACCAGGCCGGCGCGCTGCTTGCCTTCTCGTTCACCGAGAAGATAGAGCGGAACCTCCCGGTCGGTATTGAGCCCGACCAGGAAATCCATTCCGGCATGCATCACGTGCTCGGCGGCGAGCGTCGCTGCCGCGCGCTCGTCAGCCTCGATGATTGCACGCAAGATCGCGGCGTGCTCTTCCCAATTGCGTGCCTGCCGGGCCGGATTCATCGGCGAGAACAGCATGGCCGTCCGCTCCCGCAGCTTCTGCAGGAGATCTCCCAACACCGTGTTCTGCCCCGCCGCAGCGAGTTCGCGGTGAAACTCCTGATTCAGATCGAAAAGCTGATCGAACCGCTTGGCCGCCACCGCCGCGGTTCCCTTGTTCAGGACCGCCTCGACGCGCTTGATGATCTGCTGGTCCTGGCGGCGCGCTGCCAGCCTGGCGTTATGTCCCTCAAGCAGTGCCCGCACCTCGATCGTTTCGCGTGCCTCCTGCTCCGTCATCGTCGCGACGGCGGCACCCCGCCGTGCGGTGACCTCGACGAGGCCCTCGGAGGCGAGCGCGCGGATTGCCTCGCGCACGGGGTTGCGTGACACACCCAGTTCGTCAGCCAGCCGCCCCTCGACCAAGCGCTCACCCGGTTTCAGTTTTCCGGACAGGATCGCTTGCCGAAGCTCGTTGATGACCTGGTCATGGAGCGACGAATGCTCTTCGCCAAGTCTACGCTTTGATGTTCCGATCGTGGAAACCATGTTGTGAACCCATAGCGGATCGCTCCGCCGAAAAACGCTCGATGACGCGCACGCGCTGGTCGATTCCGGCGGACGCTATCCTTTGGACTGCTCCGGTCAATGTACTGGAATGCAGGCCATCTGCCACCTTGTACCCGATCGTCGGTGATTCGTTGCTGCCACAGGGTCGAAGCTTGCTTCGCTCATGCCGGCTCGTCCGGCGGCGCTGTTACCGGTTCGGTGCGTTGGGCAGGTGCCCGGCGCTCCGCCAGCGGCACCCATGAAACGCTGACATCGCCATTCAGGAAGGTCTGGCAAGCCATGCGATAGCCTGCCTTCAGTTGCTCTTCCGTCAGATGCTTGCGTTCTTTCGGTTTGACGGCATCGGTGTTCTCGAGGCCGGCCTCGATCCGGCATTTGCAGGTGCCGCACAACCCGCCACCGCATTTGAAGGGAATGCCACCCTGCTCGCGCAGCGAAACCCGAAGCAGATTGCTGTTCTCCGGAGCGCCGGCCACCTTGCCATTATTGGTCAGGAACGTGACTTGAATCATTCTGAGGGCCCGCCTGAAGCGCTTCAGCCCGCCGACAGCGGCGTCTTGCGCAATTCGGTCTCCATGTGGCCGAAGGTCGTCAGGTGCGTGAGCTCCTTGAATGCCTGCTCCGTCGTCTCGAACTTTTCGAGAAATTTTGACGGCACGTCGTTGACGATGGCGGTGTCATCCTCGATCACGCGGATCTTCGTGCTCTCCTCGAGCAGTTCGGCGATCACGAAATGCGCCTTGGTATGCCCGTAGAACAAGTAGTCATATGCTTCCAGCGGCCGGAGGCCCACAACAGCTTCGGTTCTGAATTGTCCAGGCTTGCTGGTCAGGATGACATACATACGAATTCCTCGATGACTGATCTTTCGCCGCCGGCAGCCAGCGGCGGCCAACTACGGAGCAGCGGACACCAGGGGCTCGATCGGGTTCTTGTCCTGGGCCAGCTCGACATCGTGACTTAGCCAGAGCTGACAAATCAGGCGGTAACCCTCGTCCAGCCTGGGACCGAGCCGTTGCTTTTCCTTCCAGTTCGGCGGCGGGAGCTGCTCGGCACCCTTGAGAACACGGCAGGCGCACTTTGCGCATTTTCCCATCCCGCATCCGTAGCGCAGATGAGGAAAGGGAAATTGCTTGATGCCCGCCCGCACGACGAGATTGCTGTTCTCGGCAACCTCGCCCTGATAGGCTTGGCCATCGCGATGAAGGATGACGGTCGGCACTTGATCACGCCTGGAGCAATTGGCGCTCGTCCTGCGGAACCTTGCGCTCAGCGGTTTCGAGTTCGCCGAGCGGAATGTCCTGCGCGACATAGTCCCAATAGAGCGCGGTGGTATAGAGCAGCCGCATTTGCGCGCCGACTTCGCAGATCTTGAGGCACCGTTGCTGCAGTTCGACGGTGTTGGCATGCTCCAGGACGATCTGATAGCCGCGTTCGCCGTGGATCTCGTCCGAAACAATGTGGAGGTCGAAGAATTCGACCTCTTCGTCGGTGAACTTGTACTTCTCGCGGAGCGTGGGCGTCTGCTTGCGATAGATTGACGGCACCTGCGACTCCAGCCCGACGACCAGACCGGCGACGGCGACGATCGGGTCCTCGCGCATGGCGACCGAATAGCACCAGCTTTGCAGTCCGCGTGTCGTGGCAGTCATGTTGTCGGGATCGATCACCCGATCGCGCGTGGTACCGCAGGCCTCGGCGAAACGGATCAGCAGGTCGGTGTGGCGGTCGCCGCCGATCTCCTCCTCGTACATGTTGGCGAGCAGGAAGTCCTTCGCCTCGGTGTAGCGTTCCGGCATCCGCGCGTAGATATAGGCGAGATAGTCCGCGAAGGGACCGACATAGTGGTAGTGGTTCTCCGCCCACCTGGCGAGGTGGTCGCGGCTGAGCTTTCCGCTGGCCCATGCAATGCTGAACGGGGCCTTGTTGGCGCTCTTGCCCTTGATTGCGTTCTCGAGGGCCGTGCGGAATTCCACGTGGTTCATCAATTCGGGCATCTCACTCTCCTGTCTGCTCGCCAGCCTGGCTCGGGCCCCAACTCGACCAAAATTGTATACTATATACAAAGTTCGTCAATCCTGCGTTGCACATTTTGCAGCGTTTGGCTGTCTATCTGCCTGCAGCTGGGTTAAGGCCGCGTTTTTTTATTGCAATATGGGATACAGTATACAATAATTTCGAAAAACGACTTCATTGGCAAGGAGGGGGAAAATGCAACAGGCCGTTACGCTGACCGCGGCGCACTGGGTCTATCTCGCAGGCGTGGCAGCCGTCGTGCTGACCATGGTCTTGCGCGCCAACGTGGTCGTGCCGTCCATCGTCGCCACCTTCGCCGTCGCTCTGGCGTGGACGCACAGCCCGGTGAGCGCGCTGGGCAGCATCTTCAATGCGAGTTTCGTCGCGGCCAAGGAACTATTCAACATCTTCCTGGTGATCGCCCTGATCACGGCGCTATTGAACGCGCTGAAATCGCTGCGGTCCGACGTGCTGATGGTTCAGCCGTTCCGGGCGGTGATGACAAACGGCCACACCGCGTTCTTCATCCTCGCCGCGGTGACCTATGTGATTTCGCTGTTCTTCTGGCCAACGCCGGCGGTGCCGCTGGTATCAGCGGTGCTGTTGCCTGCCGCGATCGTTGCCGGGCTGCCGCCACTCGCCGGAGCCATGGCGATCGCGATCGCCGGTCAGGGCATGGCCTTGTCCTCCGACTATGTGATCGGCGTCGCCCCCGGCATCAGCGCGAAGGCGGCGGGCGCGGCGGTCAGCGCCGCCGCCGTGGCCGATCGCGCGCTGATACTGTCGCTGATCACGGGCGGCATCGCGCTGCTGCTCGCCTATTTATCGGTTCGCAAGCTGGTCGTTCCCGGCAAGGAAGCCTTGCTGGAGCGCTGGCAGCGGCAATCCAGCGATGGTGACCTCGCGCGCCTTGAAGCCGCCGGGACTTTCGACAAGGCCGAAATCGCACGCGGCACCGGCACAGGCTATGAAGAGCCCCTCGCCGTCGATGCGGAACTCCGACACGAGCCGGCAATCACCGACAAGCGGCGCGCCGGATGGTCGCAATTCTTCGCCATTCTGACTCCCGTCGGGTTCGCAGCGGTGATCGCAGTGATGGTGTTGCCCAAACTTGGTTTCGTAACCGGATTGCCTGAACTCAAGGGCGGCGACGCAGCGGCGCTGGTCGGTGGCATGGGCGCGGCGCTGATGATCCTGGCAACGCTTGCCGCCGAAGGGCCACGCAAGAGCCTGGACGTCTGCGCCGATCATATCACCGATGGCTTCGTCTTCGCGTTCAAGGCGATGGGTTCGGTGCTTCCGATCGCCGGGTTCTTCTTCATGGGTGCGGGCGGCGATCTCGCCGCCGGAATCCTCAATGTCCCCGTCGCGGAAGCCTCTCCCCTGCTGTTCAACCTGATCCAGGCCGCAGAGTCATGGATTCCGCACAATCACGTCCTGGTAGCGTTCGGCGTGCTGGTGGTCGGCATGATTACCGGTATCGACGGTTCGGGCTTCGCCGGCCTGCCGCTTACCGGATCCCTCGCGGGCGCGCTTGGACCGACGGTGGGACTTGACGTCGTCACGCTATGCGCTGTCGGGCAGATGGGCTCGGTTTGGACCGGCGGCGGCACCCTGATCGCATGGTCGTCCCTGATCGCGGTGGCCGGGTTCGCGCGGGTATCGGTGCTCGCCCTCGTCCGGATGCTTCTGCTGCCGGTGCTGGCGGGCCTCGTCGTATCGACGATCTGCGCAGTGATGTTCTGGAGCTAGGGAAAGGCGAAGTACCGATGGCCGATACCGCAATCTCAATGGCGCGCGCCGCGGCGGCGTCCGAAGGAATCGAAAAATTCAGGAACTATATCGACGGCGCATGGTCGGCGAGCCGAACCGGCGACTATTTCGTTGACGTCAACCCCGCCGATACTACCGACATTGTCGGCCAGTTTCCGGCGTCTTGCGCCGAGGATGCCGAAGCCGCCGTGCGCGCGGCCGCCGCGGCATTTGCGGGCTGGAAGAAGACGTCAATCTCCGTGCGGGCCAGAATTCTCAACCGCGCCGCGGATTATCTCGAAGCGAATGTCGATCGTTTCGCGGCCGAGCTGACGCGGGAACAGGGCAAGGCGATCAATCTGAGCAAGGACGAGATCCTGCGCTCGGCCCAGACGCTGCGCTTTTACGCCGTCGAGGGCCAGTCATTCACCGGAGAAACCTTTCCCAACGACGACACCGACATGGTCGTCTACACCCAACGCGAACCGCTTGGCGTGGTGTCGGTAATCACCCCCTGGAATTTCCCGGTTTCGATTCCGGCGCGAAAGATCGCGCCTGCGCTGATCGCCGGCAACACCGTGATCTTCAAGCCGTCGTCGGACGCGCCGCTGAGCGGCTATCGCCTCGCCGAGGCCTTCGTCGCCGCTGGAATTCCCAAGGGCGTGCTCAATTTCATCACAGGAGGCGCCGCCGAAATCGGACCGGCCATCACCTGCCACCGGTCGTGCGCGCCATTTCCTTCACCGGGTCCACCGCGGCGGGCGAACAGATTCATCGTTCGGTCGCGTTCACCACGCGCACGCAGATGGAGCTCGGCGGCAAGAACCCGCTGATCGTGATGGAGGACGCCGATCTCGACAAGGCCGTCGACCTCACCATCAAGGGCGGGCTGTCGCTCACCGGCCAGGCCTGCACCGGAACCAGCCGCGTGCTCGTGATTAGCGGGATCAAGGCTGCCTTCACCGAAAAGCTGGCGGCGAAGGTGAAGACGCTGAAGATCGGCAGCGGCATGGTTGCAGGCAACGATATTGGTCCGCTGGCCACCGCGCGGCAGCTCGAAACCGTGCTGCGCTACATCGAGATCGGCAAGCGGGAGGCGCGGTTGCTGTGCGGCGGTGAACGCCTCAGCGGTCCGCTGTACGATCGCGGCTATTACGTGTCTCCTGCGATTTTCACCGACGTCACACAGGACATGAGGATCGCACGCGAGGAGATTTTCGGACCCGTGATCGGCATCATCGAGGTGACCGATTACGCGGATGCGATCGCCAAGGCCAACGATACGGAATACGGGCTGTCCGCCGCGATCGCGACCCGCAATCCGCGCTACATCCACGACTTCGCCCATGACATCGAATCGGGGACCGTCAAGATCAACCGCACGACGACCGGCAATCTCATCAACGCCCCGTTTGGCGGCCTCAAGCGCTCCAGCACGTCGACGTTCCGCGAGTCCGGGCGCGCCGGCCTTGAATTCTACACCCAGATCAAGACCGTCTATCGCGGCTGCTGATCGCAATCACTTAAATCATCCACCAACGGGACAACCATATGAGACCTTCCTTCAAGCTGGAACTGGACGAGGCGCGCCGCATGATTGCCGCCGCGATCCGCAAATCCGGCGAAATCGGAGTACTGGAGACAGTCTGCATCACCGATGAAGGCGGCTATCCGCTTGCGCTTGAACGAATGGACGGCGCCCGGGTGACCGGACCTCAGATCGCCTGGAACAAGGCCTTCACCGCGGCCGGGCACAAACGCTCGACCCATCTGTTCAATCAAGCCCCGAACGGACCCGCGCTTCCCGGCAACGAGGCGTTCGGCATCCAGTGGAGCTTTGAAGGCAGGTTCGCCGTCTTTGTCGGCGGCTTTCCAATCGTGGTTGACAACATGGTCGTCGGCGGCGTGGGCCTCAGCGGCGGCAATGGCGAGCAGGACACCGCTTGCGGCATCGCGGCCCTGGAAGCGCTGCAGGAGCTGCTGGGACCGAAGCATCGCGTTCTGGTCCAGGCCGACATCAAGATGTGATCCACGCCGTTGCCGCCGATTTTGACGACCTCTCTGAACATGCTATCTATTTGTGCGGGTCGCCCGCGATGATCTCCAGCGCCAAGCAGGACTTCATCGGCCGGTGCGCCTCAATGGAGCACAT
This sequence comes from uncultured Alphaproteobacteria bacterium, assembly GCA_963786115.1. Lineage (GTDB taxonomy): Bacteria > Pseudomonadota > Alphaproteobacteria > Rhizobiales > Xanthobacteraceae > Bradyrhizobium. The sequence continues at coordinate 61,362 of CAWAYC010000013.1, forward strand.
TTACACCGAGGGCTTCACCCTCAAATGCGCGCGGCCCGCGCCGGCTTGATCGAGCTGTGGTCCAGCCCGGCAGCGAAGCCGGCCAGCGAGAAAGACACAGCCCGTTGAGCAACATCAATCCCGATCCGTTCACCACAAGACCGGAAATCGAAGGAACGTTCGGGGTCGTCACCTCGACGCACTGGATCGCCACCGCGGTCGGGATGGCCATGCTGGAAAGGGGCGGCAATGCGTTCGACGCCGGCGTCGCCACCGCCTTCACGCTGCAAGTGGTCGAGCCGCATCTGAACGGCCCCGGCGGCGATGTGCCTATCATCGTGCATGACATGAAGCGCGCAAAGATCGAGGTGATCTGCGGCCAGGGCCCGGCGCCCGCGAAAGCCACCATCGCGCATTATCGCGGCGAAGGCCTGGAGATGGTGCCCGGCACCGGCCTGCTGGCGGCCTGCGTTCCCGGCACGTTTGAGTCCTGGATGCTGCTGCTGCGGGACTACGGCACCATGAAATTGCGCGACGTGCTGGAGCCCGCCATCGCTTACGCGCGCGATGGCTATCCGCTGGTTGAGCGCGCGGCCGCGACCATCAAGACGGTCGAGCAATTGTTCCGGAAGCACTGGACGACCTCGGCCGCGGTCTATCTGCCGAACAACGAGGTGCCAAAACCCGGTACGCTCTTCACCAACAAAAAGCTCTCCGAAACCTACGCCCGCATCCTGAAAGAAGCCGAGAGCGCCGGAAGCGACCGCGTCGCGCAGATCGAGCGCGCGCGAAAGGCCTGGTCGCAGGGTTTTGTCGCGGAGGCGATCGACAAATTCTGCCGCACCCAGGACGTCATGGACGTCAGCGGCTCGCCGCATCGCGGCGTGCTCTCCGCCGACGATATGGCGCGCTGGCAGCCGACCGTCGAGGCGCCGCTGACTTACGACTATGGCCGCTACACCGTCTGCAAGGCCGGCGTCTGGAGCCAGGGTCCGGTGATGCTGCAGCAGCTTGCGCTACTCAAGGGATTCGATCTCGACGGGCTGGATCCGGCGGGCCCCGAATTCATCCATCTGCAGATCGAAGCTGCAAAACTCGCCTTTGCCGACCGCGAGAAATTTTACGGCGATCCGAAATTCACCGACGTCCCGATCGAGACCTTGTTGTCGGACGCCTATAATGACGCGCGCCGTAAGCTGATCTCGAAGGACACGGCCTCGCTCGATTTCATCCCCGGCTCGATCGAAGGCTTTGGTTCGGTGGTGAAGCTGCGGCGTGCCGAAGGCCACCGCGAGGCGGTTGGTGCCATGGGCGCCGGCGAGCCGACCGTCGGCCGGTTCGGCGAGGTGCGCGGCGACACCGTGCATTTCGACATCATCGACCAGGCCGGCAATATGATTTCGGCGACACCGTCCGGCGGCTGGCTGCAATCCTCGCCCGTGATCCCGGAGCTCGGCTTCTGCCTCGGCAGTCGCGCGCAGATGTTCTGGCTGGAGGAAGATCATCCGGCGGCGCTGGCCCCGGGCAAACGCCCGCGCACCACGCTCTCGCCCACCATGGCGCTGCGCGATGGCGAGCCATATCTGGCCTGGGGTTCGCCCGGCGGCGACCAGCAGGACCAGTGGACCACGCAGTTCTTCCTGCGCCATGTCCACGCCAACCTCAATCTCCAGGAAGCGATCGATGCGCCGGCCTGGCACTCCGAGCATTTCCCGATCTCGTTCTGGCCGCGTACCGCACGGCCCGGCGTGCTCGTCCTTGAAAACCGCGTGCCGAAGGCGACCGTCGATACGCTGAAGGCGCGCGGCCATATCGTCGAGATCGGTCCGGACTGGTCCGAGGGGCGGCTCACCGCAGCCTCGAAAGTCGGCCGGCGGCGCCGCGCCGCCGCCAATCCGCGCGGCATGCAGGGCTACGCGGCCGGACGGTAACGCAAGATGACCTGTAAGGCCTAAGATGATTTGTAGGGCTTAAGATGACCTGGTCGATCATTGCCCGCGATCATGCCACCGGCCAGCTCGGCATCGCGGTCGCGACCAGGTTCTTTGCCGTCGGCGCGCGCGTGCCGCATATCGCCGCCCGCTTCGGCGGCATCGCCACGCAGGCACTGGTCAATCCCTACTACGGCATCGACGGCCTAAAGCTGCTGCGCGAGGGGCGCGCGCCGGAGGAGATCATCAACACCCTCGCCGCGGCCGACGACGGCCGCGAGAGCCGGCAACTGCACATCTTGGATGCGAAAGGCAGCATCGCCGCGCACACCGGCCGGGAATGCGTCGAATGGTGCGGGCATATCGCGGGCGACGGCTTTTCGATTGCCGGCAACATGCTCTGCGGCGCAGCCGTGCTCAACGACACCGCGAATGCCTATGTCGCCAACGCGAGGCTGCCCTTTGCACAACGGTTGATCGCAGCCATGCTGGCCGGCGAGGCGGCCGGCGGCGACAAACGGGGAAAACAGTCGGCGGCGCTCCTGATCCACGGCGAAGAAGAATGGTCGGCGCTTGACCTGCGCGTCGACGACCATGCCGATCCGCTACGCGAGCTGGAACGGCTCGAACAGGTCAGCCGCAAACGCTGGGTGCACTTCCGAAAATTCCTGCCGACCCGGAAAAATCCGGCAGGGATTACCGATCGCGCCATCATCGACGCCGGAATCGAGGCCGCGACTGCGGGCGAGAGATGACGGCTGATCCGCTGATCGAAATCGAGGGCTTGCGCGTTGTCTTCCATGGCGATGACGGCCGCACCACGCATGCGGTCGACAGCGTCGACCTGAGCGTCGCCAATGGCGCGACGCTGGGGCTGGTCGGCGAATCCGGTTGCGGCAAGAGCGTAACCTCGCTCGCCGTCATGGGACTTCTTTCGAAGGGCTCGGCCGAAGTCACCGGCTCGATCCGGTTCGACGGGTTCGATCTGCTGGAAGTGCCGGACGAAACCCTGCGCGATCTGCGCGGCAACCGGCTGGCGATGATCTTCCAGGAACCGATGACCTCGCTCAATCCGAGCTTCACGATCGGCGACCAGATCGTCGAGACCATCCTGCGCCACCGCGGCGGATCGCGGCGCCAGGCGCGCGACCGCGCGATCGATCTGCTGCGCCGCGTGCACATCCCCTCGCCCGAAAAACGCATCGACGAATATCCGCACAAGCTCTCCGGCGGCATGCGCCAGCGGGTGATGATCGCGATGGCCCTGGCCTGCGATCCCCGGCTTTTGATTGCCGACGAGCCGACCACCGCGCTCGATGTCACGCTGCAGGCGCAGATCCTCGATCTGATGCGCGAACTGAAAGCCGCAAGCGGCGCCGCCATCATCCTGATTACCCACGACCTCGGCGTGGTCGCCGAAGTCTGCGACGAGGTCGCGGTGATGTATGCCGGCGAGATCGTCGAGCGCGCACCGGTCGACGAGCTCTTTGCCAATCCCCAGCATCCCTACACCGTTGGGCTGCTCGGCTCGATCCCGCGGCTCGACCGCCGCACATCGCATCTCGCGACCATCGAAGGGATGGTGCCGAACATGGCCAATCCGCCGCCGGGATGCCGCTTCGCCGCACGTTGTCCGTTCGTCAGCGACGCCTGCGTTGCCGCGCCCCCGCCGCTCGCGATCGTAAGTCCCGGCCACACGTCTCGCTGCATCAGGGCGCCGCTGGAGAGGCTCGTATCGTGACCTTACTGCTGGAGGTTGAGGGCCTGGTAAAGCACTTCGTCGCCACGCGCTCGGTGTTCGGGCGGCCGACCGCCTTCGTCAAGGCCGTCGATGGCGTCAGCTTCACGGTGGAGGCCGGCAAGACGCTGGCGCTGGTCGGGGAGTCCGGCTGTGGCAAATCCACTGTGAGCCGGCTGGTGCTCCGCCTGATCGAGCCCGACGCCGGCCGTATCAGCTTCGAGGGCCGCGACCTCCGCGCATTGAATGCGGAAGAATTACGCGCCTTCCGCCGCGATGCGCAGATCATCTTCCAGGACCCCTACGCCTCGCTCAACCCGCGCATGACGGTGAGCCAGATCCTGACCGAGCCTCTGGCGCTGCATGATCTGGTACCGCGCCCGCGCCGGCGCGAACGGGTCGAGGAGCTGTTAGGCCTGGTCGGGCTGGAGCCGCGCTTTGCGCGCCGCTACCCGCATGAATTCTCCGGCGGCCAGCGCCAGCGCATCGCCATTGCCCGGGCGCTGGCGGTTGAACCGAAACTGGTGATCTGCGACGAGCCGGTCTCCGCACTCGACGTCTCGATCCGTTCGCAAATCCTCAATTTGCTGCGCGACCTGCAGGACCGGCTTGGCCTGGCCTACATCTTCGTCTCGCATGATCTCGCCGTGGTGAAGCACATCGCCGACCGGGTCGCCGTGATGAATCTCGGCGGCATCGTCGAGACCGCGGATGCCCAGGCGCTGTTCGCGGCGCCCCGCCACCCCTATAGCCGGGCGCTGTTGTCGGCCATCCCGGTGCCTAAACCGCGGGCAAAGCGCAGCCGCATTGTGCTGCAGGGCGAGATGCCGAGCGCGCTCAATCCGCCGTCCGGCTGCCGCTTTCATACCCGCTGCCCATACGTCGTCGAGCGCTGCCGGGTCGAAGTGCCGAAGCTGCTGCCGGATGGCACCGGACATGCAACGGCATGTCACCGCGTGGCGGAACTGCCGCCGCCCGAGAGCATCGTTCCGGTCGATGGCGGCTTTTCGCCGACGCTGGAAAAACTGGTGGCGGCGTTCAGCGGCGGAGCGGAAGGTACGGAACGTGTCGGGGTTGATATCATCGGCACCGATCAGGCAACGGCGTAATCCGAGGATATGGGGTTGGAAGCGATGAAAATCTTGCGTTTGGCAATGACCGCAGCGGCGCTGCTGCTTTCGTTCGAGGTGTCCGTCCAAGCCCAAACCACGCTGCGCATCGGCCTGGCCGAGGACCCTGACATTCTCGATCCGACCCTCGCGCGTACCTATGTCGGTCGCATCGTCTTTGCGACATTTTGCGACAAGCTGTTCGATATCGACGAGAAGCTGAACATCGTGCCGCAGCTCGCGCTGTCGCACGAAACCTCCGCCGACGGTAAGGAAGTCACGATCAAATTACGGCCCGGTGTGAAATTCCACGATGGCGAGCCGTTCGACGCCGAAGCCGCCAAATACTCGATCGAGCGTCACATGACGCTGCCGACCTCGTTCCGCAAGCCGGAGCTCGCCAGCGTCGACCACGTCGATGTCGTCGATCCCCTCACCATCAAGCTGGTGCTGAAGGCGCCGTTCTCCCCACTGATCGCACAGCTGACCGATCGCGCCGGAATGATGGTGTCGCCAAAGGCGGCAAAGGAAGCCGGCGACAAGTTCGGACTGCGTCCGGTCTGCGCCGGTCCCTACAAGTTCGTCGAGCGCGTGCAGCAGGACCGCATGGTGTTCGAGAAATTCGCCGACTACTGGAACAAGGACAACGTCTTCATCGACCGCGTGGTGTTTCTGCCGATCGTCGATGCCACGGTGCGGCTCGCCAATCTGAAATCGGGCGGACTCGATCTGATCGAGCGCGTGCTGGCGACCGACATCAAGGACGTGCGCGCGGACCAGCGCCTGAAACTCTCGACCGCGATCGAGCTCGGCTATCAGGGCGTCACGCTCAATATCGGCAAGGACAAGGCCAAGGGACCGCTGAGCCAATCCGCCAAGGTGCGGCAGGCGCTTGATCTGTCGATCGATCGCGAGGCGATCAATCAGGTGGTGTTCAACGGCGAATTCAAGCCGGGTAACCAGTGGGTCAACCCGGACCATCCCTACTATCAAAAAGCCTATCCGATCCGCCAGCGCGACGTCGCCAAGGCCAGGGCGCTGCTGAAGGAAGCCGGCGTGACCCCGCCGGTCAGCGTCGATTTGATGGTGCCGAAGGGCGCCGAGACCGAAGCCGTCGCCCAGGTGATCCAGTCGATGGCCTCCGAGACCGGCTTCGACATCAAGATCAGGGTCACGGAATTTGCAACCTCGCTGAAACAGGCGGAGGCCGGCGAATATCAGGCCTACATGCTGGCCTGGAGCGGACGGATCGATCCCGACGGCAATTCCTATATCTTCCTGCACAAGGACGCCCCGCAGAACTACAGCGCCTGGGCCAATGCGGAGGCCGACAAGGCGCTTGACGATGCGCGGCTGGTGACCGACCCGGCGAAACGCAAGGCGAGCTACGAAACCCTGACGAAGCTTGTGCAGGAGGAAAACCCCATCCTGTACATCTATCACCGCAGGATCCTGATCGCGCACACCACCAGGCTCGAAGGCTACAAGCAGATGCCGGACGGGCTGGTGCGCGTGGTCGGATTGAAACTGAAGTAACAATGGCCGCGCCCGGGAAACGGATACCGCCATGCTGAACTTCCTCGCGCGGCGTCTCGTCCAGCTGATCCCGACGCTGTTCTTCGTCTCGATCCTGATCTTCTCGCTACAGCATCTGCTGCCAGGCGATCCGGCGCTGGTCATGGCCGGCGAGGAGCGAGATCCCGCCGTCATCGAACAGATCCGCCGGCAATATAAGCTCGATCAGCCGATCCCGATCCAGTACGTCTACTGGGTCAAGGGCGTGCTGTCGGGCGATTTCGGCGAGTCGCTGCGCAACAGAGTGCCGGTGCTCAGCCTGATCGCGCAAAAGCTGCCGGTGACGATGCAGCTTGCGTCGATGGCCATCGTGATCGCGTTCCTGATCGGAATCCCGGCCGGCATCGTTTCCGCGGTGAAGAAGGGCACGGCCTGGGACTACGCCGCCAATTTGTTCGCGCTGTGGGGCATCTCGACGCCGAATTTCTGGCTCGGCATCATGCTGATCTTCCTGTTCTCGATCGAGCTCGGCTGGCTGCCGGCCTCGGGCTACGTGCCGTTGACCGAGAACTGGCGCGCCAGCATCGCCTCCACCATCATGCCTGCCTTCGTGCTGGGCAATGCGATTGCCGCGATCCTGATGCGGCACACCCGCAGCGCCATGCTGCAGGTGCTGGAGAGCGATTACGTGCGCACCGCCCGCGCAAAAGGCCTTTCCGAACGCTCGGTGATCCTCAAGCACGCGATGCGCAACGCGCTGACGCCCATCATCACGCTCGGCGCGCTCGAGCTCGGTACGCTGTTGTCAGGCGCGGTATTGACCGAGCAGATTTTTTCGATCCCGGGTTTCGGCAAGCTGATCGTCGATGCCGTGTTCAACCGCGATTACGCGGTCGTGCAGGGCGTCGTGCTGACGACCGCGACGATCTACATCGTGCTGAACCTGATCGCCGATATCGCCTATGTCCTCGTCAATCCGCGGCTGAGGGCCTAGGCGATGACCGATGCCGCGCTGGGCGCGCTCCCCGCCACCATCCCGGACGAACTGGAGAGCCCGGCCCGGCGCGCGCTGCGCCGGCTGTTCAAGCGCAAGGGCGCGGTCGCGGGCCTCGTCGTGATCGCCATCTTCATCCTGCTCGCGCTGTTTGCGCCGCTGATCGTGCCCTATGATCCGATCGCGACCAGCTGGTCGCTGGTGCGAAAGCCGCCGTCGGGATTGCACTGGTTCGGCACCGACGATCTCGGCCGGGACATTCTCGCCCGCGTGATTTTTGGCGCGCGCGCCTCGCTGATGGCGGGTGCGATCTCGGTCGGCATCGCGCTTGCGATCGGCGTGCCGCTGGGATTGTTGTCGGGCTATCGCGGCGGCTTCATCGACGCGCTGATCAGCCGGATCACCGATGCCATGCTCGCCTGCCCGTTCCTGATCCTGGCGATTGCGCTCGCGGCGTTTTTGGGTCCAAGCCTCGGCAACGCCATGATCGCGATCGGCATCTCCGCGACGCCGATCTTCATCCGCCTGACCCGCGGCCAGGTGATGAGCGTCAAGGTCGAGGATTACGTCGAGGCGGCGCGCGCGATGGGCAATCCGCGCTGGCGCATCGCGCTGTTCCACATCCTGCCGAACATCATGCCGGCGCTGTTGGTGCAGGCGACACTGTCGATCGCGGCCGCCATCATCGCGGAAGCCGCATTGTCGTTCCTCGGCCTCGGCCAGCAACCGCCCGCCCCCTCCTGGGGCAGCATGCTGAACGCCGCCCAGCGATTCCTCACCAACGCGCCATGGATGGCGTTATGGCCGGGACTGGCGATCTTCCTGGTGGTGCTGTCGTTCAATCTGGTCGGCGACGGCCTGCGCGACGCGCTCGATCCAAGGGCGCGGTAGCGTTTCCCTCATGGTGAGGGGCTAAATCACCACCTCCCGCAGCACCCGTCGGCAATCCATCTCGTATTCGAGATCGACTACCGGCAGACGGCAGAAATGCCAGGTCAGGCCGGATCGCGTGGCGCCGCGGCGGACCGTTCGTCTACTACCACGGGGTGGTGGGCCATAAAAACAGCGACGGCGGAGATCGACCCCGCCGTCGCTTCAAACGTTATCAATAGGTGGCGGCGCTCAGGTCGGCTTGAGCGCCTGCCGGCCGAGATCGAAATCAGCGATCTCCTTGGTGCGGTCGGATTCGGCGTGGGCGCGGTGGTCGGTGGCGATCGCCACATAGACCGCGGGCAGCACGAACAGCGTGAACAGCGTGCCGATCGACATGCCGGCAACCACGACGAGGCCGATCGAGAACCGGCTCGCGGCACCTGCGCCCGTTGCCGTCAGCAGCGGAATCAGGCCGGTCACCATGGCCGCCGTCGTCATCAGGATCGGGCGAAGCCGGACCCGCGCCGCCATTTCGATGGCCGAACGCCGGTCGAGGCCTTCGTTGAGCTGGAGCTCGTTGGCGAACTCCACCATCAGGATGCCGTGCTTGCTGATCAGCCCGACCAGCGTCAGCAGGCCGACCTGGGTGTAGATGTTCATCGTTGCGGCGCCGAAGTACAGCGGGATCAGGGCGCCGACGATCGCCATGGGCACGCTGATCATGATCACCAGCGGGTCGCGCAGACTTTCGAATTGCGCGGCCAGCACCAGGAAAATGATGATCAGCGCGAAACCGAAGGTGATCGCGAGCTGGTTGCCTTCCTGCACGTACTGACGGGAGTCGGCCAGAAAGTCGTGGCTGAACCCGGCCGGCATATTCTTGGCCTCGCCCTCGAGGAACTCGACCGCCTGCCCGACCGTCACGCCCGGCATCGGCACCGCGGAGAAGGTCGCGGAGTTAAGCTGGTTGTAGTGGGTCAGCGAGTTCGGATCGGTGGCAGTCTCGATCGACACGATGGTCGACAGCGGCACCAGATTTCCGGTGTTGGTCGGCACGTAATAGCCGCCGAGCGCCTCCGGCGACAACCGCTTGTCGCGCGGTACCTGCGGAATCACCTGGTAGGACCGCCCTTCCAGATTGAAGCGGTTGACGTAATTGCCGCCCAACAGCGTGGCCAGCGTGGAACCGACCTGCTGCATGTTGATGCCGAGATCGCTCGCCTTGGAACGGTCGATCTTGACCCGCACCACCGGCTGGTTGAAGTCGAGATCGCTGTCGGAGACGATGAACAAGCCGCTCTTGCGCGCGGCGTCCTTCAGCTTGTTCATCTGTTCATAGACGGCCTGGAAGCCGGCGGTCGAATTGATCACCATCTGCACAGGCAAGCCGCCGGGACCACCCGGCAGCGGCGGCAGATTGAAAGCGAAGGCGTTGACGCCCTCGATCTTGGAAAGCTCGGCCTGCACCAGCGGTTTCAGCGCGATCGATGAGCGCTTCCGCTCATCCCACGGCTTGAGCAGCATGCCGGCGATGCCGCCTTGCGGGCCGTTGATGCCGTTCAGGACGAAGCGCAGATCGGTCTCCGGAAACTTCTGAAACGCCTTGTCGAGCTTCTCGCCGTAGAAATCGACATAGTCGATGTTGGCGTATTTCGGCGCCTTGGTCACCGCGAACACGATGCCCTGGTCCTCTTCGGGCGCCAGCTCCTTGGAGGTGTGCATGTAGAGAAAGCCGACCAGGCCGAGGATCGTCAGCGCGAACAGTCCGGTGATCGGGCGATAGTCGAGCGAGCGGTCGAGCATCCGGCCGTACCAGCGCGTCAGCGCGCCGAACACCTTGTTGACGAATTTCGCGAACCGCCCCTCGTCGGCGCTCTTCAGCAATACCGAACACATCATCGGTGACAGCGTCAGCGCGATCACACCCGACACGATCACCGAGCCCGCGAGCGTGAAGGCAAATTCGCGGAACAGGGAGCCGGTCAGGCCGCCGAGGAAGCCGATCGGTGCGTACACCGCCGCCAGCGTGATGGTCATCGAGATAACGGGCCCGACGATTTCGCGCGCGCCCTGCAGGGATGCCTGCACCGGCGTTTTTCCCTCCTCAAGGTGCCGGTGGATGTTCTCCACCACCACGATGGCGTCGTCGACGACCAGTCCAATCGCCAGCACCATGGCGAGCAGCGTCAGCAAATTGATGCTGAAACCCATCATCAGCATCAGGCTGCAAACGCCGACCAGCGACAGCGGGATCGTGACGATGGGAATGATGACCGAGCGGAACGAGGCCAGGAAGAGGAAGATCACGACGACGACGATAAGCACGGCTTCGCCGAGCGTCTTCTCCACCTCGTCGATCGACGACTGAATGAACTTCGTGGAGTCGTAGGCGACCTTCATCTTCAGCGAGGGCGGAAGGTTGCGCTCGAGTTCCGGAAACAGCGCACGGACGCCCTTCACGATGTTCAGCGGGTTGCCCTGCGGGGTTGCCTGCACGCCGATGAAGATCGCGTGTTCACCGTTGAAGGCGACGCTCGCATCGGTGCTCTGGGCGGCCAGTTCGACCGTTGCGATATCCTCGACCCGGACGAAGCCGCCGTCCTTGGACTTGACGATCATGCGCTTGAACTCGTCGAGATTGCGCAGGTCGGTGTTGGTCGAGACGTTGGAGACGATGTAATAGCCCTTGGCCTGCCCGGCCGCGGCCTGGAAGTTATTGGCGGCGATCGCCACCTGGACGTCCGTGGGCGACACGCCACGTCCGGCCATGCTTGACCGGATCGAGCCATAGCCGCATCGCGAACGTCTGGCCGCCGAGGATGTCGACCGACGCCACGCCGTCCACCGTCGACATCACCGGCTGCACCACGCGCGTGATATAATCCGAGATCGCCGACCCTGTGAGCTCGTCGCTGGAGAACCCGATATACATGACGGCCGTGGTCTGCCCGGTGCTCTTGGTGACAATCGGGTCGTTGGATTCCTTCGGGATCAGATATCTGACCGAGTTCACCTTGGCGAGGACTTCGGTCAGCGCCTGGTTCGGATCGAAATTGAGCTTGATGTAGACCTGGATCGTGGAGGTCCCCTGCACCGACGACGACGTGATGTAGTCGACGCCCTCGGCCGACGCGACGGCCTGTTCGATCGGCGTCGTGATGAAGCCCTGGATCAGATCCGCCGAGGCGCCGGGATACGACGTCGTGATGTTGACGACCGTGTTCGACAGCTTCGGATATTGCCGGATCGGCAATTCGGTTGCCGCCCGCAGGCCAAGCAGCAGGATCAGCAGGCTGACGACGACCGAAAGCACCGGGCGCTTGATGAAAATATCGGTTAAGGCCATCACAATATCTCAATAAGTTGGCTGAGCAGGATTTCGTCCGGAAAGCCGGTAACCGGCTTTCCGGATCGTGCTCTAGTAGCGCGGCGGCTGTGCGGGGATCGGCGGCGCCGGATCCGGCGAAATGGCGACGGCGGCGCCCGATTGCAGCTTGAGCTGACCGACGGCAACGATGCGGTCGCCGGGCTTCAGGCCTTTCAGGATTTCGGCGCGCCCTTGCAACCGGTTACCGGTCTGCACGAAGGTGCGCACCGCCGTCAGGCTGGTCTTGCCGTCGCCTTCCTTCTTCTCGGTGATCAAGTAGACCGAGTCACCATAGAGCGTGTAATCAACCGCCGTCTCGGGAACGGTGACGACCGCCGGCTTCTCCGGCAGCACGACGGTCGTGGTTGCAAACATGCCGGGCTTCAGGATGCGATCCGGATTGGGCAACGTCGCCTGCACCCGGATGTTGCGCGTGTCGGTCGCGATCTGCGGTTCGATCGTGGTGATCTTGCCCTCGAAGGTGCGGCCCGGATAGGCGTCGACCCCTAGGCGAACAGTCTGTCCGACCTTGAGCGCCGCGCTATCCTTTTCGGTCACGGTGAAATTCGCATAGAGTTGCGACAGATCGGTCAGCGAGACGATCTGGCTTCCAGCGGTCAAATACTGCCCCACTTCGACCTTGCGAACGCCGAGCTCGCCGTCGAACGGCGCGCGCACCAGCTTCTGCGAGATGATGGCTTCGGTCTTCGCGATGCCGGCCTGCGCCTGGTCGAATGCCGCCTGCGCGGTGTCGACCGTCGCCTGCGGCCCGAACTGGCGCGAGGCCAGTTGCTTGGCGCGGTCGAGCGAGAGCTGCGCCACCGTTGCCTGCGCCTTGAAGTTGGCGAGATCGCCCTGCTCCGGGGCGTCGAACAACTGCACCAGCGGCGTGCCAGCCTTGACGGTCGCACCAGCCGTGAACAGGATCTCGATGATGCGCCCGCTGACGTCGGAGGTCACATTGACCTGGTGCACGGCCGCGAGGTCGCCAACCGCGGTCAGCAGGTTCGGCACGACTTCGGACTGCGCCTCGGCCACGCTGACGCTCACCGGCGGCGGCTTGTTGTTGGCGAAGAACTGCGCGATCATCTTGCCGCGGAAATAGTTGAAATAGACGAGGCCGCCGACCAGCACCGCGAGCAGCGACCCGACGATGATGAACCAGCGCACCATCTTCACCGGCCGCTTGATCGGCTTGTCCTTGATCGGCTTGCCCGAGATATGGCTTTCGGTCACGATATTCATTGTGATGCACTTTCTGCGGTTACCGATTGTCCCGGTTTCGGCGACGGCTGGCGGTCCAGATGAAAAGTAATTGCGGCTTCGTTGAGTCCGATGCCGCGGAGGATGAATTCACAAAGCTGCCGCTCGACGCCGGCGGCGCTGCCGTAGGTCAGGCACGGCACGGCCGGAAGCCGCGTCAGCGCCGCCATCAGCACGGTATGATGGGCGAACCAGAAAAGGTTGAGCGGCTCATCGCCGACATGCGACGCATCGCCTGCTGCCACCGCGCTTTCGATCGATGCGGCGAACACCGGCCCGATCAGCTTGCCCACCTTGTCGTAGAGCAGCCGCGCGAACTCGCCGTCATCGAGATGGCTCGTGGTCATCAGCCTGATGCGCTGCGCCTCTTCGTGGTCGGGCCCGTCGGATATCTGCAGGAAGTGGCCGACCATGCCGCTGACGAGTTCGACCAGCGTTCCGGTCGACGGTTCCTGCCCGAGCAGATGCGCGAGATCGGGATCGGCCTCGCATTCCTCGGCGAGGATTTCCGCGTATAATGCGGCCTTCGACGGGAAGTGCTTGAACAGCAATCCTTCCGAAATGGCGGCCGCCGCCGCGACGCTCTTGGTCGTGGTGCCGGCAAAGCCATTGCGGGCAAAGCACCGCTTGGCGGCGCTCAAGATCAATTGCCGCCGCAGGTCATGGGTCATGCGCAGGGTAGACATGGGCGCGTGAGTAATCACTCACCTCGCCAAATGTCAAGGTTTTACTGCGGTGCGGGAACCACTTTGCGTTAGATCGGCTGGTGTCCTAGCGAGCCCCGAATGCGATTGATGATGAAGGTTCCGTCGCGGCTGGACAGTACGCGCTCCAGATTGGCGCCGTCAATCTTGACGCTGGCGAACCGCGGCCCGCTTGCAACATCCTGTAAACATGGCGCAAACGCCTCGATCTCCGCCATCGTCGTCATCGCCCGGCTATCCTTGATCCCGCACGCCTTCGCGACGCCGACCAGGTCCGCTGAAGCGGCAGTATGGCTGACCTGTCCACCGGTTTCGCCGTAGGCTTCGTTGTCTAGCACGACGATAGAGAGGTTCCCCGGCTTCTGCACGCCAACGGTCGCAAGACTGCCCATGCCCATGAGCATCTCGCCGTCGCCCGTGATCACCACCACGGGCAGCTTGGGCTGCGCCAGCGCCAGGCCGAGCCCGATCATGACGGCGCCGCCCATTGCGCCCCAGAGATAGAAGTTGCGGTCATGGTCGCCGGCTGCGGCGATGTCGTAGGTCGAGGCGCCCAATCCGCCGACGGCGATGGCGCCATTGCGGTTCGCCAGCAGGCTGGAGACGACCGCGCGGCGGTCGAGGAGATTTGCTTTGCTCATTTGGTGAAGACCTTTGCGCCGATCAGGCGCTGCGACAGTAGCACGGCGGTTGGCGTACAGGCGTTGTAGGCCTGTGCGGCGCCGGCCTCGACGACGTCCCGCACCTCCTGCGGCTGGTTGGCCCGCAGCACCTTGATCCCCGACAGTTCAAAGACGGCCTGCGTGCTCGATCCCATCGGCACCTGCCACGGATTGAATTCGCCCCACTCGCCGCGCATCGTCACCAGCGTCAGGAACGGAAGGCGGAAGATTTGCGTGAGCGAGAACATGTTGATGCAATTGCCGACGCCGCTCGACTGCATCAACAGCACGCCGCGCTGACCGCCGGCCCAGGCGCCGGCGAGCAACGCCACGCCCTCTTCCTCCGTGGTCAGCGCGATCCCGCGCATCGAGGATGAAGCCAGCACGCGCTCGATCAAGAGCGAGTGACCGGCATCGGGCACGTAGGGCACCTGACGGACGTCGAAGCGCTGCAATATCGCAAATATCTCCTCCGGCCAGGAGGCCGCGGTCTCGGATATCTCGGCGCGAGCGTGCATTTGCATTTCCGGTCAGGAGGCGGGAAACTGTGTCGGCGGAACTGTAGACGGCAACGCGTTTTGCGGAAGAACAAAAACGGCATATCAGTCTTCACAAAGAGTATGGCAACATGACTGAAGATGCGCGAGCGCTGGCGGCCGGTTTCGACCTCGAAAGACTGACGCCGGAATTCTATGCCGACCCCTATCCGACTTATCGTGCACTGCGGGAGAACGAGCCGGTCAGGCGCATGCCGAACGGCGCTTATTTCCTGACGCGCTATGACGATCTCGTCACCGCCTACAAGAACACCAAAACGTTCTCCTCCGACAAGAAGAAGGAGTTTTCGCCGAAGTACGGCAACTCGCTGCTCTTCGAGCACCACACCACGAGCCTCGTCTTCAACGATCCGCCGGCGCACACACGGGTGCGGCGGCTGATCATGGGCGCGCTGTCGCCGCGCGCGATCGCGGAGATGGAACCGGATCTGGTCGCTTTGGTGGATCGCCTGCTCGACAACCTCGCCGCAAAAGGCAAGGTCGAGCTGATCGGCGATTTCGCCTCCGCAATTCCGGTCGAGGTGATCGGCAATCTGCTCGACGTGCCGCACGAGGAACGCGAGCCGTTGCGCGACTGGTCGCTGGCGATTTTGGGCGCGCTGGAGCCCGTGATCAGCGCGGAAGTTTTTGCGCGCGGCAACAAGGCCGTGCAGGACTTTCTCGCCTATCTCGAGATTTTGGTCGCGCGACGGCGCGCAAAACCCGGCAATCCCGAGCGCGACGTGTTGACGCGGCTGATCCAGGGCGAAGACAACGGCGAGCGGCTGACCGAAAAGGAGTTGCTGCACAATTGCATTTTCCTGCTCAACGCCGGGCATGAGACCACGACCAATCTGATCGGCAATGGCCTCGTGGCGCTGTCCGGTCATGCCGGCCGAGAAGCAGCGCCTGATCGAACAGCCGCAGATGATCAAGACCGCGGTCGAGGAGACCTTGCGGTTCGAGAGCTCGAACCAGCTCGGCAACCGGATGACCTTGGAAGCAGCTCGAGCTTGGCGGCATCGCCCTTCCCGCCGGCACCCCGGTGACGCTATGCATCGGCGCCGCCAACCGCGATCCCGCCCAGTTTCCCGACCCCGAACGTTTCGACGTCGGCCGTACGCCGAACCGCCATCTCGCCTTCGCCACCGGGGCCCATCAATGCGCCGGCATGGCATTGGCCCGCCTGGAAGGCGCGATCGCGATCTCGCGTTTCCTGTCGCGGTTTCCGGATTACGCGCTGACCGGCGAACCGGTGCGCGGCGGGCGGGTGCGGTTTCGCGGCTTCTTGAGCGTGCCGTGCACAGTGAATAGGTAGGGTGAATAGTCGGGTGTGCGTTTCTGGTCGGTTACCGGGCACGTCAGCTCGCGGCAACTGGAGCGACGAAGATGCGTCCGCCAGTCACAGATTTCATCGCGACAGAGGCGCGCTTTGGCGCCCGGAATTACGAGCCGCTCGGCGTTGTCCTGACGCGCGGTGAAGGCGTCTTTGTGTGGGATACCCAAGGCAACCGTTATCTCGATTGCCTCTCCGCCTATTCGGCGGTCAACCAGGGCCACTGCCATCCAAAGATCCTGGCCGCCATGGTGGAACAGGCGGGCAGACTGACGCTGACCTCCCGCGCCTTCCACAACGACCAGCTGGCCCCGTTCTACGAAGAGATCGCGGAGTTGACCGGCTCCCACAAGGTGCTGCCGATGAACAGCGGCGCCGAGGCGGTGGAGAGCGCGATCAAGTCGGTCCGCAAATGGGGCTACGAGGTGAAGGGCGTCCCTGACGGGCAAGCCGAGATCATCGTCTGCGCCGACAATTTTCACGGCCGCACCCTCGCCATCGTCGGCTTCTCTACCGACCCGGAGACGCGCCGGCATTTCGGGCCGTTCGCGCCGGGCTTTCGGATCATCCCGTTCGGCGACGCCCAGGCGCTGGAAGCGGCGATCACGCCGAACACCGTTGCCTTCCTGGTCGAGCCGATCCAGGGCGAAGCCGGCGTCATCATTCCGCCGGCGGACTATTTCGCCGAGGTACGCGCGCTCTGCACCGCGCATGACGTGATGCTGATTCTCGACGAGATCCAGACCGGGCTTGGCCGCACCGGCAAGCTGCTCGCCGAACAGCATGAAGGCATCGAAGCGGATGTCACGCTGCTCGGCAAGGCATTGTCCGGCGGCTTTTACCCGGTGTCGGCCGTGCTTTCGAACAACGAAGTGCTCGGCACCTTGAAACCCGGCCAGCATGGCTCGACCTTCGGCGGCAATCCGCTCGCCTGCGCGGTGGCGAGGGCGGCACTCCGCGTGCTGGTCGAAGAAGGCATGATCGAGAATGCCGCCGTCCAGGGCGCGCGCTTCCTGGAAGGCTTGCGGAGCATCCGCGCCAACACGATCCGCGAGGTGCGCGGACGTGGATTGATGCTGGCGGTCGAACTGCATCCCGAGGCCGGCCGCGCACGCCGCTACTGCGAGGCACTGCAAGGCCAGGGCATTCTGGCCAAGGATACCCATGAGCACACGATCCGCATTGCGCCCGCCGCTGGTGATATCAGGCGATCAGGTCGACTGGGCGCTGGAGCGGATCGGTGCCACCTTGACGCAGGATTTCTCGTGATGGCCAGACGCGGCAACGCGCTTGATGCCGGTCGATCCTGGCTATGCTCACATTCGCCGGTTCTCCGGCGCTTGCCGTTAATCCCTCACCCCTGCGGCGCAAGATCGCAGCACCGGCAATCGCTGCCGGGCGAACGATCTTTGCGACTGCGCGTTGAAAGTTGTGCGCGACCAGAACCACAGGGGAGCTGCGATGAAGCTTCCGCGCGGCGTTGCCTTTGCAGCGCTTCTTTTTGGTGTCTCCGCAATCGCGGCGAGCGTCGGCGCGTCCGCCCAGGAGCGAAGGTTTGGGCCAGGTGCGCCGGCGGCCCGACCGGCGGCACCACCGGCCGCCATGGCCCGACCGGCTGCGCCCCCCGCCATGGCCCGCCCCGCGCCGCCTCCGGCAATGGCGCGGTCGGCCGCGCCGGCATTCCGTGCTACCCCGCCGCAGCATCCGGCCATGGCACCCCGTCCAGCGCCGCATTTCGCCGCACCGCCGCGCCCGGCTGCTCCGCATATTGCGGCGCCGCGACCTGAGACCCATCGTGGCCCGGCTACGCTGCCGCAGCGTCCCGCCATGGCAAGGCCTTCGGCGCCCAGATCGCCGCTGCAGTCGAAAAAGCCGGAAGGCCTCCGGGCGCAACGCGCGCAGGAACGGTTGCTGCAGACGCAGGACCGCCTGCTCCAGCGTGAGCAGCGCATGCAGCAAGGTGATCAGGCGCGGCTGCAGCGGCTGGCACCACGCCCTTCGGTTGAACAATCCGCCGCTGCGGCCGCCACGCAGGCCGCAGCCCGCGGGCGGTTTGCCGCGCACTTCCGCGGCAATGATGCCTTGCAAGCCCGAACCGCGCTGATGGCCCGGGAGAACCGCTGGGCTCCCCGCCATGCCTGGCGGCGCGGCCACCGCGCCGCGTTTGTGGCCTGGCTCGGTCCGGTGTTCTGGCCCTACGCCTATTCCGACATTTTCGAATACACCTTCTGGCCCAACGGCTACGACCCCGGCTATTGGGCCTACGCGTATGACGATTTCGTCGACACCGTATTTTGGGGTGCCGACAGCCCCTATTCCGCTTACGCTACGTACCCGGAGCCCGGCGCGGCAATCACCGGTCTTCGCGCGCGCGAACGCCAACGCGTGAGCCCGCAGACGCTGCGGCAATTGTGCGCAGATCCGGACAAGGGCGTGACCGCCTGGCCGATTGCGCCGATCACGCGTGCGGTGCGGCCGACGCCCGAGCAGCGCGCCTTGCTCGATGAATTGAAGACCGCGGCGGCAAAGGCGGCCGACGTGTTCAGGCAACGCGGCGATCAAATGCAGGATCGCCGGCGCGCGACGGATGGCAAATCCGGTGCGCAGTCACGGTCAGGTTGCGGCCGGTGATCTGTCGACGGAGCCATCACCGACGCCAGCCGTTTGGCGCGCTGCATCATGACGCGAGTTAGACCGCGGTCCGGGGAAATAGAACTGCTTGACTTGCGCGCCGATGCGATTGCGCAATTCCTCCGGCGATGTGCGAGCCAGGAGTTCGGTCCGCGATGGTGGGCACGGCGCAAGTGCGCCTTTGCCCACCCCGCAATTAAACTACCGTCCGGTGCCGTTCGATGCAGGTCTTCAAGACCTCATCCATCGGCTCTTCCCACCAGTCGTTGGAAAAAATCTCGATCTCGGAATAGCCGGCAAAGCCCTGCGCCTCGACCGCCGAGCGCACCGCTTTGATATCGATGACGCCGTCGCCCATCATGCCGCGGTCGTTCAAGATATCCCTGGTCGGCACCAGCCAGTCGCAGACGTGAAAGGCCAGCAGCCGGTCCTTGCCGGCGCGGGCGATCTGCGGCATCAGGTCCGGATCCCACCAGATGTGATAGACGTCGAGCGCGACGCCGAGCGCGCCGCTCCGTCGCGGATCCAGCGCGTCGCAAAGATCGAGCGCCTGCTTTGTAGTGTTCACGCAGGCGCGGTCGCCGGCATAGGCCGGATGCAGCGGCTCGATCGCCAGCGGCATGTTTACCTCTCTCGCATATTCCAGCATCTCGGCGATGCCGTCGTGGACCTGCGCACGCGCGACCGCGATGTCCCTGGAGGTCGCGCTGCCCGGCCGCGAATATTGCGGCAGGCCGCCGACAACCAGCACGATGCAGGGCGCGCCGAGCGCCTTCGCCTCATCAATCGCGCGGCGGTTGTCGTCGCGCGCCTCGGCGCGATGTGCGGCGTCGGCGACGAACATGCCGCCGCGGCAATAGCCGGTCAGTTCAAGTCCGGCGTCGCGCACCGCCCGCGCCGCGCGCTCCAGGCCAACGGCCGCCACCTGGTCGCGCCAGGGATCGATGGCGCGGATGCCATGGCGCGCGCAGGCGTCGATGATCTGCAGCAGATCGCCCTGCTTGCGGACCGTCGCCGTGTTCAGCGACAGCCAGCGATGATCGGAAGAAAAATCCCGCATCAGGATTCAATGCCGCGCGTGGCCAGCACCGTCTTCATCCGCCGCGTCGCCAGTTCGGGGTTGGCAAGCAGGCCGGCCTTGTCGGCAAGGCGGAACAGTTCGGCGAGATGCAGCGTCGAGCGCGTGCTCTCCTGCCCGCCGACCATGGTGAAATGATCCTGGTGGCCGTTGAGATAGGCCATGAACACGATGCCGGTCTTGTAGAAGCGCGTCGGCGCCTTGAAGATATGGCGCGACAGCGGCACCGTCGGCCCCAGCACGTCGTGGAAACCGGCCTCGTCGCCCGCGGCGAGCCGCGACAGCGCGTAGGACGCCGCCGGCGCAATGGCGTCAAAAATGCCGAGCAGCGCGTGCGAAAAACCCTTGTCGTCGCCGGCGATCAGTTCGGCATAGTTGAAATCGTCGCCGGTATACATCTTGACCTTCGGATCGAGCCGCCGGCGCATGTCGATCTCGCGCTGCTTGTCGAGCAGCGAAACCTTGACGCCATCGACCTTGGCCGCGTTGGCGTTGATGATCGTCACCGCCGTATCCATCGCCTTGTCGAGATCCGCCGTGCCCCAGTAACCGCCAAGCGCCGGATCGAACATGTCGCCGAGCCAATGGATGATCACGGGCTGCGCGACCTGCGACAGCACGCGGTCATAGACCTTTGCGTAGTCATCGGCGCCGCGGCCGAGCTTTGCCAGCGCCCGCGAAGCCATCAGGATGATCCGGCCGCCGGCCTTCTCCACCGCGGCGATCTGCTCTTCGTAGGCGCGGATCACGTCGTCGATGGTTTTGGCATCCTCCGCCGCCAAATGATCGGTGCCGGCGCCGGAAAACACCAGCGCATTGCCCCTGGCCTTTGCCGCCCTTACCGATCGCTGGATCAGTTCCAGCGACGTCGGCCAGTCCAGCCCCATGCCACGCTGGGCGGTGTCCATGGCTTCGGCGACGCCGAGGCCGAGGTCCCAGACGTGTTCGCGGAACGCGATCGTCCGGTCCCAATCGACCGCCGCTGATAGCCACGGGTCGACATCGGCAAGCGGATCGGCCACCACATGCGCGGCGGAGAACGCGACACGATTGAGCGTCCCCTCGAGCCTCGCGGGGAACGTCCGCGACGCCGCGAGGCGATAGGTTTCGATACCGCCGCCCGCGGTGGGCAGTTTCAGCTGATACGAAGACATCGGCAGGACCGGCTTGTTCATGATCGGAATCCTTCTTGCCTCACACCCTGATCGGCTCAACGTCGATCCAGCGCCGTTCTTTCCAGCTCTTGAGCGCGCATTCCGCGAGCTGCACGCCCTTGGCGCCTTCGAGCAGCGTGTATTTGTAGGGCGCGTCCTCGCAGACGTGGCGAATGAACATTTCCCACTGCTCCTTGAAGCCGTTGTCGTAGACGGTGTTCTCCGGAACTTTTTGCCAGTCGGCGTAGAAATCGTGGGTGCGCTTCTCGTCCGGATTCCACACCGGCCGCGGCGTCGCCTGCCGCGCCTGGATCACGCAATCGGTGAGTCCCGCCACCGCGGAGCCGAGGGTGCCGTCGACCTGGAAGGTGACGAGATCGTCGCGATACACCCGCGTCACCCAGCTCATGTTGATATGCGCGATCACGCCGCCTTTCAGCCTGAACGTGGCGTAGGCGGAATCGTCTGCCGTCGCCTTGTACTGCTTGCCCTTCTCGTCATAGCGCTCGGGGATATCTGTCGTGCCGAGGCAGCTTACGCTCTCGACCTCGCCGAAGAGATTGTCGAGCACGTAGCGCCAGTGGCAGACCATATCGAGAATGATGCCGCCGCCGTCCTCGCTGCGATAATTCCAGGAGGGACGCTGTGCCTCCTGCCAGCCGCCCTCGAACACCCAGTAGCCGAACTCGCCGCGCACCGAGAGCATGCGGCCGAAGAAGCCGGAATCGCGCAGGAACGCGAGCTTCTTCAGCCCCGGCAAAAACAGCTTGTCCTGCACCGTGCCGTGCTTGAGGCCCTTGGAATTGGCAAGCTTCACCACTGCAACCGCTTCTTCGAGATTGGTCGCGATCGGCTTCTCGCAATAGACGTGCTTGCCCGCATTGATCGCCTTGGTCAGCAGCGACGGCCGCGCCTGTGTGGTCGCGGCATCGAAGAACACGGCGTCATTCTTGTCCGCGAGCGCCTTGTCGAGATCGGTGGTGCAGCGCGCGATATCGAACCGCTTTGCCAGCGCACCGACCTTCCCGGCGTCGCGGCCGATCAGGATCGGGTCGGGCATGATGCGGTCGCCGTTGGAAAGCAACACACCGCCCTGGTCGCGGATCGCGACGATCGAGCGGATCAGATGCTGATTCAACCCCATCCGGCCGGTGACGCCGTTCATGATCAGGCCGAGACGTTTGGTGGTCATACTACTTGCTCCTGCGGAATCTTTGTTGGCCGCGCCAACGGCTGCATCGTGGACCAGTCCGGATGAACGGAGGTGGCAAAACCCGGTGTCGTCAGCGATCCCGTCAGGAGATCGCCATCATGGATCGCGAGGCGCACCTTGCCGCCCGCGGCGCTGTACAGATCAGGATGCGCTGCGAGAAACGCCTGCGCCTCGGCGGCGGGCGTGTCGCCAAAGCCGTCGACATAGTGATGGCCGTTGCGCTCGGCATGGGTGACGCCGATCAGCGCGCCGAGCGCAAGATCCTGCTGCACGGCAAGGCCCGCCTGGCAGGTGAGGTCCTCGCCGGTGATGAAGAATTTCGCGCCGCCGGCGCTCCATTTCGCCGCGCGGGTCGCATTGACGATCGACTTGTAGATGCCCTTGCAGGATTTCGAGGAGATGCCGCGATAGCCGAACGCGCGCGCCACCGGGAAGGCGTCATAGGAATCGTCGGCTTCATCGATGATGAAATTACAGTCGGCGAGGCCGCCAAGCGGCGATTGCCGGGTAATATCGCGCGGCATCGGCTGCTCGATATACAGAAGATTGGCCGCAATCGGCTTCAGCGCGGCATCACGGTCGAGCCGGTCAACCAGGGCGCCGAGCGCGGCGAGATCGGCGTACTGCTCGTTGGCGTCGAGCGTGACCTTGTATTCATAGGGCAATGAGGCGAGTTCGTTGCCGATGCGGATCAGGCGCGCGGCGTCATGCTCGGGGTCACCGTTGAGCTTGAGCTTGAAATAGCGCGCGCCGGCGTTTTCTTTCGCATCGGCGACGCCGCCCTCGCCTTCAATCCTGTCGTCGAGCCCGATCGTATGCCTGATGGCGACGCGTTCCAGCCGCTTGCGGCTGGCCAGGAAGCGCCTGATCTCCTCGTCGTTCAAGCCGGGCGACAGCCGCGCGTCGACGCCGGCGATGTTTTCGGCCATGCCGTCGAAGAAATTCGCACCGGTTGCACGCAGCAGCGCATCCAGGATCGCCTTGTCGATCTCCGCCGGGCCATAGGCGGCAGCGAGCGGCGGGATATCTTCTTTTGCGCAAGCCTCGACCTGCCGTGCGATGCAGGCCGCGTGCAGGCCGAACGCGGTCTCAAAATCGGTATGCGCCAGATAAAGCTCGCGCGCGATGACGAGCGAGCGCCGCAACTCGCCGACGGTGTCTTCCGGCGCGAGATGCGCCCGCTTGTCGAACCATTTCGGCACCAGGAACTCGGCGCTGGCGCCGGTTGCCCGCCCTTTGCCTTCAACCTCGATCTCGACCCGTACAAAGGCCTGTGGCGTCGCGTTGACGACAACCGCGCCAAAGCGGAACGGCCGGACGAAGTCCACCGGTCGTTCGAAGAAGGCGATATCTCGTACGGCCAATCGGAGCGGCATCACGCCCGTCCCTAGTCCAGCGTGCCCTGGGTGAAAAAGTGCTTGCGGATCCGCTGCACCAGTTCGGTGAAGGCAGGATCGGCCATCGCGTCCAGCGAGCGCGGGCGCGGCAGCGGCACATCGTAGATCGCCGCGATCGCGCCGGGCCGCTCGGTCATGACAAGCACGCGGTCGGCGAGGAAGACGGCCTCGGGAATCGAATGGGTGATGAGCAGCACCGTCTTGCCGGTCTCGCGCTGGATGCGCATCAATTCGACATTCATGCGCTCGCGGGTCATGGCGTCGAGCGCGCCGAACGGCTCGTCCATCAGCATGATTTTTGGATCGTGCACCAGCGCCCGGCAGATCGAGGCCCGTTGCTGCATGCCGCCGGAGAGTTGCCAGGGCAGCTTCTTCTCAAAGCCCTCCAGCCCCACCAGCTTCAGCAACGCCTTTGCGCGCGGGAGATATTTGTCGCGCGGCAACTTCTTCATGTCGATCGGCAGCATCACGTTGGACAGGATGTTGCGCCACGGCAGCAGCAGCGAATGCTGGAACACGATGCCGACATTGCCGTGCGGCTTCGTCACCTGCTCGCCTTCGACCAGGATTTCACCGGTCGAGGGCGCGAGAAGCCCGGAGATCATTTTCAGCAGCGTGGACTTGCCGCAGCCGGACGGGCCGACCACGACAAAGAACTCGCCTTCGTTGATGTGAAAATCCAGCGGCCGCAGCGACGGCACGTCGCCGTCGCGCGATCGATAGGTTTTGGACACGCCGGAGAGCTTGATCCCCGACGTGCCGCCGTCTGCGCGATCCGGCATCAGGCGCAGATGCGCGCCCGGCTGATCGGTGCTGGCTTTGGTCGCAGGTTTCATCGAGCCTGATCCACTTGAATGCCATTGTAATAGACGTCATTGCGAGCGAAGCGAAGCAATCCACAGCGCCGCGTAAGGATAAAATGGATTGCTTCGTCGCTTTCGCTCCTCGCAATGACGTCCAAACTCGCGATCACGAGTCGCCCTTCGGCAGATAGTCGTTGGTGTAGAACGCCTTCGGATTGGCCTTGGCCTTGGCATCCAGCCCGCCATATTCGACCAGCAGATTGACCGTGTCGGTCATGTTCTGGTCGGTCACCTGGAACGGCCGCTTGCTCTTGGTTTCCGGCGTGCGATAGAGCGGGATCGTCAGCTCAAAGCCCTGGGTGAGCGTCTCGATCTTGCCGCCCTTCGGGTTGACGTCGAGGATCGACTGCGCCGCGGCCTTCGGCTCCTTCTCGGCGGCTTCGACCGCCTTCGTCGTCGCCGACATGAAACGCCTGACGAGGTCGGCGTTGGCCTTGACGTAATCGGAATTGGCGATGATGCCTGATGAGACCATGTTGATGCCGTAGTCGGCGAACTTGATCGGATAGACGTCCTTGCCCGTCGCATCCTTGATCTTCATCGACTGATCCATGACATAGCCGAGCAGAAGATCGGCCTGGCCGTTGATCACGGCGTTCAGCTTGGTCTGGCCGTCACCGGCGACCGTCTGGAAGTCGCTTTCCTTCAGTCCGGTCTTCTTCAGGAACAGCGGCCAGATCTGCGTCATGGAATCCGCCGGCGTGATCGCCACCGTCTTGCCCTTGATGTCCTCGGACTTCCTGATGTTCTTGTCGACAAAACCCATCACCGACATCGGGCTGGTCTGCAGCAGCACGCCGGTGGCGACGACCGGCGCCCCCTTCACCGCAGCGCGCATCATGGTGGGGACGTCGACATAGCCGAAGTCGGCGGTCTTGGCCGCCACGGCCTGCGTCGTCGCGGCCGAGCCGCGGCCTTCCTGGATCTCCAGATCGATGCCTTCGGCGGCATAGATGCCCTTGGCCTTGCCGTAATAGAACGGCGCGTGCTCGCCATAGACGTACCAGTTCAGCATCAGCACGACCTTGTCCGCGGCGCTTGCGGGAACAACGGCCAACACCGTCCAGATCAACGCGGCCGAGACCGCGGCTATCAATCGCATCATTATATTCCCTCCCTTGCCCTCGTCATTGCGAGGAGCGATAGCGACGAAGCAATCCATTTCTCCCTTTGCGGCGCCATGGATTGCTTCGCTGCGCTCGCAATGACGACCAGTACTCTCTCGCTAATTGCGCTGCATTCATCCCTACGAAGCGAAAATGATGTCCTCGCGCTGGCTGACATGCCAGGGAATGACGAGGCGCTCGATCCGGTCGACGATCCAGAACAGGATGACGCCGAGCAGCGCCAGGATCACCAGCGCCGCGAACATCGTCGGCAGATCGAAGGTGCCGATCGATCGCTGCAGCACGTAGCCGATGCCGGAATTGGAGCCGACGAATTCACCGACGACGGCGCCGACGACGGCCAGCGTCACCGAAACCTTCAAGCCCGAGAAGATCGCGGGCATCGCGTGCGGCAGGTTGACGGCGCGGAACACCTGAAAACGGCTGCCCTGCATCGCGCGCGCGAGATCGACCATATCGGGGTCGACCGACTTGAACCCCTGCACCGCCGACACCACGACCGGAAAGAAGCCAAGCAGGAATGCCGAAATCACTTTGGGGATGATGCCGAAGCCGAACCAGACCACGAACAGCGGCGCGATCGCGATCTTCGGCACCGACTGCGAGAATACCAGCAGCGGATAGACGTAGCTTTCCACCGTCTTCGATCCCGCGATCAGCATCGCAACGGGAATGCCGAACAGGGCCGACAGCAGGAAGCCGCAGATGGTGGCGTAAGTCGTCGGCCAGGCCTGCCGCAACAGCTCCGGCCAATCGGTCCTGAGCACCGCGACGACATCGCCGGGTGCCGGGATCTGATAGGCCGGAATGTGGAACAGCCGGATCGTCAGGTCCCAGGCCACCACGATGAAAATCATGAACAGGAACGGCCGCACCCACGCCGCGTTCAGCGCTTTCGACAGCCATCCTGAAGCCTTCGGCTCCGCCACGTCTCGCTCCCTGCCTGATCGTTTCGGGAACGAAATTAACCCGTTGGATAAATACTGTCCAGCGGTTTCCGTGTGACATTTTGCGGCCCCTCAGGCCCTCTCCCGTCATGCCCGGGCAAAAGCGCGAAGCGCGTCTTCGCGCTAGATGTCCCAGACATCCACGACTTAAGGCTGCGGTGGCACGAAAGACATGGATGGCCGGGACAAGCCCGGCCATGACGAACTGTGGCGGATTGCGGTTAGACAGCCTGCTGCGCCGGCGTCCGCGCCTTGGGCGCCTTCACCTTGCCGAATGATGCGGTCGATTTGCCCGTCAGCGCCGCCAGTACCAGTGCGGTCATGTGCTCTAGCCGCTCGTCGCGGGCATCCTTGCTCAGAAGGTCACGGCCGAAGATCACGCTCAGCGTCGCGCTGTTCGACAGATAGAAAAAGCACAGCCCGGCAATCGAGATATAGAGCTGCACCGGATCGACCGCGACGCGGAAATCGCCGCTTTCGACACCGCGCGTCACCACGGTGCGGATCATCTCGACGAAGGGCGAATGCATCGATTTGACCTTGGTCGAGCGCTTCAGGTGCCGCGCCTTCGCCAGGTTTTCGGTGTTGAGCAGCGCCAGAAATTCCGGATTGCGGAGAAAGTAGTTCCAGGTGAAGTCGATCAGCCGCGCAATCGCTTCGGGCGGGTCGAGATGTTCGAGGTCGAGCCCGCGCTCCTCGGCACGGATCTTCTCATAGGCGCCCTCGAGCACCTCGAGATAGAGGTCTTCCTTGTTGCCGACGTGATAATACAGCATCCGCTTGTTGGCGCCGGCGTTGGCCGCGATGCGGTCGACGCGCGCCCCGGCGAGGCCGTGGGCGGCGAATTCCTGCTTCGCCGCCTCGAGGATACGGATCCGCATCCCCTCGGGGTCACGCTGCCATTTCAGGATTCGCTTTGCCTTGGCCAAATCAATCGCTCAATAGTACCGGGGCATCGGATGTAGCATGGTCGGTGCCGTTTGAGAATGAAGCATGTTGCGCAAGCGCTTCCCAGCGCTCGGCTCTGACGGGCTCCCCGCTCGTGTGGCCATAAGTGGGAATCGTAGGGTGGGCAAAGCGCAGCGTGCCCACCATCGCGAGCAGAGCGTTCGATGGTGGGCACGGCGCAAGAGCGCCTTTGCCCACCCTACGCCGGCGCCCGACGGGCAAATCAGTGTTCGCACCAAAAACCTGTCCAGCCCTATCAGCAAAAATAATTCGCTTTCTCTGTCGGGCAAATCAGTTCTACCAGCTCGCCCCGTCCTTTCCCGGCAAGAGGGGCGGATCGCGAGTCGTCACGAACGCGGGATGGGATGCGGTGGACGCGGCAGCGTCGGCGCGCATGGTGATCGCAGGGCGAGCCTTACGGCTTGTGAGCGGTTCACGGCGCGCAAGACGAACGACGCTATTCGCGTACGGCAAAACCGTGTGGTCCCGACACCCGTTGCTGGTGCCAAGCTGTCGGTGGCGACATCTATCCAACCGGATCGATCAGCCATCAAGCCGGCAGCGACGGTGACAAAACGAATTCGTCGCCGGGGAGAGGACGGCATAAGCCGTAAAACCATTGCGCAGGGAATGCCGGACTGCCTCCGCTGAACCTGTATGCTCGTGTGCGCTTTCTTTTGTGCAACCTTGCACACGAGACCGCGGGTGCAGCGCGCACCCGGCATTCCCTGCTCCCTCTTCTCGAGAGGGACACTGTTTCAAACCTCGGGCGCATTGGGCCGCGAGAATGTTAACTCATGTTCTCCGTGAACGATTGCGTCGCGAACCAACCACGTCATTGCGAGGAGCACTCGCGACGAAGCAATCCATTCTTCGTTTTATGCGGCGAGATGGATTGCTTCGCTTCGCTCGCAATGACGGCGTTTCCATCCCTCGTCGTCCCGGCCAAGCGAAGCGCGAGCCGGGACCCATACGCCGCGGCGGGAATTATCTCGGCGCACTGGTCGACGCCTTCTTTCCACAACTCAAGCGTCGCGCCTCACCCTGCCTTCGCCGCCGGCGGCTGCACCAGCAAGGTCGGCACGCCGCACGTGCCGTTGCGCACGGTCATGACCAGCGTTCCCGGCTTGCGGCCGGTGCGGATTTCCGAGACGTCGACCCCTGCGCCTGCGAGCCGGGCATGGGTGGCATCGATATCGGCGACGCGCCAGCACACCCCGCTCAACCGGTCCGGCGCCGTCTCCGCGGCCTTGCCCGGCCGGTGCGTGACCTCGACGATGAGGTCGCCGCAGCGGAAGAACATCAGCCGGCCCCAATCCGGATGCGAGCGGTCGAGCGCCATGTCGAGCCCGAGCCGCGCGCCATACAGCGCGGCGGCGCGTTCGGGATCGGCGGTCGCGATCACCACATGATCCATCGCGGTGATCGACCCGGGCGTGATACGGACCGAGAGCGGTCGCTCCTGCTCCCG
Organism: uncultured Alphaproteobacteria bacterium; assembly: GCA_963786115.1. Classification (GTDB taxonomy): domain Bacteria; phylum Pseudomonadota; class Alphaproteobacteria; order Rhizobiales; family Xanthobacteraceae; genus Bradyrhizobium. Next base: position 90,198 of record CAWAYC010000013.1, read on the forward strand.
TTCAAGAAAGAACATCCGCACGCCGCGCGTCGCGTCCGTCGCGGCGCGGGTTCGCTTCCACGACAGTTTCGCGCCGGAGATCGCATCGACACTTTCGACTTCCGCGACCGGCTCAGGCTTCAGCACGAGGCGCTCGAGCCGGCGGTGCATTTTCGAAATGTCGCTGGCGCGAAAGCAGATGCTGGCGAGCCCTTCGCCCTGCGCGGCGAGCACGGCGCGGATACGCTCGGCGGTCGCGCCCTCGCCGCTCGGGGCCATCAGCTCCAGCGTCATGTTGTCGAGCGTGAACAACACGCGCTCCGCGCCATCGCCGGAGTTTCGCCACGACGGCGAGCGCGCGAACAGCGTCTGGTAGGCTGCGGCACCCGCTTCGATATCGCCGGTCAGGACGACGATGTGGTCGAGCCCTGTGATCATGGAAACAGCCCCCGCGTATTCTTGGCGGCGCGGACTTTCTCCACGCCGATCGCCATCGCAGCCGTTCGGTGCGAGATCTTGTCGGCCTTGGCGCGCGCCGCCATCGTCTCGAAGGCGCGGTCGAGGATATGATATTCGCGCCGCGTCACCTCCTCTTCCTCCCAGAACAATTGCTGGAGATCCTGCACCCATTCGAAGTAGCTGACGACCACGCCGCCGGAATTGCAGAGGATATCGGGAATCAGGAAGACTTCATTGCGGCGCTTGTCGAGCACGAGGTCGGCGTCCGGCGTCGTCGGGCCGTTGGCACCCTCCGCCAGCACCCGGCATTTCAGGTTTTCGGCGACCCTGGCATCGATCACACGCTCCATCGCCGCCGGCACCAGCACGTCGCAAGGCAGTGTAAAAATCTCGCGCGGATCGAAATGCAATTGGTTGGAGAAGCCGGCGATGCTGCCATGCCGGCCCGCGTGGAGCATCAGCGCGGGGATATCCAGCCCCTTGGGATCGTGCAGCGCGCCGGTATGATCAGAGACCGCGATCACCTTGAGGCCATAGCGGTGCAGCTCCAGCGCCGCATAGGAGCCGACGTTGCCAAAACCCTGGATCACCGCGGTGGACTTGCCGAGGTCGATCGAGAGCTCGTTCAGCACCCGCTTGGCGAGATAGGCGACGCCGCGTCCGGTGGCCTCGCGCCTGCCCAAGGTGCCGCCGGAAGAAACCGGCTTGCCCGTGACAATCTCGGTCACGGTCTGGCCCTGGTACATCGAATAGGTGTCCATGAACCAGGCCATCACCTGCTCATTGGTGCCCATGTCCGGCGCCATCACGTCGGTGTGCGGGCCGACGAACGGAATCATCTCCTGCATGTAACGCCGCGACAGGCCTTCCAATTCGCGCTTGGAGATCGTGGAGAGATCGACATTGACGCCGCCCTTGGCGCCGCCATAGGGCAGCCCGACCAGCGCGCATTTCCAGCTCATCCAGATCGCCAGCGCCGCCACCTCGCCGATATCGACGGAGGGCGCGAACCGTGTGCCGCCCTTGGTCGGCCCCATCGTCAGGTGATGCTGGACGCGATAGCCTTCGAACACCGCGACCGTGCCGTCGTCCCGGTGGATCGGACAGGACACCGTGATCGCCCGTTTCGGCATCAGCAGGCGGTCGCGCTCGTCCATGGGAATTTCGAGATGATTAGCGATCACATTGAACTGGTTGGCCGCCATTTCAAACACCGGACCGGAATAAACCGTCATCGTCCCTCCCTTGTGTCTCGCTGCCGCGAAACCAAAACAGCGGTCGGCCGTTATGGCGACACGGCTTTGGGTCTCCAGAAATGGTGGTAATCCCCTCACATTCCCATCTCAAGCCGCAAAGACGACACGGTTGCGAATAATTTCAGCGAATGTGTTCGATAACCGGTGCTAATGTATGCGCGCCGGCCGGGACCAACCCCTCAGCCCACGACGGAAAACGAATGCAGGCTCTCTTCATTGGACAGACCTATATCGACGTCACCTTCATCACCGACCACATGCCGACCGGCGACGAGAAACATGTCGCCTCCGCCTACGCGGTCTCGTTCGGCGGCAACGCCGTCACGGCGGCATTCTGCTGTGCAAAACTGGGAATCGTGCCGGACCTGATCGCGACCGTCGCCAACGACTGGCTCGGCCGGATGTTTCAGGACATGAGCGCGAAGTACGGAATCTCGATCCATCCGCGCAAGGTCAATTCTTCCTCGCTGTCCTTCATCATGCCGAAGGACGGCAAGCGCGCCATCGTGCGCTGCCGCGACGACGAGCATATCCATCCCTTCCAGATGCTTAACCTGAAAGGCTGCCGCGCGCTGCATGTCGACGGCCATCAGCCGGACGCCGCGATCCATTATGCAAAACTGTGCCGCGAGGACGGCATCTTGACCTCGCTCGACGGTGGCGGCCTGCGCACCAACACCCATGAACTGTTGGAGTATATCGACGTCGCCATCGTCGCCGAGCGGCTCTGCGAGCAGATGGACCTGACGCCGGAGAAGATGCTGGATTATCTCAAGAGCCGCGGCTGCCGGGTCGGCGGCGTCACCATGGGCGAAAAAGGCCTGCTCTGGTACGACGAGACCGGCGCGGTGCGCTCAGCTTGCCCGCGCTGCCGATCCCGCGCGATCGCGTGCTCGACACCAACGGCGCCGGCGACGTCTTCCACGGCGCCTATGTCTATTCCTATCTCGCGCAATCCCGGCAAAACCTGGCAGGAGCATTTCGAGTTTGCGCGGGCGGCATCGACCTACAAGATCCAGCGCCTCGGCAACGAGGCCGGTCTGCCGACGCTGGCTGACATCGAAGCCGTCAAGCAGGAATTCGCGGTCGGGGCATAGCAACGTGATGCAGGACTGATCATGGGGCGGGTTTTCGTCGCCGGCAGCATCAACATGGATGTGGTGGCGACCGCCGACCGCCATCCGCGCGTCGGCGAGACCGTGGCCGGTAAAGCCGTGCTGTATTTCCCGGGTGGCAAGGGCGCCAACCAGGCGGTCGCCGCCGCGAAGCTGGGTGCGCCGACCACGCTGATCGGCCGGGTGGGTACGGACGCGTTTGGACAGGAGTTGAGGACGTTCCTCGCGGCGCAGGGCGTCGACCTTACCTTCGTCACGGACACGGAAGAGGCTCACACCGGAACGGCGATCATCACGGTTGCCAATGCTGACAACACTATTGTCGTCGTGCCCGGCGCCAATGCGCTCGTCAGTGCTGAAGAGGTCACCGCGCCTGTTCCGGCAAACGGCGATGTCGCGGTCAGCCAGTTCGAGATTCCGATGCCCGCCATCATCGCATTCTTCAAACGAGCCCGCGCCACCGGCGCGACCACGATCCTGAACCCGGCGCCCGCGATGCAATTCGGGCCTGATTTGCTCGATCTCGTCGATATCCTCATCCTCAACGAAACCGAGCTCGGCTTCCTGACCGGGAGCGAGCCTTACGAGGGCGACGACCCTGCACGCCTCATCGAAACCGCTCGCTCGTTGGCAGGTGACGGGAAGATCGTCTGCGTGACCTTGGGCAAGCGCGGCTTGCTGGCGGTGGTCGAGGGAGAGCCATTGACCATTCCCGGCCGCGAGGTCAAGGCAGTCGACACCACCGGCGCGGGCGATTGCTTTGTCGGCGCGCTTGCCTCGCAGCTTGCCGGCGGCAAACTTGTCATTGAAGCGCTCGAATACGCCAACGCCGCAGCCTCGATCTGCGTGCAACGGATGGGCGCGGCACCGTCGATGCCGACAGACGCGGAGGTCAGCGCGATCCTCGTCCACACGTCGTCCCGGCGAACGCCGGGACCTATAACCACAGGATCGAATTTGTCACGAGCTGGCGGTTACCCTGTTCTCTGCCATCGCGCGCAGCACGGAGTATGGGTCCCGGCGTTCGCCGGGACGACATCGAGTTCAACCCAGCGCCCTCTTCAGGTCGAAGCTCGCATCGGCCGCCTGCTCCGGCGTGATCGAGCCGTTGGCGGCCAGCAGCCGCCGTCCGAACATGTGGTCGCCGGCGCGGTTGATGGACTCGATGCCAAGGAGCTGGGCGCCCTTGTAGCAGAACGCCGAGAACGCTCCCTGGGCGCGATCGCCGCGCACCACGACGCGGTCATAGCCGGTGGTCAGCCCCGCGATCTGCAGCTTGTCGGGCCCCTGATCGCTCCAGAACCACGGCAGGCCATCGTAGACTTCGGCCTTGCCGGTCAGCCGCGCTGCAACACAGCGGGCGTGGTCGGTGGCGTTCTGCACGGATTCCAGCCGCAACGACCCGCCGAACCGCGGGCTGGCAAACAGCGCGCAGTCGCCAATGGCCGAGATATTCGGGTCCGACGTCAACAAATGATCATCGACGAGGATGCCCGACGCCACCTGCAGGCCGGCCTCGGCGGCCAGTTCGACATTCGGCAACACGCCGACGCCGACCACGATGAGATCCGCCGGAATGTGCCGGCCGTCGCTGAGGCTGACGCCAGTCACTCTCGCGCCATCATTTTCGATGCTAGTGACCTGCACGCCGAGGTGAATGCGAATACCCGCCGCGGTGTGCCTCTGCTGAAAGAACTCGGAGATTTCCGCAGTCACCGCGCGTGCCATCACGCGCGTACCGAGTTCGACGACATCGACTTCAAGGCCCTTGGCGCGCGCGGTCGCGGCGAATTCCAGCCCGATGAATCCAGCGCCGATCACGACGACATGCGCGCTCGACGCGATCCGTTGCCGCAGCGCTTCGCTTTCGTCGAGGATGCGCAAATAGCGCACGTCCTCGAGATTGGCATTGGGCAGATCGAGCAGGCGATTGCGCGCGCCGGTCGCCAGCACCAGATGCCCGTAATCGAGCGAGGCGCCGGAGGCGAGCGCGACCTTGCGGGCGCCTCGATCGATCGACACGGCGCGGTCGATGATCAGATCGATGCTCTGGTCGCGATAGAACTTGTCCGGCCGGAACATCAGGCTGTCGGGTCCGCCGGTGCCCTTGAGATACGCCTTGGAGAGGGGCGGCCGCTGATACGGCAGATGGCCCTCATCATTGATCAGGACGATCCGCTCGCCAAAGCCATTTTGGCGCAGCGATGCCGCGAGCTGAAAGCCCGCATGCCCCGCGCCAGCGATCACGATCGGTCCCTGCGTCATCGGAACAAACCGATTGCAGGGGCACAGGAACTACCCATGTCGTCGCCTCTCTCCGCCGATTTTGGCTTGCTCGCGACATCATCGAAGAGCGGCGCTCGTGTCCGCGTCCCGAACGATGGCAGGCACATTTGGCCCCATGGTTCGCCGAGACGCAAGAGCGTCCCCGCCCAGGAGGAAGGTAGACCGGCATTTTGCAGACCTGAACGGGATTGTCACCTCCCCCTTCTGCGATTTAAATGCCGCCAGCCATTTTGAAGGGAGACCGTCTCAATGTCCGCACCCGCTCCTACCTCGCCGCAGCCCGACGATCCGGCGCTGCTCAGGATTGAAGGCCCGATCGCGACCATCACGCTCAATCGTCCGGCGGCTTTCAATTCCGTCGACCTGTCGATCGCGAAGAAGCTCGAGCAGCTCGGCGCCGAGGTCGAGGCCAATGACGACATCAGGGTGCTGGTGATCGAGGGCTCAGGCCGCGCCTTTTCCGCGGGCGGCGATCTGCAGACCATCGGCGCGGCGGCCGAAGCCGACACCATCGCACCGGTCGTCGGCGAACTGCTCAAGCACTATCACGCGTTCATCGAGACCGTGCGGCGGATGCCGAAGATCGTGCTGTCCAGCGTCCATGGATCCGCGGCCGGGGCCGGCATGGGCCTCGCCTTCGTCGCCGATCTCTGTATTGCCGCCGACGATGCCCGCTTCACGCCGGCCTACGCCAAGATCGGGGTGTCGCCGGACGGCGGCAGCACGGTCGGCATGGTCGGCACCGTGGGTGTCCGCCGCGCCTTGCAGATATTTCTTGCGGAGGACAGTTTTTCCGCACAGCAGGCCCTCGATTGGGGCCTGGTTGCCAAGGTCGTTCCGGCGGCGGAGCTGAAGGACGCGACCCGAAAATTCGCCGGGCGGCTGGCGCAAAATCCGCCGGCCGCGATCGCGGGGACCAAGGCTCTGGTCTACCAGGCCGCGACTACGCCGACCAGGCAGCAACTCGACGCGGAAGAAGCGAAGATCATCGAGGCCATGCTCACGGATGAATTCCGCGTGGCAGTGAAGAAGTTCACCAGCAAGGGGAAGTAGTTCGACGCCTCAGCTACTCGGGCAGATATACCCGGTCGCGGAACCGTTCTTACTTCTTCCCGTCAGCGCGCATGAAATCGAAATCGCAGCCTTCGTCGGCCTGCAAGATCGTCTCGTTGAACAGATGCGCGTAGCCGCGTTTGGCCCAGTCTGGCGTCGCTGCGGGCGCCAACGCCGCCCGGCGCTTTTCCAATTCGACCTCGTCGACCAGAAGATCGATGCGGCGCTTGGCGACGTCGAGGCGGATCATGTCGCCGTTCTTCACCAGCGCCAACGGGCCGCCGACCGCGGATTCCGGGGTGATATGCAGCACGATGGTGCCGAACGCGGTGCCGCTCATCCGCGCGTCCGAAATCCGCACCATGTCCTTCACGCCGCCGCGCGCGAGCTTTTTCGGGATCGGCAGGTAGCCGGCTTCGGGCATGCCGGGCGCGCCTTTCGGCCCCGCGTTGCGCAGCACCAGCACGTCGTCGGCATTCACCTCCAGCGCGGGATCGTCGACGCGCAGCGTCATGTCCTCGACGGACTCGAACACCACGGCGCGCCCAGTATGCTGCAGGAGCCTTTCACTCGCCGCCGACTGCTTGATCACGGCACCGCGCGGCGCGAGATTGCCATGCAGCACCGCCATCGCGCCTTCGGTCTTGATCGGATCGGTGCGCGGACGGATCGCGTCTTGCCCCGGCACCTCCTCGGCGCCGGCGACAATCTCACGCAAGGTCGCGCCAGTGATCGTCTTTGCATCGAGGTCGATGAGGTCGCCGAGCTGCGCCATCAGTTTCGGTAACCCGCCGGCATGATGAAAGTGCTCCATGTAATGCTGGCCCGACGGCTTCAAGTCGACCAGAACCGGCACTTCGCGGCCGAGCTTGTCGAAGGCTTCGAGATCGATCTTGTGCGCTGTACGGTTGGCGATCGCGGTCAGATGAATAAGACCGTTGGTCGAGCCGCCGATCGCCTGCATCACGACCTGCGCATTCCGGAACGACGAAGGCGTCAAGATCGCGCTCGGCTTCGGTCCCTTGGCTTTCGCCATCGCCGCCGCCACCCTTCCGCTTGCTTCGGCGGAACGAAAGCGCTCGGCATGCGGCGCCGGGATCGTCGCGCTCATCGGCAGCGACAGGCCAAGCGCCTCGGTCACACAAGCCATCGTGCTCGCCGTGCCCATTACCATGCAGGTGCCTACCGATGGCGCGAGCCGGCCGTTGACCGCCTCGATCTCATTATCGTCGATTTCGCCGGCGCGGTACTTCGCCCACAGCCGCCGGCAATCGGTGCAGGCCCCCAGCACCTCGCCCTTGTGATGCCCGACAACCATCGGTCCGACGGGAATGACAACGGTAGGCAGATCGGCGCTGACCGCGGCCATGATCTGCGCCGGCAGGGTCTTGTCGCATCCGCCGATCACGACGACGGCGTCCATCGGCTGGGCGCGGATCATCTCCTCGGTATCCATCGCCATAAGGTTGCGCAGATACATCGAGGTCGGAAATGCAAAGCTCTCGGCGATCGAGATGGTCGGAAACACCATCGGCATCGCGCCTGACAGCATCACGCCGCGCTTCACCGCCTCGATGATGTCGGGCACATTGCCGTGACAGGGATTGTAATCGCTGTAAGTGTTGGTGATGCCGACGATCGGACGGTTGAGCGCGTCGTCCGAATAGCCCATCGCCTTGATGAAGGCCTTGCGCAGGAACAGCGAGAAGCCAGCGTCGCCATAGCTCGTCAGTCCCTTCCGAAGTCCGTCAGCCATTTTCTTGTTCCTTGCCGTCGAGTGACCACTAAAGGAGCCCGCGGAATTATTGTCAATGTTTCATTATTTGGCCAACGAAAGGCTCGCTCTAGCACGCCAATGGCCGCTATTATTGACAATGAAGCCTACCCATGCTGATTTCTACCAATGATGAACCCGCGGGTATCGGCACCGGAAGTCTCCCCGCTCGCGCGCGAGGAAGAACAGGCAGACGTGATCCGCCGGCTGGAGGAAGACATCATCTTTGGCCTTTTCGCACCGGGTTCGCGGCTGGTCGAGGACACGCTGATGCAGCGCTACGGCGCGAGCCGGCATTTCGTGCGCCAGGGCCTGTTCCAGCTCGAACGCCAGGGCATCGTGCTGCGCGAAAAGAACATCGGCGCCACGGTGCGGTTCTATTCGGCCGAGGAAGTCCGGCAGATCTACGAGGTCCGCGAGATGCTGACGCGGCAGGCGGCGCTGATGATCCCCCTGCCCGCGCCGGCAAGCCTGATCGAAGAATTGAGCGAACTGCAGCGGCACTATTGTGCCAGGGCCGATGCGCAGGATTTGCGCGGCATCCACGAAGCCAACGACGCCTTTCACGTCGCGCTGTTCTCGGCGAGCGGCAATCCTGTATCTGGTCCGCTCCCTGCAGGACTACATGAACCTGACGCTGCCAATGCGCGCCAAGAATCTCGCCGACAGAGAAGGCCTCGCGCTGTCGCGCCGCCAGCACGAATTAATGATCGAGCTTCTGAAAGGGCGCGACAGCTGGGCGCTGGCCCAGCTCTGCGTTGATCACATGCAGTACAGCAAGGCGGACTATCTTGGGCGTATCGGCGGTTCAAATTAGAGACCGTCATTCCGGGGCACGCGAAGCGTGAACCCGGAATCTCGAGATTCCGGGTCTGGTCCTCCGGACCATCCCCGAATGACGGCTCACTTCTTCCAGTCGGTGATGTTGCCCGTGTCGCCATCGAACTCCATGCTGCAGAACGCGCCGCCTTGATAGAAATCGCCGACGGGGTCCGGCGGCAGCTTCGCCTGCTCCGCCATTGCGTGCTCGCGAAAGTCTTCGCCGCGTCCGGTCGGGCGATAGCCGAGGTCGTAGGCGCGGTGGTTGTCCCACCAGGAGCGCTCGTTGTAGGAGGCGCCGTAGAAAATCTCGAAATGGATGCCTGGATGGTCCAATCCGATGCGGCAGAGCTGCACCAGGTCTTCCGGCTTGAGCCAGATCGAGAGCCGCCGGTGATCGAGCGGCTTTTCGCCGAAATTGCCGATCCGGATGCAGGTTACGCCGAGCCCATGCTTGTCGGCATAGAGCGCGCCGACCGCCTCGCCGAAAACCTTGCTGACGCCGTAGCGGCTGTCCGGCCGCGCCGTGACGTCGGTGCCGATGCGGTGGTGCCGCGGATAGAAGCCGACCGCGTGGTTCGATGACGCGAACACCACGCGCTTCACGCCCTTCTTGCGGGCGGCCTCGAACAGATTGTAGCAGCCGATGATGTTGGACTGCAGGATGTTGTCCCAGGGGCCTTCGACCGAAAACCCGCCGAAATGCAGGATGCCGTCGATGCCCTCGCAGATCGCCTCGACCTGCGCGAGGTCGGCGAGATCGGCCGCCTTGAATTTCTCGCTCTTGCCGAGATCGGCTGGCGCCTTCAGATCGCTCAGCAGCAAATCCGGATAGATCGGCGGCAGCAATTTGCGCAAGGATGTGCCGATTCCCCCGGCCGCGCCGGTCATCAAGATGTGTGGCATTTCTTCCCTCGTTCCGGACCCGCCGATTTGCGGTCATTCATCGACAATGATAGCAAATTGAGCTGCGAGGAAAACAACAACGAGAACAGCAAATGTCCGAGGCATCTTCCCATTCCGCCGGCTGGCGTCCGGCGAGCTATTATCCCGACCCCGCGATTCACGCGCTCGACCCGCGCTTTGAAAAATACTGGCTGAAGCTTTCTGCCGTGGAACGGCTGGCCACGGGATTGCGCTGGGCCGAAGGCCCGGTGTGGTTCGGCGACGGGCGCTATCTGTTGTGCAGCGACATTCCGAACCAGCGCATCGTCAAGTGGGAAGAGGAAACAGGCAACGTCAGCGTTTTTCGCAGACCCTCGAACTTCGCCAACGGCAATACCCGCGACCGCCAGGGACGGCTGGTCACCTGCGAGCATGGCGGGCGGCGCGTCGTCCGGACCGAATATGACGGATCGATCACGGTCCTGATGGACTCCTTCAACGGCAAGCGGCTGAATTCCCCGAACGACGTCGTGGTGAAATCCGACGGCTCGATCTGGTTCACCGATCCGGTGTTCGGCCTGCTCGGCAATTACGAGGGCTACAAGGCCGAATCCGAGATCGACGCCAATGTCTACCGGATCGACGGCGCGACCGGCAAAGCCACGATCGTCGCGGAAGGCGTGCTCGGGCCGAACGGACTGTGTTTCTCGCCGGACGAGAAGATCCTCTACATCGTGGAATCCCGCGGCGTGCCGAACCGCAAGATCCTTGCCTATGACGTGTCGGCGAGCGGCGACAAGATCGCCAACAAGCGCGTCTTCATCGATGCGGGCCCCGGCACGCCGGACGGCATGCGCTGCGACATCGACGGCAATCTGTGGTGCGGCTGGGGCATGGGCGACCCCGAGCTGGACGGCGTGGTGGTCTATGCGCCCGACGGCGTCCTGATCGGTCGCATCGCGCTGCCCGAGCGCTGCGCCAACCTCTGCTTCGGCGGCTTGAAGCGCAACCGCCTGTTCATGGCTGCGAGCCAGTCGATCTACGCGCTGTACGTGAACACCCAGGGCGCGCTGGGGGGATAACGACGAAATCGTAGGGTGGGCAAAGCGAAGCGTGCCCACCACTTCTTGCGGATTGTTTGATGGTGGGCACGGCGCAAGCGCGCCTTTGCCCACCCTACGAAGCAAAAACGCCGGAGCGAATTTCCCGCTCCGGCGTCTGATTGACGTGTCGAAGCTTACGCCGCGTTGAAGCCGGCGACGGCCTTGATCTCGAGATATTCTTCCAGGCCGTACTTGCCCCATTCGCGGCCGTTGCCGGACTGCTTGTAGCCGCCGAACGGCGCGGCGCGTTCATTCTGAACGCCCTGCAGATTGACGTTGCCGGCGCGGATCTGGCGACCAACCTTGCGCGCACGCTCGACCGAGCCCGCCGAGACGTAACCGGCGAGACCATAGGGCGTGTCGTTGGCGATCTTGACCGCTTCCGCTTCGTCCTTGGCGCCGAGGATGGTCAGCACGGGTCCGAAGATTTCCTCGCGGGCGATCGTCATGTCGTTGGTGACGTCGGCGAAGATGGTCGGGCGGACATAGAAGCCCTTGTTGACGCCCTCGGGGAGACCGGGGCCGCCCGCGACCAGCGTTGCGCCTTCCTCGATGCCCTTGTGGATCAGCGCCTGGATCTTGTCCCACTGGATGCGGGACACGACCGGACCGATGGTGGTGCCTTCGGCGCGGGGATCGCCGGCCTTGGTCTTGTCGGCAACGCCCTTCGCGATCGCGGCCACTTCCTTCATCTTCGACAGCGGCACGATCATCCGCGACGGCGCGTTGCAGGACTGGCCGGAGTTGTTGAACATGTGCATCACGCCGCCGGCGACCGCCTTGGCGAGGTCGGCGTCGTCGAGGATGACGTTCGGCGACTTGCCGCCGAGTTCCTGGCTGACGCGCTTCACCGTCGGCGCCGCACGCTTGGCGACATCGACGCCGGCGCGGGTCGAGCCGGTGAACGAGATCATGTCGATGTCCGGGTGCTCGCTCATGGCGGCGCCCACCTCAGGTCCGAGGCCGTTGAGCAGGTTGAATACACCCTTCGGCACGCCGGCTTCATGCAGGATTTCGGCGAAGATCAACGCCGAGGTCGGCGTGAATTCCGACGGCTTGAGGATCATGGTGCAGCCGGCGGCGAGCGCAGGCGCGACCTTGCAGGCGATCTGGTTCAAGGGCCAGTTCCAGGGCGTGATCATGCCGACGACGCCGACCGGCTCGCGCACCACCACGGCAGTGCCGACATCCTCTTCGAAGTGATAGTTCTTCAGCACTTCCAGGGTGGAAGCGATATGGCCCAAGCCGGCGCCGGCCTGCAGGCGCTCCGCCATCGGCAGCGGCGCGCCCATCTCGTCGGAGACGGCGGCGCCGATTTCCTTCATGCGGCCCTTGTAGATTGCAATGATTTTTTCGAGCAGCGCGATCCGCTCCTCGCGGCTGGTCTGCGAATAGGTCTCGAACGCGCGCTTGGCTGCAGCGACCGCCTTGTCGACGTCGGCCTTGGAGCCGAGCGCAACCTCATACATCGCTTCTTCGGTCGCCGGATTGACGACGGGTGTGGACTTCTTGACGACCGGATCGACCCAGGCGCCATCGATGTAGAATTGCATACGGTTGACCATCGTAAACCTCGTGATTGCAGGACGAAGGATTAAGGGAACGGGGGCGTTCGGCAGGTATCCTTGCACGAAAGCCCCGACAATTGAACCCGCCATATGCGGGACGCCGCATTGCGGCGGAAACCGCATATAAGGTCAGCGGTGTCCAAGGCGCAAGATGATCATTCTCGTCGCCCCGGCGAAAGCAGGGGCCCATAACCACGGGGAGCAATTATCAGACAAGCCGTCTGCCACCTTTCAAGCCAACAACCGCTGCGGCGTATGGGTCCCGGTGTTCCGCCGGGACGACGGACGAGAGAGGCGCCGCATCTCTCACACCGCCATTTTGCGGTGCCGCACCGGGGCGCCGACGGTGAGACTTTCGGCCGCATCGATGATGGCGTTGGCGTCGATGCCGTGGTGGCGGTAGAGGTCGCCAATGGTGCCGGTCTGGCCGAAATGCTCGACGCCCAGCGCCTCGACACGATGGCCGCGCACGCTGCCGAGCCAGCCGAGCGAGGCCGGATGGCCGTCGATCACGCTGACGATGCCGGTATCTCGTGACAGCGGCGCCAGCAGCTTTTCGACATGGCTGAGATGCGCCACGCCGCGCCGGTCGCGCCGCGAATTCCGCGCGGCGGTCCAACCGGCGTGCAGCCGGTCCGCCGAGGTCACCGCCAACAGGCCGACATCGCGATGGCTTTCGCCAATGAAGCCGACCGCCTCGATCGCCTCCGGCGCCACCGCACCGGTATAGGCGACCACCAGGTCGCAGTTCGGCCCCGGCTTGCGCAGCCAATAGGCGCCCTCGGTGACGTCACGCTGCAGGTCGGCCGTCATGATCCGCTGCGGCTGCTCGATCGTCCGCGTTGACAGCCGCAAATAGACCGATCCGCCCTCGCCGCCTTCGCGCTGCATGTGCTGGAATCCCCAACCCATGATCACCGCGAGTTCATCGACGAATGCCGGCTCGAACGAGGCGAGGCCGTCCTGCGCGATGCCGATCAGGGGCGTTGCGATCGACTGATGCGCGCCACCTTCCGGCGCCAGCGTGATGCCTGACGGGGTCGCCACCACCATGAAGCGGGCATCCTGATAGCAGGCGTAGTTCAGCGCATCGAGGCCGCGCTCGATGAAGGGATCGTACAGCGTGCCGATCGGCAGCAGCCGCTCGCCGTTGATCTGGTGCGACAGCCCGAGCGCGGAGAGCATGATGAACAGGTTCATCTCGGCGATGCCGAGCTCGATATGCTGGCCCTTCGGGGAAAAATCCCAGTTGAAGGTCGAGGGAATCTTCTCCTGCCGGAACAGGTCGTGGTTCTCCGCCTTGGCGAACAATCCTCGGCGGTTGACCCAGGCGCCGAGATTGGTCGAGACCGTCACGTCGGGCGACGCGGTAACAATGCGTGCGGCGAGTTCGCTGTTCTCGCGCGCGATCTCGTTGAGCACGAGCCCAAAGCCCTGCTGCGTCGACATCTGCGGCGCCGGCTTGAAGACGAGCCGCTCGGGCACGTCGATCACGGGAGCGCTGAGGCGCCGGCGGCCTTCGCGGTTGAACGGCGCGTCCGCCAGGAACGCTTCCAGGATTGCCGGGTCCTGCGACAAGCCTTCGAACTTCTCCCACTCGTGGCCCGGACGGATGTTCTGCGCCGCGCGCCACTTTTCCATCTGGGCGACTGTCATCAAGCCGGCGTGGTTGTCCTTGTGGCCCTGCATCGGCAGGCCGACGCCCTTGATGGTGTAGGCGATGAAGCAGACGGGCCGGTCATGATCGATCGACTCGAAGGCATCGATCATGCTCGCCATGTCGTGGCCGCCAAGGTTCGACATCAGCGCCAGCAATTCGTCGTCGCTGCGCCGCTCGATCAGTTGCGTGACCGGCCCCTGATCGCCGATGTCGTCCTGCAGGTGCTTGCGGAACGCCGCGCCGCCCTGAAAGCACAACGCCGCGTACATCTGGTTCGGGCAGTTGTCGATCCAGCGCTTCAGCGCTTCGCCGCCGGGTTCGGCGAATGCCGCCTGCATCAGCGTGCCGTATTTCACGATGACGACATCCCAGCCGAAATTGCGGAACATGGATTCGAATTTTTCCCACAGCCCTTCGCGGACCACGGCATCAAGGCTCTGCCTATTATAATCGACAACCCACCAGGTGTTGCTCAGCCCGTGCTTCCAGCCCTCGAGCAGCGCCTCGAAAATGTTGCCCTCGTCCATCTCGGCGTCGCCGACCAGCGCGATCATCCGCCCTTCGGGCCGGTCCTTCATCCAGCCATGCGCCTTGACGTAATCCTGCACCAGCGAGGCGAACAAGGTCTGCGCCACGCCAAGCCCGACCGAACCGGTGGAGAAATCGACGTCGTCGGCGTCCTTGGTGCGCGAGGGATAGGATTGGGCGCCTTTGAAGCCGCGAAAATTTTCAAGCTTCTCGCGGGTCTGATGACCGAACAGATACTGGATGGCATGGAATACCGGACTCGCATGCGGTTTCACCGCGACGCGGTCCTGCGGCCGCAGCACGGAGAAGTACAAGGCAGACATGATGTTGGCGAGCGAGGCCGAGGAGGCCTGATGACCGCCGACCTTCAGGCCATCCACGTTGGGTCGGACGTGGTTGGCGTGATGGATTGTCCACGACGACAGCCAGAGCACCTTGCGCGCCAGCGCGGTCAGCAGTTCAAGGCGTGCGGGCTCGATCGACATGGCCATGCTCCGGGCAAATTCACTATCTGCCGATTTTAGCGGGCCTGCCATCGCCGAAATTCTCAAATATTCGCGACATACCACCCAATATTGGGATAAAATCCCACTATCCAGCGCCAGACCCAGAGTTCATTCCAATGCACGCCCTTGATGCCATCGACCGCAAGATCCTCAGCCTGCTGCAGACCGACAGCCGCATGACCATGCAGGAGCTCGCCGACAAGGTCGGCCTGTCGGTCTCGCCGTGTCACCGCCGGGTGAAACTGCTGGAAGAACGCGGCGTGATCACCCGCTATATCGCGACCGTCGACCAGAAATCCCTCGGCCTTCACGTCAGCGTCTTCATCTCCATCAAGCTGGCACGGCAGAAGGAGGAAGACCTCAACCGCTTTGCGAAAGCGATCTCGAAATGGGACGAGGTGCTGGAATGCTACCTGATGACTGGAAATCGCGATTACCTCCTGCGCGTCGTCGCCGCCGATCTCTCGTCCTATGAAGCGTTCCTGAAGAACAAGCTGACCCGCCTCGACGGCATCGCCTCGATCGAGTCCAGCTTCGCGTTGAGCCAGGTGAAATATTCGGCGGCGCTGCCGGTTTGAAACACGAGTTTTTCCTTGGTCGTCCCGGCGAACGCCGGGACCCATAGCCACCGGCCTGAATGTTGAAACAAAGCCGTCGACCATTTCGCTAGAACAACAACCGCCGCGGCGTATGGGTCCCGGATCGACGCTCGCTCTGCTCGCTTGTCCAGGACGACGGGGATGGAGTATTGCCCGTCATTGCGAGCGAAGCGAAGCAATCCATCTCGCTGAGTTGAGAAACAATGGATTGCTTCGTCGCAAGCGCTCCTCGCAATGACGAGGAGGGTACTGATTTAAATTTCAAAGAGCCCGCTCTCCACTCGTCGTCGCCCGGCTTGGCCGGGCGATCCAGTATTCCAGAGACGTCAGCGACAGAGCCGAGAAGCCGCGGCGTACTGGATCACCCGCATGCGCGGGTGATGACAGCGTGTATGTGGCGCTTGCGTTGTCATTTCCAAACATAACTTCGCATTCTCGCGGCATGAGTTACCCGAGGTTTTCATTTCGTCGTCCCTCGACAGAAGAGGGAGCAGGGAATGCCGGGTGCGCGCTGCACCCGCGGTCTCGTGTGCAAAATGCACAAAAGAATGCGCACACGAGCATACAGGTTCAGCGGAAGCAGTCCGGCATTCCCTGCGCAATGGCTTTACGGCTTATGCCGTGCTCTCCCCGGCGACGAATTCGTCTTGTCACCGTCGTCCGCGGATTAAGGCTGATCAAGCCCGGTTGGGTCGACTTCGTCTCCGCTCAACTTGGCACCAGCAACGGGTGTCAGGACCACACGGTTTTGCCGTACGCAATCAGCGCCGTTCGTCTTGCGCGCCGTGACATCGCTCACGAGTTTTGCTCGCCCTGCGATCACCTTGCGCGCCGACGCTGTCGCGTCCACCGCATCCCTCCCCGCGTTCGTGACGATCGCGATACGCCCCTCTTGTCGGGGTGGAACGGCGCAAGCTGGTAGAACTGATTTGCCCGACGGGTTAAGCGAAATATTTTTTGTGCGAGGGCTGGACAGGTTTTTGGTGCGAACACTGATTTGCCCGTCGGGTCATTTTGACGCACTTCATTTGAATTGCGGAATTGCGGGCACGCTGATGCGGGGCGGCGGCAGCGGCGCGATCCTGGAGGCGTTGCCTATTCCGCTCGGATCGACCGTCACATTATTCATGCCGCCGGCGTTACCCGGCCCCGGCGGAATGCCGCTGATCGGCACGTTGCCTGCCCCCGCCGCACCCGCCATCCGCGCAAACGAAGCAGCAGGGGCCGAAAGCAGAAGCAGCAGGGCAGCAGCAATTTTCACTGATGTGTTGGACATGAAGAGGCTCCATGATCTCTTGGCATGAATCCGATCTAGCCCCATCCATCCGCCTTCGCCATTAAATTGGATTTCAGAATTTTCACGATCGAAAGAGCGCGGCGAAAAGGCCATTGGCCGAATTGACGCGCGTGCCCATCTTGTCCTTGCACCATCGAAGGAGACCAGGATGAAATTCGCATTGATCGGCGCCGCCGCCCTCTTCGCCGCCGCGTCCACGACATCAGCGATGGCACAGGCCGTTATCGAAGATCCCGGCTACTGCGCCCAGTTCTATCCGAATGCCAATTGCCAGAACCTCGGACCGGGCAATCCCTACACCAGCGGCGGTTACTGGCAAAACAACTGGCAGAATAGCAACGCGCTCGTCGTGCATCGCCCGCATCATCATCGGCGGCACCACCGCTGAGAAACCGACGATACCCGTCGCCGGGCGCATGGGCGGCTGCGGCATCCCGCGCGCAGACGCTTGCGAGCGGCTTGATCGAGAGCTGACCAGCCACAGTGGCCGCTTGCTGCCGCCTCCGGCCAGCAAGAGAATACTGCTCGCGATCGTGCTAGGCATTACTTACCTGCCGATACTGACCACGTGGCTGCCGGATCTCGTGCCGGGAAAATAGGCGAAGGCGCGCTGCATTCAGGTGGGCCTCCTGGATAATTCGTCGCCGCGGCGATCGCACCGGTTCCAATTGTCGGAAGTTTGCAACACCGCACAGCAATTTTTCCTCCGACACATTCGCGCCGCACGAAAATCAAAATTGAAAATGAAAGGTGCTGCCGTTCAACGCAAATCAGGGGGGACACTGAATGCGACAAGAACGACTCCCGATTAAGGGCGATGGGCAGTCAGATGGTTATAACTTCTTCTTTCAGATCGCGAACGACGGCAGACGGCGAGCTTGTTGCGTCAAGGTGGACGCGCCTGATATCCACGAGGCGTCGGCGCTGTTTCGGCAGAACTGGGCGGCCATTAAATCGATGGCGCGCGACGGCATCGAGAACGGGGATCTCGACGACGGCGTCATAACGTTCGTGATGCCCTGATTGGCACTTCCCTGCCGGCCAAACGACTCCTCAAGAGCGCCGTTCAAACCGTCAAGAGAGCTGATTTTGCGTGAAGACGTCGATCGGTCCGGCCGACAGTCATCGAACGGATCGCACCGGGTGAAGCCTGCACGCTATCGCCACGGTTCCACGATGATCTTGGTATGCGCTTCCGGGTTGGCGAGATCGGCGAACGCCTTTGCGACGCCGTCGATGCCGACGCGCGCCGTCACCATCGACGCCGCATCGACCTCACCTTCCGCGATCAGGCGCAGCGAATAGGCAAATTCTTCCGGCGTGTAGCCCAGCACATATTGGACGTTGAGTTCCTTCATGATGCCGAGCATCGGTTCCGAGCGGTCGGTCTCCATGCAGACGCCGACCACGACGATGCGGGCGTCGCGGGGCGCGCCCTCGAACACCTGCTGCAACAGGCCGGGAACGCCGACGCATTCGAAGATCAGCGCGGGCTTCAGCGCCGGCAACAAGGCCTGCAGCGGCGACCGCGCGGCTTTTTGCTCCGGCGACATCTGCGCATGCTCGGCCCAGGCCGCGTAGGGCTGTGACTGCGCGGGGTCGACCACGATATCGGCGCCCAGCTTTTCGGCGAGCCGCCGGCGCGCCGGCGAATAATCCGCCGCGACGATCGGGCGCACTCCCCTGATCTTGAGCGCCGCGATCACCGCAAGCCCGACCGGGCCGCAGCCGATCACCAGCGGCACTTCCCCGCCGGTTATGTTGGCCTTTGCCACCGCATGCACGCCAACCGCCAAGGGCTCGGTCAAGGCGGCGTGCTCGGCAGCCAATCCGTTCGGGACTTCAAGCAGCAAGGCTTCGCTGAGCAGCATGCGCTCGGCATAGGCGCCGACATTGTCGTTGGAATAGCCGATGCCCTGCGGCCCCTGCGGCGTCAGCAGCGCCGGCAGCGAGCAGACCCTTGTGCCGGCCTTCAGCTTGCGGTCGGTGCCCGGTCCGTAGTCCAGCACCTCGCAGCAGAATTCGTGGCCGAACACGACGTCGCGGGAAAGATCCATCGGCTTGCGGCCGGGAAAATGCTTTGCCAGCTCGACCATGCGGTGGGCATGCTTGCGCGCGTGCAAATCCGAACCGCAGATGCCGCAGGCCAGCGTCCTGACCAGCACCTGCCCCGCGCCCGGTTTGGGCTCGGGCATCTGATCGACGACGATCTCGCCACCCCTGAAAATCGCAGCGCGCATCGGCGCCCTCCCTTGCGGTTTGTTGTCGTCACATCAATCCGCGCGGAGGGCATTTCGTCAACAGCCGAAGCCATTACCAGGCATACCCGCGCGACGGCCTGATCCCCGGCAGGATCGGTCAGCCGGCATTTAGCGGTCGCAGATCAGGCATTCGGCGACGGTTCGCCCGGCACCGCCAGAAGTTGCGAGCGGCGCACGCGCTCGCGATGGGCGGTGTAGAGGCCCGAGGCGACAATGAAGGCCGCACCGATGATGGTCCAGATGCCGGGCACTTCGCCGAAAATCAGGAAGCCCAAAATGCTGACCCAGAGCAATTGCGTGTAGGAGAACGGCGCCAGCACCGAGGCATCGGCATAGCGGAACGCCAGCACCACGATCCACTGCCCGGCCGTCGAGGCGACGCCGATCAGGATGCCGAACAGAATGTCGTGCCAGGTCGGCGCGACCCAGACGAACGGCACCAGCGCGGAAAGAATGCAAAGACCCGCGATCGAGGAATAGGTCATGGTGGTGATGGCGCGATCCCTTCCGCTCATCATCCGCGTCATGATCAAGGTGCAGGCCCAGGCCAACGCTGAAACCAGCGGGAAAAAGGCGGCCGGATGAAACGCGCCGGTGCCCGGCCGCAGGATGATGAGCACGCCGACCAGGCCGACCGCGGTCGCGATCCAGCGCCGCATGCCGACTTTCTCGCCCAGGAAAATGATCGACAGAGCGGTGACGAACAGCGGCGCAACGAAGCCGGTGGCGGAGGCTTCCGCGATCGGCAGGAAGCGCAGACCGGAGATGAAGAACAGCGACGAACCCACCAGCGCGGCGCCGCGCAGCAATTGCAGGCCGGGCCGGCTGCTCTGCAGGGCGGAGAGCGGTGTGCCGGGCAACATCGCCGGCGACATGATCAGCGCGAACACCAGGAAGCGGATCCAGGTGATCTCGATCGCGGGGAGCGTTGCCGACAGATATTTCGCCGTGACATCGGAAGTGCCCAGGAACACTGTCGAGGCCAGGATCAGCGCGATGCCCTTGAACGGACGATCGGAGCGCGCGGGCGCACTTCGCACGGCGGGCTTCTTTTCAGGCAAAGGCAATGGGGCGCTGTCCAGCCTGGCGGCTGCGGCGGGGGGCGGAGTTCACGGCAATCTCGGAAACGGCAATGGTCGATTTCGGGCGAACAGCATAAAGATGCCATTCCGGCGGGAACAACAACGTCCGAAAACGGGACACCGATATGCGCCAGCGCCCGCGGCGGGCCGCCACATGGCGCGCCGCAACACTTTGTTAAGAATTGTGGTTTGCTACAGCATCGGCAAGCTGCGCGGCTTCGGACCGCGCGGAAACGCCTGATCGAGTGCGGCGATCTCGCTCTGGCTGAGCTTCAAATCTCCCGCCGCGGCATTCTCGGCCGCGTGGTCCGCGCTCGCAGCTTTCGGAATCGCGAACACGGAGGGAATGCGCGTCAGGAAACTCAGCGCCACCTGGCGCGGGCTCGCCTTGTGCGCATCGGCAATCGTCTGCAACACCTCGCCGTCCTTGCTGTCCGGCGACGGGAAATCATCGTGGCCGAACGGCGAGTAGGCGACAACGGCAACGTCATGCCGCTCGCACCACGGGATCACCACGTGCTCGATCGCTCGTTCCCGCAGATGATAGAGCACCTGATTACAGGCGATGCGGCCATCGCCGGCGACATCGCGCAGTTCATCGAGATCGTCGGCATCGAAATTGCTCACCCCCCAGGAGCGGATTTTTCCGGCCGCGATCAGTTCATCGAACGCCGCCACGGTGTCTTCCAGGGCAAAGGATCCGCGCCAGTGCAGCAGATAGCAGTCGAGATGATCGGTCTTCAGCCGCTTCAGCGAGCGCTCGCAAGCCGCGATGGTGCCACGACGCGAGGCGTTGCTCGGCAGCACCTTTGAGACGAGGAAAAGATCGTCGCGGTTTCCGGCGATAGCATCGGCTATCACCAGTTCGGCGTCGCCATACATCTCCGCGGTATCGATGTGGGTCATGCCAAGATCGATGCCACGGCGCAGCGCCGCAACCGCCGCCTTGCGGTCGCCGCGGTCGAGATACCAGGTGCCCTGCCCGATCACCGGCACTTGCGGACCGTTGCCGCCGAATTTTTGTTTTTTCACAGCCGCCTCGTTCGTCCAGGAAACCGCACGGCGCGGAATCTAGACGAAGCTGATGGCGATGTCGCGGCGGAACCACGCTCCTGCTGTCATCACCCGCGAAAGCGGGTGATCCGGTATTCCAGAGGCCCCCGTGATCGGCCGAGACGCCGCGGCGTACTGGATCGCCCGATCAAGCCGGGCGATGACCACTCAATGGCTGATCATCCACGGGCGCGCGGTCGGAAAGCTCTTTGCCCCGCTTCGGGTCTGCTTCATCAACCGCGCCGGCTTCTTGCTGGAACAACAGCCGCAGCCGGGGCCGTGCGAGGCCTTGTACTCGGCGAGCGTCTTCGGCGCGTTGGCGCTGCGCTCATTGGTGGCGAGGGCCTTGCGCCTGTCGGTGGGCATGCAGAAGAAATTCGGCGCGGTCAGGATCACGCGCGGCGATTCGCTTTCGCAATGCGGGCAGTCCTGCGGCAGGTCGCATTCCGCCATCGGCCGCATGTCGGTGAACGGGCCGCAATCGTTGCAGAGATATTCATAGACGGGCATTTTGGTTCCTCGCGCGATCGACCTTCAGATAACCCGCGACGGCGGATGCGGGGCGGCAAGACAGGCACCGTCCCGCACCCCGTCGCGCAGGGATTATTGTCTCATCATTTGTCTTGGGAGATCGGCATCTGGATGTCCCCCTTGATGTGTTTGATCGGTCCGGCCGACGACGGCATGATGTCGAAGTCAAAGATCTCCGTCGGCAGCCACAGGGTGGCGCAGGCATTGGGCACGTCGACCACGCCGGAGATGTGGCCCTGGCACGGCGCGGTGCCGAGGATCGAATAGGCCTGCGCGCCGGAGTAGCCGAACTTCTTGAGGTACTCGATCGCGTTCAGGCAGGCCTGACGGTAGGCGATGTGAACGTCGAGGTAATGCTGCTTGCCGGCCTCGTCGACCGAGATGCCTTCGAAGATCAGATAGTCCTTGTAGTTCGGAGTGATCGGCGACGGCTTGAACACGGGGTTCTTGATGCCGTATTTGGCGACGCCGTCCTTGATGACATCGACCTTGATATGCAGCCAGCCTGCCATCTCGATCGCGCCGCAGAAGGTGATCTCGCCGTCGCCCTGGCTGAAGTGCAGATCGCCCATCGACAGCCCGCCGCCGGGCACGTAGACCGGGAAATAGACCTTCGAGCCGCGCGACAGGTCCTTGATGTCGCAGTTGCCGCCATGCTCGCGCGGCGGCACGGTGCGGGCGCCTTCGGCGCCGATCTTCGCTTTGACGTCGTCCTTCGCGCGGCCGGCATGCGCGGTCGGCGCGAAGGGCGGGTTCGCCAAGCCGGGCACGCGGGTCGGATTGGTCGCGATCAGCGCATTCTCACGCTCGTTCCAGGTCGCCAGCAATTTCGGATCGGGCAGACAGCCGATCAGGCCGGGATGGATCAGGCCGGCAAAGCTGACACCGGGAATGTGGCGCGACGAGGTGTAGAGGCCCTTGATGTCCCAGATCGATTTTTGCGCCAGCGGAAAGTGATCGGTCAGGAAGCCGCCGCCGTTCTGCTTGGAGAAGAAGCCGTTGAAGCCCCACAGGCTCTCCTTCAGCGGGCCGACGTCGAGCAGGTCGACCACCAGGAGGTCGCCGGGCTCGGCGCCCTTGACGCCGATCGGTCCGGACAGGAAGTGCACGATCGACAGATCGATGTCGCGCACGTCATCGGCGGAATCGTTGTTCTTGATGAAGCCGCCGGTCCAGTCGCAGGTCTCGATGATGAAATCGTCGCCCGGATTGACCCACGCCACGATCGGAATATCGGGATGCCAACGGTTGTGAATCATGTCGTTGTCGTAAGCCGACTTGAAAGATCGACCTTGATCAGTGTCTCTGGCATCGAAAGCTCCCTTTTGCGGTACTGGTTAGACGACAGATATTTCGAAATCTGCGCGGCATCGACGCTGTCGCGCGGATCGTCGCGCACGATCTCGCCGTTCTCGATGACGAGCACGCGGTCGGCGATATCGAGCGCGAAGCTCAGGACCTGCTCGGACACGACGATCGACAGGCCGCGCTCGTCGCGAATGCGCTTCAGCGTGCGCGCCATGTCCTTGATGATCGACGGCTGGATGCCCTCGGTCGGCTCGTCGAGCAGCAGCACCTTTGGCCTGGTGGCGAGCGCGCGGGCGATCGCGAGCTGCTGTTGCTGGCCGCCGGAAAGATTGCCGCCGCGGCGGTTCTTCATTTCCAGCAGCACCGGAAACAATTCGTAGATGCTGCCGGGCACCTCGGATTCGCCCGACACCACAAGACCGGTTTCGATGTTTTCCTTCACCGTCATGGTGGAGAAGATCATGCGGCCCTGCGGCACATAGGCGAGCCCCTTGGCGACGCGCTCATAGCTCGGCAGGGCGCTGAGCTCGGCGCCTTCCATGGTGACCGAGCCGCTTTGGTTGGCAAAATGCCCATCAGCGACTTCATCAGCGTGGTCTTGCCCATGCCGTTGCGGCCCATGATCGCCACGATCTCGTTGGGCGCGACCGAGACATTGAGGCCGTGCAGCACCTCGCTCTGGCCGTAGGCGACGTGAAGATCGGAGATTGAAAGCATCACGCAGTCCTCATCTTTTGCGCATGATCTTGTCCGGGCCGGACGCCACTTTCCGGGATCATGCGCTAGTGTCCCAGATACACTTCGATCACCTTGGGATCGGTCTTGACGTGCTCCATCGTCCCTTCGGCAAGAACTTGCCCTGGTGCAGCACGGTGACCTTGTGGGCAATTTCCTCGACGAACTTCATGTCGTGCTCGATGACCAGCACCGAGCGGTCCTTGATGATGCGGTTGAGCAGGTCGGCGGTCTTGTCGCGTTCGCTGACGCTCATGCCGGCGACCGGCTCGTCGAGCATCAGCAGCTCCGGATCCTGGATCAGCAGCATGCCGATCTCGAGCCACTGCTTCTGGCCGTGGCTCAAGTGATCGGCATGGTATCGAGGCGGTCGTTCAGGAAGATCATCTCCGCGACTTCCTCGACGCGCTCCTTCACGTCGCGTCGCGCTGAAAGGCGAGCGCGCCGAACACCGTGCGTCCCCGCGGAAACGACATCTCCAGGTTCTCGAACACGGTCAGGTACTCGTACACCGACGGCGTCTGGAACTTGCGCCCGACGCCGGCCCGCACGATCTCGTGCTCGTTCAGCTTGGTCAGTTCCAGGCCGCGGAACTGGATCGTGCCCGACGTCGCCCTGGTTTTGCCGCAGATCAGATCGAGCAGCGTGGTCTTGCCCGCACCGTTCGGGCCGATGATCACGCGCATCTCGTTGGTCTTCGACGTAGAGCGACAGGTCGTCGACCGCCTTGAAGCCATCGAACGAGACGCTCAGACCCTCGATCGCAGCAAGAACTCTTCGATCACCGATAGCGATGACGCTCCGCACTCCGCCGCAGCGACACCGTCGGCGATCTCATGAGCCGGCCGGCGTTTCGACTGCGCGCCGCAGCAAACGGGCGCCGCGGCGCCGGAGCGCCCGAACAGATCCCCGGCAAGGCCGTCCGGGAACACCATCACGACCGCGATGAACAGCGCGCCGATAAGAACAGCCAGAGCTCCGGGGGACTTCCGGAGAAAGAAGGTCTTACCGTAGTTCACGAGCAGCGTGCCGAGACGGCACCGAACATCGACGTGCGACCACCGACGGCGGCGACGATCACCATCTCGATCGAGGGGTCGATCCCGACGAACGAGGGCGACATGAAGCCGACCTGCAAGCGTGAACATCGCGCCGCCGATGCCGCGAACACCGCGGCGAGCGACGAACACGAACGTCTTGAAATTCGCGACGTCGTAGCCGGTGAAACGCACGCGGTCTTCGCGATCGCGCACGGCCACCAGCAAACGCCCGAGCTTGCTGGAGCAGGATGAGACTGAGCCCGCAACGAGCAGCCGACGAGCAGCACCGCGTTGACGTAGTAGAGGATCATACTTCGCCGAGTCGGTGCGAATGTCCCAGCCGTGCAGGGTCTTGAGGTCGGTGATGCCGTTGATGCCGCCGGTCATGCCTTGCTGGCCGACGATCAACACCGACAGAATCAGCGCCACGGCCTGGGTGATGATCGCGAAGTACACGCCGCCGACGCGGCGCTTGAACATCGCGACCCCGATGATGAACGCGAACAGCGCGGGTAAGATCAGGATCGCGGCGACCGTCAGGCTCAAGCTCTTGAAGGGCACCCAGAATGCAGGCAGCGCGGTCAGCTGATTCCAGTCCATGAAGTCCGGGATGCCGGGCGTGGACTGAATCGCGGTGGCCACCGGATCGGATGCCTCCAACTTCAAGAACATGGCCATGCAGTAGCCACCGAGCCCGAAGAACACGCCTTGTCCCAGGCTCAAGATGCCGCCGTTGCCCCAGAACAGCACGAGGCTGACGGCCACGAAGGCGTAGGTCAGGTACTTGCCGATCAGGTTCAGACGAAAGATGTCGAGCGCGAGGGGGAAGATCGCCAGGAGAAGGACGGCGAGCGCGAGAAAGAAGAAGTTCTCTCGCCTGCGCATGTCCCCCAGCAGCACGGTCGTGATGTGCCTGAGCGCGGGCACGGCGGGCACCGCAGGCACCCCCGACGTCGAATCGTTGACAGACATGCGCCGTCATCTCCTCACTTTGAGAGCGAACAGGCCCTGCGGACGCGCCATCAAGATGAGGATGACCGCCGAGAGCGTGAGAACCTTCGCGATCGAGCCCGTCAGATAGAATTCGGTCGTGGCCTGCGTCTGCGCGATTGTGAACGCCGACGCGATTGTCCCGAACAGGCTCTGCGCGCCGCCGAAGACGACGACGAGAAACGTGTCGACGATGTAGAGCGAACCGCTGGTCGGCCCCGTCGACCCGATTGTCGTGAAGGCCGCGCCGGCGATTCCGGCG
>CAWAYC010000014.1:0-78369 GCA_963786115.1 uncultured Alphaproteobacteria bacterium
TTGCGGCTCGAACATTGGACAGGGCTATGCATATTTCAGCAGGTACTACAAAAGAGATCACTTCGACTACATTTTGATCGAACCGAATGTGCAATGCTTTCCGTACCTGGAGGCCCTCCGCAGGGACAAAGTCAGCGTTGAGATCATCCGCAAGGCGGCCAGCACGAAGGGCGGCTTTGCGAGGCTGTTCGGTCCGCCCTCGGGAGAAGGCGATCCCACCTATCAAGGCCGCTCGATCGTCGCCGAGCATAACGGCAGCTTGTATGACAATGCAGATCCCGCGGCGGAGGTCGTTGAAACGTTCTCCCTGTCACAACTCATTCTGGAGAAAAGCAAGTCGTATGACTTGATTGCGCTCAAGATGGACGTGGAGGGAGCGGAATACGCCATCCTGGAAGACATCCTGGAGACGGGCGCCCACCGCGAACTCTTTGCCGCCTATGTCGAGTTTCACTCTCTCTACATGAGACAGCTTGAACGCGCGGCGAAGCGCACACTCGAGGATAAGATCAAACGTTCCTTGGAATCGGAGAAAGTCATATTCCGGGAGTGGATTTAGTAGTGAACTGCCTCGTTCCCGCCTGTCCGGGAGCGGAGGCGCAACGCAGTATAATCCCCAATGGGACCGGCAGGCACCTTATGAGACTTTCGGCTCAAGCCGCCTGAGGCGGGAAGACACTGTCGCTCTGCGGGCAACAAGGGCCGGACATTGCTTCCCGCACCCCCGTATTCCGCATCTGTTCCACTATCCCGCGGATAGCCACTTCCAGTAGCGTTGTGAGAATAGGAATATTCCAAGGCGCAGGATGGCGGACGAGGGCAGGACGCCGGGCGGCAGGCGAGGCTATGCCGGGACCTGGCCGCCGCGTGAGGTGGCGCAGGCGGGCGGGTTCGTACCGGCCGGCCTCTCCTGGCCGCCGTTCCTGGACACGCTGCGTCAATGGGCGCGCGCCGAGGCGGGGGCCGGGCGCCTGCTGCCCTGGGTGCCCGTCGCGTTCGGCACCGGCATCGCCTTTTACTTCAGCGCCGATCACGAGCCGGTGCTGTCGGTCGTGACCGCTACAGCGATTGCGCTTTGCGCCGTCGCGTTGCTGTTGCGGCGGCAAAAAGTCTTTCCCGTCGTGGTGATGATCGCGGCCGTGGCGGCCGGTTTTGCCATAGCCACCTGGAAGACCGCGCGGGTCGCGCATGGGGTGCTGGCGCGGCCGATGTTTTCGGTATCGCTCACCGGCTTCGTCGAGACCCGTGATATCCGCGAGCGCACCGACCGTTTTGTGCTGCGCGTCGCGACCATGGAAAGCCCGCGCGGCGACACCAAGCTCACGCGCGTGCGGCTGTCGGTGCGGAAGGGGACCGCGCCTGCGGTCGGCAGTTTCGTCGAGCTGAAGGCGCGGCTGCAGCCGCCGCTCGCGCCGTTGCGGCCGGGCTCTTACGATTTCGGCCGCGACCTGTATTTCCAGGGGATAGGCGCCTCCGGTTTTGTCACCGGCGCGATCAAGACCACGCAGCCGCCGGGCAGCGGCGGGCTGTCGTTGCGCTACGCCGCGTTCATGCAAAGCGTGCGCGACGGGATCGACGCGCGCATTCGCAACGTGCTGGAAGGCGACCAGCGCGCGATCGCTACCGCGCTGCTGACGGGACGGCGCGATGCGATCTCCGAGCCCGTCAACGATGCGATGTTCATTTCCGGCCTCGGTCACGTGCTGTCGATTTCGGGCTATCACATGGCGGTCGTTGCTGGCGTCGTGTTCTTTGCGGTAAGGGCGCTGCTGGCGCTGTTTCCTCCGCTCACCGTCAGCTTTCCGATCAAGAAATGGTCGGCCGCCGCCGCATTGGCCGCGGCCGCGTTCTATCTCCTGCTGTCGGGCGCCGAGGTCGCGACGCAAAGATCGTTCTTCATGACGGCGGTGGTGCTGGTCGCCGTCATGGTCGACCGCCGCGCGGTCACCTTTCGGACGCTCGCGGTCGCCGCGATGATCGTGCTGACGATTGCGCCGGAAGCGCTGGTGCATCCGAGTTTCCAGATGTCGTTTGCCGCGACGCTCGGGCTGGTGGGGTTGGTGCAGGTCGGCATGCCCAACCTGTTTGCCGCGCCGGACCATTCCGCGACCGCGCGGGTGGCGCTCTGGGGCGGCCGTGAGGTCATGATGCTGGTGCTGGCCTCGCTGGTGGCCGGGCTTGCGACGACGCCATACGCCGCCTTTCACTTCCACCGGGTAACGCCCTACGGCCTGCTCGCCAATCTTGCGGCGATGCCGGTGGTGTCGGCGCTGGTGATGCCGGCCGGGCTGCTCGGCCTTCTCGCCATGCCGTTCGGCTTCGACGGCGTGTTCTGGGCGATCATGGGGGCCGGCATCGACTGGATGATCGTGGTGACGCAACACGTCGCCGCGCTGCCCGGCGCCGTCGGCCGCGTGGGCGCGTTCGGCATCGGCCCGCTGATCGCAGCGAGCGCCGGGATCGTCTTGCTCGGGCTGTTGCGTACGCCTCTACGTTGGTCAGGCGCCGCCTTGCTTGTGGTTGCCGCGGTGTGGGCGGCACGCGTGCCGCCGCCGGATATCCTGATTTCCGGCGACGGCCGCAATGTCGGCGTCCGTGGCGGCGATGGACGGTTGCATTTGATGCGCCTGGCGAAGGATGCCTTCCTGATCAGGGAATGGCTTGCGGCCGATGCCGACGCGCGCACGGCGACCGATGCCTCGCTCGCGGAGGGCGTCTCATGCGATGACACCGGTTGCGTCACGCAAGCGCCCGGCGCGGGATTCGTGGCGCTGGCGCAGCGCGCCGAAGCGCTGGCGGACGATTGCGACCGTGCAACCCTGATCGTGACCGCGAGGCCGCCGCCCGCAGGCTGTGCCGCCTCCATCATCGGTGTCGAACGGTTGCGGCGGCATGGTGCGATGGTGCTGCGGCGAAGCCTTGACGGTAGCTTTGTCGTCGATGCGGTCAAGCCTGCAGGGATCGACCGTCCGTGGTCGCCAGCGGTCGCAGGCGATAACGAGGCTGAACCGACAATTCCCGCGCCGCGGGCAGGGCCGCCGCGTGCCATCGACGCGACGCCGTCGGAAGCCGATGTGCAAGCCGAGGATTAGAGGATTAGAAAACCGCGCGGCGTTACTCTCCGCACTCACCGCGAGGCGCGAAGTTGCCCGGCAAGTCGAATGCGCCGAGGCGAAACTCCTCGGTGCCGTCAGCATGGGGCGGCACCGGAACAAGCGTGAAGGCCGCGTCGGGGAATTTCTCCCAGACGACGAGATCCTCGGCAGCCACGGTGAGCCACCCGAATCTGAACATGTAGCGGCCCGGCTCGGCGACGCGTCCGGCTTTTTGCCATGTGATCTTGGTGACCACCGATGACACTCCCTCTCGCCAGCTTTCGCCAGCGATGATAGCCCAAGCCTTCCGTCGACGCATCTCCCTCTCGGCGCCCCGGATTGCTCCCCGGGGGCGCTCGAAATCTCAGAACGATCACGCTCTCGGTCCCGCCGGCCGGAACCGACGGCCCGCCATGCGAGGCGTCAGCCGATGAACAGCGACGCAGCGCGCGCTGCGGGCGTTTCGGCCGCTTTCGGCGCATGCTCGGCGAGCGGCTGTGTCACCGGCAGCTGCAGAACCGTTGCCCGCTGACCTTCGCAAAGCTGCGTCACCAGCACGAAGCTGCCGTCGGGAAATTCGATCGCGTCATGATGACGGTCGCGAACATGCGGATCGATCTGATTGAACTTGCCGACGCGGTAGCCGGTGGTCTTCGTCCAGATCCAGCGGTTGTCGTACTTGACGTTATCTCCAAACGCCAATTCGGTCCCGGGAAGCATGCAGACCGCGACGTTGGGTTCGCTTTCAGAGGCAAAGCCGCGGGTCGAGGTGCCGCGGAAGGTCGTGGTGATCAGCGTCTCTCCGACCTGGGCGGGGCGCGTTTCCACAGCGTGCAAACTATAGTCACACATCGGATGTGCTCCTCTGTTCGAGATAGCCGACCCGTACCTTGAGGCGCAGGCCTCTATCAGTGTGGACGATAACCTCCAAGCGTCTGCCCGCTTCTGGGCAATTGTGCGACCCACCGCCGATGCCGCCGATCACAAACGCGATAGCGTCGTTACGCTTCGAAAAACGGGACTGCACAAAAACAGGACCGCATAAAAAAATGCCCCGGCGGATGCCGGAGCATTTGACTCGACGCGGCAAACCCTGGCCGCGCACGCGCCGCTTAAGCGGGCGTCGCTCAGTACTTGCGGTAAAGCCCGATCAGCTTGCCCTGAATTCGCACCCGGTTCGGCGGCAGGATGCGGACTTCATAGGCGGTATTGGCGGGCTCCAGCGCAATCGAGGCGCCGCGGCGGCGGAAGCGCTTCAGCGTCGCTTCCTCCTCGTCGATCAGCGCCACCACGATGTCGCCGGTGTCGGCGGTCTCGTTGCGCTGGATCAGCGCCATGTCGCCATCGAGGATGCCGGCGTCCACCATAGAATCGCCGCGCACTTCCAGCGCGTAATGTTCGCCGGAGCCGAGCATATCCGGAGGCACGCTGATGGTGTGGCTGCGGGTCTGCAGCGCTTCGATCGGCGTGCCGGCGGCGATCCGGCCCATCACGGGGACGGCGACCGGACGGTTGCCGTCATCCTCGGCCGCGCTGGTGTTGCTTGAGCGCTTGCCGAGCGTGCCTTCGATGACGCTCGGCGTGAAGCCGCGGCGGCCACCTCCGCTGGCGGCAAGCTCGGGCAGCTTGATCACCTCGATGGCGCGGGCGCGATTGGGCAGGCGGCGGATGAAGCCGCGTTCTTCGAGCGCAGTGATGAGTCGGTGGATACCGGACTTCGAGCGCAGATCGAGTGCGTCCTTCATCTCGTCGAAGGAGGGCGGCACGCCGGCCTCTTTCAGCCGTTCGTTGATGAAACGCAGAAGTTCATACTGTTTGCGCGTAAGCATCGCGAGCATTCCCCCGGTTGGTAGCGTCGTTCGATTGCGAGATTCCAAACCCATGCTGTCCGGGCTTGCGACTTCCCGAGTTCACGGGAGTCCCAAACTCCCATTCGTAGACAGGGATTTTAGAAACAAATCATGAACGGACACTATATGTTCGATATGTGTTCCGCAACCACTTAATTTCCGGTGAACGCGGTCAGGTCTGGTCCGGAACCACGCGCGACGGCGTCATTGCGGCAACCGCAGGATGTCGCACGCGGTGCCTTTCGCAGCCGCCGACGCGAATGGCGGACGTATCACAAGCGCCCGTGCCGCTGCGAGATTTCCGAGCAGCGAGGAGTCCTGGTGATCGACGGGCGTCGCGATCAAGGTGCCGTCCGCGTGCTCCTCGATGCGGGCGCGCAGATAGTCCTCACGCTGGTCGTTGGCGGGGACGTCGCGGCCGAGCAGGGCCGTCTCGCGCACGTGATCGATGGTCGCGCGGCCGCAATAGGCGCGAATCAGCGGCACCAGGAACAGGTAGGCGCAGACATAGGACGAGACGGGATTGCCGGGCAGGCCGATCACCCGCATCGCGCCCAACCGTCCATGCATCATCGGCTTGCCCGGACGCATTGCGATCCGCCAGAACGCCATGGCGACGCCTTCGGCCTCCAGCGCCGGCTTGACCAGATCATGATCGCCAACCGAGGCGCCGCCGGTGGTGATCAACACGTCGGCGCCGGCATCGCGGGCGCGGCGGATGCCTTCGGTGGTCGCGGCGATGGTATCGGCGGCGATTCCGAGGTCGATGGTCTCGGCGCCCTCAGCCCGCGCCAGCGCGCGCAGAGCGTAGCCGTTGGAACAGACGATCTGTCCCGGGCCAGGGTTTGAACCCGGCATCACCAGTTCGTCACCCGTGGCGAGTACCGCGACCTTCGGCCGGCGCCGTACCGCGAGCTCCGGATAGTTCATGGCGGCGGCGAGCGCCAGCGCGCGGTCGGTGAGGCGGCTTCCCGCTGACAGCAGCACGTCGCCTTCGCGAAAATCGACGCCGGCGGGACGGATATGCCGTCCGGCCTTCGCGGCTTCGGTGATGGTGATGTGATCGCCGTGGATGGCCGTGTCTTCCTGGATGACGACGGCGTCGGCGCCCTCGGGGATCACGCCGCCGGTGAAGATCCGTACCGCTTCGTTCTTCCCGACCGTTCTTTCGAACGGGCGGCCGGCCGCGACCTCGCCGATCACCTTCAGCCGCGCGTTGAGATCGGCGGCATCGGCCGCGCGCACCGCGTAACCGTCCATCGCCGACATCGCCTGCGGCGGTTGCGTCCGCCGCGCCGCGACGTCACGCGCGAGCGTGCGGTGGTGGGCCGCGTCGAGCGCGACCATCTCTTCGGGCAACGGCGCGGCGCCCGAAAGGATCGCGGCGAGTGCATCGGCAACCGGCATCAAGGCCACGGACGAAGTCTCCTAAATTCCGAGTGCATCGAGCGCCCGCGCCACGTCATCGGGTGACGTCACGTGAACGGCGGCCAATCCGCGCGCGCGGGCGCCCGTGATATTTTCGGCGCTGTCATCGAAGAACACGATGCGCGAGGCTGGCACGCCGATCGCCTTCACGACATGATCATAGGCCTCGGCGTCCGGTTTCCGAAGCCCGATCGCCGATGACAGGAAGATCTTGCGGAAATGGCCGAGTACGTCGGCATAGGCCGCCGAGAAATGTTCGACATGCGGGCGGTTGGTATTGGAGAACGCGAAGAGCGGCACACGTTTGGCGGCACGCGCCAGCATGGGCGCGATGCCTGGCATTTCGCCGGTGAAGAGCGCGTTCCAGCCTTCCAGGAACTGGGCATCCGAGATGCCGATCCCGAGCAAGTTGCGCAAGCCTGCAAAGAATTCGGCGTCGTCGATCTCGCCCCGTTCGTGCCGGTGCCAGATGTCATCAGGCGAAAAACGTCCGACCAGATGCGCCGGCTCGCAAGCCGCGTGGGTGGCCCAGCAGGCCAGTACCTTGCCGAAATCGATATCGAGCACCACGCGCCCGAGATCGAACAGCAAGGCGTCGGCGGAGTGGGGAGTGAGGGCAGGCGGGGTCATCGGTGGGATGTACGAAACCCCGGCGCGACGGACAACCGTTAAACGGGAATTGCAGCTTTCCCGAGGAATCATCATGGGTCTCACCGGCGGAGCCGCGCCGACGAAGACGGCCTTCCGCGCCATCGCATTAATCGCTATGTATAGTTGTTGTTTGGGAGGACTAAAACCAGATCCAGCGTGGGAGGAACGGCCATGGCTCGACTTGCAGTCTGGACTGCGGCGCTTGCGATCGGGGTATCCTGCGCTGGCGTGGCGAGGGCGCAGGACATGACCTTGACCAGCACCGATATCAAGGAGGGCGCCACGATCGCCGATGAGCAGTTGTTGAACGGTTTCGGCTGCACCGGTCGTAACGTCTCGCCGCAATTGAGCTGGAGCGGCGCTCCCGCAGGCACCAGGAGCTACGCCATCCAGATGTTCGACCCGGACGCGCCGACCGGCAGCGGTTTCTGGCACTGGGTCGTGTTCAACATTCCGCCGACCACCACGTCGCTGCCGAAAGGCGCCGGCGATGTGAAGAAGAAGCTGATGCCGAAGGGCGCGATCCAGAGCCGCACAGATTTGGGCACCACGGGATATGGCGGCCCCTGTCCGCCGGCTGGCGACAAGCCGCACCGCTACCAGATCACGGTTTTCGCGGTCGATGTCGACAAGCTCCCGTTTGCCAAGAACAGCGGCTCGTCCGGTGCAACCGTCGGCTTCGACTTGCACTTCCATACCCTGGCGAAGGCAACATTGACCGGCCTCTACGGCCGCTAACGATCGTGTAAAGCAGGTCGGTAGTCAGGCGAAGCCGTAACCGTTCAGCGGCTGACGAGAAGCGGCGGAACAGGATTCGCTTTTCCGCCCCACGGTTTCGCGGTAAACTCCGCGTCTTCCGTTGATCGCTACTCACGCCAAATTACCGTCGCGCGTTCGTCTCGGGAGGCTGCTGTTTCTTCACCGTGAATCTTCCAAGGCGCTGAGCTGCGCGGGTCGGCAACTGAATAGCTTCAGGTGCAGCATTCATGAATACGAGAGCAGAAGCACAGCATTCCTCTGAGGACGCCAGCGACAACGGAAAACGCTCGCTCGTGCGTCGTCTGCTTGACTTCGTCTTCGGCTATGACTTTTTCATATCCTATTCGTGGAGCGATGGTGCAGCCTATGCAACCGCCCTCGCTTCCCGGTTGGAGGCCGATCGCTTCGCGGTCTTTCTGGATCGCACCGATTATGCCTCGGGCGACAACTGGAAGAAGGTCGGCGCTTGGACGCTTCGGCGTACCGGTCAATTGATATTGGTGGGATCGCCGGCAGCCGTTCGATCGGATCCGGTTCTTCACGAGGTTGAGATCTTCAGCAAAACTCGGCGCCGTATTGTTCCAATCGATTTCGCCGGGTCGTTACGGAAAGAGTCCGACTCTCGGCTCGCGCTATATGTGCCTGTCGAGATTCTTACGATCAAGGAACCGGCGGCCGCCCTGGACTCCGGTCCTTCGGAGGAGACCCTTGCAACCATTCGCCGAACCTTCAATTTGGTCAGGCAGGACAAGAAGCGTGTCAGAGCGTTCGTTATCATTGCGCTTTTGGTGAGCGCTTTGGTCGTTGCGGCGACGTCGGCTGCTTACTATGCCAGTTTCGAGCGCAAAGCGGCGTCGGAGCATGAAAGCAATGCACTATGGAATGAAAGCAACAAGCTTACGGCGTTCTCAGAGGTTGCTCTAAAGGCAGGTCACCCAGTCGATGCGGTCCAGCTTGCGCTAGCCGCATGGCCGCGAAAAGGAGATGATAAACGACCGCAAATGAGGCGCGTCATCACGGCCCTGGTCGTTGCTTTGTCGGAATATCACGAACACGTGCGCATTAACGGACATCGCGACCCCGTGCGTTCCGCATCATTCAGCCTGGATGGCGCGCGCATCGTCACTGCTTCAGAGGACGGGACTGCCAGCATTTGGAATGCCGAAACAGGGGAGCATCTCACAACACTCAAGCATGACGGCACTGTCTGGTCCGCCATGTTCGACCGAGATGGCGCTCGCGTCATCACGGCGTCAGGAGACAAGAAGGCCCGCATTTGGGACGCGAAGACAGGCAAGCAGCTGGTCGAGCTGCAAGGGCATCTCGGAGAAGTTTACTCCGCAGCAATCAGCCCGGATGGCACGCGCATCGTCACCGCGTCAGAAGACAAGATGGCCCGCATTTGGAATGCCGAAACAGGAGAGCATCTCATAACGCTCAAGCATGGCGCGAAGGTCTGGTCGGCCGCGTTCGACCCAGACGGCGCTCGCGTCATCACGGCATCAGGAGACAAGAGGGCCCGCATTTGGGACACCAGGACAGGCAAGCTGCTCGTCGAGCTGCAAGGGCATCTCGGAGAAGTTTACTCCGCGTCGTTCAGCCCGGATGGCGCGCGCATCGTCACCGCCTCGGAGGACGGGACCGCTCGCATCTGGAACGCCAAAACGGGCAAGGCCGTCGGCCAGCTCAAGGCCGAAGGGATCGTCCGTGCTGCGGCCTTCAGCCCCGATGGCGCGCGCGTCGTCACGGCCTCTTTTGACAGCACGGCCCGCATTTGGGATGTCGCCACACAGACGGTCCTCGTCGAACTCAGGGGACATGACAATGTCGTTAATTTCGCTGCGTTCAGCGCGGATGGCACGCGCATCGTCACCGCTTCAGACGACAACACCGCCCGCATCTGGGACACAGGGGGGGTCCTCGCCACGTTCAAGGGCCACGAAAATTATGTCTACTCCGTGGCGTTCAGCCCCGATGGCGCACGCATCCTCACGGCCTCTCGAGACGAGACCGCCCGCATCTGGAATGCCGGGACAGGGACACTCCTCGCTACACTCAGAGACCACCACGGCGCGGTGGCCTTCGCCGCGTTCGACCCACAGGGAGACCGCATCGTTACCGCGACCGAGGACAAGACCGCCCTCATTTGGAATGCCCAGACCGGCAAGGTCCTCACCAGCCTTAAGCACGAGGGTTGGGTTCTCTCCGCCGCCTTCAGCCCGGATGGCTCACGGATCGTCACCGCATCGGAGGACAACACCGCCCGCATTTGGGATGCGACAACGGGGCAGGAGGTCCTTCCCCCGTTGAAACATCCCGATCACGTCAACTTCGCCGCGTTCAGCAGGCCGGACGGCGCTCGCATCGTCACTGCCTGCTCCGACAAGAGAGCCTACATATGGAACGCCAAGACAGGCGAGCGCCTCGCAGTGCTAAGTGGGCATGACGGTATTCTCCGTGGAGCCGCATTCAGCCCAGATGGCGCGAGCATCGTCACCGCATCAGAGGACAATACCGCTCGCGTCTGGAACGCCAGCACATCTGAGGTCATCGCCGTGCTCAAGGGGCACTTCGGCACCGTCTGGTCGGCTGAGTTCGCCCCGGATGGCGCTCGCGTCGTCACCGCGTCAGCTGACAAGACGGCGCGCATTTGGAACGCCAGGACAGGCGTCCTCCTCGCGGTGCTGAAGGGGCACGGCGAAGGCGTCGACGACGCGGTGTTCAGTCCAAATGGAGCGCGAATCGCCACTGCTTCAGAAGACAAAACCACTCGTATCTGGAACAGTACCGAAACAGGCGACGCCTTTGCCGTAGCCTGTGCCGGGCTCGGCAATGAAACTGATTTGGCTGACCTCGCCCTCCGATACGGCCTTAAGGAACTCAAACCGATCTGCGGTTCCAATCCGCCGAACAAAGTTAATTTCAGTAATATACAAGACTAGATCGGGAGTGCTCTCAGACGATCAGGAGCGACGGCAGGATAATCTCGGCAATGCCGGCTGTCCGGTTTGCGAGTTTGTGCGAGTCGACCTTATCTTTGCTCGAATCGAACCCTTGAGTCCCGACAAACGGCGTGACACTCTGCCCGCGAAAACTCCGGGGACTCACATGTCGATGCTCTGCCGTGTTCTGATGGTCTATCCGAAGTTCATTCCGAACTCGTTCTGGAACTATACGGAACCCTGCGAACTGGTAGGCGCGAAGTATCCGGCCGCGCCACTCGGCCTGATCACGGTCGCCGCCATGCTGCCGAAGCATTGGGACATCCGTCTCGTCAACCGTAACACCGAGCCTTTGACGGACGCGGACCTCGCCTGGGCCGATCTCGTGATGATCGGCGGTATGCTCAACCAGCAGCCTGATTTCATCCACCTGATCGATCTCGCCCACCTGCACGGCAAGCCAGTATGTGTCGGCGGGCCTGACGTCTCCTCCAGCCCGCATCTTTACGCCGACGCGGACTTCCAGGTGATCGGCGAAGCCGAGCAAGTCATCGAGGACTTCATCGCCGCCTGGGAAAGCGGCGAGCGCAAGGGCGTGTTCATCGCCGAGAAATTCAAGATCGACGTCACGCTAAGCCCGATGCCCCGCTATGATCTGATCAAGTTCGAACACTATCTCTTCATCGGCGTGCAATATTCGCGTGGCTGCCCATTCACCTGCGAGTTCTGCGATATTATCGAGCTGTATGGTCGCGTGCCGCGCACCAAGACCAACGATCAGATTCTCGCCGAGCTGCAAGCGCTCTACGATCACGGTTATCGCGGGCATGTCGATTTCGTCGACGACAATTTCATCGGCAACAAGAAGAACCTCCGCACGCTACTGCCGCGGCTCAAAGCCTGGCTGGAAGAGCGCGACTATCCGTTCGAGTTCTCGACCGAAGCCTCGATCAATATCGCGGACGACGACGAACTGTTGCAGGCGATGAAGGACGCGAACTTCTTCGCGATTTT
Source organism: uncultured Alphaproteobacteria bacterium (assembly GCA_963786115.1). Taxonomy (GTDB): domain Bacteria; phylum Pseudomonadota; class Alphaproteobacteria; order Rhizobiales; family Xanthobacteraceae; genus Bradyrhizobium. Next base: position 11,740 of record CAWAYC010000014.1, read on the forward strand.
CGTCGGCATCGAGAGCCCGGATCCAGAGACGCTCGTGCAGATGAAGAAGAAGCAGAACACCAGGCGCAACATCGCGGAGTGCATCCATAAGATTTACGGCTACGGCATGTTCGTCACCGCCGGCTTCATCGTCGGGTTCGATACCGAGAAAGTTTCGATGGGACAGGCGATGATCGACTTCATCGAGGAGACGAACATTCCAGTCTGCATGGTTGGACTACTCTATGCGCTGCCTGGCACACAGCTGACGCGGCGGCTAGCCAAGGAAGGCCGCCTGCACGAAGGCCATGACCTCATGAAGGTCGAGCATGCGGGCGACCAATGCACGCTCGGCTGCAATTTCGACACCAAGCGTCCGCTTCGTGACATCCTTGTGGACTACAAGACCGTGCTCGGGCACGTGTACGGCCCGACGGCATACGCGGGACGGCTGTCACGGCTCGCCGTCATGCTCGACCGCTCCGATCGCCGCCGCGACCTGCCGGATGGCGACATGCGCAAGAGGCTTGGCGGCATCGAAAGCGTATACAAGATCATGCGGACTCTACCGGAGGTTCGCGAGCCGTTCTGGAAGACCTTCGTCGAAGTCGCCAAGACCAATCCAGGGGCGCTGCGTTACATCGTGATGTTGATGGCGCTGTACCTGCACCTCGGGCCGTTCTCGAAGCACGTGATCAGTGAGATTGACCGCCGCATTGCCGAGCTGGACGGTATGCATCCGGTGAGGGTCACAGAGTCGGCCGCTCGTGCTCGTCCGCTAAGGGCTGCGGGCAATAATAACTGGAGCAATGAGCAAGTTTAGGCCGTGAACTCACAAAGATGCAGCTATGCCTCCGATAGCTGCCTGGCGGAATCGCCTGCGGGCGGAAGGATCGACTCTTGGGGGTGATATCTCTTGGGGGTGATATCGCTTCGTTCAGCCGGGCTACGATGTGGAGCGTTTACCGCCAGCGGCGGAGTAACCACAGCCACTGATCGGGATATTCGCGGATCCAGCCCTCGATCACCGACGTGACCGCCGGCATCGTTCCCTTAATGTCGATTTGCCCGGCGGCGTCGCGGACCGGCTTCACTTCTTCGGACAGTTCGACGCGACCGAGATTGTCCCAGACGCCTGCGAGAATGGCCTCGATCTCTGCAGACGATTTCTCCGGAAATGCGGCGGCCAGATTGGCGCGACCGAACTTTTGCTCCCGCATCATGGGCCCGATCGAGCGGGCGATCCGGCCGAACAGTTGGCGGTCTTGATCGGATCGAAATAGCGGGCGGTACGCAGTATTCCGATCGTCAACGCACCCACCGCGGCTTGGCCCAGCGGCTTTGTCGCGTCGCGAAGTCGGGCCCTGGCACGAAGCAGCAGACGTTGCATCAGAAACCAACGACGATCTTGCCGAACACTTGTGCGCCTTCCATGCGCTTCGGCGCGCTTGGCGTCGCCTTAGGATGGATTGGCGCGACAAGGCGTTCAGCTATCGCTCCATTGGCCCAATAGGGTGGAGGCTCCCGCATGTGTCATATCTGCCGCATTGTAGGCCTATTCCTCGAACGTACCCTATCTGCCGCACTGTAGACGTATTCCGACGTTCATGGTCACGGCGTGTCTGAGGTGGAACGCTCAGCGGGTTGACGCTCAGCGGGTTATTGCCTTGTTTCTTCCAACCTAAAGGATAAGTACCGTGATGAAAATTGTGATTATAGCGGGTGCGACGCTTGCCTTGGTGACTGCCGCTGGCGCGGCCGACCTCCCGCGCCCACAGCCCGTCTATCAGCAGGCTCCAGTCGGCAAGATGCCGATTGGCAAGACCCCAATCGGGAAGACCCCAATCGGCAAGGCGCCCTACGCGCCGCGGCCCTACTAATACGCAGCATTGATTCAGGTCTCGTTGAATCTGACCTTTGTCGTCGACAGTTGAAGGGCGAAGCGTGGCAAATAAGCCGAAGGGATTAGGACTATGCTTGCTTGCGGGATTCACGCTCGCCGTTTTGCTCCAGTGCGAAATCCAATCAGCTTCTGCAGACGAGATTGAGCCTCGCGCCGGTTCGGAACGTTTCATTTCCCAGAGACGGGAGATCCACAAGCGTACCGCCGACGCGAATGCGCTTGCTTCCAATGACGCACCCGTTGAATCGCAACCGGCGCAGAAGTCGACTCGAAAGCCGGGGGCGGGATCGGCAGAGGGCCCGTACTACGTTGATTTCAGAGCCAGAACGGCCGCGAGCTGGGGACACGCGTTCGTCTGGTTTGGGAAGACAAGTGATCGAGAAGTAGAAGTCGCGGGCCTTACCCCCGCGGGAGACACCGCAGCTTATGTGCTTGGTCATTTGACGTGGGTGCCGTCCGAGACCGGGGCAAGCTATGGCGATCTTGATCCGCAGTACTTGACCGCTAATTACCGCGTTTACTTGTCCGAGCCGGACGCAAAAAGGGTTTTCGCATACATCAAGAAATTGCAGGCGAGCTCACCGGTCTGGAACGCCGAAACATCCAATTGCACTTCGTTCATCGGTAGCATCGCGGATTTTATGGGATTGAAAGTTCCTTACCGCTGGCAGCGTCCTGAGGACTACGTCAACAGTCTCAAGGCGATGAATGGCGGACGCCAGATAGTCCGCCTGTCGTCAGAACAATAGCTCGCGCTCATCGTTGGCCCCTAAAGGGATGAGCCTTCGCGTCACCGGTGTAAGATCAGTATCCGTTACGTGAGAGTCGGAAGTCCTGTTTGACGACCGCGTCGCCCTAATCGCGGTATCGTTCCTCATACCGCACGATCGGAAAACGTAATCGGCGACCTGCATCAGCAACTGGTTGCCGGTGGTTTTGCCGTGCAGCCTTCGTGCCTGTACTTGACGAAGGTCGAGTTTATGCCCCGTCCGTAAATCTCTGATGTGCCATCCCCGGACATAACCGTTTTGACTCCAGAGCTATCTCTGCGTCCAAGTGTCGAGATCGTTTGCGCAATGCGAAGAGACGGAAGCCAGTGCGAGTTGCTTCCGCGCGCGGTGACGCCGAAATACTACTGGACTTAGCGGCTCAAGTCAGCGTCCATTCCTCGGCGCTGGCGCCGGCGAGCGCCCGGACACGCGGCTCGTCGGCGGCTAGGTCGTGGGCCGATCCGGAATAGACGACGATGCCGTCATCCAGGACATAGGCGTTGTCGGCAATTTCCAGGCTCATTCGCGCGTTCTGTTCGACCAAGAGAACGGAGATGCCCTCCGCCTTCATCTGCTGAACGATACGAAACACCTCGCGCACGATCAGCGGCGCCAATCCTTGCGAGGGTTCGTCGAGAATCAAGAGCTTCGGGTTCAAGAGTAACGCGCGGCCGATCGACAGCATCTCCTGTTCGCCGCCGGAGAGCTGGCGCCCGCGATTGAGCTTGCGCTCCGCGAGGCGGGGGAACAGCTGGTAGATCCGCTCGACTGTCCACGGGCCGCCGCGCTCGAGCGGAACCTTAAGGTTCTCCTCGACACTGAGATTGGCGAAGATGCGCCGTCCCTCGGGCACATAACCCACCCCCGCTGCGGCGACGCGGAAGGTCGGCCAACGCGTGGTGTCCTCGCCGAAGATAGTAACCTTGCCTTCGCGCGCGGGCGTCAGGCCCATCAGGCTGCGTAGCGTCGTGGTCTTGCCCGCACCGTTACGCCCCAGCAGCGCGGTGATCTCGCCCTCAGCGACCTCCAGGCTGACGCCATGCAGGATGTGGCTCTTGCCGTAATAGGTGTGGAGGCCTTCGGCTTTTAGTGCGGTCATGCGGCATTGCCCAGATACGCGGCCTGCACGGTCTCGTTGGCGGCGATCTCCTGCGGCGTGCCTTGCGCCAGCATTCTGCCCTGATCGAGCACGCAGATGCGGTCGGCGAGGTGAAATACGACGCGCATATCGTGCTCGATCAGCACGATGGTGTAGTTGCTGTCGCGGTGCAGCCGGCGGATCAGCCGAGTGATTTGGTAGGTTTCTTGGTCGCCCATACCGGCGGTGGGCTCATCCAGCAATAGCAAATGCGGTTTCAAGGCTAGCGCCATGGCGATTTCCGCGGCGCGCTGATCGCCATGTGCGAGTTCGCCGACCAATCGGTTCGTCTTGGTTTCCAGTGAAACCAACTTCAGCGCTTCTTCCACACGCTCGTGGATGGCGGCCTGTTCCGAACGGTTGATCCAGGGCCGCAGGCGATAGCCGCCGGCCACTTCCGCGGCGATGCGGACGTTTTCGAACACGGTGAGTTCCGGAAAGATTTCGGTGATCTGGAACGTCCGGGCCATGCCGAGCGCTACTCGCTCATGGGTCGCAAGTCTGGTGATATCGCGGTCGTCGAAGGTGATGGTCCCTGAGGTCGGCGGGAAAAATCCACTGATCAGGTTGAAGAAGGTGGTCTTGCCGGCACCATTGGGTCCGATGATCGCACACAGCTCGCCTTTTGCCACATTCAAAGAGACATCGCGCACGGCCACGAGATTTCCAAATCTCTTGGTGACGTTACTGATTTCGAGGACATTCATGCCTTGCTCCGCTGAAGGAAGCCGAGCAGTCCACGCGGGAAGAACAGGACCACCAGGACGAAGAGCAGGCCCACGAACGACATCCAGTTGACGGTGACGCTCGACAAATAATCTTGCAGGACCACAAACACGGCCGCGCCGAGCAATGGGCCCCAAAAGCTGCGCATGCCGCCCATCACGGCCATCATTACGAAGTCACCGGACTGACTGTAATGCAGGCCTCTCGGGTCAGCGAAGTTGTTGACGAGCGCATAGAGCGCTCCGGCAAATCCCATGAAGAAGCAGGACAATGTGAAGGCGATCCAGATGTGCCGTTCCACGGGGATGCCGAGGAAGCGGGAGCGGCGTTCGTTCTCGCGGATCGCAATCATGGTGCGGCCGAATGGCGAGCGTAAAATAAATCCCATTGCGCCGACCACGATGGCAAAACAAAACAACACAAAAAAATAGAAGTTGTTAGCATTAGAGAGAATGTCGAGTTTGAACAGGCCGAAGTCGATCGGCTGGCGCGAGAAGCCGCGCAAGCCGTCGTCGCCGCCTGTCAGCGAACTCCACTGGAACGCGATGTAGTAGAATACCTGGCCGAACGCGATGGTCACCATCGCGAAGTAGACGCCACGCCGCCGCACGATGAGGGTGCCGAGAATGGCGCCGCAGAGACCGCCCAGCAGCATTCCGGCGACCAGCGCCAGCGGCGTACTCGGCGCGAGGAACTTCAGCGTCAACCCGGCGCCGTAGGCGCCAAGGCCGAAATAGGCGGCATGCCCGAACGAAAGGACCCCGGTAAATCCAAGAAGAAAATTCACCGACATCGCCGCCAATCCAAGCACAAGCACTCGGGTGGCGAGCGCGGTATAGCCGCCGAGCGGCGCAATCCAGTAGGGGGCGAGCAGCAAGGCTGCCCAAATCGCTGCGAGGACGATCAGTTTGCGGGCTTGCTCCGCGCTCAACTCATCATTCCTTCTTCGCCAAATAATCCTCGCGGGCGCAGGAGAAGCACCACAGCCATCATGACGTAAATCACCGCCTCACTGGCGGCCGGGAGGAATACGGCTGTTAGCCCCGACGCCACCCCGATGAGCAACCCGCCGACCAGCGTTCCCGGCAGACTGCCGATGCCGCCGACGATGATGGCGATGAAGCTCGGCATCAAAAGGCCGGTGCCCATGGTCGGTTCAAGACCCAATTGTCCGGCTGCGAGTACGCCGCTCAGACCCGCTAGAAAAATGCCGACCGCAAAATTGAGCGAGCGCAACATTTGCACATTGATGCCCAGCGCCGCGACGGTCTCGAGGTCAAGCGTGCCGGCACGGATGCGAATGCCAAGACGCGTGTAGCGCAATAGCAGGAACAGCAGGGTCACGGCGATCATCACCACGGCCACCATGAACAGGCGATAACCGGTGATGAAGAACAGTTCGTTGCTCAAGGGCTGCGCCAGAAACGCGGGAATAGTTACGGGCTTGCCCTGCGGGCCCCAGATAAATCGCGTACCATCCTCGATCATGAATGCCAGGCCGAAGGTCAGAAGCAGGCTGTAGAGCGGATCGCGTCCGTAGAGCGGACGGATCAGCACGCGCTCGACGGCGAGCCCGATGATCGCGGTCAATGGTGGCGCAAGCAGCAGCGCTCCCCAGAAACCGATATAGGGCGTGATCGTATAGGCGATGTAGCCACCGATGACGAGAAATCCGCCATGCGCGAAATTGATGACGTTGCTCAAATTAAGAATCAAGGAAAGGCCGAGCGCCATCAGTACATAGAAGGCGCCGATGATGAGCCCGTTGGTGACATTGAACAGGAGAAGCTGTGTCATAACTCACCGGACAGGAAAGAATGCAGCTGATCCAGGAGGTGGCACCTCCCGGATCTCAGAAAATAGCGGGTTAATGTTACGACGGCCAATGAACGGTGCATCCGGTTTCGCTGACGGCAGGTGCTGTCTTGTCGCCCGGCACGACTTCGTCGACGCGATAGAGATCTTCCGGATCGTCCTTGCCCTTTGACTGCGCCTCGCCGACAAAGGCGGACGTCATCAATTGATGATCGCCCTTTCGGTAATAGACCTTGTTCGGCTGCAGCTTTACATCGTCGGGCAGTTCGAAATTCTCCAAGGCGGAAGCGAGCTTGACCGCGTCGACATTTTTTTCCCGATTCGCAATCAGGGCAAACGTCATCGCGGAAGTGTAGCCGAACCAGTGCCGTGCGGTCGGCACGTTTCCATTGTTGACCTTGCGGATGTCGGCGACGAATTTTTCGACGCCGGGAACGCCGGGCTGTTTCCAGTACCATTCGAACATCCAGACGCCGATGCGGGCTTCCGGTGGCAGGGCGGCCAGCGATTCCAGTTCCTGCTGCGTTCCCGCCACGTGGATCTGCTTGTTGAGGCCGAACTGCACGACCTGCTTGAGGCAGTTGATCATGTCGGAGCCCTGTACCAGCAGGATCAGCACATCCGGATTAGCGGCCCGCGCCTTGATCAGATAGGCGGAGAAGTCGGTGGTACCGAGCGGCGTCAGTTCGTTGCCGGTGACGGTGCCGCCCAGCTTCTTCAGATCGTCCGTACAAGCCTCATAAAGCGTGTGACCGAAGGCATAGTCGGGCGTGATGAAGTGCCACTTCTTGCCGTATTTGCTGAACAGCACGTTTGATACCGAATTGGCTTCCATTCGCGTGGTGTTGCAGACGCGGAAGACATTCCACTTGCAATCTTTGCCGGTAATCGAATCGGTGTGGCCACCGGAAACAATGTGCAGGATTTTCTTTTCAGCGGTGACCTGGGCGATCGCTGCGGCAATGCCGGAATTGACGTCGCCGATCATGAAGTTGACCTGATCCCGCTCGATCAGCTTGCGCGCCTTTTGCACGCCGGTGCCGACGTCATTGGCGGAATCTTCCACGAGCAGTTCTACCTGACGTCCAAGAATGCCGCCTTTGGCGTTCATCTGCTCGACGGCGAGCTTGGCTCCCATTACCTCGTTGCCGGCGGGCGCCGCATAGACGCCGGTGAGCGGGTCGACCATGCCCATTCGGATCGGCGTCTCGCCACGCGCCTGGATGATGAAGGGTGATGCCACCTGAAATGCGCCGAGCGCGGTGGCGCCCTTAACGAGCGTGCGACGAGTGAATATCGGATTGAAGGTCTGCGATGCCATCAATTTCCTCCTTGGGATGTTCGAGTTTCTTCTTGCGGAGTTCATTTTCGGCCAGTGCCATGAGGCACCGGGGCGCTGGTATCGTTTGGTATCAGGCCGGCCACTGAATCTTGCAGCCGGTAGCCTCGGCCGGTCCGGCGGCCTTTTCGCCGGGCACGGGGGTGCGTATCGTGAACATATTGTCCGGATCGCCCTTGGGCGGGTGCGCCTCGCCGACAAACACAGTGCTCATCAATTCATGATCGCTGGCGCGGTACTCCGGCGCCGTCGGTTGCAGGGCGACTTCCGGGGGCAGCTTGAATCCGGAGAGCGCGTGCGCCAGCTTTGGTGCGTCGAGTGTTTTCTCCTGGTTTGCGATCAGCGCCAGCGTCTGCACCGACGCATAGCCGAACCAGTTGCGTGCGGTAGCCGCGGCGCCCGTGATTTTCTTGATCGATGCGTTGAATTCCGCGACATGCGGCACACCCGGCTGGTCCCACCACCACTCCATGGTCCACCACCCGACGCGCGCGCCGTCCGGCACGGCGCGGATGCTCTCAAGCTCAAACAAGGCGCCTCCGACGGCCATTTGCTTGTCCAGACCGAATTGGACGAACTGTTTCAGGCTCGAGACTTGATCGCCGCCACCCATGACGTTGATTAGCACCTGCGGATTGTAGGCTTTGGCTTGGATCAGGTAAGACGAATAATCCGCCGTGCCGAGGGGTACGAGGGAGCCGGCGGAAACGCCACCCGCGGCTTTCAGGACCTTTTCGAAGCCGGCCTGCACGGAATGCCCGTACGCGTAATCCGGCGTCAGGAAGTACCATTTCTTCCCGAACTTTTCTATCAGCGTGGTAGCGATGGCGTTGGCGTCCATGGTGGTAGAGTTACAGACCCTGAACACGTTCCATGAACAGTTCGCGCCGGTGATCGGATCGGTGTGTCCGCCCGAGACGATATGGAGCACCTTCTTTTCGCTAGTGACCTGCGCAATTGCGATCGCAATCCCGGAATTCACGTCACCAATGATAAAGCTCACCTGATCGCGCTCGATCAGCTTGCGCGTCTTCTGCACGCCAGTGCCGACGTCATTGGCGGAATCTTCGATCAGGAGTTCGACCGGCCGACCCAGAATCCCGCCCTTCTTGTTGATCTCCTCGGTGGCGAATTTCGCTCCCACCACCTCGCCTTGTGCGATCGCGGCATAAACCCCCGTCAACGGATCCACCATCCCGATCCGCACCGGCGTTTCACCGCGGGCCTTGATGATGAAGGGGGAAGAGAATTGCACCGCAGCAATTGCGGCCGTTGATTTCAGAATTGTTCGCCGATCGACCCGCCAAGATCGTTCCCAGATGCTCATGCTGTCCTCCCAGACAAGGGTGACTTAGCTTGATGACCGGCATTCTTCGATGCCTTTATGGGTCGCAAGCGTAACTCTTCCGGTTTGTTTTTGCCAATGGCGAACCCGGGAAAAGCCTGCAACCTTAGGCCTAGAACGCGAGCTGATAAACTAGCGCCGGTGCCTGCGCCCGCGGTTATGCCGGGACCGTTCGTCAGCAAGGGATCGCGTCTATGACCTCTGCATCGCAGCCATCACCAGAACGCACGCCACGAGAGCCGAATGCGCCCAATGTCACAGTTGGATGGTCATTCGCGGCCGGGTCAAGCCAGTAGCAAGTCCGGCCATGTCCGCTATGCCGCCGAAAGCGAAAGTAAATTCAGAGCACCGGATAATGAAGGCGCTGGCCGCCGGTCCTGACGCGGCGGTGCAGATGATCGATACCTCCGTCGTGCGTGTAGCATGGAGCCTGCATCGCGGACAACAATCACCAAGAGATGGGTCGCTCACGAGGGGGGCTGACGTGCAAGATTCACGCGGTGGTGTACACCAACGGCCTGCCGGTCCATGGCCCTCGCGCCCGGTGAAACGAACGACAATCGGCTGTGTTCGGTTCTCCTCAGCGCGTTGCTTCCACAAACGATGCTGCTCGCAGATCGTGGATGCGACGCGGATTGGATCAGGGAGCTTGCCCGTCGGCAAGGAGCATGGGGAAACATTTCGCCGAAACGAAACCGTAACGACCCGATCTGCTTCAGCCCGTATCTGTATCGTGCGCGCAATCTGCTCGAACGGTTCTTCAACAAGATCAAGCAATGTCGGTGTGTCGCGACCCGATACGACAAACTCGCGGCAAACTATCTGGCGTTCATCAAGCTTGCATCAATCCGAATTTGGCTGCGTGCTAATGAGTCCACGCCCTAGTTAGCTGGTATGGCACGGAAGCCGGATCGGTCTTACTGCGTCAATTTTTGCCTTGCGTAAGCCCTTAGCATTTGTTCGTTAAGCTCTGGCGGACGGTCACGGCTATTCCGCTCCAGGATTTACGATCAGTCGAGCAGCAAGCGAATTTCGCCGCGATCGGTTTATCGCAATGATTTCAAGTTGATTTGGGTCGTCCATCCCCTTCGCAAAAAATAATTCACTTTCGCCGTCGGGCAAATCAGTTCTACCAGCTCGCCCCGTCCTTTCCCGGCAAGAGGGGCGCTTCGCGGTCGTCACGAACGCGGGATGGGATGCGGTGGACGCGGCAGCGTTGGCGCGCAATTGGCGTCGCAGGGCAGGCCTTGCCTGTGAGCGATCGACCGGCGCGCAGACGAACGGCGCTTCAACGCCTTCGCCAGAACTCAGCGGACAGCACATGGTCCGTTGAAACTTTGGCTGAGGTCGCTGCGTACGGCGAAGTCGTGTGGTCCTGGCATCCGTTGCTGATGCTAAGCCTTGCGGAGGCGAAACCGGCCCAACCGGGTGAGGTCGCCGTCAATCCGCTTGGCGACGGTGACAAAAAGGAATTCGTCGCCGGGGAGAGCTCGAAGGAAACCGTTAAAACCATTGCGCGGGGAAAGCCGGGTGATTTCCGGTGGTACTCGTGGTGACTACCGTGTGCTTACTACCAATGCACACGGGCTACGGGTGCTCCGGGCACCCGGCTTTCCCTGCTCCCTCTTCAAGAGAGGGACAAGCTCCATGCACAATTCGGGCGCAATCTGCGCCGCGAGATCGCGGACTCGCGCCGGAGACCATTTGCCGATGGTTCTCCGCCGATCGAGAATGAAATCCCTTCGATCGATCGGTTTGCCGGGCGTGAACTTGGCCCGCTGGCTGTGGTAAGCTTTTCCTGAAACTTTTGGGGAGATACTCAATGAAAGTCTTTGGCTCCAGAATTCTTGGTGTGGCCGCTGTTTTCGCGATCCTGGCCGGGTCCGCGTATGCACAAACTTCGGTTCCCAAATATGGCGACGTCGACAAGGAAAAGTCGCCGGAACAGATCCGGTCTGAAAAGGAAGCCGAACGAGCCTATCAGCGATCCCTTGGCAATATTCCGGAGCAGAAGAGCGCCGATCCCTGGGGCGCCGTGCGCAGCGACAACCCGCCGAAGACCGCTGTCAAGCCGCCGCCGGCGAAGAAGGCCAAGACCGACAGCGCCGCTAAATAGCAAATACATTGGCGAGCCGAACAGAAGGCATGCCGGGATAGCAATGTCCGACGTCGAGGAAACAAAATGACGCTGTTGTTTTCGCCCCTGACGATCCGCGGCGTGCAATTGAAGAACCGCATCGTGGTGCCGCCGATGCATCAATATTCCGCCGAGAAGGGGTTTCCGACCGACTGGCATCTGATGAACGCCGGCAAATTCGCCGCCGGCGGCGCCGGGCTCGTTATCGTCGAATCGACCAAGGTCGAGCGGCGCGGCTGCGGCACGGTCGGCGATCTCGGCATATGGGACGACGTCTTCGTCGAGCCGCTCAGCCGTGTCGTCAAATTCATCAAGCAGCAGAATTCTGTGGCCGGTATTCAGCTCGGTCATTCCGGCCGCAAGGCGCGCGCCACCCGTCCGTGGGAAGGCGATCGGCCGCTTCAGCGCACGCCCGAGATCGACGACTGGGACGCGTGGACGCCGGTTGCGCCGAGCGCGATCGCGCACAGCGAGCGATGGCCGGTGCCAAGGGCGCTCGAGCGCGGCGAGGTCAAGGATCTCGTGCAGGCGTGGGGCCAAGCGGCGCGCCGCGCGCATGCGGCCGGCTTCGACGTGCTCGAACTGCATGGCGCGCACGGCTATCTCGTGCACGAGTTCCTGTCGGGACGGTCCAATCAGCGTACCGACGAATATGGCGGTTCGGAAGCCAACCGCATGCGTTTCATCATCGAGATCACGGAAGCCGTGCGGACGCATTGGCCCGATCACAAACCGTTGTTCGTGCGACTGTCGGTGGAGGATAACGCCGGCTGGGGACCGGAACAGAGCGCGCGGCTGGCAACGATCCTCAAAGGGAAGGGTGTCGATGTCATCGATTGCTCGTCCGGCGGCATTACCGAGCTGGCGCCTATCTTGGGTAAGGAAATCAAATACAGCTATCAGGTGCCGCTGTCGGAATATGTCAGGCGCCACGCCGATATCATGACCATGGCAGTCGGGCTCATCATCCACGGCGACCAAGCCGAACAGATATTGCGGGATAAGGAGGCCGACCTGATCGCGGTCGGCCGCGAAATCCTCAACAATCCCAATTGGCCGATGGATGCGGCGGCCAAACTCGGGGTGGAGGGACCGTTTCGTCAGGTTCCGCCTCAATTTGGCTATTGGCTGGGCACCCGAGCGAAACGCGGCTTCGGGACCCGGCCCTCGACCTGGCAAAGCGGGCTAAATGAGCCTGCCCTGAAGGCCGCCCCTCAAAAGATGCCCTGAAGGCCCGTAATGATCCGGTAAGGAAAGCGCCTTGATCCGACCAAAAAGCCGTTGTGTGGTGCAGCGCCGGGGTGACGGCGCCGCTCCCGGAAAGGGATTGCGGGCCAGTAACGAAAAGGAATCGCGAGCGATGCGCAGGAATGTGGGATTTCTCCTCGGCACGGTCACGGGCGCGTGCCTGACCCTTGCGGTCACCCTGCCGCAAGGTGCGCATCTCGTCGAAGCGGCGATGGCGGCAGCCGGCGCCGACAACATCTATTCGCAGCTCAATTTGTTTGGCGACGTGTTCGAGCGGATCAAGTCCGACTATGTCGAGAAGCCTGACGACGCCAAGCTGGTCGAGGGCGCGATCAACGGCATGATCTCCTCGCTCGATCCGCATTCGCGTTACATGAACGCGAAGGGCTGGTCCGACATGCAGGAGACCACCCACGGCGAGTTCGGTGGGCTCGGCATTGAAGTCACGATGGAGGACGGTTTCATCAAGGTGGTGGCACCGATCGATGACACGCCCGCTGCCAAGGCCGGCATCATGTCGGGCGACATCATCACCCAAATCGATGACGACGCGATTCAAGGCCTGACGCTCGATCAGGCCGTGGGCAAGATGAAGGGGGCGCCCAACAGCAAGATCCGGCTGAAGATCATCCGCAAGGATGCCGACAAGCCGATCGATGTCGCGATCGTGCGCGAGATCATCCGGGTGCGACCGGTTCGCTTTCGCACCGAGGGCGGCGACATCGGCTATGTCAGGATCAACTCGTTCAACGAGCAGACCACCGACGGCCTGAGGAAGGCGATTACGGAAATCTCGAAACAGATTCCGTCGGAGAAGCTCGCCGGCTACGTGGTCGACCTCCGCAACAATCCAGGCGGCTTGCTCGACCAGGCAGTCTCGGTGACCAGCGCGCTGATGTCCCGCGGCGAGGTGGTCTCGACGCGCGGCCGTACGCCGGAGGAAACCCAGCGCTTCACGGCGCGGGGCGGCGACATGACCAAGGGCAAGCCGCTCGTGGTCCTGATCAATGGCGGTTCGGCCTCGGCATCCGAAATCGTGGCCGGCGCCTTGCACGACCACAAGCGGGCCACGCTGATCGGCACGCGCTCGTTCGGCAAGGGCTCGGTGCAGACCATCATCCCGCTCGGGTCCGGCAACGGCGCGCTGGCGTTGACCACGGCGCGCTATTTCACGCCGTCCGGCCGCTCCATCCAGGCCCAGGGCATCCAGCCCGACATCGAAGTGCTCCAGGACGTGCCGGATGAGATGAAGACCCGCGCCGAGCTCAAGGGCGAGGCGTCGATGCGCGGGCATCTCGCCGCCGAAGGCGCCGAGCAGACCGGCTCGCAGTCCTACGTTCCGCCGGACGAGAAGAACGACAAGGCGCTGCTTGCTGCGTTCAACCAGCTGCGCGGCATCACCGTGAATGCGGACGCGCCGGCGTCGGCGAAGCGGCCGATCCCGAACTGAGCGGGACTGCCTGCGGCACTGAAGCGGAGGAACGATTTCCGAACGCGCCGATTTACTAGTTGGTCCTGGGTTTCCGCGATTGCCTTCGCACGGTCCCGGCCGTTCGGTGGGTGTATGGCAAGACCGCTTCAAATTGACATCGTGCGCCGCGCCTATCAGCTGTGGGAGCTGGCGGGCCGGCCCGAAGGGCGAGACCAGGAGTTCTATCTTCAGGCCGAACAAGAGCTTCAGAAAGCGCTCGACAGTGAGAGGCCGGGCCAGCAGTCCGGCCAATGAGTGGACGCGGGAAGGTCAATGCACGAGGCCCCGCCGCTTTACGCGGTTCGTGCCACGGACCTGCGCTCCCGGGCGCGGCTCGGACCGGCGACCGCCGGATTTTCTCGATGCGCGAGCAGCAACGGCCTGATCTCCGCCGCGGGCTTCGGCGCGCTGAACAGGTAGCCCTGCATTTCCGAACAGCCGAGTTTGCGCAGCAAGTCCCGCTGCTGCGCGGTCTCCACGCCTTCCGCCGTCGTCGCCATCTGGCGCTCGGTGGCGATGTTCACCACCGCCTGCACGATGCCGGCCGACCCCGCCGGTTCCGCGATGTCGGTGATGAAACAGCGGTCGATCTTGATCTTGTCGAACGGGAAGCGCTGCAGGTAGCTCAGCGAGGAATAGCCAGTGCCGAAATCGTCCAGCGCGATCCGCACGCCGACGGAGCGAAGCTGATGCAGGATGGCGAGCGCGGCGTCGTCGTCGCGGATCAGCACGGCTTCGGTGATCTCCAGTTCCAGCCGGCTTGCCGGCAGGCCAGATGCCGCCAGCGCGGCAATCACCTTCAGCGCCAGCGTGCCGCTCTTGAACTGGACCGGCGAGACGTTGACGGCGAGCTTGAGAGGGGCGGGCCAGGTCGCGGCCTCCTGGCAGGCGGTCGTCAGCACCCATTCGCCGAGCCGGTTGATCAGGCCGGTCTCTTCGGCGATCGGCACGAAGTCGGCCGGAGAGATCATGCCGCGCGCTGGATGACGCCAGCGCACCAGCGCCTCGCAGCCGGTGATCCGGTTGTCCTGAAGGTCGACACAGGGCTGATAGTACACTTCGAGCCCGCAGCCCTCGGTGAGCGCCTGCCGCAAATCCATTTCCAGGACGCGGCGGGCCTGCACTTGCGCGTCCATCTCCGGCTTGAAGAAGCGCCAGGTACGCCTTCCTGCGGACTTCGCCGCATACATCGCGAGATCCGCGTTCCTGAGGATCTCATCGAGATCGGAGCCGTCCCGCGGTGCCATCGCGATGCCGATGCTGGCGTCGGAGGTCACCTGGTGTCCTTGGCATTCGTAGGGAGTGCGGATCGCTTCGTGGATCCGGTTGACGAGATCGGTGACGTCGGTCTCGCACCTGACGGCGGTCTGGACGATGGCGAACTCGTCGCCGCCAAGCCGTGCGACGAAGTCGGTGTCCCGCACGCAAGCGGAGAGGCTCGCCGCCACCGACTTAAGCAATTCGTCGCCCACCATGTGGCCCAGCGAGTCATTGACACCCTTGAACTCGTCGATATCGATGTAGAGCACGGCCAGCTGGCAGTCCGGCGTGACGCGAGGCAGTTCGCTCCTGAGCTGTTCGCGGAACAGCGCGCGGTTCGGCAGATCGGTAAGCGCATCGTAGTGGGCGAGGTGGGTGATGCGTTCCTCGGTCCGGCGGCGTTCGGTGATGTCCTCGTGGGTCGCCACCCAGCCGCCGAACGGCAGCGGCTCGTTGACGACCTGGATCGATCGCCCGTTCGGGGTCGTGATCACCATCGAGTTGCGCAGCGCGACGTCGCGCAGCACGAGTGCAACATAATGCTCGACGTCGCCCTCGAACGAGCCGGTGGCCTTGCGATGGGCGATGACGTCGTGGAAGCTGCAGCCGGGTTTCACGACGTCCGCCGACAGTCCGTACATCTCGATATAGCGCTTGTTGCAGATCACGAGGCGCTGTTCTGAATCGAACATCAGCAGGCCCTGAGTCATGTTGTTGACCGCTGTGTCGAGCCGCTGTTTTTCAAGCGTCAGCCGCTGCTGCGATTGGCGGTGCTGCTGCGACAGCTTGCGCACCACGAGAAACAGCAAGACGACGATCGCAAGCACGGAGGCCGTGGCGACCGCGATCAGGATGCTGATCTGCTCGCGCCAGTCGGCCAGCGCCGCCGATGTCTTCGTGGTCGCCACGATCACGATGGGAAACCTGCTCAATGTACGTGAAGAGATCAGTCGGTCGTTGCCGTCGATTGGACTGGTCAGGCGCGACGTGCTGCGGGCGAGCTCGAATACCTGCCGGACGTTGGCCGGGCCACGGTTGAAATTCTTCCCGATCATCGCATCGATGTGCGGATAACGGGCAAGAAGGGTGCCGTCGCGGTGATGCATCGCAACGGTGGCGTCCGGTCCGAGCGCCAAGGTGGCGAAGAATTTTTCGAAGTTCGCGGGCTCGATGCCACGGCTGATGACGCCGAGGAATTCTCCATTCGGGCCGGCTATCTTCCGGGCGGTCACAATGGTCCAGGCACCGGTGATCCGGCTGAATACCGGTTCTACGAGCTGGTCCGGCGACCGCGGACCCGATGTGAAGGCTTTGAAATAGGCTCGGTCAGCGACGCTCACCGATGGGGCGGGCCATGCCGAGGAGGCGTTGATCAGAACGCCGTCGGCGTCGAAGACGTTGATGCCGCCGACATAGGACAACGCCTCCAGCTTGGATCTGAGCATCAGGTGGATTTCCCGGCTCGACATCCGGGGTTTGTAGTTCTCCCTCGTGGCGATGCCGTTCGATCGCATGAAGGCGATCAGGTCGTTTTGTACGACCTGGAAATCCTCGAGCTGCTGATCGAAATGGCGGGCCAGCAGCAGCACGGTGTTCTCCAGCTCGCGCTCGCTGTTATGCAGTGCGCGTTCGCGGAAGTTGCCGGCCATCACGGTGGCGCCGATCGCGATCGCCGCGATCAACAGCATGCCGCTCAGGATCAACCAGCGGATCGGGCCGGCGCGGAGCGCGGACGTGACTTTGAACGACGCGGTACCCTTCGAGATCATTGAACCAGTTCGCTGCCAGCAAGAAACCTCCGGAAGCAGGTTTCCCGTGCCTCCGGCCCACAGCAGATTTGGTACAGAAGCGAAATGGAATTGACGTTAGCAAGTCTGGTTAACGAAAGGTTAGTCGGGTGGCGGTTGTGCTATGCAACAACCACAGGGGCGCTGCTCTGAAGGCGCTGCAAAATGCTTCAGCGGGAACCAAAAGCGAGGCCATTCTCGAGATGCCGGGCCTGCAAAAGCGTTTCGCCGAACTTGGTGCTGCGCCCGGAACCCTTTCGGGCGAGGCACTCGGCCGTTTCCTTGCCGGCGAAACGGTGAAGTGGACCAGGATCATTCGGGCATCCGGCGCCACGATGGATTAGTCGAGATCGGCGTGATAAGCGCACGAGCAACAAGAAAAACTGCAAAGGGAAGAAACATGAGGCGGAAGCAAATATTCGCAGGCTGTGCCGGCGTGACTGCGCTGCTGCTGGGCGGTGCCGCAGTCGCCGCGACTATCGATATATCCGCGCATGACATCGGTGGGCAGGTGATCGGCGACAAGGGCCCCGAAGCGGGTGTCTGGGTCATCGCCGAGACAAAGGATTTTCCGACCAAATTTGCAAAAGTCGTCGTGACGGACGATCAGGGCCGCTTTGTCATTCCCGATCTGCCAGACGCGAACTACAAGGTCTGGGTTCGCGGCTATGGCCTGCAGGATACGGCGCAGTCGGATGCGCGTCCGGGCAAGCAGATCGACTTCAACGCAGCGCCCGCGCCTTCGGCGGCTGCGGCGGCCCAGCTCTATCCGGGCATGTACTGGTATTCGATGCTCGACATCCCGGCCCCGCAGGAGTTTCCCGGCACCGGCGACAAGGGCAACAAGATGCCCGAGACCATGAAGAGCCAGGCGCAGTGGGTCGATACGGTCAAGAACATGTGCCAGTCCTGCCATGCGCTCGGATCGCGCGGCATCCGCGAAGTGCCGAAGTCGTTCATGGACGGCAACGACTCGCATACGGCGTGGGCGCTGCGCACGCAGGCTGGCCAGGCCATGGAATACATGGCCCTGGCGCTTGGGAGTATGGGCCCGGAAAAGGTCTATTCGCTATTCTCCAAATGGACCGATCGCGTCGCCGAAGGCGAACTACCGTTCGACAAGCCCGAACGGCCAAAAGGCATTGAGCGAAACGCCGTCTACACGATGTGGGATTGGGCCTCGCCCAAGCACTATCAGCACGACGCGATTTCGACCGACAAGCGAAATCCCACGGTCAATGCCAACGGTCTGATCTACGGGTCGCCCGAGGAAAGCACGGATCTCGTGCCGACGCTGGACCCCGTCAAGAATATCGCGTCGACCATCAAGCACCCCTATCTCGACCCGAAAACCCCTTCGTCGGAAGATGCCGGCCGCGGACCATCGGCCTATTGGGGCGATGAGGCGATCTGGGACGGTCATACCAGCATTCACAATGTCATCATGGACGGCCAGGGCAAGGTCTGGTTCACCGCGCGCCTGCGGCCGCCGGAGAATCCGGATTATTGCAAACAGGGCTCCAGCCATCCTTCAGCAAAAGTCGCACCGCAGGCGACCTCGCTGCGCCAGCTGTCGCGCTTCGACCCGGTGACCGGAAAGTGGGACCTGATCAACACCTGCTTCAGCACCCATCATCTCTACTTCGGGCATGATCCAAACGATACGCTTTGGATGAGCGCCGGTGGACCCGGCCTTGGCGGCGGGATCGTCGGCTGGCTGAATGCGAAGCAGTTCCGGGCGACGCTGGATGGCGTGGCGTCTCAAGGCTGGACGCCGCTCATCATCGACACCAACGGTAACGGCAAGCGCGATGCGTATGTCGAGGCAAAGGAACCGCTCGATCCGACCAAGGACAAAAGGATCGCTGCGTCGTTCTATGGCATCCAGCCGAGCCCGGTCGATGACTCCATCTGGGGGCAGGCGATGGACCGCGGTTTCTCGCGGATCGATCAGCCCGGTTATATCGTGCGGGTGATGCCTGGTCCCGATCCGGCCAACACCGCTCTGGCGGAAGTGTATCAGCCGCCGGAGGGCACCTTTGGTCCGCGTGGCATCGACCTCGGGCTGGACGGTATCGTCTGGACCGTTCTCTCGAGCGGACATCTGGCCAGCTTCGATCGCACGCTGTGCAAGGGACCGCTGAACGGGCCGACGACGGCCGAGGGAAAGCAGTGCGCGGAGGGTTGGAAGCTCTATCGCATGCCCGGCCCGCAGTTCAAGGGAATGGACCCGAAGGGCAGCGCGAACCACGCCTATTATGTGTGGGTGGATCGCTACAACACGCTAGGCCTTGGCGCCAATGTGCCGATCGCCTGCGCAAACGGCGGCGAGTCGCTGCTCGCGTTGGTCAATGGCGAGTTCGTCAATCTGCGCGTGCCTTATCCACTCGGCTTCTTCAGCAAGAATGTCGATGGCCGGATCGACGACGCGTCGGCCGGCTGGAAGGGCCGCGGCATCTGGACCACCTCGGGGACGCGAGCGAACTTCCATAGCGAAGGCGGCAAGGAGGCGTATCCCAAGGTGTTCAAGGTGCAGATGCGGCCCGACCCGCTGGCCCACTGAGTTTCCCGATCTTCATATGTCCCGGCTCCGCCCGTCGAACGCGTGCGGGGCTTTCTTCAGGAGCAAAACCGATGAAAAATACTTCTCGACGCGATCTACTTGCGACGGCTGCGGCCGTCGCGACCGCCGCCACGATCGGCGATGCGAGGCCGGCCGCCGCGCAGGCTGGGCCGAAGGCGATGTTTCCGGTACCGGCGACAACGATTCCGATCGTCGGCGAAACCGACGTGTTTCAGGTCCGCCGCATCTATTGCATCGGGCGCAATTACGCCGCGCATGCGATCGAGCGCGGCTCCGATCCGACCCGCGAGCCGCCGTTCTTCTTCCAGAAGCCGACCGATGCGATCCAGAACGTCGCGATCGGCACCGTCGCCGATCATCCCTATCCGTCGCTCACGAAGAACTATCACCATGAGGTCGAACTGGTGGCGACGCTGAAGTCGGGCGGCACCAATATTCCGGCCGACAAGGCGCTCGAGCATGTCTATGGGTACGCGCTCGGTCTCGACATGACCCGGCGCGACCTGCAGAACGGCATGGCGGCGGAAAAGAAGCCTTGGGAAATCGGCAAGAGCTTCGACCATGCCGCGGTGATCGGGCCGATCCACCCGGCGACCAAGACTGGCCATTTCAGGAAGGGCGCGATCTCGCTCGCGATCAACGGAACGGTGAAGCAGAACTCGGATTTGCAAAACATGATCTGGAGCGTTGCCGAGCAAATTGCAAAGCTTTCCGAAGCCTTCGAATTGAAGGCCGGCGACATCATCTATTCCGGCACGCCGGAAAATGTCGGGCCGGTCGTCAAGGACGATGTGCTGCTGTGCAAGCTTGAGGGGTTGCCTGACATGTCGATCCGGATCACTTAGTCCCGGTTTTGTGACATAAATCCCGGGCCGGGCGCAGCCGTGGTCCGGAACATCACGGCCACGATGAGCGCGGCGACGATGTTGGCGGCCACGCTGGCCAGGATCGGCGCCGTGTAGTCGTGGGTGAGATCGAAGGCGAAGCCGGCGGCGCTCGGGCCGATCAGGGTGCCGAAGGCGACGCTGGTATAGAGGATGCCGATGATGCCCGAGACGTTGCGGCCGCCGAAATAGTCCATCACCACAGCCGGCAGCACCGCGACCCACCCGCCGTAGAAAACGCCGTAGAGGAAGGCGAAAGCGGCCAGCGGCCCGACGCTGGTCGAGACCAGCCAGATCGCCAGCGCGATCGCCATGCCCACGAACATCAGAAGCAGCGAAGCCTGTCGCCCGAGCCGGTCGGCGAGGCCGCCGAGGAAGAAGCGTCCGGCCGTGCTGCCGACGCCGATCACGCCGAGCAGGAGTACGGCGGTCGAGGGCGCAACCCCGTGATCGCCGGCATAGGGGACGAGATGCACGAACGGCACGAATACGCCGAACGAACAGGTCAGGCAGGCAGCATAGAGCGCGATGAAGCGCGGCGAGCGCACCGCTTCCGCAACCGAGGCGCCCTCGCGGCGGGCCGATGCGGTGTCCGCCTGCGGCGGATCGCCGTCGGGGCCGAGACCCCGGTCACGCGGATCGTTCTCGATCAAGAGCGCCATGCCACCGCCGATAACAGCGGCGAGGACGCCAAGCCCGAGATAAGCGCCGCGCCATCCCAGGCCTTCGATCAGCAGCGTCGCCAGCGGTGGCATTACCAGCGTGCCGACGCCGATGCCGCTGACCGCAAGGCCCGAGGCGAAACCGCGCCGCCGCACGAACCAGCGCTGTACTGCGCCGACCGCCGGCACATAGGCGCAGCCGACGCCGAGGCCCACCCCGAGGCCATAGGCCGCGTAAACCTCGAACAGGCTGCGCGCGGCGCTCGCGGCGACCAGGCCAAGGCCGGTCAGGAGCATGCCGATGACCGCGAGCCGGCGCGAACCGAAGCGGTCGGCGAGGGGGCCGCTGACGATGCCGAGGCCGAAATAGAGAAAGCCCGCGAGCGAGAACACCAGCGACACCGATCCGCGTGAGGCGCCAAAGTCGCGCTGCAGCAATTCAAGGAAGGCGCTGAACGTATAGGCGCAGCCGAACCCGACGAAGGTCACGGCGAACGCGCCGGCAACCACGAACCAGCCGTGGAAAATGCTGAGATTGGGCGATGTCGTTTGGACGCTCAATGTTGTCTCCATGACGTCACAGAAGGATGGCGGCGATGCCAGGACGTGATCCGCCGGAATGCGGCGCCAGCGCGCACAAGGGTGGCTTCGTCCAGATCGGCGGCCACAAGTTGGAACGCGATCGGCAATCCGGCCGCTGAAAAACCGCCGGGCAGCGTGATCGTGGGATGACCAGTCATGTCGAACGGGCAGGTGTAGCGCTGCAGCCCAGCAATCAAGTCCGGCTGTTCGCCGAGCGTCCGTATCATGGCGAGCGTCAGGGGCGGGAAGGGGTGCACTGGAGTTAGCAGCAGATCAATCTCCTCGAACAAGGCGGCGACCCGGCCGCGCAACGCGAGTCGCCGCAGCAGGATCTTCTGGTAGTCGAGACCGGAGAGCGCGCGGCCGGTCT
Organism: uncultured Alphaproteobacteria bacterium; assembly: GCA_963786115.1. Classification (GTDB taxonomy): domain Bacteria; phylum Pseudomonadota; class Alphaproteobacteria; order Rhizobiales; family Xanthobacteraceae; genus Bradyrhizobium. Next base: position 33,740 of record CAWAYC010000014.1, read on the forward strand.
CGATGACGGAGGCGAGGATGGGACCATATTCATCTTTGCGGGCGGGATAGGTCGCTTCGTGGGCGACCGCTGCCTCCACCGCGCAGTTCAGAACCCAATCGGCGACCGTCTGCTTCACGTCGGGAAACGGCACTTCCACGATATGTGCGCCAAGTGCGCGCAACCCTTCAATCGCCTCTCCCAGCACGCGCTGTGTTGCATCGTCGACGCCGTCGCTGTTCCACGTCGCGTCGAGACCAATCCGCAGGTTTTGTATGTCCAGTTCGGCCGCGGCCAGATAGTCGGGCACAGGATCCGGTAACGTCGTGGGATCGTTGGCGTCGCGCCCAGCGACGACGCCAAGCATGGCGCCCACGTCCGTCGCGCTACGGGCAATCGGTCCGACGTGATCCAGCGTCGCTGCCAGTTCGAACATACCGTAGCGGCTGACACGTCCCCAGCTTGGCTTCAGGCCGGTCAGGCCGTTGGCGGCACACGGCCAGCGGATCGAACCGCCGGTATCGGAGGCGAGCGCGCCGTAGCAAAGCCCCGCCGCAGTTGCGGCTGCAGGACCACTGGACGAAATTCCCGGCCAATAATCCGCATTCCATGGATTCCTGGGCGGCGTCACCGACGGGTGGTGATCGGAATAGGCGCCTTCCGTAAGCTGCAGCTTGCCCAACATGACCGCGCCCGCCTCATTCAGCCGGCGTACCACGCTTGCGTCGTCCTCCGGCCGGTAATTCCTGTGAACGGCGGTACCGGCAGCCGTCGGAAAGCCCTTCGTCCAGAACAGGTCTTTCAGCGCAATCGGAATTCCGTGCAGCGGCCCGCGATACCGACCTGCCATGATTTCGGCCTGCGCGGTTTCGGCCTGCGCCATCGCAGCGTCCGCCATCACATGGACGTAGCTGCCGAGTGTACCGTCCAGCGCTGCGATGCGGTCGAGTTGCGCGCGCGTGGCCTCCAGCGGCGAAATTTCTCCCGCCTTGATGTATGCCGCGAGCTCCGTGAGTTGAAGAAAGTGCAGGTCGTCGGCCACGATATCCAGTCTCCATCTCCGCGACGTTTCCGCTCTCGACAGGGCGTTGCAGTCGGCGCTTAACACCAGTATATGTATTATACTGGTGTCTGTTGATGTCAACCGGTAAATCTGCTTTACTCGTGTCGATGTCCCAGCAATCGAAAAAATTCGGCGTTCCGGACCAATTGGCCAATCTCTACGATTTCGCCAATACGCTCGACGTCCGGCATTTCACCCATCATGGCGTGCCACATCTTGAGGGGGATGAGCTGGAAGGGCCGCGCGACCTCGGGACGTGGCTCTCGCAGCGTGGGCTATTGTTGACGAACGCAAAGATCAGCCCGGCGATGTTTGCCAGCGCGCTCGAATTGCGCGGTTCCATCCGCGATTATCTGCAATGCGATCCGGCCGGGCGGAACAAGGACAAGGCGGCCGTGCGGGCGCTTGATAAGGCGCTAAACTTGTTTCCGCTTGTCGTGGAAGCGCAGGAGAGCCGCGGAGTCGCGCTGAAAGCTGCACGCGACGATGCATTGGCGGGGCTGTCGTCGGTCGTGGTCGAGTTTTACGACGGCGCGAGGAATGGAACGCTGGACCGGCTGAAGATGTGCGCCTCGGAGGAGTGCCGCCGCGTGTTCTTCGACCGGTCGAAGCCGGCGACGCGCCGCTGGTGCATGTCGACGCTGTGTGGAAACCGGATGAAGACACGAACCTATCGCGAGCGTCAGCGCAATGCCTGACGAAACATCAGGCACGGCGAGCATGGCCGCGCCCACGCGTATTCCGTCACTGCATGCGCATCCCGGATGAATCGTAGCGATGTGTTCGGGATCGTTTTCCGGCCGTGCCAGTTGTCCGGTCACCGGCCCATGTCGGCCCGCTCTGATTGAAGCTCCGCCAATTGGGGTCGGTGTAGGGATTGCCGGGGCCTTTGTTCTGGCAATTGGCGCTGGGGTAGAACTGCGCGCAATAGCCTGGCTCCGAGATCACTTGCTGCGCCATCGCGGGCATGGTGATCATGAATGAAGCCGCCGCTACCCCAAGAAGCCCGGAACCGAGAAGCCCGGAAATCGGCATCGCATTCCTCCTTTTGCAAGTCACGCAAGAAGGTCACGCAACACCAACACCGCGCGGCGGAACTAACTCCCGCCCGCGCCGGTCACAGTGGCGTGACGGGGTAACGGCCGCTCAATCGCCGACGCGATAGTGCCCGGACTTGCCGCCCTTTTTCTCGATGAGATGAATGCCTTCGATGCGCACGCCGCGCTCTACCGCCTTGATCATGTCATAGATCGTCAGACATGCGACCGACACCGCGGTCAACGCTTCCATCTCGACGCCGGTCGGCCCGGTGACTTTCGCCGTGGCGCGGACGAGGCAGCCGGGCAGTTTCTTGTCCGGCGTGATGTCGACGGTGACTTTCGACAGCGCCAGCGGATGGCACAGCGGAATCAGCTCGGAGGTGCGCTTTGCCGCCATGATGCCGGCGATCCGCGCGGTGCCGAGCACATCGCCCTTCTTGGCGTTGCCCGAAACGATCAGCGCCAGCGTCGCCTTGCTCATGACGACGCGGCCTTCCGCCACTGCCGTTCGCTCGGTCGCAGGCTTTTCCGACACATCGACCATTCGGGCTTCGCCCCCGGCGTCGATATGGGTGAGGGCAGGGCCGCGTTCGGAGGATTTCCGTGCCATGCCCTACCGCGTCCCGGCCGAGCGCGGCGCGTCCGCTCGCGCCAGCAGCGTGCGGGTCGCCGCCGTGACGTCGGCCTGCCGCATCAGGCTCTCGCCGACCAGGAATGTCGACATCCCGACGCGCGCCAGCCGCGCAAGATCGTCAGGTGCAAAGATGCCGCTTTCGCCGACCATCAGGCGATCGCGCGGGATCAGCGGCGCAAGCGCCTCGCTGGTCGCCAGCGTCGTCTCGAAGGTTCGGAGGTTGCGGTTGTTGACGCCGATCATCGGCGAACGAAGTTTTAGCGCGCGGTCCAACTCCGCGCGGTCGTGGATTTCAATCAGCACGTCCATGCCGTGCGCGATCGCCGCGTCCTCGATATCCTTGGCTGCGGCGTCGTCGAGCGCCGCCATGATGACCAGGATGCAGTCGGCGCCATGGGCGCGGGCCTCGACCACCTGATAGGTGTCGAACATGAAGTCCTTGCGCAGCACCGGCAGGTTGGTCGCCGCGCGTGCCGCTACCATGAAGTCGAGATGGCCCTGGAAGGAGGGCGTATCCGTCAGCACCGACAGGCACGCCGCGCCGCCGGCCTCATAGGCCTTCGCCAGCACCGGCGGATCGAAGTCGGCGCGGATCAGACCCTTGGAAGGCGAGGCCTTCTTCACCTCGGCGATCAGCGCGTATTCGCCGAGTGCGTGCTTGTCTCTGACAGCGCGCACGAAGCCGCGCGGCGGCGGCGCGGCCTTGGCGCGTGCTTCGAGCTCGGCCAGCGGATGCGAGCGTTTTGCGCTCGTGATTTCCTCGCGCTTGTAGGTCTCGATTTTGGTCAAGATGTCGGACATCGGAGCCCTAACCGTTGGAGACCGCGATCAGGTGCTTTAGCCGCGCGGCAGCCGCACCGCTATCCAGCGATTTGGCCCCGAGTGCGACGCCTTCCTTCAAATCCTTGGCACGACCGGCGACGATCAGCGCCGCCGCGGCGTTCAACAGTGCGACATCGCGATACGCGCTGGGCTTGCCGTTGAGCACGCTTTGCAGCGCGATCGCGTTGGCATCGGCATCACCGCCCTTCAGCGCGTTGCCTTCGACGCGCTCGAGACCGGCTTCCTCCGGCGTCACCTCAAAGCTGCGGATATTGCCGTTCTCGAGCGCGGTGACGAAGGTCGGGCCGGTGAGGGTGATCTCGTCGAGCCCGTCGGAGCCGTGCACCACCCATGCTGATTCGGAGCCGAGGTTTTTCAGCACCTGCGCCAGGGGCTGCACCCATTGCCGGGAGAATACCCCGACCATCTGCCGCTTGACGCCGGCCGGGTTGGACAGCGGGCCAAGCAGGTTGAAGATCGTGCGCGTCGCGAGTTCGACCCGGGTCGGGCCGACGTTCTTCATCGCGGGATGATGCGCTGGCGCGAACATGAAGCCGATGCCGGCTTCCCCGACGCACTGGCCGACCTGCTCAGGCGTGAGGTCGATCCTGACGCCCAGCGATGCCAGGACATCCGCTGCGCCCGAACGCGACGACAGCGCGCGATTGCCGTGCTTTGCCACGGGTACGCCAACGCCGGCCACGATGAACGACGCGCAAGTGGAGACGTTGACCGAGCCGGAGCCGTCGCCGCCGGTGCCGACCACGTCGACCGCGTCGGGCGGCGCCTTGACGCGCAGCATCTTGCTGCGCATGGCCGCCACCGCGCCGGTGATCTCGTCGACGGTTTCGCCGCGTACCCGCAGCGCCATCAACAGGCCGCCCATCTGCGACGGCGTGGCCTCGCCGGACATCATGCTGTCGAACGCGGCCGCGGCCTCGTCGCGCGACATTGTGGCGCCGGTCGCGACTTTTCCAATGATCGATTTCAGGTCGTCCATCGCATTGCCTTCAGGGGGTGAAGCGTTTTTGGAGCATGATCCTTAGCGCATGATCTGCCAAAGTGTGAGCGGTTTGGCGAGCATGCGCTCTTGCCGAAAGAACAGAGCGCGATCGGATCGCGCTCTGAACCGGTGCCCACTTTTCCGGGATCATGCTCAGTTGTTCGCGCCTGTTACCTGTCCGAAGGCGGCCTGATTGATGCTGGTACCGAGCTCGGATTCGATTTTCGTCACGTATTGCGCGATCTGCTCGTCGGTCAGCCCGCGCTGGAGCGTGTCCTTCAGGTTCTTCACCTCTTGCGAGGCCATGTCGATCGGCGGCACGGTGACATCGGTGACACGGAACACCACCCACTGGCTGCCGCCGGTGCCGGGCGTTTGTCCGACACCGTCCTTGGGCGTGCGGAAGGCGGCTGTGATCACGGCTGAAGGCACGTCCGGCAGCGACGCATCGCGGCGGAATCCCGTCGCGGTCTCGACCTTCACTCCGAGGCTGGCGGCTACATCGGCGAGCTTGCCGCCGTTCTCCAGCTTCTGGACGATTTCGGTCGCCTTGGCGCGCAGTTTTGTGGCGATCTGGTCTTCGCGCCAGCGTGCCTCGACCTGGTTCTTGACCTCGTCGAGATTGCGTTCGCGCGACGGCGTGATGCCCAGTACGTCATACCAGACATAGCCGCCGTTGAACTGGATCGGGTCGTTGTCGACGCCGACATCGCTGTTGAAGGCCTGCGAAACCACGTCGAGCCCGCGCGGAACATTGGCCACCGGCTGCCCGTCGGGCGCGCGGCCGGAACGATCGACCGCCTCGATGGTGACGGGGGCAATGCCGAGCTTCTGCGCGGCCTCGGCGACGCCGGCGCCGCCGCCGCGCTCGTCTTCCATCTTGTTGTGGAGTTCGGCGACTTTGGCGCGGGCGCGCTCGGTCGCAAGATCCTTCTTGATGTCTGCGGCGAGGCCCTCATAGGTCGGCGTCGTTCCGGGCTCGATCTTGCCGACCTTGACCAGTGCCACGCCGAAACGGCCCTGCACCGGCTGGCTGACTTCGCCTGACGGCATGGAGAACGCCGCCTCCGCAACCGCTGGATCGAGGATCGCGGATTTCGCGATCAGGCCGAGGTCGACGTCGGCCATGTTGAGATTGCGCTCCTTGGCGAGGTCGTCGAACGACGTGCCCGAGGTGAGGCGGCCGCGGGCGGCGAGCGCTTCCTCGGCGTTCGGAAACACGATCTGCGATACCTCGCGCTTTTCCGGCGTGCCGAGCCTGTCGCGCCGCTGCTCGAATACCTTCCTGGCGTCCTCGTCGGACACCTCGGTCCATTTGCCGATCTCTTCCGGCGTGATCGCGACAAAGGAGATCTTGCGGTATTCGGGCGCGCGGAACTGGGTCTTGTGGTCGTCGAAATAGGCGGCAAGCGTCTCCGGCGACGGGGGATCGATGGTGCCGGCCTGGGCCGCATCGAGCTTGATGTATTCGATCGAGCGTTGCTCGTTCTGGAAGCGGATCAACGCATCGATCAGCGACTTCGGCGGCTCCAACCCTGCGGAGATCGTGCCGGCGATCTGGCGCCGCAGGCCGACGCGGCGCTGCTCGGCGAGGTAACGCTGCTCGGTATAGCCGAACTGCCGGATCAACGACTGGAAGCGCGCCGGGTCGAACTGACCGTTCAATCCCCTGAAGTTGGGATCGCTGTAGATCGAGCGCATCACCTCGGCGTCGGATTGGCCGAGGCCCATCCGCCGGGCTTCCTCGTCGAGCGCGGCTTCCGCGAGGGTTTGCTGCAGCACCTGGCGGTCAAGCCCGAAGGCACGGGCCTGCTCCGAGGTCAGGGGGCGACCGAACTGGCGGCCAAGCTGCTGCAGCTTATCGGTGTAGATCTGGCGGAATTGCTCGGCCGAAATCTCGGTCCCGCCGACCTTCGCCAAGGTCGATTGCCCGAATCCCTTGAAAATGTCGGCAATGCCCCAGACCCCGAAACTGACAATCAAAACGCCCATCACCACGGCCATAATAGTCTTGCCGAGCCAGTTTGATGAGGCTTTCCGCATTCCTCGAAGCATGGGTCCAACTTGTTTTTTAAAGGAGGGAACCGGGTCGTGCCCAAGGCGAATTCATAGTTGAATTCCGCAACAGGGCGTCACCGAATTGATAACGCATCATAAAGTGGCCGCGGTCCCCCCGCAACCTTAAGGGACGCGGCTGATTGAGCCAGTTAGGGTATCTGGAACTAGCGGCTGGCCTCTGCTAGCGCATGTCGGGGCTTCTCAATGGGAATTTACGCATGACCGACGCTATCCGGCCGCTGATTGCCGGCAACTGGAAAATGAACGGCCTGAAATCCTCGATGGCCGAGTTCGACGCCATGCTCGCGGGCGCGGGCGCGCTGGCGAAGGCCGATTTGCTGGTCTGTCCGCCCGCGACGCTGATCGCGGCTTTCGCCGACAAGGCCCGTGGTTCGAAGCTGAAGGTTGGCGGCCAGGATTGCCATCCCAAGGCCTCCGGCGCCCATACCGGCGATCTCTCGGCTGAAATGCTGGTTGATGCCGGCGCCGATGCCGTCATTGTCGGCCATTCCGAGCGGCGCGCCGACCATGGCGAGAGCGACGCGCTTGTCAGACAAAAGGCGGAGGCCGCATGGCGGGCGGGGCTTACCGCGATCGTTTGCATCGGCGAGACCCGCGAGCAGCGCGACGCCGGGCAGATGCTGGATGTCTGTGGCAGCCAGCTCAGGGGTTCGTTACCGGACGGATCGACCGCGGCCAATCTGGTGGTGGCCTATGAGCCGGTTTGGGCGATCGGCACCGGGCTGACGCCGACGGCACAAGATGTCGAGCAAGTTCATCGGTTTATCCGGGGTGTTCTCGCAGTCCGGTTTAGCGACGAGGGGGCCAAGATCCGGATTCTCTATGGCGGCTCGGTCAAGCCCTCGAATGCGGCCGAATTGATGGGGGTTGCCAACGTCAACGGCGCCCTGGTCGGCGGCGCCAGCCTGAAAGCGGCCGATTTCCTTGCGATTGCGGCAGGGTGTCCCTAGGTAAACGCCAAGTGGTATCGGGGGTGGCAAAGCCTCGCCCGATCGTGTAACACCGCGCAACTTCAGGAAAACCCGCAAGGATCATGGTGCAGCCGGAACCGGCGCGTCTGCCTTGTGACGGAAGGGTACCATGCAGACTGTAGCCATCGTCATCCACCTCATGATCGTCTCCGTGATGATAGGCGCCGTGCTGCTTCAGAAATCCGAAGGCGGCGGCCTCGGGATGGGTGGCGGCGCCGGCTTCATGTCGAGCCGTGGCACTGCCAATCTGCTGACGCGCACCACTTCGATCCTGGCTGTCGGCTTCTTCGTCACCAGCCTGTTCCTGTCCTGGTACGCGGGCTACGACCGCAAGCCGGCCTCGATCGTCGGCCAACCGGCCTCGCAGTCGCAGCCGGCCGGCGGTGCGCCGGTCACCGCGCCGACCTCCGGCGGCATTCTGGATTCGCTGAAAAAGGCCGACGAGCAGCAGGGCCAGCCCGCGCCGGCGGGTCCGCAGCCGCCGCGTTCGCAATAAAGCAGGGTGGCTATGCAGGGCGGTAGCTTCCGTCTTGCATCAGCAGTCCCTATCAACTCTCTGATAAGCCAGCAAATTTCACGTAACCCACAGCCCGGCAGATTATTTGCCGGGAAAGGCGAATCGTTTTGGCGAATCGTCCGAGTGGCCTTAAAGGTTGAGTCCCATGGCGCGGTACATATTCATCACCGGCGGCGTGGTTTCTTCGCTCGGAAAGGGTCTGGCTTCAGCGGCGCTTGGTGCCCTGCTGCAGGCTCGCGGGTACAAGGTTCGTCTCCGCAAACTCGACCCCTATCTCAACCTCGATCCCGGAACGATGTCGCCGTATCAACACGGCGAAGTGTTCGTGACCGACGACGGCGCCGAGACCGATCTCGATCTCGGCCATTACGAGCGTTTCACGGGTCGCCCGGCCACCAAGGCCGACAACATCACCACCGGGCGCATCTACCAGGACATCATCTCCAAGGAACGCCGCGGCGACTATCTCGGCGCGACCATCCAGGTGGTTCCGCACGTCACCAACGCCATCAAGGAGTTCGTGCTCTCGGGCAATGACGATTACGACTTTGTGCTGGTCGAGATCGGCGGCACCGTCGGCGACATCGAGGGGCTGCCGTTCTTCGAGGCGATCCGCCAGCTCAAGAACGAGTTACCGCGCGACCACTCGGTCTACATCCATCTGACGCTGCTGCCCTATATCCCGAGTGCCGGCGAGCTCAAGACAAAGCCGACCCAGCATTCGGTGAAGGAACTGCGCTCGATCGGCATCCAGCCGGATATCCTGTTGTGCCGCACCGACCGTGAGATTCCGAAGGAGGAGCGGCGCAAGCTCGGCCTGTTCTGCAACGTGCGCGAAAGCGCTGTGATCGAGGCGCGCGACGTCGACAACATCTATGCGGTGCCCGAGGCCTATCATGCCGCCGGTCTCGACGACGAGGTGCTCGCCGCGTTCGGCATCGAATCGCGGATTCCGCCGGCGCTGCAAAGCTGGCACGTGATCAACGAGCGGGTACGCAACCCCGAGGGTGCGGTGACCATTGCCATCGTCGGCAAATACACCGGCATGAAGGACGCCTATAAATCGCTGATCGAGGCGTTGTCGCATGGCGGCATCGCCAACAAGGTGAAGGTCAATCTCGACTGGATCGAGAGCGAGGTGTTCGAGAACGAGGACCCGGCGCCGTTTCTCGAACACGTCAACGGCATCCTGGTGCCTGGCGGCTTCGGCCAGCGCGGAGCCGAAGGCAAGATCCGCGCGGCGCAATTCGCCCGCGAGCGCGACGTGCCGTATTTCGGCATCTGCTTCGGCATGCAAATGGCCGTGATCGAAGCCGCGCGCAATCTCGTCGGCATCGAGACGGCCAATTCCACCGAGTTCGGCCCGACGCCGGAGCCCCTGGTCGGCCTGATGACGGAATGGCTGCGCGGCAATGAGCTGGAAAAGCGCTCCAAGGCCGGCGACCTCGGCGGCACCATGCGACTGGGCGCTTACCCGGCGACACTGACGCGCGGCAGCCGGGTTTCGGAAGTGTATGGCGGCGCCACCGAGATTTCGGAACGCCACCGCCATCGCTACGAGGTCAACACGGCGTACAAGGATCGCCTCGAGCAGCACGGTCTGCGCTTCTCAGGCCTATCGCCCGACGGCGTGTTGCCCGAGATCGTCGAATACGAAGACCATCCCTGGTTCATCGGCGTCCAGTTCCACCCCGAGCTGAAGTCGCGGCCGTTCGAGCCGCATCCGCTGTTCGCATCGTTCATTCAAGCGGCGATGGCGCAGAGCCGGCTGGTGTAGCGCCGGCCCGATCAGCGAAGGTATTCTTTTTGGCGATCAAGGCGATCTGCCGAAATCGATCGCGGAAGCATCTCACGACAACTTGCGGATTGCCGAGCGCGTAAGATCAATGACGTGCGCAGCCGAGTGGCCGCGTCGAAGATCAATCTGCAGTGATCGGCCTCGTCTCCCGTTGGCAGGACCGTCACAACAGTTTAGGTTGTGTGCCATTTTATAATCACCCTTGGCGTTTGGCCGGGTCAATTGAAATCGCTCGCTTGCCGAGCTCAATTTTCAAGGGAGGTGCACCATGTCGCGCATTAGCATCAATGGCGTTTCTTTCGATCCCGCAGGTCCGTCGATCGCCGCTGCCGCCAGCCCCGACACATCCAAATCAAACTACATTCTGGTACAGACAACCGCGCCATTGAGCGATGCCGACAAAGCCAAGCTCAGTGAGCTCGGCGTCGAGATCCAGGAATATGTCTCCGAGAACACCTATCTGTGCCGTTACGCGCCGTCCGATCTCACCGCGGTACGGGCTTTACCGTTCGTCTCCTGGGCCGGCGTCTATCTGCAAGGTTTCAAGGTCAATCCAAGTTTGCGGCCGCCGGTAAGCGCCGCGCAGACGAACGCAATCGGTCCGCTGGAGGCGGCGTCGTCGGTATCCCGCACGCTTCGGCAGGTCGACATCGTGGTGCACGATGACGTCGATCCCAACAGCGCCGATTTCAAGGCCAAGGTGGCCGCGGCCGCACACGTCAGTCCCGACACGCTGACCGTGAACCGAAGGAAGATCCGGCTCAATGTTCAGGAGAAGTTTCTGAACGACGTCGCCGCCATCGACGAAGTCCGCCACATCGAGGAGGTTCGCGGCGTCAAGCTCTACAACAACGTCGCCCGCGACATCATCGCGGCGAACGTGGCCATCAATGGCACCCCGTTCCAGGGCGCCGGGCAGATCGTCGTCGTCAACGATACCGGTTTCGACAACGGGTCGACGACGAACACCCATTCCGCGTTTACCGGTCGCGTGGTTGCCCTCGTGCCGATCGGCCGGCCGGGCAGCGCCGATGATCCAGCGGGTCATGGCACGCATGTATGCGGATCGGTGCTGGGTGACGGACAATCCGCGACGATGGGAGGCGTTATTCAGGGAACCGCGCCGAAGGCGAAGCTGGTCATGCAGTCGATGCTCGACGCGGGCGGAGGATTGGCGGTTCCCAGTGATTTGCACGATTTGTTCGAACCGCCCTATGACGGCAACCCGAATGCGCGCGTCCACACCAATTCGTGGGGCTCAACGGTCCCCGGGTTGCCGTACAATCAAAGTTCGCAGGAAATCGACGATTTCGTGTTCAATCATCTGGACTGCGTGGTCTGCTTCGCCGCCGGCAATGACGGCATCGACTCCAATGGCGACGGCAGGATCGACACCGGTTCGATCGGATCGGAAGCCGCGGCGAAGAACTGCATCACCGTCGGCGCCACCGAGAGCCTGCGGCCCGGCATCAACCTGACCTATGGCGCGTTGCGGGCGCGATCCTTTCCGAGCGACCCGATATTCAGCGATCTGAGCGCGGATAATCCGGACGGAATGGCCGCCTTTAGCAGCCGCGGACCGACCAAGGAAAAGCGCCTGAAGCCGGACGTCTGCGCGCCGGGAACGTCGATCCTGTCGACGAGATCGGGGGCCGTGGTCGATCCCGAGACGTTCTTCGGCACGTCGAACGATCCTGACTATTTCTTCGACGACGGTACCAGCATGGCAACGCCGCTGGTCGCCGGATGCTGCGCCGTGCTGAGGGAAACCCTTGTCAAGAACGAGGTGCCGAACCCGAGCGCCGCCCTTATCAAGGCGCTGCTTATCAATGGCGCGCGGCCGATACCGGGTCAGTACCACCCGAGCGAGACCGGGCCTTCCCCCAACCCCGCCAGCGGCTGGGGGCGGGTGAACCTTGCGGGATCGATCATCATCCCCGGCGCGAGTCCAGATGCTGATTTCGGGGAAGGCGGCCCGCTCCGGCAGGGCGAAAAGTTCGACGGCACCATCAGGATTGCCGGTGCAGGGCGGACGCTGAAATTCACGCTGGTCTGGAGTGATCCGCCCGGGGCGCAGCTGCAGAACGATCTCGACCTGATCCTCACCACGTCCGATCAACAGGAGCGGCACGGCAATATGGGAACGGGGCCGGGATTCGATCGGCAGAACAATGTTGAACAGGTCGTTTGGGAGAATGTGCCGCCCGGCGATCTGAAATTCACAATCGTCGCCTTTCACATCACGCGCTTTCCGCAGCCTTTTGCCTTTGCATGGCAAATTAGCTGAGATCGCCGCGTTGAATTCTTGACGCCGGATTGACCACGGTACGGATTGCCGCCGCTGTTCAATCCGGCTCCCTCGTCACAGCGGCCCGATCGGCGGCGGTCGCCACCGGGCGATTTGGCCGTGGCCTTTGACGAACATGGCGATTGTTGCGAAAAGCACTGCCGGTGACCTGCAAGAACAATAATCAGGGGAGTGCGCTTGATGATCTACGAAACCCGCGTCTATCGTTGCCTGCCGGGCCGGCTGCCGGCGCTCCTGAAGCGCTTTGAGACGGTCACGCTAAAACTTTGGGAGAAGCACGGCATCAAGCAGGCCGGGTTCTTCACCACGCTGGTCGGCGAATCCAATCAGGAGCTGACCTATCTGCTGGCGTGGGAATTGCTTGCCGATCGCGAAAAGAAATGGACCGCGTTCCAGAGCGATCCGGAGTGGATCGCCGCACGCGCCAAGACCGAGGAAGACGGCCAGATCGTCGGCAATATCGTCAATCAGTTGCTGATTCCGACGGCGTTTTCCGCAATGAAGTGACCGGGCACGCAACCCTGATATTCGGGGCTTTAACGGGGTTGATCCTGAACGTGCGGACCGGCATGGTCCGCGCGAGGTGAGAAGGAAAACCCATTGAACGCGAACATTTCGGCGGCGCCGGTCGTGACGGCGGGCTCAGTCAAATTCGGCAATCATTTGCCGATTTCGATCATCGCCGGCCCGTGCCAGCTCGAGAGCCGCGCGCACGCGCTGGAAGTCGCCGGCGCGCTGAAGGAAATCGCCGGCCGCCTCAACATCGGCGTCGTCTACAAGACCTCGTTCGACAAGGCCAACCGCACCTCGGCCTCCGCCGCGCGCGGCATTGGGCTCAGCCAGGCGCTGCCGATCTTCGCCGAGATTCGCTCCTCGCTTGGTCTGCCGGTGCTGACCGACGTGCACGAGCCGGCGCAATGCGCCGAGGTGGCGCAGGCGGTCGACGTGCTGCAGATCCCGGCGTTCCTGTGCCGGCAGACCGATCTCTTGCTCGCGGCGGCTGCGACCGGCAAGGTCGTCAACGTCAAGAAGGGCCAATTCCTGGCGCCCTGGGACATGGCCAACGTGGTCAGCAAGATCACTGGCGGCGGTAACCCGAACGTGCTGGTCACCGAGCGCGGCGTTTCGTTCGGCTACAACACGCTGGTCTCGGACATGCGCGCGCTGCCGATCCTGGCGCGCACGACCGGCTCGCCGGTCATTTTCGACGCCACGCATTCGGTGCAGCAGCCGGGCGGGAAGGGCACCTCGTCCGGCGGCGAGCGCGAATTCGTCCCCGTGCTGGCACGCGCAGCGGTCGCGGTCGGCGTCGCCGGCGTGTTCATCGAAACCCATCCCGATCCCGATTCGGCACCGTCCGACGGCCCCAACATGGTGCCGCTCCGCGAGTTCGAGGGTCTGGTCAGGACACTGATGGAATTCGACGCGCTGGCGAAGAGGTCGACGCGTTGACCCCGCGGATGAGCTCGTGACCGCAACCAGCCGCCTGCCGCCTGCGCTGAACATCATTGCGCTGGCGACCTTCTCGGCAAGCCTGTCAGCGCGCGCGCTCGATCCGGTGCTGCCGCATGTTGCCGACGAATTCGGCGTCAGCATTGCGGCCGCCGCGAGCTTCTCGGCGGTTTTCGCCTTTACCTTTGCGATGGTGCAGCCGGTGATGGGCGCCGCCGCCGATCTGTTCGGCAAGGCGCGGCTGATGATCGTTTGCCTCGTGCTGCTCGGCCTTGCCAACATCCTCGGCGCCATTTCGACTTCGTTTCCGCTGTTGTTCGCAACCCGGATTCTCGCCGGGATCGGCTCCGGCGGCGTATTTCCGGTCGCGCTCGGATTGACCAGCGATCTGGTCGGCCCGGACAAGCGTCAGGTCGCCATCGGGCGCACCCTGGCCGGCGCCATGACCGGCAATTTGCTGGGCGCTTCCGCATCCGGATTGATCGGCGACTTTCTCGGCTGGCGCGGCGTGCTCGCGGTGCTCGGCACGCTCGTTGTTCTGGCGTCGATCGCGGTTGCCGCCGGTTTTCACGGCGCCGCGCTGACGCGCGCGCCGAAGACGAATTTGTCGGGACTGAAGCACGGCTATCGCACCATCTTCAGCAATCCGAACGCGCGTATTTGCTACTCGGCGGTATTCATCGAAGGCTGCTGCGTGCTCGGGCTGTTTCCGTTTATCGCGTCATTCCTGTTCGAACTCGGCGAAACTTCGCTGTCGATCGCCGGCATCGTCATCGCCGGTTTCGCCGTGGGTGGCCTGTTGTACACGCTGACGGTGTCGCGCTTTCTGCCAAGACTCGGCGTCAATGGCATGATGATCGCGGGCGCGACGCTGGTCGGCGTGCAACTGATCGCGGTTGCGTTCGGCCCCGGCTGGAAGCTCCAGACGCTCAGCCTTATGATGATGGGCTGGGGCTTCTACATGCTCCATGGCTGCCTGCAGGTGTTCGCGAGCGAACTGTCCGTGGAAGCGCGCGCCACCGCGCTGTCGCTGCATTCGTTCTTCTTCTTCATGGGCCAGACCATCGGGCCGATCGCCTATGGCTTCGGCATCCAGCATGCCGGCAAGGTGCCGACGCTGCTGGCCGCAGCCGCCGTGATGACTGCGCTCGGATTTGCCTGCGCGCGACTGCTGCGTCAGACGCGACCGGTGGACGCAGCGGCGAGGCCGGACGTCAAGGCTTAGTCTGGACGGGCTCCTGACTTACGCATGTTACTTCTTCCCGTAGTCCGGGTTTTGCCGGGAGTCCCGCCCGGACGCGAACGGTGACTTGCTGCGTTCGCTTTGCCGGTGCCGGGCCAGCCTCAGGCGTCGCGGTCGGGACGCCTGTGTCTCCTTATGAAGCTTCGGTCGGCTCGACCGCAATGATCAGCGCATTGGCTGCGACCGTCTCGCCACGGGTTGCCGCGACCCGCACGATCCGGCCGGCCGACGCCGCCTTCAAATCGGTAAAGAGCTTCATCGATTCGAGGACCGCCACGGTCTGCCCGGCGGTCACGTCGTCGCCCACTGCCACCATGATGTCGGCGATAAGACCCGGCATCGGCGCGAGGATGCTGGTGCCGTCTCCGTGGCTCGCGTTCGCGGCGGCATCGAGCGCCGCGTCGACCGTGGGGCGAACCTCGAACACCGCCTCGACGGAGCGGGCGCGGATCGCAACACGGCGACCATCGATCACGAAGGGACAGCGACAGGATGCACCGTCCAGCACCGCTGTCAGGATGTTGCCCTCGGTGTCGGCATCGATCGTCAGGCTGCCGTCGGCATCGGCAACCACGAACCGTTGAGGGCCGCCGATGACCTTCACCTCGGCCGTCGTCCCTTCGGATACAATTGAGAAGTGCGTGACGCCCGCGCGTCCCGATCGCGTGAGCGTGCGAAAGCCGGGGAGGCTCGACCATGGCGAAGCCTGCGTGTCCTGCGGATGTCGCTTGATCCATGCGACGACAGCGGCCAGACGTCGGGCCAGAGACAGATCGATGTTGTTGTGCGACCAGCCGCCGGGCCAGTTTTCTTCGATCAGCCGGGTGGTCGCGCGGCCCTCGGCAAAATCCGGCGTTGCGATGGCGTCGCGCAGGAAAGCTCGATTTGTTGCCGGGCCAAGCACCGTCAAATCGTCAAGCCCGCTGCGCAGGCGCGCCAGGGCCTGCGCGCGATCGGCGCCGGCCGAGATGACCTTCGCCAACAGGCTGTCGTAGTGCAGTCCGACCGTGGTTCCGGTGGCTGCCCCGGTATCGATCCTGATGCCTGCCGCGGCTGACCACAGTTCGATCTTGCCGACATCGGGGCGAAAGCCCTGGTCGGCCCGCTCGGCCGTGACGCGGGCCTGGATGGAATGGCCATCGGCCCGGATATCGTCCTGCAGAAACGGCAGCCGTTCACCCGCCGCCACCCTCAGCTGCCACTCGACCAGATCGAGGCCGGTGATTTCTTCCGTCACGGTGTGCTCGACCTGGAGCCGGGTGTTCATCTCGAGAAAGAAGAACTCGTCGGTGGCCGCATCGACGATGAATTCCATCGTCCCGACGGAATCGTAACCGATGGCGGCCGCGAGCCGTACGGCGTGACGATGCAGCGCGGAGCGGGTGGCGTCCGAGAGATTGGGGGCGGGGGCTTCTTCGAGCAGCTTCTGGTTGTTGCGCTGAACCGAACAATCCCGCTCGAGCAAGTGAACGAGGTGACCGTGCTTGTCGCCCAGGACCTGCACCTCGATGTGGCGTGGACGGGTGATCAGTTTTTCGATCAGCAGACGTCCGTCGCCGAACGAAGCCTCGGCTTCCCGCCGCGCCGTTGTCAGCGCCGCCGGCAAGGCCTCCAGTGCAGTGACCGGTCGCATGCCCTTTCCGCCGCCGCCCCCGGTAGCCTTGATCATGATCGGAAGACCGATGCGTCGGGCCTCGGCGATAAGCTTGCCGTCGCTCTGGTCGTCGCCGTGATAGCCCGGCACCACCGGAACGTCCGTGGCGACCGCCAGCCGCTTGGCTTCGATCTTCGATCCCATCGTGGCGATCGCCTTGAGATGTGGCCCCACCCAAGCAATCCCGTGGGCTTCGCATAGCGTGGGCAGTTCGGTTTTCTCGGAAAGAAATCCATAACCGGGGTGAATGGCGTCTGCGCCGGCTGCTTGCGCCGCCGCGATGATCCGGTCCGCCCGCAAATAGCTGTCGCGCGCCGGAGCCGGCCCGATCGGCACGGCAGCGTCGGCGATCGACACATGCATGGCGTGGCGGTCCGCGTCAGAGTAAACCGCGATGGTCCGCAATCCCATGCGCTTGGCGGTTCGAATGATCCGGACGGCGATTTCGCCACGGTTGGCGATGAGGAGGGAACTGAACATTCTCGATCCTTACATGCGATAAACGGGTCGAGACGACATGTCGCGCGGTTCATCCGCCGACAGCGCAAGACATAGCCCGAGGACGTCGCGGGTTTGGGCCGGCTCGATGATGCCATCGTCCCAGAGGCGTGCTGTGGCATAGTAGGGGTCGCTTTGCTGCTCGAACTGCGCGCGGGTGCGCTGGTCGAGTTCCGCAAGTGCGGCTTCGCCGGCTGCGCCCTTGAGACTCTGGCGGCGAAGTTCGGTGACGACCGTCGCTGCGACGTCCGAACTCATGGTCGCGATGCGGGAGTTTGGCCAGGAAAACAGGAAGCGCGGCCTGAATCCGCGGCCGCACATGCCGTAGTTGCCCGCACCATACGATCCCCCGATCAAGACGGTGTATTTCGGAACACGGGCATTGGAAACCGCATACACGAGCTTGGCCGAATGCTTCGCGATGCCGGCGCGCTCCGCTTCCGTTCCGACCATGAATCCCGTGATGTTCTGCAGGAACAGAAGCGGGATATGACGCTGGTCGCACAATTCGATGAAATGGGCGCCCTTGACCGCGGACTCCGAGAACAGCACGCCGTTGTTGGCGAGAATGCCGACGGAAAACCCGTGAATGCGCGCAAATGCCGTCACCAGCGAAGAGCCATATGACGGCTTGAACTCCTGGAAGTCGCTGCCGTCCACGATCCGTGTGATGACGGCGTGCACGTCATAAGGCTTCTTGAGATCGACCGGCACCAGGGACGTGAGTTGCTCCGGATCTTCTGCCGGCGCGACAGGTGGGAACGGTGGTCGCGCAACGCGCCGCAGCGGGCCGAAGCCGAGGATGATTTCCCGCAACCGACCGATCGCTTCCGCTTCCGTATCCGCAACGTGATCGGTCACGCCGGATACCGTCGCGTGCATGTCGGCGCCCCCCAGAGTCTCGCCGTCGACGATCTCGTTGATCGCAGCTTTGACGATGGGAGGTCCACCGAGATGGATGCGCCCGGTGCCGCGAACCATCACGACCTGGTCGGACAAGGCAGGAATGTAGGCGCCACCTGCCGTGCAGCCGCCGAACACCGCCGAAATCTGCGGAATGCCGGCAGCCGACATGCGGCACTGGTTGTAAAACGTCCCGCCAAAGTGATCGCGATCCGGAAACACGCGATCCTGCTCGGGAAGGAACGCGCCGCCACAGTCGACCAGATAAACGCAGGGAAGCCGGTGCTGCTCGGCGATCTCCTGCGCCCGCAGATGTTTTCGAACGGTTTCGGCGAAGAACGAGCCGCCCTTGACGGTGGCGTCGTTTGCGATAATCACGCACGGCGTGTCGTGCACAAGGCCGATGCCGGTGACGATACCTGCCGACGGCAGTTCGCCATCATAAAGACCATTGGCGGCGAGCGGCGAGAGCTCGAGAAAAGGGCTCGCCGCATCCAGCAGAAGATCGATCCGGTCGCGAGCCGGAATCTTTCCACGTGCGCGATGTCGCTCGACGAGTGCCGCGCCGCCGCCCTCCAGCACCGATCGATGCCGATCCCGTAACGTTTCGATCAACGCTTCGAACTGCAACGCAAGCATTCCATTTTCCTTGTCTGTCAACGTATCGCGCAACGGTGAGATCTTATTTGACCAGCGGGCAGGGGCTGTCGGCCAGGGGCCGCACAACCTCGTCGGCCGGGATCTCGCGAACCAGCTTGTAGTAGTCGTACGGCCCTTTCGATTCCGCGGGAGACTTGACCTCGAACAGGTAGAAGGGGCGCAGCACGCGGCCATCCTTGCGGATATCGCCCGCCGGCAGGATCTGGTCACTCACCTTCAGCTCGGCCATCTTGGCAGCGACGGTCTCCGCGTTGTCGGTTCCGGCTGCCTTGATGCTTTTCAGATAGTGCGTCACTGCGCTGTAGACGCTGGCGTGAACCATGGTGGGCATCCGGCCTCCCATGCGTTCGCCGAATCGTTTGGACCAGGCACGCGAATTGGCGTTGAGGTCCCAATAGAAACTTTCGGTCAAATTGAGGCCCTGCGACAGCTGAAGACCGAGGGAGTGAATGTCTGACAGGAAGATCAGCATTGCGGCGAGCTTCTGCTTGCCCGCCGTGATGCCGAATTCGGAGGCGCCTTTCACGGCGTTGATCGTGTCATTCCCCGCATTGGCGAAGCCGATGACTTTGGCCTTGGAGCTTTGTGCTTGCAGCAGAAATGACGCGAAGTCCGAAGTGCCCTGCGGATGACGCACACTTCCAACTACCTTTCCGCCTGCTTCCGCAATGTAACGCCTGGCGTCGGCCTCCATGGCGGCGCCGAATGCGTAGTCGGCCGTTATGAAGAACCAGCTGTCCCCACCGGATTTCGTGACCGCCGAGGCAGTGCCCTTGGCCAGCGCGACGCTGTCGAACGCCCATTGCGTCCCAAACGGTGAGCACGCCTTGCCCGTCAGATCGGAGCTTCCCGCGGCGGAGAACATGACGATCCGCTTGCGTTGCCGGGCAACCTCCTGAACCGCAAGAGCCACCGAAGACACCGGAACGTCGACAATTGCATCGACATGATCGACGTCGTACCAGCGCGAAGCGATGGCGGATCCGGCGTCAGGCTTGTTCTGGTGATCCGCGAAAATCACCTCGACGGGTTTTCCCAGCACGGTCCCGCCGAAATCCTCGACCGCCATGCGGGCGGCTATCACCGAGCCCTGGCCCGACAAGTCGGCGTAGATGCCGGACTGATCGTTCAGGACGCCGATTTTGACGATGTCGTCCGACACCTGAGCATTTGCGCGCGCGGTGAAAACGGCCAGGCCGATCGCGATCCCCCAAAGCGTCTTTCTCATCATTCCTCCGACCGATTGAAATTCTTCCGGCGGCTTGCTGCCGCGTTGCGGAGGGTATATACCTAACAATCGTTAGGCAGGGAAGTGGAGAAATTGAGATGACACTTGTCGGAACGACATATCAGGAGGTGTGCGCCAACTTCCGGTGGGAAATTCCGAAGGAGTTCAATATCGCGACCGCGATTTGCGATCGACACGTCGGTGCAAATCGCACCGCCTTGCTGGTCGAGACCGCCGCCGGTATGGCGGAAATGAGCTTCGAGCATTTGCAGGATCGCTCACGGCGACTGGCGAACGCGTTGAGCGCGATTGGTGTCGCGAAAGGCGATCGGGTGGGCATTCTCCTGCCGCAGTGCCCCGAAACCTTGATCGCCCATCTCGCGGCTTATCGATTGGGCGCGATCGCCTTGCCGCTGTTTACGCTATTCGGTCCGGAGGCGATCGAATATCGCCTGAATGACAGCGGCGCCAAGGTCGTCGTTTCGAACGCGGCAGGGATTGAAAAGCTGCTCGACGTTGCGGACAGGCTGACGGCGAGCTTGGCTCTGATTAGCATTGACGAGCGCCGCGACGGTCGCGTGCTGGAATGGGGCAAGCTCGTCGATGCCGCTTCGGCGGATCACACCCGGGTTGCGACCTCCGCCGAGGATCCGGCCATCATCGTGTACACGTCGGGCACGACCGGTAATCCGAAAGGCGTGCTCTATGCCCATCGGACGTTGCTCGGGCACCTTCCCGGCGTGGAGTTGCCCCACGATTTCTTCCCCCAGCCAGGCGATCGGATGTGGACCCCGGCGGATTGGGCCTGGGCTGGCGGTCTGATGGACGTGCTCCTGCCATCGCTTTTTCACGGTGTGCCGGTGGTTGCGAAACGACTGCAGAAGTTCGATCCGGAAGAGGCTTTCGCCCTGATGGCGAAGCTCGACATTCGCAACGCCTTCATGCCACCGACCGCCCTGAAGATGATGCGGCAAGTTGAACGGCCGCAATCGAAGTTTCGCTACGCGATGCGCAGCATCGCGAGCGGCGGCGAGCGGCTCGGCCAGGAGATGCTGGAGTGGGGGCGGCAGACGTTCGGCTTCACCATCAACGAATTTTACGGTCAGACGGAGGCCAATCTGACGGTCGGCAATTGCGCGTCGATCATGACACTCAAGGACGGCTCGATGGGGCGACCCATTCCAGGACATGTTCTGGAGATCTTGGATGACGATGGGCGGCCGGTGCCACCAGGCACGACGGGGACGATCGCGGTCAAGGCTCCGGACCCCGTGTTCTTTCTGCGATATTGGAACCAGCCGGAGGCGACGTCGGAGAAATTCTGCAATGGGTGGCTTCTGACCGGTGACGTCGGTCATCGGGACGAGGAGGGCTATTTCTGGTTTCACGGACGCAATGACGACGTCATCATTTCCGGAGGCTATCGTATCGGCCCGACCGAAATCGAAGATTGCCTGATGCGACACCCGGCGGTGGCCATGGTGGCTGTGATCGGCGTTCCCGACAAGGTCCGCGGCGAGGTGGTGAAGGCCTTTATCGTTCCGAGAGAGGGGCGCGAGATCGACGACGCGCTCTGTGCGGACGTGCAGGCGTTCGTCAAGTCGCGCCTTTCGGCTCACGAATACCCGCGACAGATCGAATTCCGAACCGAGCTGCCGCTCACTATCACCGGAAAAATCCGCAGAAAGGATCTGCGCGAGGAAGTGCAGGCTACGAAATGACTTATTCAACACTGTCGCTGGATTGGCCGAGTGCCGGGGTCGCAAGGGTTTGCCTGACGCGCGAGAGCGAGATGAACTCGCTGCGACTGGAATTGCTGGATGATCTCGACCATGCAATCGACGCGGTGACGGCGGCCCGCGCGCGGGTGCTCGTCATCACCGGAACAGGGCGCGCGTTCTGTGGCGGAGCGCATCTGAAATATTTCGCCGGACCAGATCGTATCTTCACCGACCGCTTCGACACCCGTGACCGGTATTTCGGACGAATCGCACGGCTCTTCGACAAGATCGAGGCGATCGGGATTCCGGTGATCGCCGCGATTAACGGCTTTGCGATGGGGGGTGGCTTCGAGCTCGCGCTCGCGTGCGACTTCAGAATTCTGGCCACCACCGCGCGGGTTGGATTGCCGGAAGCCAAGCTCGGCGCAACTCCCGGGGCGGGCGGCGTACAAAAACTCGGCCGCTTTATCGGACGGGGAAAGGCGCTGGAATGGATCATGCTGGCTCGCCATGTGGACGCGGCCGAGGCGGCGGCGGCCGGGCTTGTCTATCGGGTGGTTGAAATGGACGAGCTCGAGGCCGCAAGCCTGCAGCTCGCCGGGGATCTGATGGCGATGAGCCCCCGCGCGCTGACCCAATGCAAGTCGTCGATCCACACGTCCGGCGATGTCGATCTGCGCAGCGCGCGACGCTTCGGCGTGGAGGCGCTGTCCGCTCTGGTCGATTGCGATGACTGGCGCGAGGGCATGAACGCCTTTGTCGAGAAGCGGCCGCCGAACTATGGAACGCACCTCAAGGGAAACGATTGATGGGTCGGCTTTTTGGCGAGTTCACACAGGGGCAGCGGTTCGAGACGCCAGGACGGACGATAACCGAGACGGACATCGCCGCTTTCGCAGGCCTGACCGGCGACTATAACCCTGTGCATACCGACGAGGTCTTTGCTGCCGACACCGAGTTCGGCGGCCGCATCGCCCATGGTCCGATGGGTATCGGACTGGCATTCGGACTGGCGTCCCGCCTCGATCTGATCGACGGAACGGTGGTTGCGCTTCTCGGGGTGACGTGGGACTTCAAGGCGCCGGTCCGGCCTGGCGACACCGTGAGGGCTCGAATCGATGTGACCGGCAAGCGCGACGTCAAGAATCCGAATCATGGCCTGCTGGAGCTGTGCTTCGTCCTGCTTGATCAACGCGGCACGATTGTGCAAACCGGAGCGGCGCGCCTCCTGATGAGGCGGACGCCGCACCCGAAGGCCGGCTGGGGCGTCGTCGAGGGTGGAGCGGACAATGGCAAAGACGGTCAAGGCGGTCCCGCGACGAAGCCGCCCCCCGGCGACCATCGCTGATTACGGCAAACCGAAGACCAGCGAAACGGGGCCGGAGCGTGCCGGTGCTGCGGGTCTGATCCTGGATACTGCCGCACGGCTGATGCGGCAGAAGGGCTATGAAGCGACCACCATTCGCGGCATCGCGCGAGAGGTCGGCATCAAGGCCGGCAGCATCTATCATCATTTTCCTTCGAAGGATGATATCGTTCAACGGGTCGTCGACGAGGGCGTCAAGGTGGTGCACGAGGCCGTGGTCGGCGCGCTTGCCGCGCTGCCGTCAAACGCCAGCCCCCGGAAGCGGCTTGAGACGGCGGTGCGCGCGCACCTGCTGTCGTCATTGAGGCACAGCGACTATACCTCGGCGAGCATCCGAGCTTTCGCCTTCCTGCCGCCGAAGGTCCGTGCGGAGTGTCGCGTCGAGCGCAGGAAATATGAAGATGTCTGGCGGACGGTCATTGCGGATCTTGGCAGAGCGGGACTCATCCCGCCGGGCACGTCGCAGGATTCGGTGCGGCTGCTGCTGCTGGGCGCGGTGAACTGGGCGGGCGAGTGGTATCGTCCCGGTCGTCTCGGCATCGACAAGATTGCGCGGGATTTCGCGGCCAGCATCTGCCCCACCGCCCCCTGACATCCTCGGCGAATCGCTAACAGCTAAAGTCGTCCGATTGCATCAGAACGGTTCAGCCGCGCCCGCGGTAGGGCGCGACGCCCTGATCGGGGACCCACATGCCCTTCGGCAATCGGCCGGTCTGCCAGAATACGTCGATCGGGATGCCGCCGCGCGGATACCAGTAGCCGCCGATCCGAAGCCATTTGGGCTGGATCTCGGTCGCGATGCGCTTGCCGATCATGACCGTGCAATCCTCATGGAATGCGCCGTGATTGCGGAAACTCGCGACATAGAGCTTGAGCGATTTCGACTCCAGAAGCCAACGTCCGGGTACATAGTCGATGACGAGATGTGCGAAATCCGGCTGACCCGTAACCGGGCAGAGCGAGGTGAACTCCGGCGCGGTGAAACGCACGAGATAGTTGGTGTCGGCTTGCGGATTGGGCACGCGGTCGAGCTCGGCCCGTTCCGGCGTATGCGGCCATTCCACGGCGCGGCCGAGCTGCAATGATTTCCGAGCCATCGTCAAATTCCCTCTCGGCGCGATGAATGAGCGCAAGCGGGCGTCGCCGTCAACCGTTAACGTGGCGAGGGTGCTGGACGACTGCCTGGAGAATGCTACGTCGGCGCGATCGCTTGAATTGCCACGACGCGATCGGTGCCGGATTCGGCGCCCCAGACCTCACCCGAACGTCCGTCCAGTTGCCGTACGTTGGCGCCCGACCTGTCGCTGGCGAAGACGCTGAATTTCTCGCTTGCGGGATCGAAGCGCACGATCGCATTCGCCGAGAAATCGGTGAGCCAGACCTTGTCCCTGTCGTCGACATAGACCGCATAGGCGCGGGGGCTGTTGCCCGGCAGCTTCCAGGCCTTCCAGCTGCCGTCGGCGGGATCGTGCAGCGAGACGTTGCCGCTGTTCCATTCGCTGACCCAGAGGCGGCTTCTGGAGTCCGACCATATCCGCCGCGCGCCTTGCTGCGGCGTTGGTGGTTCGACCACCTTCGCCTGTCCCGTCGCCAGATCGATCCTTGCGACGTGATTTCCCGCGAGCGAGGCATACCAGACCTCGCCCCTCGGCGTGACCGCGATGCCGTAGGGGCCGACGCCACGCGGGGCCTCGAATACGCGGATGTCGCCGGACTTTGGATCGAGCCGGCCGTAATAGCCGGACTGGCCGGTAAACCAGTAGATCCCGCGCTTGTCGAAGACGCCGGTGTTGAGGTTGGCGTACGCATATTTTTCGGGCAGGCGGAACAGGGTGACGCTGTTATCGCCGGGATCGACACGGGCAATCGCGTTCTGCCCGCCCTCGGTTACCCACGCGGCGCCGTCGGGCCCGATCGTGACGCCGTGGGGCGCCGCGCTCTTGCCGAGACCGACCAGCTTGAACGAGCCGTTGCGCGGATCCAGCCGTCCCAGTGTTCCGTTGCGCTGGCCGGTGAACCAGACGGTGCCATCGGCAGCAGGCGCGACGTCGTGCAGGCCCACACCCGCGTCGACCGGAAAATATTTCACCCGGAACGGGCCTTCCTGTGCGCTTGCACCTCGCAGTAGCGCGGGCGCGGCGAGAATTCCGGCAGCGGTAGTGGAGAGAAACTGGCGGCGATTCATTGCGTTACCCCGGCTCCGTCAGAAGGAAGGTCTGTACGCGTCGATCAGCCTTCCGCCACAATAACGCGGTCATGTCGGCCCGTCAGGAAAAGGCCGAACGGCAGCCGTTCACATTTGCTTGCGCGCCGTGTAAGACGCGGCCCGAACCGGGGCAGAACCACCGCAAGGGAAATACAGACATGACCGCCATCGTCGACATCATCGGCCGCGAAATTCTCGATAGCCGTGGCAATCCGACCGTCGAGGTCGATGTGGTGCTGGAAGACGGCTCGATCGGCCGCGCCGCGGTGCCATCGGGCGCCTCCACCGGCGCGCATGAGGCGGTCGAGCTGCGCGACGGCGACAAGGCGCGCTATCTCGGCAAGGGCGTGCTGAAGGCGGTGGAGGCCGTCAACGGCGAGATCTACGAGGCGCTCACCGATCACGCGGTCGAGGAGCAGATCCAGATCGACCAGATCATGATCGATCTCGACGGCACGCCGAACAAGAGCCGGCTGGGGGCCAACGCCATCCTCGGCGTGTCGCTCGCCTGTGCCAAGGCGGCCGCGGAGTCCTTCGACATGCCGCTCTACCGTTACGTCGGCGGCACCTCGGCGCGGACCTTGCCGGTGCCGATGATGAACATCATCAATGGCGGCGTGCATGCCGACAACCCGATCGATTTCCAGGAATTCATGATCCTGCCGGTCGGCGCCGCCACCTTTGCCGAGGCGCTGCGCTGCGGCGCGGAAATCTTCCACACGCTGCGCGGCGAACTGAAGAAGGCCGGCCACAACACCAATGTCGGCGACGAGGGCGGTTTTGCGCCGAACCTGCCGTCCGCCGATGCCGCGCTCGACTTCGTGGTGAGCGCGATCGGCAAGGCGGGCTACAAGGCGGGCTCGGACGTGATGCTCGGACTTGATTGCGCGGCGACCGAATTCTTCAAGGACGGCGCTTACGTCTATGGCGGCGAGAACAAGACCCGCTCGCGTTCCGAGCAGGCCAAATATCTCGCCGATCTGGTGTCGCGCTATCCGATCGTCACCATCGAGGACGGCATGTCCGAGGACGACATGGACGGCTGGAAGGAATTGACCGACCTGATCGGCACGAAGTGCCAATTGGTCGGCGACGATCTGTTCGTCACCAACGTCACGCGGCTCGCCGACGGCATCAAGAATGGCCGCGCCAATTCGATCCTGATCAAGGTCAACCAGATCGGCACGCTGACGGAGACGCTGTCCGCGGTCGAGATGGCCTACAAGGCCGGTTACACCGCCGTGATGTCGCACCGTTCCGGCGAGACCGAGGATTCCACCATCGCCGATCTCGCGGTCGCGACCAATTGCGGACAGATCAAGACCGGGTCGCTGGCGCGCTCCGACCGCACCGCCAAGTACAACCAGCTCCTGCGCATCGAGCAGGAACTCGGCGCCCAGGCGAAATATGCCGGGAAGGGCGCGCTGAAGGCGCTGGCGTAACGCGCCTGACATATTCAGATATAACGAACACAAAACGGGAGGGCTGCAATGAGTGACGGCAAGAGCGGGCTGCAATTGCGTTCGCTGCTCAAGAAGAGCGGCGAGCTCGAACTGTCGTTGGTGAACATCCCGACCCCCGAACCGGGGCCGGATGAAATCGTGGTCCGCGTCGAGGCGGCGCCGATCAATCCCTCCGACCTCGGGCTGCTGATCGGCCCTGCCGATATGTCGACCGCAAAGGTGTCGGGAACGAAAGAGCTTCCGGTGGTCACGGCGAAGGTGCCGGAAGCTGTGTTGAAGGGAATGGCTGCGCGGCTCGATCAGTCGATGCCGGTCGGCAATGAAGGCGCCGGCGTGGTCGTCGGGACCGGATCGTCCGATGCGGCCAAGGCGCTGATGGGCAAGACCGTCGCGATGATCGGCGGCGCGATGTACGCGCAATATCGCGTGCTGCGGGCGAAGGACGTCCTGGAGCTGCCCGTCGGCACCACAGCCGCCGAAGGCGCCTCCTGCTTCGTCAATCCGCTGACCGCGCTCGGCATGACCGAGACCATGCGGCGCGAGGGCCACAAGGCGCTGGTGCATACCGCCGCCGCCTCGAACCTCGGGCAGATGCTCAACAGGATCTGCATCAAGGACGGCATCGGCCTGGTCAACATCGTGCGCAGCAAGGAGCAGGCCGACATCCTGCACAACATCGGCGCCAAACATGTCGTCGATTTCAACCTCGCCGAGCTTCATGGACGACCTCACCAATGCGCTGGTGGAGACCGGCGCCACGATTGCCTTCGATGCGATCGGCGGCGGCAGGCTCGCCGGGCAAATCCTCACCTGCATGGAGATCGCGGCCAACAAGACCGCCAAGGAATACAGCCGCTATGGATCGACCGTGCACAAGCAGGTCTATGTCTATGGCAGCCTCGACCCGCGCCCGATCGAACTGAACCGCGCCTTCGGCATGGCGTGGGGTGTCGGCGGCTGGCTGCTGTTCCCGTTCCTGCAGAAGATCGGTGCGGCGGACGGCGCGAAACTGCGCCAGCGCGTTGTCGCCGAACTTAAGACCACCTTCGCCAGCCACTATACGCAGGTGGTGTCGCTGCAGGAAGCGCTGCAGCTCGACAACATCGCCGTCTACAACAAGCGCGCCACCGGCGAGAAGTTCTTGATCGACCCGAGCAAGGGCTGACGACAGCGGAGGGGCACCTCAGGCCGAAGCATCTTTCCGCGAACACTGCGTTTACAGAACTGGGCTGTTCATGCACTTGCATCTTTTTGAGGGGGCAGGTTAAATGGGCGTAAGGCAACCCAGCCTCGAGAAGGAAAGTCCATGGCCTACAACGTCGTCACGATCGCCGGCAGCCTGCGCAAGGATAGTTTTACCCTCAAGATCGCCCATGCGCTCGCCAGGCTGGCGCCGCCGTCGCTGAAGCTCGAGGTCATCACCCCGCACGGCATTTCCTTCTTCAATCAGGATCTGGAGGGAGCTCCGCCGGCGGAGTGGGTTTCCTTCCGGGAGAAGCTGCAGCAGTCGAACGGTATCCTGTTCGTGACGCCCGAATACAACCGCTCGATCCCCGGTGTCCTGAAGAACGCCATCGACGTCGGCTCGCGTCCGTACGGCAAGAGCTCGTTCAACGGCAAGCCGGTCGGGATCGTTAGCAATTCCCCCGGGCCGCTCGGCGGTGTCAGCGCCGCCAAGCATCTGCAGAGCATCCTGCCCGGCATCTCCGGCCCGATCATGCAGCAGCCGGAAATTTATCTAAACGCCGTCGGCGATGCCTTCGACGACAAGGGCCAGCTCACCAAGGAGCCGCTGCAGAAGGTGTTGCAGCAATACATCGACGCCTTTGCCGCTCACATCGAGAAGCATCACAGATAGGCGGATCTCCACCGGTTTAGGAGTCCATTAACCGCCCGCCCGCATGTTGGCGGCATGGTCTCCCGCACCCGACTCAAATCGATCCTGACCGGGCTCGCCCTCTATACGCTGGCGGCACTGATGGTCAGCTATTTCGGCGTCAACGCCTATACCGGCAAGTACGGGCTGAATGCGCGGCAGGAACTCGACCAGGAGATCATCGCACTGACTTCGGAACTGGCGCGCCTGAAGAAGGAGCGGGCCGCGGGGGAGCAGCGCGTCTCGCTGCTCAGGTCGGATAGTGTCGACCCTGACATGCTGGACGAGCGGGCGCGCTTCCAGCTCGATTACGTCAACCCGCGCGACCTGGTCCGGACGATCAAGCCGAACTAGACTTTAAAGGGTGAGCACGATCCAATCGGAAAACCGGCGCCCACTTTTCCGGATCGTGCCGAAATTTCAAAATCCCTTCATAACAATCACGAAAATGTCGTGTTGCGTTGCAGTGCGGCATAGCAATGTTTCCGCGAGGCGAAGCAGTCCTTTCGCGCCGATTTGAGTTGGGATAGAGAGGGTTCACCACCTCTCTCATCCGGAATTGCCATGGCCGCACCCAAGAAGAGCGTCACGAAGGAAGCAGGGCAGGAGAGCGGTCAGCAAAAGGGCAACGGCTCCCCTCCGGAATTCACCAGGGAGCAGGAGCTCACCGCGCTGCGCGACATGCTGTTGATCCGCCGTTTTGAGGAGAAGGCCGGCCAACTCTACGGCATGGGTGCGATCGGCGGCTTCTGCCATCTCTATATCGGACAGGAAGCCGTCGTCGTCGGGATGCAGATGGCCCTGAAGAAGGGCGATCAGGTCATAACCGGGTATCGTGACCACGGGCACATGCTGGCCGCCGGCATGGAAGCCAAGGGCGTGATGGCCGAACTGACCGGACGCCAGGGCGGTTATTCCAAGGGCAAGGGCGGCTCCATGCACATGTTCAGCAAGGAGAAGAATTTCTTCGGCGGCCACGGCATCGTCGCCGCCCAGGTTCCGCTCGGCACCGGTCTCGCGTTCGCCAACCGCTATCGCGGCAATGATTTCGTCAGCCTGGCTTATTTCGGCGACGGCGCCGCCAACCAGGGCCAGGTCTATGAAAGCTTCAACATGGCGGAGCTGTGGAAGTTGCCGGTGATCTACGTCATCGAGAACAACCGCTACGCCATGGGTACTTCGGTGACGCGCGCCTCCGCCCAGACCGATTTCTCCAAGCGCGGCGTCTCCTTCAACATCCCCGGCAAGCAGATCGACGGCATGGACGTCCGCGCGGTGAAGGCCGCCGGCGACGAGGCGGTGGCCTGGTGCCGGGCCGGCAAAGGGCCCTACATCCTGGAAATGCAGACTTACCGCTATCGCGGCCACTCGATGTCAGATCCGGCAAAATACCGGACCCGCGAGGAGGTCGAGAAGGTGCGACAAGGGCAGGACCCGATCGAGCAGGTCCGCAACCGTCTCCTCGCCGCGAAAGTGAGCGAACAGGAATTGAAGGCCATCGACGCCGAGGTGCGCGAGATCGTCAACCAGGCCGCGGACTTCGCCCAGCACGATCCCGAACCGAATGCGTCCGAACTCTACACCGACATCTACCGCTAAAATCCACACCCCGCGCAGACCAAAACGAGAGAGCGATTTCGGGAGCCGATATGCCCATTCAAGTACTGATGCCTGCGCTGTCGCCCACCATGGAAAAGGGCAATCTCGCGAAATGGCTGAAGAAGGAAGGCGAGGCGATCAAGTCGGGTGACGTGATCGCCGAGATCGAGACCGACAAGGCGACGATGGAGGTCGAGGCGACCGATGAGGGCACGCTCGGCAAGATCCTGATCCCGGAAGGCACCGCCGACGTCGCCGTCAACACGCCGATCGCGACCATTCTGGCCGACGGCGAAAGCGCCGCCGATCTCGGCAAGGCATCCGCGCCGGCCAAGCAGGAGAAGGCCGCGGAGTCCGCGCCGCCCGCGGCCGCCAAGGCCGAAGCGCCGCAGCCCAAGGCCGATGAGAAGAAGGCGCCGGCGGCACCGACAGGCCGTCGCCGAGCCCGATCCCGAGGTGCCCGAAGGCACCGAGATGATTACGCAGACGATCCGCGAGGCGCTGCGCGACGCCATGGCCGAGGAGATGCGCCGCGATCCCGATGTGTTCGTGATGGGCGAAGAGGTCGCGGAATACCAGGGCGCCTACAAGGTCACGCAGGGGCTGTTGCAGGAATTCGGTGCCAAGCGCGTGATCGATACGCCGATCACCGAGCACGGCTTTGCCGGCGTCGGCGTCGGCGCGGCGATGGCCGGCCTGAAGCCGATCGTCGAGTTCATGACGTTCAACTTCGCCATGCAGGCGATAGACCAGATCATCAACTCCGCGGCCAAGACGCTCTACATGTCCGGCGGCCAGATGGGCTGCTCGATCGTGTTCCGCGGCCCGAACGGCGCCGCCGCCCGCGTCGCCGCCCAGCACAGCCAGGATTATTCGGCCTGGTACTCGCAAGTCCCCGGCCTGAAGGTGATCGCGCCGTTCTCGGCCGCCGATTACAAGGGCCTGTTGAAGGCCGCGATCCGCGATCCCAATCCGGTGATCTTCCTCGAGAACGAGATGCTGTACGGCCATTCCGGCGAAGTGCCGAAGCTCGACGATTATGTGGTGCCGATCGGCAAGGCCCGCGTGGCACGAACAGGCAAGGACGTCACCATCATCTCCTGGTCCAACGGCATGACCTATTCGCTGAAGGCCGCCGATGAGCTCGCGAAGGAAGGTATCGAGGCCGAGGTGATCGACCTGCGCACGCTGCGGCCGATGGATACCGAAACCATCGTCGCGTCGGTCAAAAAGACCGGGCGCGCGGTGACGGTGGAGGAGGGCTGGCAGCAGAACGGCGTCGGCGCCGAGATCGCCGCCCGCATCATGGAGCACGCCTTCGACTATCTGGATGCGCCGGTGGCGCGGGTCTCGGGCAAGGATGTGCCGATGCCCTATGCTGCCAATCTCGAGAAGCTGGCGTTGCCCTCCGTGGCCGAGGTGGTGGAAGCCGCCAAGGCCGTCACGTACCGGTGACGCATGGCGGGTCCGAAGGAGCAGCCGTTGCCGCCCGATGTGATGGACCGCGAAGACGCCATCGAAGTGCTGCGCGCGTTCGTCGTCGATGGCGGCCTGTCGATCGCCTTCCAGCGCGCCTTCGAGGAACCCGATATGTGGGGGCTGCTCCTGGTGGACGTCGCGCGCCATGCCGCGCGGGCCTATTCGCGCGAGAGCGAATATACCGAGGAGGAGGCGCTGCGGCGCATCCTCGACATGTTCGAAGCCGAGATCGCACGGCCGACCGACGTCGGCAGCACCAAACCGCGCTCGCAGGGGCAGCACTGACCGTGGCAATCGAAGCCCATCATTACGAATTCATGGCGGAAGCGATTGCCGAGGCCGAGCGCTCGATCGCGCAAGGCGGCCTGCCGATCGGCGCCGTGCTGACCCGCGACAACAAGATCATCGCACGCGGACATAACAACCGGGTGCAGGAGAAGAATGTCATTTTGCACGGAGAGATGAGCTGCCTGCGCGATGCCGGCGTCATCTCGTTCCACGACACCGTCATGTACACGACGCTGTCGCCGTGTTCGATGTGCGCGGGCGCGCTCGGGCTGTTCAAGGTCTCGCTGGTCGTGATCGGGGAGTCCGTCACGTTTCCGGGCAGCAAGGACATCCTGACGCTATCAGGAATCCCCTTCATCGATCTCGAGGATGAGCGGTCGATCAACATGATGAAGTCGTGGCGATCCGTTCCCGCCAACGAGCGATTGTGGCAGGGCGATATCGGCAATTGATGTGGATCGATCTGCCAGAGCATGATCCGGAAAAGTGGAGACCGGTTCTCCGAGAAGATCAGGCTCAAACAAAAAAGATGGAACGGGATGACTTTTCGAAGAAAAGTCGTCCCTCTCTGGCGGGCGCTAATGCCCAGACGTTTCCGGTTGGCTTCCACTTCGACGGAAGCCAACACTTGAGAATTTTGTGAGGTCAGCATGCCAATCAACATCCTGATGCCCGCGCTGTCGCCCACGATGGAAAAGGGCAACCTTGCCAAGTGGCTCAAGAAAGAGGGCGACAAGGTCAAGTCCGGCGACGTCATCGCGGAGATCGAGACCGACAAGGCGACGATGGAAGTCGAGGCGGTCGACGAGGGCACCATCGCAAAAATCCTGGTGCCGGAGGGGACGCAGGACGTCGCGGTCAACGACGTCATCGCGGTCATGGCCGGCGACGGCGAGGACGTGAAGGCCGCCGGGGCGGGCGCGTCGGCTGCTCCGCCGAAGGCTGCCGAAGCGCCGGCTGCAAAACCAGCCGCCGCGCCGGCGCCAAAAGCCGCTTCGCCTGCTGCAACTCCCGCGCCTGCACCTCAGGCGGCGGCGCCCGCTGCAAAGACCAACGGCCACGCCCGCGTCTTCTCGTCGCCGCTGGCGCGGCGTCTCGCCAAGGAAGCCGGCATTGAGCTCGGCCGCATCAACGGCTCCGGCCCGCACGGCCGCGTCATCGCGCGCGACGTCGAGGAAGCGAAATCGGGCAAAGGCCTGAAGGCGCCGGCCGCGGCGCCAGCGGGTACGCCGTCCATCGCGCCGTCGATGTCGGACAAGCAAATCCTCGCGCTGTTCGAGCAAGGCTCCTACGAGATCGTGCCGCATGACGGCATGCGCCGGACCATCGCCCAGCGGCTGACCGCGTCGATACAGAACGTCCCGCATTTCTATCTGACGATCGACTGTGACATCGGCAAGCTCCTGACTGCGCGCGAGCAGATCAACGAGGCGGCACCGAAGGACAAGGAGAAGAAGCCGCTCTACAAGATCTCGGTGAACGACTTCGTCATCAAGGCGATGGCGGTGGCGTTGCAGAAGATTCCGAATTGCAACGTCAGCTGGACCGAAGGCGGCATGCTCAAGCACAAGCATTCCGACGTCGGCGTCGCGGTGGCGATGCCGGGGGGCTGATCACCCCGATCATCCGCAAGGCGGAGACGAAAACGCTGTCCGCGATCTCAGGCGAGATGAAGGACTTCGCGGCGCGGGCGCGGGCGCGCAAACTCAAGCCGGAGGAATATCAGGGCGGTACCACCGCGGTGTCCAACCTCGGCATGTACGGCATCAGTCACTTCACCGCCGTCATCAACCCGCCGCACGCCACGATTCTGGCGGTCGGCACCAGCGAGGAGCGTCCGGTGGTGCGCGGCGGCAAGATCGAGATCGCCCACATGATGAGCGTGACGTTGTCGTGCGATCACCGCGCGATCGACGGCGCGCTCGGCGCCGAACTGATCGGCGCGTTCAAGCAGCTGATCGAAAACCCCGTGATGATGATGGTGTGACGCCGTCATTGCGAGCGCAGCGAAACAATCCATCTCACCACCGGCAGGATGGATTGCTTCGTCGCTAACGCTCCTCGCAATGACGGAACGAACGATCAGTCCGGTCGCGAGATGAGAACGAGCGAGTAACCATGGCCGACACATCCTTCGACGTGATCATCATCGGTTCCGGGCCCGGCGGCTATGTCACCGCGATCCGCGCCGCGCAGCTCGGGTTCAAGACGGCGATCGTCGAGAAATCCTATCTCGGCGGCATCTGCCTGAACTGGGGCTGCATTCCGACCAAAGCACTCTTACGCTCGGCGGAAATCTTTCACTACATGCAGCACGCCAAGGATTACGGGCTGTCGGCCGAGAAAATCTCCTACGATCCCAAGGCCGTGGTGCAGCGCTCGCGCGGGGTGTCGAAGCGCCTCAATGACGGCGTCGGCTTCCTGATGAAGAAGAACAAGGTCACGGTGATCTGGGGCGAGGCGTCGATCGACGCGCCCGGCAAGATCACGGTGAAGAAGTCCGCGGCCGAGGCGCCGAAGGGCGCGGCCGGCGAGGGCGCTTATCAAGCAAAACACATCATCCTCGCCACCGGCGCGCGGCCGCGCGTGCTGCCGGGGCTCGAGCCCGACAAGAAGTTGATCTGGACCTACTTCGAGGCGATGGTGCCGGACAAGATGCCGAAGTCGCTGCTGGTGGTCGGGTCGGGTGCGATCGGCATCGAGTTCGCCTCGTTCTTCCACACCATGGGCTCCGACGTCACCGTGGTCGAGGTGCTGCCGCAAATCTTGCCGGTCGAGGACGCGGAGATCGCAGGACTCGCGCGAAAACGCTTCGAGAAGCAGGGGATCAAGATCCTTACGTCGACCAAAGTGACAAAACTGGAAAAGAAGAGCGACAGCGTGGTCGCGACCATCGACGACGGCAAGGGCAAGCCGCAGACGGTCGAGTTCGACCGGGTGATTTCCGCCGTCGGCGTGGTCGGCAATATCGAGAATCTCGGCCTCGAAAAGCTCGGCGTCAAAACCGACCGCGGTGTTGTCGTGATCGACGGTTACGGCAAGACCAACGTGCCGGGCATCTATGCCATCGGCGACGTCGCCGGTCCGCCGATGCTGGCGCACAAGGCCGAGCATGAGGGCGTGGTGTGCATCGAGGCGATCAAGGGCCTGCATCCGCATCCCACGGACAAGAATCTCATTCCCGGCTGCACCTATTGCCAGCCGCAAATAGCCTCGGTCGGCCTCACCGAGGAAAGAGCGAAGGAGGGCGGCCGTGAAATCCGCGTCGGTCGTTTCCCGTTCGTGGGCAATGGCAAGGCGATTGCGCTCGGCGAGGACCAGGGCCTGGTCAAGGTGATCTTCGACAGGAAGAGCGGACAGCTGCTGGGCGCGCACATGATCGGCGCCGAGGTGACCGAACTGATCCAGGGCTACGTGGTCGCGATGAATCTGGAGACCACCGAGGAAGAGCTGATGCACACGATCTTCCCGCATCCGACCCTGTCGGAGATGATGAAGGAGGCGGTGCTCGACGCCTATGGCCGTGTGCTGAACATGTAAGGCGTGAAGGATCGAAGTCACGTCCAGCAGGAAACGAGAGAAATTCCGTGAAAGACAATGACAATCTGACCATCGAACGTCCGACGTTCGTGACCCATCTCGAATGCGCCATGGAAGGCGATCATTACCCCGCCGACCAGGTCCACAACCTCTCGAAGGCCGGCAAGCCGCTGCTCGTGCGTTATGACCTCGCGGGCGTGAAGAAGGCGCTGACCAAGGATGCGCTGGCGCGACGGCCGGCCGACATGTGGCGCTATCGCGAGATGCTGCCGGTACGGAAGACCGCGGATATCGTCAGCCTCGGCGAGGTGACGACGCCGCTGATCCGCCTGCCGAAGCTTGCGAAGAAACTTGGCGGCGGCGAGATCATCGTGAAGGACGAGGGGCGGCTGCCGACCGGCTCGTTCAAGGCGCGCGGCCTGGTCATGGCGGTGTCGATGGGCAAGGCGCTCGGCATCAAGCACATGGCGATGCCGACCAACGGCAATGCCGGCGCGGCGCTCGCGGCCTACGCGACTTCCTGCGGCATCAAGACCACGATCTTCTGTCCGGCCGATACGCCGGAGGTGAATGTCAGCGAGATCGAGTTGCAGGGCGCGACCGTCTATCGCGTCAACGGGCTTATCGACGATTGCGGCAAGATCGTCGGCGAGGGGAAAGCAAAAGCCGGCTGGTTCGACACCTCGACCTTGAAGGAGCCGTACCGGATCGAGGGCAAGAAGACGATGGGGCTGGAGCTCGCCGAGCAGCTCGGCTGGGACGTGCCGGACGTGATCTTCTATCCGACCGGCGGCGGCACCGGGCTGATCGGCATGTGGAAGGCATTCGCCGAACTGGAAGCGATCGGCTTCATCGGCAGCAAGCGTCCGCGCATGGTTGCTGTGCAGGCGTCCGGCTGTGCGCCGATGGTGCGTGCTTTTGAAGCAGGCACCGAGCATGCGCCGCGCTGGGAAGACGCGCACACCATCGCCTCGGGCATCCGCGTGCCGCAGGCGATCGGAGATTTTCTGATCCTGCGCGCGGTCCGCGAGAGCAAAGGGTTTGCCATCGCGGTGGAAGATGAGAAAATTTCTGCTGCATTGAACGAAGTCGCGCGCGAAGAGGGCTTGCTGCTGTGCCCGGAGGGCGCCGCGACCTACGCCGCCTACAAGCAAAGCCTCGCCGATGGTCGCGTCACGAAAAATGACCGCGTGATGCTGTTCAATTGCGCGACAGGGCTTAAATATCCGCTGCCGCCGGTCACGCGTACGCTCGATCGTCACAAGCCGATCGACTACGCGAAACTGTAAATCGTCATTGCGAGCGCAGCGAAGCAATCCATAGAGCGGCATCGGCAGCCTGGATTGCTTCGTCGCTTCGCTCCTCGCAATGACGACGGTGAGGCGTTTTTGGGGGGAGAGTGTGATGCGAAGAATAGTTCTGACTATGCTTGCGGTGCTGGCATTCGCCGGCACCGCAGCTCGCGGAAAATTATCCGTCGCACCCCATCACCATCATCGTGCCGTTCGCGGCAGGCGGTCCGTCGGACGCGATGGCGCGAATTCTCGCCGAGCGCATGAAGGTGACGCTCGGCGAAGCCGTGCTGATAGAGAACGTCACGGGGGCGGGCGGTTCGATCGGCGTCGGCCGCGCCGTGCGATCGCCGCCCGACGGTTACTCCGTCTCTTTCGGCCATCTCGGCACGCATGTGGCAAACGGCGCGGTCTACAAGCTCGGTTACGATCTCGTGGCCGACCTCGAGCCGGTCGTGCTGTTGCCGAGCAACCCCATGATCATCGTCAGCAAAAACGACGTGCCGGCGAAATCGCTGAAGGAGCTGCTGGAGTGGCTGAAGGCGCGGCCGTCGCCGCCGACCGCGGGCACCGCCGGCGCCGGCTCCGGTAGCCATATCGCCGGGCTCTATTTCGAGAACGTCGCCGGCATCAAACTGCAATATGTGCCGTATCGCGGAACGGCGCCGGCGATGAACGATCTGGTCGCCGGCCAGATCGACATCATCGTGGACCAGACCTCGAACTCGATTGCCCAGGTGCGCGCCGGCACCATCCGCGCCTATGCCGTCACCGACGCCAAGCGCCTCGCCTCCGCGCCTGACATCCCGACCACGGACGAAGCAGGCCTTCCGGGTTTCCACATGACGCTGTGGTCGGGCCTGTGGGTGCCGAAGGATACGCCCAAGGACATCGTCACCAGGCTCAACGCCGCCGCGGTCGCGGCGCTGAACGATCCCGCGGTGAGGAAGCAGCTCGAAAATCTCGGCCTGCAGATGCCGCCGAAGGATCAGCTCTCGCCGCAGGCGCTGGGCAGCTGGCAGAAGGCCGAGATCGCAAAATGGTGGCCGATGATCAAGGCCGCCAACGTCAAGGTGGACTGACGTAAGCTGCCGATGCGAACCTTGCGGGTAGCGCCGCGTCGTTCACGCATCCGGCAGGGTGAACACGGCGCAAGGCGCGACGATGCCGCGCAGCACTTGTTCGCCGAGCGGCACTAGCGGCGCGGTGGTCTCGGCAGCGACCGCGCTCGATATCAGCACCGACCGGCCGAGCGGCCGGCATAGCCCCTCCAGCCGGCTGACCAGGTTGACCGCGGGCCCGATCGCGGTGAAGTCCAGCCGGTCGGCCGCGCCGATGTTGCCCCACAATATCTCGCCCAGATGCAGCGCCGCGCCGAACGGCAGCGGCGGTAGCCCCTGCGCCGCTCGCGCGGTGTCGAGATGGGCCATGCCGGCGCGGGCGGCGGTGATCGCGCGCAGCGCCGCCTCGCAGGCCTCGGACGGCGCGCCAGTGACCGGGAAGATCGCCAGCACGCCGTCGCCGATGAACTTCAGCACCTCGCCCCCGAAGGCGTGCACGGCGCCTGCGATGCGATCGAACCAGGCGTCGAGCGCGGCGATGACAGCCACGGGCTCGGTCGTCTCGGACAATGCGGTGAAGCCGCGCAGATCGGCATAGAGCAGTACGGCGCGAATGGTTTCGCCCGCGCCGCGGCGCAGCGCGCCGGCCTGCACCTGGGCGGCACTGCGCCGGCCGAGATAGGCTTCGAGCAGAGCTGCCATTGCCGCTCGCGTCGCCAGCGCGGCTAACGGTGCTGCGGCGAAGCGTGCGGCTTCGCGCAACCGGCCGGACTCGGCGGGGCCGAACGGGCGCGTTCCGGCCCAGCCCAGCACTGGACTCTCCTCCGCCGCGCTGACCGTGTCCTCGTGCACCGGACCAAGCCCGGCCAGCCAGTCTCGTCCGGCATGATCGGAGGCAGCGCCGGCAAAACCCAGTGCCTCGATCACCGCTGCCGTCTCCGCCCGCCACAGCCAGGTGCGGCGGACGATGAACGGATGTGGCACCGCGAGCGTCAGGGCACCGCCGGCCAGCGGCAGGCCGTCGGCCAGCAGCCGGCCGCCGAACTCGGCCAGGAAGCGGTCGGGGGCAGGCGAGGCACTGGCCTCGTCCACCAGCCAGGCGAGGTGCGCGGGCAGATCCATGGCGCGATCATGCCGTTACGGCCCCCGGCCTGTCACGCCGCGATGACGGCGCAAGCGGAAAACAGTCAGTCCGGGCCGGTGCGGCCGCGCCAGGGGTCCGGGCCGGGGTCGCGCCCGGCTGCAACCTCGGCCAGCCGGTCGAGATAATGGGCCCAGCCTTCCGCATGGCCGGCGCATTGCTCGGCATCAGGCAGACCGGTGTGGGTCAGGCGCAGCAGCGTTCCGGGCGGCTGCTCGATCAGATCGATCTCGACGAGGCTCGACCCCGGCGGCACCGCTTCGCTGCCGACCCAGCCGAAACTGTAGGCCAGGCGGTGCACCGGCACCACCTCGCGGAAGAAGCCGCGGGAGACGCGAGCCCCGGTCACATTGACGAGATAGAGGCCCCCGGGCTGCGGCTCGAGCTGCGCTTCCGTTCCAATCCAGCGCAGGATCTTGTCCGGATCGGTCAGGAGAGCGAACACCGCGGCGGGTGGCGCCGCGATCTGCGTCTCGCGGCGGGCGACGAGGGTCTCTTGCATCGATCTCCTCCTGTACAGCTGATGAGGGACGTTGTTCGCTGGCAGCGCTCGTTATCGCTCCTCATCTTCGCGGAAGATTTCGGCGAAATTTGCCTCGCGTCGGCGCCGCCTAGCGCGAGCCTCGCCGGGGCCGGCGGACGGCTCTCACCTTGCCGGTGTCTCCGCCGCCGCAGAAGAACCGGTCGCCGCCATCGGATTCGAGTCCCGACACGTGCGCACCAGACGGCATCTCAAGCCGTTCCAGGACCTCGCCGTTCCCCGGATCGACGCGCCTCAACTCGCTCTCGTCACCTTCCCAGGTGCCGTGCCAGAGCTCGCCGTCAACCCAGGTGACCCCGGTGACGAAGCGGTTGGACTCGATGGTGCGAAGGATCGTCCCGGTCTGGGGATCGATCTGATGGATCTTCCGGCTGCGATACTGCCCGACCCAGAGTGTCCCTTCGGCCCACGCAAGCCCGGAGTCACCGCCGCCACCGGGCGCCGGGATCGAGGTGACCACACGGCCGGACTTCGGATCGATCTTCTGGATGCGATCCTCGACGAGCTGAAACAGGTGTTGCCCGTCGAAGGCCGTGCCCGCATGAGCGGGGACGTCGATCGTACGCTCCGTATTCCCGCTCGCGGGATCGAGGGCATTCAGCCTGTCGCCGGATGCAAACCAGACGTGCCGGCCGTCATAGGTGACTCCGTGCACGCCATCGATACCTGGAAAGGGTCCATACTCACGAATGATTTCGGCCGATGATCGTTTCATGCTTGCATCCTCGCTAACTGGTTGGCGACGCATGCTAGCCGCTCGGCAGTGGCGCGGTGAGTAACAAGGTCGTCGTGAATCCGGCCACCGGCGGCGTCATCCAGCGACGCGCTCGCGCGCGACCAAAGGACTGGACCTTGCCGGCCGCCGCAAGCGCGTCGAGTGCCCGCTGCACGGTGCGCTGGCTGGCGCCAAGCGCGAGCGCCAGGGCCGAGCTCGACCACGACTCGCCGTCGGCGAGGAAGGCGAGCAACGCCGCATGCTCCTCTTCGACCGGCGGCGCCAGCACGACGACCGCGCGTCCGCCGCGCGGCCTCAGCGCAAATCCTTGCTTCGTCGCGGTCACGCTGGCCAGCATCCGGAGTTTGGTTCGGAGCCGCCCGATTTCGACCCGCAACCGCGCGCGATGCGATTCATCGACGAACTTCGCGCCGAATGCCCGCGCCAGGAGCAGGTCTCTCGGCACGTCGCCGGGCCACGCTTCGCCGAGCGCGCGTAGGAGTGCGAACAGCACCGGACGTGTCGTCAGCGAAACGACCTTGCCTGTGTCGCGCACGACATAACGGCACGCGTCCACGACGAGCGCCTTCGATGCCAGCAACGCTTCGACCTCTTCGAGCAGCAGCAGGCGCTCCCCGCCGCGCGCGACCACGCGCGCCGCCGGCGTGTTCAGGACGCGGGACGCACTTTCGACCTCCGCCGTCAGCGCAGGGATGCGTGCCTGACGCGCGGCGCGCTCGGCCCGAGCGAGCGCCGCGCGCGCCGTCTTCGTCCGCAGACGCCGCATCGCGATGCCCGCCACCACGAGCTCGTGGGCCGTCCTGGACGCCGGCGGGAACGGTGTTGGGTCGAGCGCGGCGAGCCTGCGCTCGGCCTCGTCCAGGCGCCCGACCAGGAGGAGGCGCCGGACCTCGAGGTACCGCGCATGCGCGGCATTCAGGAGGTCGCCGTGCGCTTCGAGCGTCGCCCGCGCCGCGTCCAGCGTTTTTGCGGGCCAGCCGAGGTCGCGCGAGGCCAGCGCGATCTCGGCCTCGGCGACGACGCACCTTGCACGCGCCACCGCTTCTTTCGGACCGAAGGCGCGTGCCGCACTTCGCAGCAGCACCTTGGCTCGTGCGAAGTCGCCGAGCTGCGCCATCGCGATGCCGCGCAGCGCGAGCGCGGGCGCATCGTCGCGCAAGGCGACCCGGTTCAGTGCGCCGAAGGGATCGCCGGCCGCGAGCGCCCGTGCTGCGGCCGTGATCAGCGAGTCCATTGGAATCCCGTCACACTTGTCGCGCCGTCAAGAGGAATTTTCATCTTTTTGCTACTGGGAAAATACATTACCCGGATACCTCCAAAACCATATAAGACCTTGTTCTGTAAAGCATATTGCAGAGAAAATCGGGTTCCGAGGCGTTGCCCGGTATCCTGATCCATAGTAAGTTTCAGGGTAAGTCAATCTGCTAGAGTAAGTCGCCATGCAGCTTCCCGGCCAGAAGAACGGTACCCTAACTTTCCGAAAGATACGAGCGCTGCCACCAGGAAAATATCGCCCCGAACCAAATCTGTGGCTCCATATCAGGAAGACTGGAAAGCGGTCCTACGTCTTCCGGTACACCCAGCCGATAACCAAGAAGCCAAATGAGTTCACCCTTGGTGATGCCTTCGTTATGAACTCACCACGAAGCCAGGAACGAAATGGAGCGCATGCGGCAATTGCTGGCGAAGGATACCGACCCTCATGACGATCGGCGTCAGCAAGAGGCCAACACGACAACGTTTGCTGAGGCTGCTGAGGGTTGGATCAATAAGAGGAAGAGCAAGTGGCGCAGTCAGCGCCACGTCAGGATCCTGCTCAAGAATTTCAAATCAATCGCTAATAAACCCGTGAGCCAAATCACGAAACAGATGATCGTAAATACTCTTGAGGATTTATGGGAGCGCCATCCTGAGCAGGCGCGTCGCGCCCTAACCATGAGTGCCCGTGTATTCGATTATGCCAAAGCCCACGACATGAGAACAGGCGACAATCCTGCTGAATGGCGAGGGCTTATGGAGAACATCTTTCCTGACCGAGACAAGGACAACGAAAAGCATTATCCATCACTATCATTCAAGGGCATGCCAGAATTTATCAGACGACTGCGGTTACGGCAGATGCGAGGAACCTCTGCCGTAGCCTTAGAGTTCCAAATCCTCACAGCAACGCGTCCAGGAGAAACCCGCGGTGCGATATGGTCCGAGTTCGATCTAATAAATCGAGTTTGGGTACTTCCGCCTAAGCGGACAAAGCAGAAGCGACAGCATCGCGTACCACTGTCCAAAAGGTGCATGGAACTCCTCGCCTTGCAGAACGAATATAGCAGCGCCCTAAACCCGGACGGGTTCGTGTTCCAAGGTTACAACCGGACAGCCTTGGACCAAAAGGCGACTCGTATTCTGTTAAAGAATATGGGCATCCCTGTCACAGCGCACGGCTTTCGAAGTTCATTCCGCAATTGGGCGGGGGCTGGTACTCGGATATCGTTCGATCCAAATAATCCTGAACAACTGGAGCGTATCCCGCGTGAACTTGCGGAGTTGTGCCTTGCTCATTTGGTCAAAGGGAAAACAGAAGCCGCTTATTGGCGCGATGATGGCTTAGAGGAACGGCGCTCGATTATGAACGCGTGGGCGGAGTACTGCGAGGGCCATTAGCAAGCACAGACGATGTCGTAGCAAGCCCGCTGGTGCGCCCGACTTGCCGGGGGAGCTATCTGCACGGTGACGCATTAGAGAAACGCCGGGTCGTGATGGGCGAGTGGGCGGAGTACTGTTAGGGCAGGGCAGGCTCATAAGCAAAGCACCTCCGTTGGCTATTGACTTCTAAGATGACTAGCCACCTCACGCATGAACAAAGCAACGGTATTGAGTTTCCCAACATCATGCGCGGTCCCGGCAAAGCTGCTTAGCGGCTTCGTGTTCAATCGGAGCAGCGTGGATATCGCCTCATCAAATTCCTTCAACGTAAGGTCGGTGGGGGCTGGTTCGCCCCCACCCGGCAGTTCAGGCGGCGGCCCGTCTAGTATGTCATCGATTTCTGACCGCTCTGCTTCGACCGCATGATGACGAGCAGCCTGCTCCCGCTGCATCTGCTCTGCTCGCTGCTCCCGATCAGCTATTTCTTCCGGAGTGTCACCCGGTCGCAGCCGCTCAAAGTGTATTGAGTTTATAATTTCCTCGGCCCGTTCGAGGTCCACCCACTCTGTTTCGGCCACTTTGAGAATGGCTGCTTTTTCATCTAACGGAATGGTGTCACCACCGAGTAAGTACAGCACCGGTGGCTTCAGATTTAAATGCGCAACCATTGCGTTTTTGAAAGCAAAGCGTGCTGCGTTCATGTAGTTTTGCGCTGACCTTATGCTTGAACCAAAGTTTGCTTTGAGCCACGGCAGCCATTCACCGTGACCTAATTGATCCTTGGCCTCAAGCAGCAGGTTACCGATATCAATAATCGTGACTGTCTCACGCCGCAGCGCACTTT
Organism: uncultured Alphaproteobacteria bacterium; assembly: GCA_963786115.1. GTDB lineage: Bacteria > Pseudomonadota > Alphaproteobacteria > Rhizobiales > Xanthobacteraceae > Bradyrhizobium. Next base: position 77,385 of record CAWAYC010000014.1, read on the forward strand.
GCAGCTCGCTTGCAATAACATCGATGGCTCGCTTTGGCTTATCGATCATTGGATAAGCCTGCGATGATGTGCGGCGTCGAATAGGGCGACGGCCTTGGGGTTGAGCGCCTTGCCATTGAATAGCTGCATCGACAGCGGCGCGATTGCACCCAGCAACCTTCCGCGTTCGTAGGCCCAAAGATCATCATCAATGTCAGGATCGAACGGTCGCCCAGCACGAATGTCTGCGAACCCACGTGCGAAATTCGGGTGGCGCATGATGGCCGCTGTCGAGGCTCTATAAACTGGTACTTGAAACTTTGGTGCCTTTGCCATTTGCAAAAGTACCATGCCAACTAATTGAGGCACAACGCTGATGGTAGCATGTCAAATGCTTTACAACTCGCTCACGCGTCAGATCACTTTACAGCTTGCTAAATTTGCAACGATCAACTGCGAGGTCACTTTACAAGCTTGCAAACATGAAGCTGGCGGATCATGCCACTGATAAACTGACAATTAGCGGGCCAGTTCGAGACAACTGGAAGGATCCGCCAAGGCAGGTGGCACCAGAACCATCGGCACCTAGGCAAGTGGCGGAGTGTAATGACAAGGGTGTCTTAATCGCACTTCAGCGCAGTACCCATGCCTATACGATCATCGAAACGAACAGTCTGCGTTCTGAAGACCCAACATAAAGGCCGATCTTTGGTGCGAGCATAGGTATTGAAAATGAAAAAGCTTCTACTCGCCATGGCTCTTGTCGCATCAGGTGCTGCATTTGCAGCACCTGCCCACGCGATAGAGAATTACTGCGTGCGTGTTAAGAAGACGCCAGACAGGTTTCTTGCGATACGCGCCAAACCAACGGTCGATAGTGCTTACATGACTAGCGTGATCGCTGGCACAATTCTAGATGCTGACACCCGTGGTGCATATGATCATCCTAAGTGGACCCATATTACAGGAAGATACGATGGATGGGTCGCCACCAAATATGTTGAAG
>CAWAYC010000015.1:0-315034 GCA_963786115.1 uncultured Alphaproteobacteria bacterium
GCATGTCGAGCAGCATGCCGTTGATCGCCTCGAACATCCGCAGCGTGAACTCGTCGGCGGCACTGGCTGCCATCATCCACGACGTCGGGAGATCCAGCGCGACGACGCGGATATGGCACGCCGTCAACTCGGTCTTGAGCCGCTCCCAGTCCTCCGCGGTCAGGCGGGACAAGCGGTCTACCTGCTCGACGAGGAGGATGTCGCCGGGGTGCGCGTCGGCGAGCAGCCGAAACAGTTCCGGCCGGGCAAGCTTCGCACCGCTCTCGTTCTCGGTGTACCAGGCGACGATCTCGAGGCCGCGCTCGGCGGCGAAGGTCTTGAGCTGGTCGCGGGCGCGGCTTGCGTCCTGTTCGTCGGTGCTGGCCCTCAGATACGCTCGAACGTAGCACATCGGAAACCCTCGGTCCAATTAGGATGGTTTCCATCATAATGGTTCATTTTGAGTTGTCAAATAGGTTTTTTGCACCACGAAAAGACTAGTTCACTCAAGGTATACCCAAATTGAACCGGAATCTTGGGCAAATCTCCGATAGGAACGGCGGGCGGGCGGACGGCGTTTCTATAGTAAGCCTGCCAAAAAGGGCGCTCGATGCGCATTCGAATGGAACTCACGGCCTCAGCGCTCCATCCCCCGATAGCTGGGGCCGGCTTTTGCCGCCAGCGCGCAAGCTGATCCCGGAACGAAGCGCCCGCCGGCGAGTTGCCGCCAGCGGCGGCACGGCTTCCCCCGATCGCCGCCGGAGCGGCCCCGGCACCTCAGCCCAGCCCCCTGCACGCTGGGGCCGTTTCCATAGCGCCGACGGGGCCTGTAGCCGTTACATCCGTAGCCGCTACAGATTGACCGGGCGCAATACCCTCCAGGGCAGCGTCACGCGTTTAAGGCCGATTTGGGCTGATTTTAAAAGCGGGCCGTCTTTACGCGTGGTCACATCACCATCGCAGCGAGCGAGACGATCAGCCACGTCCCCACGAAGGCGACGCCGAAGAAGAGAATGAAATCGGTCATGGCTTGATCCCCCTATGGGGCCGTCTTTTGCCGCCAGCACGCATTCAGTCCCGAACTCGCTCTCTGCAAATAGCGCGCCAATTCCAAATCTGGAGTTAGTCCATATCCGGCCCGTGTGACGCAGATCACATAGCTGTTTGTGTGACGCACATCACAATGCCCCCGGACGGGGCGTAGCGGGAATGAGGCCGATGTGGGCGTATTTTAAAGTTGGCGGGCATGGACGCGTCCCAGTCGAAAATCAAAGTCAACGCCCGCGACTTTGGTTCCAAAGCTAAGATGGCTGGGTTGGGTTCCATACTGGAAACGTTGCTAGTATGGAACTCGCCTCTCTTCGGATTTCCGAAGTTGCGGGGCTGGTTTCCGGGCTTGGGCATGATCGGTTCTCGTTTGGTCCCGGCGACTATGCAATTTCGGCAGGGGGCACGATCATCTCAAGCCACTTGCCATCTAGTGCACGCCGGCGCGCCACGCGCAGCCCCTAGGCTGGCGACTTCAACCCCGGCGACGAAACCCATTGATCAATCTGAGCGGCGGTCTCAGCCTGACGCGCCTTTCGTAGAAGGTCGTCTCGTTCCTGACCCGGCGGCTTGCTCTCCGCTTCCTGTCGAAATCGCTCGGCTTCCTTTGCCAGCCGATCAGGGAATGTCAGGGTATTTTGGAAACGGCGACGCTGCATAACACCACCTCGTGCTTACGGGTCCTAACCGTAGGGTTTGCCCGATCCTAATATGCCGACGGTGGGGTGTCGGTTCACAAGTGAACACAATTCAAATTGGCCTGGTCTTTTCCGATGGCGATGTTGTTGGCGGAGGTTATGGCCTCGTCGCGCGATCGAGACCGATTCCGGGAAATTGCAAGGCGCATCGTTCGGTCCGTTTCGGGGCCTCATGGGTGCGCTCGATATCGCAGGCCAACTCAGCCCGACGTTTCACGAGCCCGCTTAAGACAAACTCGTTTATGCCTTCCTGCCCGCTGCTTCGTCGGCCTCTCGGGCAAGCTTGGACCAGCCTTCGGCTATGCCGAGCCAAAAATCCCTATCTTGCTGGTTGCTGGCCGCATCGGCCATCTGCCGAGCCTCTGCGGCCTCTTTGCGCAACTTATCGCCATCCAACTTCATGGCGGGGGACGGTAGCATGCCGGGTAGGCGTGCGTCGTGTATAGGCTTGGCCTCATGATTGGCGGCGATCTTGTGGCAATCGCGAATTTTTCGGCGAGTTCAAAACCTGATCCTCTCTCTCCTATTACTACTATGGGGGGGGCGGCCGCGGGCCTTTGCGTACGGTGGCACAAAGATTAAGTTTGTGCGGCCTGTTTTGACGACCAGGCGTTCCCATGTATCAGAGAGTTGCCATTTCCGAACCCGCCAAGCCGCGCCCGACGCGCGAGCAGGTCAAGGTTGCATCGCCGCGGCATCGGTCGCCATGGCTCGCGCTTACGCGCGGCCGCGAGGATCGCATCTCAACCGCCCAGGCCAAGCGGGATTCGCGAGAACGCGAAACGGGCGCGCGAGGCAGAAGCCATCGTGAGGTCAACATGCGCTTCAGCGACGAAGTAATCGCCAGTTATCTCAACGACGAATGGCGCACGTCGCCGGACGTGCATCGGCTGCTGAACAACCGTGGCAACGATTACGATATTGCCTATGCGCTCGAACGCCTGGCGCGTCAGGGCCAGATCGAATGCAAGCACGAGGCCAAGATGGCGCCGAGGTACCGCGACAAATCGGGGCCGCCGGTGCTTTGCATCAATTACTATCGCAAGCTGCAGAGGGGGCGGCTCATCCCGCAACCATCCACTCAGCGACGTCCACTCGACCCACAACCGGGACCCAGGAGCCGAGGGGGCTGACACCGGCCTGCCACCCCTCACAGCCATATTGTAAGGGTTTTGGGCGTTTTTTCTCTATATTACAAAGGGTTGTCTCGGGATTTTGGGTGTACCAGCCGAAGTTGAGTGCCTCGCGGGCGTCGCCCTCGTGTTGTGCAGCAACCAAGATGGAATTGTGTATCGGGATGCACGCGATCCCCTGCGCGATCAGGCGGTCGATGGCTGCCAGCATGATCTTCCCGTCGGTGTACATCAGCCGCATGCCGGCGTCGCTGCACAGCATGGACGCGATCGGGGCGTGGCGGATTTTCAGGACCTCCAGTAGACGCGCGGCTTCCTTGCGGCTGGCGAACACCGGCTTGCCCGTGCGGGCGTCGGTGAGGGCAGCTATGGCTGCCTGCAAGGTGATTGCGTTGAAGCCGGTCAAGAGGCCCAGCTTGGCCTGCTTGCGGGTGAAGCTTGGGATCTCATATGGGTCGCCGTCCATTTTGGCGCCGCACATGGCGTAGGCGAGGCTGACATGCATGCTGCAGAAATCGAGCTCGACAACCTGCTCGCCGTTTACAGTCGATAAGAGGCGCGCGGACCCCGGGATGTTCTGCGCCGGGCAATAAAAGCGGCCATGATGCTTGATGTCGGAAGTAAAGACGCGGCGTCCGCCCATCCGGTCCAACCGAAGTTTCTGCTGAACCAGGCGCGGGCTGCTGCCCCAGTCGTCATACTCAAGCCGCTCGAAGATCAGCAGGCCATTCTTCAGCTCCAGCACACCGGTTTGCTCTAATCCCATGGAGACGCCGCTCAACATCTCGTTGGCGCGGTTGATCTGTCCGATGAGCTTCTTTATCGGCGGCAAGGTTAGCAACGAGCCGTCCCGGCGCGAGCGCAAGAGAATTGGCTCCGTCGGGGTGTAGATTGGGCGCTGGCCGTGCTTGTCGAAGATTTCGGTGAGGGCGGGCGTACCCCTCAGGTCGGATTGCCAGCCTCTCTGGCCGGGCTTGGTGCGGCGCTCAATGGCCAGATCGGCTGCCACGATCTTTGCGGCGCCGGAGAGAACGCGGCCTGAGGTAATCCCGCGATACTCGTGGTTCTTGTTTCTAGAATAGCTGAGCGGTCGCCCCTCCTGATCGGCAAGAGCGATGTTTGTGAGCAGCATGTCGAGATCCTGCTCCTCTGTCGCAGAGGAGCGTGTCATGCCGCAGGCGAGCGCCAAGCCGGGGACGTAGCAGTTTGTGATTAGCGGGCGGTCATGCCTGACCGGGTTGTCCCAATAGTAGCCGACCATCGTTGGCCCTCTTTTTGAGAGGGCCGTGGCCTTGCGCGCTTGATTTCTGCGACGCTTTCAGGCATGAAGATGTTGCTTTCATACTTCGGTGACCCTCGAAATGTTCCAGCGCCCTCGTCTTGCCAACGAGGGCGTTGTCGTTTGCGGCCCGGTGCGCGTTCATGGGTACTGTAACGCTCAAGCCGCCTCGCAGTAATCCTTAGCCACCGTCACAAGCGCGTCGACGTAGCGTGAGAAGCCGTGCCGAGCGCCGTCCTTGTCGAATTTCGCCCGGATCGCTGCCTCGTCGTGCAGGTCCACACCGCGCGCCTTGAGCCATCGACAGTCGTCGGCCAAGTCTAGGTCGAGGCCAAGTCTGGCAAGGTCACCTGAGTCCAGTCCGATAATGTCCTCGAGGTCAGAAGTTCGCGTTGAAAATCCGTACTCAATCATTTTCAGTTTTCCTGTTCTGTTGCTGTCAGCGGTTGAAGAGCGCGGCGACGTCGCGCGGTTTTACCGTCATGCGTTGATCGTGCCGTCGCACAAGCCGTTTCGCGGTTGCTTCATCCACATTGAACTTGGCCATGACGGCACGGGCCAAGTCGCGAAGGTTGAAAACGTGATCTGGCCGTTTTACTGCTTCGATCATCGCGTCCCATTCGGCATCGGGGATGTCAGTGTGCTGCATTCACTTTCTTCCTTCCTTTGGTTGTGCCGGCATCCGGCCGGCGCGGTTCGGGTGCGTGCGTCTTCGTAAAATCGGCTCATCTGACCGGCGCCATCACTGCTTCACCCACAGCGGGTCATGCCGCGTCCGCTGCAAGCGGACCTGCTCAGCGAAGCGGCGTGACGGGAATGCCGGGGCGTCGTCGTGCAAGCCGAGCGCGAACAGACCGTCGTCGCGCTGAACCACGGCGTTTCCATCTCCGGGCAGGCCCAAGAAACGCCCAAGATTGCCGTGATCCGAACGTGAACGGAGCGGGACGTTTGAGGTACGGCTTTTTGGAATTCTGCTGTATTTTCCGTCAACGCACTTTGTTGACATGGTAGGGGTCACAGGTTCGATCCCTGTCGCGCCCACCATCTTTCGCTCGCGAAGCGAGAGATGGATGCCACGCTTCGCCCGGGCGGGCTATGCGTGGCGCGGCTACACGAAGAACGCCAGGACGGAGCGTGTCCCGCGTAGCTTGAACGAAGTGAAAGCGAAGACGGACTGGCCGAAACGGGGAATTTCCCATCGAGGAACTCCCAACCAGCGCGCGAACGATTTCCGGCGTCGCGACGTCGATCGCGCTGTTTATCGGCTGGACGCCCTCGGGCCCGACCGACCGGGCGCTGCGCCTCAAAAGCTTCTCCGACTATCAGCGCGAGTACGGCGGCCTCGATCCGCGCTCCCGGCTCGGCTACTCCGTCCGGCACTTCTACGACAATGGCGGGACGGATGCCTGTGTCCTGCGCATTGCAGGTGAAGGCGGTGGTTTCATCGGACCGGCCGATGCCGAATTTCAGGCCATGCTGCAGGCGCGGTTCGATCCCGGCGGCACCGCTGAAAAGATCGACCTCTTCAATATCATTTGCGTACCCGGTCTTGCCGACGCGGAAACAATCCAGATCGTGCAGCGACGCGCGCGCGAGCGCCGAGCGTTCCTGATCGTCGACTGCGCCGAGACCGACACGCCGGCGAGCGTCCTCGACGGGCTTGCCGGAAAGACCGGGGCGGACGCGGCGAATTCGGCACTGTACTTTCCCTGGGTAAGAGCGCCCGATCCGTCGCAGCAGAATGCCGTTCGCGCATTTCCCCCGTGCGGCTTTGTCGCCGGCGTCCTTGCCCGCACCGACGCTGCGCGCGGAGTCTGGAAGACGCCGGCCGGAATCGAAGCCAACCTGATCGGTGCGACGGGCCTCACCAGTTCGATCAGTGACGTTGAGGGTGAGCGGCTCAATTCCCGTGCGGTGAATTGCCTGCGCAGCCTTGCTGGCCGCGGCAATGTCGTCTTCGGGGCGCGCACGCTTGCCGGCGCCGACGATCTCGGCTCGGAATGGAAGTTCGTCCCGGTGCGGCGCACGGCGCTGTTCCTGGAAGAGAGCGTGTTGCGCGGGACGAAATGGGCCGCGTTCGAACCCGATGCCGAACCGCTGTGGGCCGAGATACGGCGCAGCGTCAGCGACTTCATGCAGGTGCTGTTCAGGCAGGGCGCTTTCCAGGGCGCTACCCCGCGCGATGCCTTCTTCGTCAAATGTGACCGCACGACGATGACGCAGGCCGACATCGATAACGGCGTCGTCAATATCGTGATCGGCTTTGCGCCGCTGAAGCCGGCGGAGTTTGTTGTCATCAACATCAGGCAGATTGCCGGAAGTGCTTGCTCCTGAATGCGGCTGGTGTGCGCGCGCGAAAATTCCCTGTTAACGCCATGTCTCGCTGGCGATATGCCTGCCCGCGATGTAGCCGAACGTCAGCGCGGGGCCGAGCGTGATGCCGGCGCCGGGATAGTTGCCGCCCATGATGCTCGCCATGTCGTTGCCGGCGGCATAGAGGCCGGTGATCGGGCGGCCGTCGGCATCGAGCGCCCGGGCATGCGCGTCGGTCCTGATGCCGGCATAGGTGCCGAGATCGCCGATCACCATTTTGATCGCGTAGAACGGGCCGTGCTCGACCGGCGCGATGCAGGGATTGGGGCCGTGCAGCGCATCGCCCTGATAGCGGTTATAGGCGCGCGAGCCCTTGCCGAACACGGGATCGCGCCCCTCGCGCGCCGTCTCGTTGAATCCCTCGACCGTGGCCTGCAGTCCCTTCGCATCGATTCCGGCCCGTGCCGCGAGTTCGGCGAGCGTCGCGCCGCGCATGAGATAGCCGGTGCGCAAGTGATGGCGAAGCGGCATCGGAAAGGGCGGCACGCAGCCGAGCCCGTATTTGCGCAAGCACCGATGGTCGCAAATCAGGAAGGCCGCGAACTCCTCGCCGGGCCTGGCGGCCTTCACCATGTCCTGCACGAAGTCATGGTAGGAATTGCCTTCGTTGGCGAAGCGCAGGCCATCGCGCGTCACTGCGATCACGCCGGGTTTCGCGCGGTCGATGAAATGCGGCATCACGCCCTTGCTGCCGTCCTTGCGAGTCGTGATCGAGACCGGCACCCAGGCCGCGGCATTCGGCAGAGAGTCCTCGACGCGACCGCCGATCGATTCCGCCAGCCGCAGGCCGTCGCCGGTGTTGCCGGTCGGGCCGGGCGAGAAATGCTCGCTTCCGGTCGGAGCATGGGGAAACATTTCCTTGCGGCGGCTGACGTCGTGCGGAAAGCCGCCGCAGGCGAGGACCACGCCGCGCCTCGCATTGACGCGCAACAGCCGTCCTTCGCGCTCCACCATGGCGCCGCGCACCGCGCCGTCCTCGACGATCAATTCGCGGACCGGCGACGACAGCCACAGCGGTATCTTGAGGTCGAATGCCGATTTCGCCAGCCGCCCGGCCAGCGCGTTGCCGTTGGTCAGCGTCATGCCGCGCCCGTGGCGCACCACGTCCATTAGATGCTTCGACAGCCGCTTCGCAACATAGAGCGCCGACGTCAGCGATTTCGTCGCGCGCATGAAATGGATGATCTCCTTGCCGGAGCCGAGCATCATGCCGAACACGGTGAGTTCGGGCAGCGGACTGCCGAGGTCCCTGATGTGCGGACCAAGCTCATGACCGTCGAACGGTCGCGTTACCATTGAGCGCCCGCCTTGCGCGCCGCCGGGCGCCTCGGCGTGGTAATCCGGAAACGTCAGCGGCATGTCGAAGCGCACCGCCGTCTTGTTCGTGAAGAAATCGACGGCCTCGGGTCCGGCGGTCAGAAACGCATCGACCCGCGCCGCGTCAAAACTGTTGCCGGCCTCGTGGCGCAGATAGGTTCGCGCCTGCTCCTCGCTTTCGACGATGCCCCAGGCCCGCGCCAGCGAGGTGCCGGGTATCCACAGCCAGCCGCCGGAGCGCGCGGTGGTGCCGCCGAACCGCGGCTCCTTCTCGACGATCAGCACATCGAGGCCGTGATGTCCGGCCGTGACCGCCGCCGACATCCCGGCGCAGCCCGAGCCGACCACCAGCGCATCGCATTCGTAAGTGTCTTGTCCGTTGCCCGCCACGCGATCCGCCCTGCTTTTTTGTTCTTGAGGCGGTCATTTGGGTTGGGATCGATTTGCCTGTCAATCGCGGTGGCGATCCGCGGCATCCTGCATCTACGGTCCCGCGTCGAACGTGCAGTCGGCGCCGCCGCCGGCCTTTTCGTCGATTACTTTGGGATCAAGCGTGCAATTCAGTTTCGAGAGGCTTTCGAAGATTGATCCGGCGGCGCCGTCCGAGGGCACGCCCGCCATCACCAGGGTGGCAAACAACTCGTTGGCCTGACGCCCCTTCAGGGTGTGCGTCCCGTTCTTGAAAGTGAGCTCGCAGGAGCGCGCGGTGATGTCGACATTGCTGGTGCGGCAGACGATCTTGTCGGCGGTAACCGAGATCTTCTTCGCATATTTAACATTGCTGTTGCCGGCAAAAAGCTCTGCGACCACCTTCTTTTCGGCGGCAGGCAAGGGCGAAGAGGGCGCCACCACGCCGGCCAGGGCCAGCGCCACCGCTCCCGATACCGATGCCGAGGCGGCCTGTGCGGAGGTAATGCCGGCTGCGAACAGCGACAGCGTGACGAGTGCTGATTTTCCAAATGTCATGTGGGCCTCCGTGGTTTTTCGATGGCGTTGTGTAGCACATACCACAATCCAGGATTGTGATCGATCTTACAGCGTGTCTCCGAAATGTCGGCGCCGCCGTCGAACAAGGCCGCGCCTGATCCGCTGTCCGGGCAGACCGGCCCCGCGCATAAGGCCTTGCGCGACCGCGCGGTCGGCGTCACATTCGCGTTGCGACATCAAGATCGCCAAGGAAATATCCCGAGGAAACGCATGGTCGCGACGCGGATCGACTGCGACATCCATCCCGCCGTGGGCGGAACCCGCACCACGCTGTTGCCCTATCTCGACGACCACTGGAAAGAGCAGGTGGTCAGCCGCGCGATCGACGGCCTCGACCTCAACTCCTATCCGCCGAACATGCCGCTCTCGGGCCGGCCCGACTGGCGCCCCGCCAACGGCAAGCCGGGCTCCGACCTTGCCATGGTGCAGCGCGGCGCGTTCGACCAGCTCGGCGCGAGCCACGCGATCTGCAACGTGCTGTACGGCGCGCAGGCGGTGTTCGATCCCTATATGGCGGCTGGCTTCTGCAAGGCGATCAACGACTGGATCGCGGCCGAGTGGCTCGCGAGGGACCCGCGGCTGCGCGCCTCGATCGTGGTGCCGATGCAGGCGCCCGATCTCGCGGTCGAGGAAATCGAACGCCGCGCCGCGGACAACAGGTTCGTTTCCGTCCTGGTGCTGGCGCAGGGCGAGACGCTGTTGGGACGGCGGCATCATTGGCCGGTCTATCAGGCGGCCGAGAAACACAAGCTGCCGATCGCGATCCACGCCGGCAGCGCGTATCGGCAAGCGCCGAGCTCGATCGGCTGGCCGTCCTACCGCTACGAATATTATCTCGCCGAGGCGCAGGCGTTCCAGGCGCAGGTGCTGAGCCTGATCTATGAAGGCGTGTTCGGCAAGTTCCCCGGATTGAAGGTCGTGCTGATGGAATCCGGCGTGAGCTGGCTGCCCGCCTTCATGTGGCGCGCCAACAAGACCTGGCGCGGCGTGCGCGTGGAGGTGCCCTGGGTGGAGCGCGAGCCGGCCTCGATCATGCGCGATCATATCCGCGTCACCATGCAGCCGTTCGACGGTCCGCCCGATGCTACAGGGGTCGCCGACATCATCGACCAGATCGGCTCGGACAGGATGTTCCTGTTCGCGTCAGATTATCCGCATTGGCAGTTCGACGGCGACGATCCGATGCCGCCGCATCTGCCGGCGAGTATCGTTTCGCGCATGTGCGCAGACAATCCGCTTGAAACCTTTCCACGGCTGAAGCTCGCGTCCTGATCCAAGGAGGATCGCATGAGTGATGTCATCGACCGCCCGATTTTCGAACAGGAAAAAGCTGCGTCAACGCGTCTGCGAATTGTCGATTGCGATATCCATCCGAGCATTCATGCCCATAGCGACCTCGATGCGTTCCTGCCGAAACGCTGGCAGGAGCATCTGAAGACCTATGGCAGCCATCTGCGCACGCCCTATATCGGCACCACGCCGTATCCGCGCTCATCGCCGCTGATCGCGCGGCGCGATGCGTGGCCGCCGACCGGCGGGCCTCCGGGCTCCGACCTCGACTTCATGCGCAAGCAGCATCTCGACCCGCTCGATGTGGAATTCGGGGTTCTGCAGGTGCTCGATCTCTTCATCTTCTCGCAACAGAACCTCGAATTCGGCGCGGCGATTCAGCGCGCCATCAACGATTGGCAGCTGGCGTTCTGGTCCGACCGCGAACCTCGCCTGAAGGCCTCGATCCTCGCCGGCCAGGACGATACGCAGCTTGCGATCGCCGAAATCGAGCGTTGCGCGAGAAGCGGCCGCTATGTGCAGATCAACGTCTGTCCACGCGCCAACGAGCCCTTGGGACGCCGCCGCTATTGGCCGATCTACGAACGCGCGCAAGAGCTCGGCCTGCCGCTCGGCATTCACGTCGGCGGTTATGGCGGCCATGCGCCGACCGGCGGCGGCTGGCCGTCTTATTATGTCGAGGAGCACCAGAGCAACGCGCACACGGTGGCCTCCCAGCTCACGAGCCTGGTGCTCGAAGGTATTCCGGAGCGTTTTCCCAGGCTGAAGATCGTGTTCATCGAGGGCGGCTTTGGCTGGATTCCATCGGCGGCCTGGCGGATGGACCAGCATTTTGAACGGTTCCGCAGCGAGGTGCCGCATCTGAAGCGTCGTCCGTCGGAATATGTGAAGGAACATTTCTGGTTCACGACGCAGCCGATCGACGAGCCGGACGAGGCGAAACATCTGCGCTCGCTGATCGAATGGGTCGGCGTCGACCGCCTGCTGTTCTCGTCGGATTACCCGCATTGGGACTTTGACGACCCGCGCTTTGCGTTCAAGACGCCGCTGACCGAAACCGAACGGCGCAAGATTTTTGGCGGCAACGCCCGCGCGCTCTACAAATTGTAACCGGATCATTCCTGCTCTCATGACCCGTCACATCGTCGCCCGCACCTCGGACATCCCGCCTGGCGGCAACAAGGTCTTTGGCCTGGAAGGACGCGACATCGTCGTGTTCCATGTCAACGGCGAATTCTTCGCGCTGCTCAATCGCTGTCCACATGAAGGCGCGCCGCTGGAGAAGGCCGCCTGCGTGGCGCGGCTGACCTCGCCGGAGCCCGGCGTCTACCAGCGCTCGCGCGTCGGCGAACTGCTGCGCTGTCCCTGGCACGGCTGGGAATTCGACATGCGCAACGGCCAATCGTACTTCGATCCGAATCGGGTCAAGGTGCGCTCCTATCCGGTGGCGGTCGCAAGCGGCGAAGAACTGGCCAAAGGGCCCTATGTGGCCGAAACCTTCCCGGTCCACGTCGAGGACAATTATGTGATTGTGGAGACCTGAATTACGGGCGCGCAAACCGTGATCTGCGTGCTATAGGACGGCCCCCTTGGCCTCCACCCGGCAGGAAAAAAGCCAATGTCAAAACAGTCAATGCGCGAGGAGGCCGAGCGCCTGATCCGCGAGACGATGGAAAAGAAGACTATCGTCGTCAAGCAGGGCGACACTCGCATCGAGGCGGTCTGCGGCAAATGCGGCACGCCCAACCGCGTGCAGGCCGCTAAGGGCCAGGTCCGCGTCAAATTCACCTGCAAGCAGTGCGGGCATCAGCAAGAGACGCTGTAGAGCGGTTTTCGAGCGAAGTGCATTCGCGTGAAGAAGACGCGTCAAAACAGGAATCTTAATCTCGGTTCTGATTGAATCAGAACCGTTCATGCTCCAGTGCTCATGCCATCGCGCTGCGGAAGATCGCCTTGAGAAGGTCGGAAGCAGCTCGCTTGCCGGAATGCAACGCGCCTTCCATGTAGCCGATATAGGCGAAGCAGGTGTGCTCGCCGGCAAAGAACAAGCGTTTATGGAAAGCCTTTGCGAGCAGAGGCCCGGCGCGGCAAACTTCGCCGGGCGCGGGACACGAATAGCCGGCACGGGTCCACGGGTCGTGCGGCCACGCCATGAAATCCGGCTGCTTCGAGAGGCTTGACGCATAGCCGGGATAAACAGCACCGATCCTGTCGCGGTAAAATTGGTCGACCGCCGTAGTCCCGCCGGCTTCCAACTGGTTCAGCGCGTCCTGTGCGACCGGACCACCGGCAAACAGATTGAGTTCGACGTCGCTTCCGGGCGCGGCGATCTGGTTGTCGGTTCCTTCCCAGGTGACGCCGAACCGGTTCGACGTTGCCGTCGGCGCCAGCCCATCCTTGATCCAGAAGCGGCGTTTGAGAGGGCTGAGATACTTCACCGCCTTGCCCATCGTCACATAATAGTCGCGCGGCAGTTCCGGCGTTATCGCGATCGTCGGGTTTTCGGCGGCCGGCCACAGGCTTGGCGGTATCGCGAGAATGACATAGTCGACGACCCTCGGCTCGTTCCCCTCGGCTTCGACGATCACGTGATTTTCGTCGATATGAATGGCGCGCACCGGCGTCGAGATATGCGCTTTGCCGCCCCTCTCATGCGTTTTGTCGGCGAGGCGCTTCGCCAGGGCGTCGTTGCCCTCCGAGCATCGCAGCGTTTCGGTTTGGGTAAAAAAGGCATTGCGTTGTTTGGGCAGCGCTCCGCCTTTGACGACCGCCAGATTGGCGAGAAAGCTTTGCTGGTCGGTCGTCTGGCCGGCGTCGTTGGTAAATTGCTCTTCGATCGCGATTTTTGTCAGTCGAGAACAGTTTAGATCCGCGATCCAGTCCGAGAGCGGCCTCTGGTCCAATTTCGCGGCATTGGTCGCACGCCAGGGCTTGTGCGGGTCGATGCCCTCGGCCCGCCGGCTCATGCTGTTGAAGGCATCCGTCATCTCTTCAAAGACGTGCAGGAGTGTCCTGTCCGATCGCCTTTTCCCGTCGAGGTACAGCGGCATTTCGAGATCGAGAGCGTCGAAATTGGAATCCGACGTAGTGACCGACAGGCCAAGTTCGAATTCCTTCGCCAGACTGAGCCAGATCGGGTGGTTGTAGCCGATGAGTTCGCCGCCGGCCTCGACCAGGCCGGAGGATCTGGGGCGGCTCCAAACCCTGCCGCCGAAGCGGTCCCGCGCCTCGTAAACGGTCACGTCGCAATACTCGACCAGCTCACACGCAGCCATCAGGCCTGCAAGGCCGCCACCGACAATCGCCACCCGCGGCCGCGCTGTTACGTCCAAAGCAAGTCGCATGGTTTCGATCGCTGCTGCCGGCTTGCGCTCCTGAGGTGCGCGTTTTTCCGCCACGAACGCCTGGCGTTCGGCGCCGGTGATCTTCTTGCCGTATCGGCGATGCAGGCGGCCATAAAGCGAGCGCATCTTCAAAAACACCCTAAATCAAAAGGGATGGCGAATGCGGTCGAAGATTCCTCTGCGCCGCGGGAAACGGTCCGCGGGGCGTTCCGGCTCGCCTGCCGAAAATTTGGCCGGTTCGCCGCGTCCGACGATAGCCTACAACTCTGGGGCGAGTCGAGGGAAGGGGCGTCGAATGGCACCCGAAGACCTGTCCGGTCGAGCTTCCCAAAAGGGGCAGGCGAACGCGCGCCCGCGCCGCACCTGCCCTACCAATGCTCAATCCTTCGGTCGATCGTTTCAGACTCCCTTCAACGATCGACGATCACCCTTGCTGGCATGTAGGCGACGAAGCGCATCGAATATCGGCGTTCATTTGAGCACTTCACAGACAGTCAGATGCGTTGGGGGCTGCCGCCGGCGCTGCCTCGCGCAACCGCGCGCCACCAGGCATCGAGCGATTCACGGTCGCAACGCAGCTTGACGCTCATGCCATCGGCGAATTTGATCCACTCGGCGAAGCGGTGGCCCGGCACCGCGATCACGACGGGAATATCGGCACTCAGCGCGCGCTCGACCAGATAGGACAGACCTTTGCCCTCGCGCTCCTGACGGCCGAGCCGGTTGACGATGAGGACGTCGGCGCCCTCCGCCAGAACCGGACGTTACGCAATCCTTTGTCGCCGGCTCATGGACCCGCTCAATTAGTTGCGGGTGCCGGTCACATCGGTTTGGTCGCGCAACGTTGCTTGCCGCCGAAATCGGGCGCGTACAGTTGTTCTCATTATGCCATGCTCTTCTTGGTAGCAAACATCCGTACTGACGCACCACCTTGGCAAATAATCGAAGGCTGACGCGGGCGAATTGCTGCGAGCAAGACGTGCTATCCCGGAAACATTGGGATAACGTTTCTTCGCCTTGGTCCAAAATTCGGCCAACCGCCAACCATATGTCGGGTGGAGCCAATGCAGCAGATTGCGGAGTGGCTCGAGAAGCTTGGCCTGGGGCAATACGCGCAGCGCTTGGCCGAGAACGATATTGATCCAAGCGTTCTGCGCGATCTGACCGACCATGACCTCGAAAAAATCGGTGTCTCGCTCGGCCATCGCAGGAAGATATTGCGCGCGATTGCGGAACTCGATCAGACCGGACCGAGACCCGCGCCTGCTCCTCGGACCGAGGCCGAGAAACGTCAGCTCACGGTGATGTTCGCGGATCTTGTTGGCTCGACAGCGCTCGCGACAAGGCTCGACCCTGAGGATTTGCGGGAAATCATTGGCGCGTACCATCGCTGCTGTGCCGAGCAAATCGAGAAATCTGGCGGGTTCGTTGCCAGATACATGGGCGACGGCGTGCTCGCATATTTCGGCTATCCGCGGGCGGATGAAGACGATGCTGAGCGCGCGGTATGCGCCGGGCTGGCATTGGCCGCGGCCGTGGCAGGACTCGATGCCGGCCCGGAGGCAAGATTGCGAGCGCGAGTTGGCATTGCCACTGGTTTGGTAATCGTCGGTGATCTCATCGGGAAGGGCGCGTCGCAGGAACATGAGGTGGTCGGTGAGACCCCCAATCTGGCCTCGCGGCTTCAGGCGCTGGCCGAGCCGGATACGGTGGTCATCGACGGCAGCACCCGCCGCCTCGTCGGTGGGCTCTTCGAGTATCTCGCTCTCGGGAGCGTGTCCATCAAAGGCTTCAACGACCCGGTGCCGGTCTGGCAAGTCATCGGTGGGAGCGCGGTCGATAGCCGCTTCGAGGCCTTGCGCGTAACCAGAACGCCACTGCTCGGCCGCGATGAGGAGATCGAGCTGCTGATGCGCCGCTGGCAGCAGATAAAGCGTGGCGATGGCTCGGTCGTGCTGATATCGGGTGAGCCCGGCATCGGCAAATCGCGCCTCGCCGAGACCACGCTGGAGCGGCTGAGCGATGACCCACACATCCGCTTGCGGCGTTTCTGCTCGCCGCACCACGAGGACAGCGCGCTTTTTCCGACCATCTCACAGCTCGAGCGAGCAGCGGGATTCCGGCGTGACGATACGGACCAGCAACGGTTGGACAAGCTCGAGGCGTTGCTCGCGGAGGGAGGCGCTGACCTCAGCGAGGCCGTCCCTCTGATCGCGGACCTGCTGTCCGTGCCGATCGGCAATCGCTATCCACCGCTCAGCCTCACCCCGCAGAAACGCAAGGAGAAGACGCTTGGGGCCCTCCTGGCCCAGCTCGAGGGACTGGCGGCGCGCCGGCCCGTGCTGATGGTGTTCGAGGATGTGCACTGGATCGACCCCACCTCGCTCGACCTGTTGGACCGCATCGTCGACCGGGTGGCCACCCTCCGGGTCTTGCTGATCGTCACTTTCCGGCCAGAGTTCGCGCCGGCCTGGATCGGGCGCTCGCACGTGACATTGATCAGCCTCAGTCGTCTGCCGCGTCGACAGCGCGCCGAGATGATCATGCGGGTGACCGGCGGCAAAGCGTTGCCCCACGAGATCGCCGAACAGATCATCGATCGGACCGATGGCATACCGCTGTTCATCGAGGAATTGACCAAGACGGTGATCGAGAGCGGCATGCTGACCGACGCTGGCGACCGCTTTGATGCGCGGGGGCCCGTGCCTCGGCTTGCCATCCCTACCTCGCTCCAAGCCTCGCTCCTGGCACGGCTCGATCGCTTGGCACCCGTGCGCGAGCTGGCGCAGATCGGAGCCGCCCTCGGGCGGTCGTTCTCGCATGAGCTGATCAGCGCCGTCGCGGCCATGCCGCAGCAACAGGTGGACGGGGCCTTGGCGCAGCTCGTGGGCGCCGAATTGGTCTTCCAGCGGGGCACCCCGCCCGATGCAGAGTACACCTTCAAGCACGCACTGGTGCAGGACGCAGCCTATAGCACCATGCTGCGCGGTCGACGCCAGCAGATCCATGTCCGCATTGCGACGACGCTGGAGAGCCAGTTCCCTGATATCGTAGCCGCCCAGCCGCAACTCATGGCCCACCACTGTGCCGAGGCCGGTTTCAACGAGAAGGCGGTCGGCTACCGGCTCAAGGCCGGCCAGCAGGCGGTAGCGCGGTCTGCGATGACGGAAGCGGTGGCGCAGTTGCGCAGGGGTCTGGAATTGCTGGCGAACATGCCCGAGGAGTCCCGGCCGGTGCAGCACGAGCTCGACCTGCTAATTGCGCTCGGGCGGGCCCTGATGGCAGCTAACGGGTATTCGGCGCCGGTGGTGGCCGATACCCTCGTCAGGGCGCGAGCGCTCGCTGAGCGGTTCGATCGACAGGATCGTCTCGCTCCGCTGCTCTATTTCCAATGGGGTTTCCATATGGTTCGGGCCGAGCACGAGCTGGCGGTGTCCCTTGCCGAGCAGATGGAGAGATTGGGCGAGACAAGAAAGGATCGAGCCACTCTGCTGCTGGGTCACTATATCCACGGCGCCAGTTGCTACTTTCGCGGGGAGTTTGTGACGGCGCGCGCCCTTCTCGAGCTGTGTGATGGTTTGAGAGATCCGGCCGCTCGCGCGATTTGCGCCGCCATAGCAGTAGCCGATCCGCACGCGGCGAGCCTGGGTCACCTGGCGTTGACACTGGCGTTTCAGGGCCACGTCGATCAGGGACGCGCGCGCGTCGACGAGGCGTTGTCGGAAGCCCGCGGGCTCGACCATCCGTTCACGGTCGCCTTTGTGTTGAGCAAGGTGTGTGCGGTGGAGGCGGCCGCCGGCTTTCCGCATGACGCACGGCGGCACGCGGAAGAGCTGGTGGCTCTCTCGAACGAGCACGGTTTTCCGCTCTGGTTGGGCGTCGGACTTCTTCAGCATGGTCGGTCATTGACAGCACTTGGACGGGCGCAGGATGGCCTCGCGGTGCTCGCGAGGGCGCTCTCGGTGCTTCGTGCTGCCGGAGCCGTCGTGCACACGCCGCGCGCGCTCTGCTTTCTCGCCGAGGCTTACGCCAAGGTCGGGCATCTGCAGGAGGGGCAGAAGTGCCTCGTCGAGGCTGCGCAGCTCATCGAGACGACCCAAGAGCGGTGCGGTGAGGTCGAACTGCATCGACTACGAGGCGATATGATGAATGCGCGAGGCGACCACGGCGCTGCGGAGCAGAATTATCATCGAGCGCTCGCTGTGGCGGAGCGCCAGAGCGCGAAAATGTTTGGGCTGCGCGCTGCGACCAGCCTCGCCCGCCTGTGGCGCGATCAAGGCAAGTGCACGGAAGCTCACGACCTCCTCGCGCTGGTGTATGGCTCGTTCACCGAAGGCTTCGACACGCCAGTCCTGCGGGACGCCAAGGCGCTGCTCGACCGGCTGGCCTGATGCAGTTCACCTCTTGCGTGGCGGGATAGCTGCTCGTCGCCGCCCGCGCAGGTGATGCTGAAATCGTTCGGCTTCATTCCGGTGGCCTTGCCGGCTGCGCAGTAGCTCCGCGTGCAAAGCCCACCCGACGGGCAAATCAGTCGTCGCGACAAAAACCTGTCCAGCCCCTTCGCAAAAAATAATTCACTTTCGCCGTCGGGCAAATCAGTTCTACCAGCTCGCCCCGTCCTTTCCCGGCAAGAGGGGCGCTTCGCGGTCGTCACGAACGCGGGATGGGATGCGATGGACGCGGCAGCGTTGGCGCGCAGAGGTGATGCAGGGCAGGCTTTGCCTGTGAGCAATCGACCGGCGCGCAGACGAACGGCGCTTCAACGCCTTCGCCAAGATTTTGGCTGGCGGCACATGGCTGGTCGAAGCGTTGGCGGAGGTTGCTGCGTACGGCGAAGTCGTGTGGTCCTGGCATCCGTTGCTGATGCCAAGCCAGCGGAGATGCGTCGGCCCAACCGAGCTTAGACAAGTCCAAATCCGTTGGCGACGGTGACAAAAAGGAATTCGTCGCCGAGGAGAGCACGAAGGAAACCGTTAAAACCATTGCGCGGGGAAAGCCGGGTGATTTCCGGTGTACTCGTGGTGACTACCGTGTGCTTACTACCAATGCACACGGGCTGCGGGTGCCCCGGGCACCCGGCTTTCCCTGCTCCCTCTTCGATTGGGGGACACGCACTATGCAAACCTCGCGCGAATGCTGCGGCGAGCTCGCGAAGCCATGTTTGCTGTTTGAGATGAATTCGAGGGCACTCATCGAGCGCGACCGCGCCACGCCTTCCATAGTCATCACCCGCGCATGCGGGTGATGAAGTATCCCAGAGACGACAGCAATGGAGTCGAGAAGCCGCGGCGTACTGGATATGCTGCGCCGCGATCAATCACCCTTCACAAACTTCGCAAAAGCGTCCGCGTAATCCGGATGCCAGCGCGAAAGCGGCGGGCGGTTCTCGACGATGTCGCCGGCCGCCCACAGGATGCGCCGCTCGTCGAGCTGCCGCGGCACATCGTTGTCCGGACAGAGAATGTAGAAATCGCCGGCATCGATGCGCCCGATCATGAAATCGACGGTCTGTTCCGCCGTCCAGGCGCCGGCCGGCTTTTCGGTGCGGCCGCGCGCGGTCAAACCGGTAAAGACGAAACCGGGGATCAGGAGATGCGCGCTGACCTGATTGCCTTGTATGTTGCGCAGCTCGTGTTGCAGGGCCTCGGTAAAGGCCTTCACGCCGGCCTTGGAGACATTGTAGGCGGGATCGCCAGGCGGCGTGGTGATGCCCTGTTTGGAGCCGGTATTGATGATGAGGCCCGGCCGGCCGCGCGCGGTCATGTGGGGCGCAAACACCTGCGATCCATGGATGATGCCCCACAAATTGACGGCCAGGATGCGCTGCCAGTTCTCTGTGGGGCCGAACATCTGGCTGCCCGGCTGGATGCCGGCATTGTTCATCAGGATGTCGGTGCCGCCGAACCGCTTTTGCACGGCGGCTTCCAGCCTGGCCACGTCGTCGATCCTGCTGACGTCGACGGTTTCAGTCATGATGCTGGCGGCGCCATCAGGCGCGACAGACGACAGTTTTGTTGCGGCCTCCGCCAGCCGATCGGCGCCGATATCGGCAATGCACACTTTCATGCCCGACGCGGCGAAGTGTGTCGCCGCGGCGAGCCCGATGCCGGATGCGCCTCCGGTGATGACGGCAACGCTATTGGGAGATATGGCGGGGTGTGGCATGGAGTTCCTCCCGAACAATGCGCGGTCGATGCGCAACAGGCTAACACAAGGCGCCTGCCATGCACGAAGTAGCATGGGAGGTCTTCGCACGGCGGCGGTCGCTTTACCGTCCCGGGTCATGACGATAGATTTGACGTCCACGTTCGCGAACGGGCGTCACAAGAAGAAAGCAAGGGCAGGCATGAACTTTTCGTCGCTATTCTCACCGCTGCAGATTGGTCCCTATCATCTCAGCCATCGCGTCGCGATGGCGCCGTTGACGCGGATGCGGGCGGAAAAGCCCTCGCTTTCGCCGCGGCCGCTGAACGTCGAATATTACGCCCAGCGCGCGACGCCGGGCGGATTGATCATCGCCGAGGCGTCGCCTGTCATGGCGACCGGATTCGGCAGCCCCGGCGTGCCCGGCATCTATACGGAGCAGCAGATTGCCGGCTGGCGAGAGGTCGTCGATGCCGTTCACGCCAAGGGCGGGATCATCTTCCTGCAGTTGTGGCATGTCGGCCGGGTCTCGCATTCCTCGTTCCAGCCAGGCGGTGTGCTGCCGGTCGCGCCGTCGGCGGTGCCGATCGCCGACCTGAAAACCGGGACGGCCGACGGCAAGGCGGTGCCGTACGAGACCCCGCGCGCGCTCGAGACCGGCGAGATTCCCGGCGTGATCGACGCCTACCGGCAAGCGGCTGATAACGCGCTCAAGGCCGGCTTTGACGGCGTCGAGGTTCACGGCGCCAATGGCTATCTGATCGAGCAGTTCCTGCAATCGCACACCAATCTGCGCACCGACCAGTATGGCGGCTCCATCGAGAATCGTGTGCGCTTCCTGATGGAAGTGACAAAGGCGGTCGCCGAAGTCTGGGGCGCGAACCGCGTCGGCGTCCGGTTGTCGCCCTATGGCGTCGCCAATGGCAGCGGCGAGCCGGACCCGATGCCGCTCTACAAATATGCCGTCGAGGCGCTCAATCCGTTGGGCCTCGCCTATCTGCATTTCATCGAGCCGCGCTCCTCCGGCGCCGGCCGGGCCGAGGTCAATCATCAGAACGTGCCGTCGGCGATGGTGCTGTTCCGCCCGATCTGGAAGGGGGTCCTGATCACCGCCGGCGGGTTCACGGGCGAAACGGCGAATGCGGCGATCGCCAATGGCCATGCCGACGCCATCGCGTTCGGCCGCATCTTCATCTCTAATCCCGATCTGCCGCGCCGCCTCCAGCACGGCTATCCGCTGACGCCCTATAATCGCGCCACCTTCTACGGCGGCGAGGCGGCCGGCTATACCGACTATCCCGGTCATGATGAACTGGAGGAGGCGTAGGACCACGCCGTCATTCCGAGCCAACGGGTCGCGCGAATGCGCGCCCGATGACGGGCTCCGCGAAGCAATCCATGCCGCGACGCGGGGATAGATGGATTGCTTCGTCGCTGTCGCTCCTCGCAATGACGATAGAGATGGAAGGCACATCATGGCGAAAGCAGCGGCAGCAGCGGGAATTTCCACCGGACAATGCCTGTGCGGAAGAGTGTGCTTCGAGATCGACGTGCCCGCGCGCTGGGCCTGGCATGATCATTCGGCGGCGAGCCGGCGCGCGCATGGCGCGGCGTATGCGACCTATGTCGGAAGCTGGCGCAAGCGGCTTCGCGTGACGAAGGGTGACGCCGCGATCACGCGTTACGAGGACAAGGCGACGAAGACCGTTCGCAGCTTCTGCGCCCATTGCGGCACGCCGCTGTTCTACGAGCGCGCCCGTTCGCCGCACATGGTCAACATCTCCCGCGCGCTGTTCTCGGACCGTACCGGGCGGCAGCCGCTCTATCACATCGCGATCGAGGAATTGCAGGAATGGGCCTATACCGGCGAGCCGCTGGTGCCGCTGAAGGGCTTTCCCGGCGTCGTCTGGCAGCGCTCGAAAAGGAAGAAGCGGATGGCCGGCGACGATCCGTTCGAACTCAGTCGCTCGGATGCGTGACGCCACGCAGGGCAGCCATGACTGCGCTCCATTGCCTCCCTCGCGCAAGTTTGATCATGATGCCTCGATCCCGAGGGTAACGACCATCGGGAAGGAGGAGACATGAAAAATCGCATCACCGGGCGCTCGGCATTCCTTGCACTCTTGAAGGACGAGGGCGTCACGCATCTGTTCGGCAATCCCGGCACCACCGAATTGCCGATCATGCACGCGCTGAAAGATCACCCCGACCTCACTTATGTGATGGCGATGCAGGAAAGCCTCGTCGTCGCCATGGCCGACGGTTTCAGCCGCGCCTCAGGCAAGCTCGTGGCCTGCAACGTCCACGTCGCGCCGGGGCTCGGCAACGCGATGGGCTCGCTCTACAACGCGAGTTTTACCGGCACGCCCTTGATTCTGACCGCGGGACAGCAAGAGCAGGGCCACGGCCTGACGGAGCCGGTGCTGTATGGTCCGCTGGTCCGGATGGCGGAGCCCCTGGTGAAATGGGCGGTCGAGGTGACGCGGCTGGAAGATCTGCCGCGGATCGTGCGCCGCGCCGCCAAGATCGCGACCACGCCGCCGACCGGGCCGGTGTTCATCTCGCTGCCCGGCGATATCCTCAATGCCGAGGCCGGCATCGAACTCGGCCGCGCGACCCGCGTCGATACGCGCGTCAAGCCATCGGACGAATTGCTGAAATCGCTGGCCGCGCGGATACTGAAAGCGGAGCGGCCCGTGATCATCGTCGGCGATGAGATCGTCAAGAGTGACGCCTTGCAGGAGGCGGCTCAACTGGCGGAGACGCTCGGTTGTCCGGCCTACCAGTCGTCGACGCCTTACGGCGCCCATTTCCTGTCCGAAAGCCCTTGCTTCATGGGCGCGCTGGCGCGCATTCAGAAATTGGCGCGCGAGGCGCTTTCTCCTTACGATCTCATCATCGCACTCGGCGGCGATCCGCTGCGGATGTCGGTTTACAGCGAGGTCGATCCGCTGCCGGACGGGCTTTCGATCGTGCAGGTCGGACTGGTCGATTGGGATCTCGCCAGGAATTACAGCGCCGAGATCGCACTGAAGGCCGACGTGAAGGAAACCCTGCGCGCGCTGGTGCCGGCGCTGAAGGCGGCCGGAGGAAGCGCGCTCGAGTCGCGCGCGAAGCAGGGACTGGCGGCACTGGCCTCGAAGAACTGGACGGCCAAGCGCAAGATGCTGGTCGACCAGATATCCAGGGCCGGCGATCGTTCGCCGATCGATCCGGACTGGTTGGCGCTGCAGGTGGTCGAGGCGATGCCCGAGAATGCCATCCTGGTCGACGAGGGCCTGACCTCATCGCGGCAGATCATCGGGCTACGCCCGCACCGCGACCGCTACGGCTATCATGCGCTGGCTTCCGGCGGCATCGGCTGGGGATTGCCGGCCTCGGTTGGTGTCAGCCTCGCCAATCCGCATCGGCCGGTGGTGTGCTATTCCGGCGATGGCAGCTCGATGTATTCGATCCAGTCGTTGTGGACCGCGGCGAACCATAAGCTGCCGCTGACATTCGTCATCGTCAACAATGGCGGCTACCGGATCATCAAGCAGCGATTGCTCGCGTTCCATGGCGACGATCATTACGTCGGCATGGATTTCGTCGATCCGCCGGTCGATTTTGCCGGCATCGCCAAATCGCTCGGCCTGGAAGCCATGAAGATCACCGATCCGAAGGAGTTGAAGGGCGCGCTGAAGTCCGCCTTCAGCCGACCGGGTACGAAGCTGATCGAGGTCGTGGTGAGCAATTCGGTGAATTGAAATGCGGTCCATCAACCCGTCATTGCGAGGAGCGGAGCGACGAAGCAATCCATCTTGCCGCGCAAAGAAAGAATGGATTGTTTCGTGGAGCCTGTCATCAGGCGCGCATTCGCGCGACCCGTTGGCTCGCAATGACGGTTCATGGATATGCGCTTCTATTCGGTTGGCGCAGCCCTGGGCTGCACGCGATATCGCGCAGCCGGATGCGCCTCCGTCAGCCGTGCCCGCCCTGCGCCGAACAGTTTTTCCCGCAACGTGCCCTCGGCGTACGCGCTCTTGTATCGTCCACGGCGGGTCAGTTCCGGCACCAGCATGTCGGCGATGTCATCGAAATCGCCGGGCGAAATGGCGAAGGCGACGTTGAGGCCGTCGACGTCGGTCGCTTCGAACCAGGCCTCGATATCGTCGGCGACCTTTTCCGGCGTGCCGACCACTACCGGCCCGGCGCCGCCGATGCCGACATGCTCGACGACCTCGCGCACGGTCCAGACCCTGTCAGGATCGGCGCGAGTGATGTTGTCCATCGCCGAGCGGCCCGCGTCGTTCTGCACGTGGCGCACCTGCTGCTCGAGATCGTAGGTCGAGAAATCGACGCCGGTCCAGCCCGACATCAGCGCCAGCGCGCCCTCGGCATTGATGTGACGGCGATAGTCCGCGTATTTCGCCGCCGCCTCGGCTTCGGTGCGGCCGAGGATGATCGTCATCATGCTGAACATCAGGATCTCGGACGGGTCACGGCCGACTTCCGCGGCCTGCGCACGGATCGCCGAAACGCGCGGCGCGATCACCTTAGCGGAGGGCCCCGACATGAATACGCATTCGGCGTGCTGTGCCGCGAACTGCCGGCCGCGCGGCGAGGTGCCGGCCTGGTACAGCACCGGCGTGCGCTGTGGCGACGGCTCGCTCAGATGGATGGCATTGAGCCGGTAATTCTTCCCCTCGTGCTCGATGCGATGAACCTTCGCAGGATCGGCAAAGATCCCCCGCGCGCGATCGCGCAGTGCGGCGTCGTCTTCCCAGCTTCCTTCCCAAAGCTTGTAGACCAGCTCCATATATTCATCGGCGATGTCGTAGCGGTCGTCATGCGCGGTCTGCCTGTCCTTGCCGGCGCCGCGCGCGGCGCTGTCGAGATAGCCGGTCACCACGTTCCATCCGATCCGTCCCTCGGTGAGATGGTCGAGCGTCGACATCCGCCGCGCGAACGGGTAGGGCGGCTCGAACGACAGGTTGCTGGTGACGCCGAAGCCGAGATATTTTGTCACCGCGGCCATCGCCGGGATCAGCATCAGCGGCTCGTTTGCCGGCGTCTGCGTGGCGTTGCGCAGCGCCGCGTCCGGGCTGCCCCCGAACACGTCGTAGACGCCGAGCACGTCGGCGAGAAACAGCCCGTCGAACCGCCCGCGCTCCAGCGTCCTTGCGAGATCGATCCAGTACGGCAGGCGATTATAGTCGATGGTGCGGTCGCGCGGATGGGTCCACAATCCCGGCGACTGATGCGCCACGCAGTTCATTGCAAAGGCGTTCAGCCGGATTTGTTTCGTCATGATCGCTGTTCCCCGCGGGGAATTGTGGCATCAGAGCGGGTTTTAGCAAGGGACCATTGATTTGTACCGCTTCCAGCGGGCCGGATATCTCGATATTAGGCTGAAGGAACCGAATTTTGCGGCCGCGTGAAAGGCAGAAATAATGGCGACGAGAGCCGATGCGATCGAGAAGGTGCGCCAGCATCTTCATTCCGGCGAATTCCTCAAGGATCTCGACAAAAGGGTCGCTTACCAGACCGAAAGTCAAAACCCCGGCCGTGAAGGGGCGTTGCGCGCCTATCTCGAAGAGAACCTGCAGCCGGCTTTTTCCGAGCTCGATTTCACGACGCGATTGATCGAATCGCCGACTGGCAAGGGGCCATACCTCCTGGCGGAGTATCGCGAGGATGCCTCGCGCCCGACCGTGCTCACCTATGGCCATGGCGACGTCGTCGACGGCATGGACGGCGAATGGCGCGACAATCTCAACCCGTGGCAGACGACCACCAAAGGCGAGCGCGTCTACGGTCGCGGCACGGCCGACAACAAGGGGCAGCACAGCATCAATATGGCCGCGTTGCGTGCGGTTCGCGAGGCGCGCGGCGGCAAGCTCGGTTTCAATGCCAAATTCATCATCGAGACCGGTGAGGAGATCGGCTCGCCGGATCTTCGCCAGGTCTGCGAATCCCTGCGCGACGAACTGGCAGCGGATCTGTTTCTGGCGTCCGACGGGCCGCGGCTTTCCGCGGAGCGCCCCACCATCTTCCTCGGCTGCCGCGGCGGAAACCGCATCCATCTCGACGTGAACCTGCGCGAAGGCGGGCATCATTCCGGCAATTGGGGTGGCGTGCTCGCCAATCCCGCGACGATCCTGGCAAACGGGATCTCCACATTGGTCGATCACAAGGGGCGCATGAAGCTTGAGGCGCTGAAGCCGCCGCCGATTTCGAACCGGGTTCGTGCCGCGCTGGCGGACGTGAAGATCGAACCGACTGCGGACGAGCCGGCACTTTCGCCCGATTGGGGCGAAGATGGCTTGTCACCGGCTGAGCGGCTCTATGCGTGGAACACGCTGGAAGTGCTCGCGATGTCATCAGGCAATATCGAGAAGCCCGCCAATGCGATTCCGGGACAGGCCCGCGCCGTGCTGCAGCTTCGCTTCGTCGTTGGCACGAAATATCAAGAAGTCATCGATGCCGTGCGCACCCATCTGCACGCCAACGGTTTTCCGATGATCGAGGTCAGCGGGGCGCAGCGTTTCGCCGCGTCGCGAACCGACGTCGACAGCCCGTGGGTCGACTGGACGGCGGACTCGATCCGCCGCACCACCGGCAAGGCGCCGGCGATCCTGCCGAATTTCGGCGGCTCGCTGCCCAATGACGTGTTCTCTGAAGGGCTCGGCCTGCCGACGATCTGGGTGCCGCATTCCTATCCGGGTTGCTCGCAGCATGCCCCGGACGAACACATCCTGCTGCCGGTGACCGAAGAGGCGCTGGCGATCATGGCCGGGCTGTTCTGGGACCTCGGCGAGATGCCGGATAGGTCTTAGAGCCTGAATGCAGCCAGAGAGAATCGCGATGACACTATCCACGCCGATCGAATCGTCGACAAATATCGCTGCCACCACCGAACGAAAGAACCTCACGAAACTGGTCGTCGCGACCTCGCTCGGCAACGCGCTGGAGTGGTACGACATCGCGGTCTACGGCTACTTCGCGGTCTATCTGTCGAAAGCGTTCTTCCCGAACAACGATCCGACAATCTCGTTGCTGCTGACTTTCGGCACGTTCGGACTGTCGTTCCTGATCCGCCCGATCGGCGGCGTCGTGCTCGGCGCCTATGCCGATCGGCACGGCCGCAAGGCCTCGCTGATGGTGTCGATCGTCTTGATGACGTTCGGCACGCTCGCGCTGGCGGTGATGCCGACCTATGCGACCATTGGCATTCTGGCGCCGATCGCGGTCATTCTGGCGCGTCTGGTGCAGGGATTTTCGGCCGGCGGCGAATTCGGCAGCTCCACGGCGTTTCTGGTCGAGCACGCGCCGGACCGCCGCGGCTTCATCGCAAGCTGGCAGTTTGCCAGTCAGGGCCTGAGCGGCATATTGGGCGCCGGTTTCGGCGCGCTGCTGAGCTCGTCGATGGCCGCTTCCGATCTGCAGGAATGGGGCTGGCGAATTCCGTTCCTGTTCGGCGTCCTGATCGGGCCGGTCGGCATCTATATTCGCAATCACATCGATGATGCGGCGCCGCCGCCGGCAGCGAAGCAGGAGTCTCCGGTCAAGGAACTCTTCCTTGAGCAGAAGGTCCGTGTCCTCCTTGCGATCGGCGCGATCGCGGTATCGACCGCGGTCAACTACCTCATCATCTACATGCCGACCTACGTGGTGAAGACGCTCAATTTGCCGCCCTCGGTCGGCTTTTTCTCGGCGCTGGCGGCGCAGTCCTCCGTCGTGGTGCTGGCGCCGATCGCCGGCATGATCTCCGACAAGGTCGGGCGTACCACGCATATGCTGGTGATGGGCGTTCTGCTGCTGGTCTCGATCTTTCCGGCCTTCCTGCTGTTTACGGGAACGCCGACGCCGGGCTTTATCCTGCTCGGCGTGCTCTGGCTCGGCGCGCTGAAGGCGCTCTATTTCGGACCGCTCGCCGCGCTGATGTCCGAATTGTTTCCGCCGGCGACGCGCGCCACCGGGCTTGGCTTGAGCTACAACATCGGCGTCACGGTATTCGGCGGCATGGGGCCGGTAATCATGACATGGCTCGGCGGCTTCCCCATGCTGGGCGATCTGGCGCCGGGCTATTATCTGACCGCCGTTTGCATCCTGAGCCTGGCCGCACTGATGACGATCAGGAGGACGACCGCGCTCTAAGCGCCCTCATCCAGCGCCACCATTTCGCGCTTCTTGCGCAGCGACGGCAACAGCGGTCCGATCAGCACCGCCAGCACCAGGCAAGCGGCCGAGATCGGGCGTTGGACGAAGGTGAGGAGGTCGCCCTGCGGCGGAATCAGCGACTTGCGCAGGTTATTCTCAAGCATCGGCCCGAGCACGAAGGCCGGCACCAGCGGCGCCCGCCGCGCATTCCCAGGGCGCGGAATTGGGGCTGAACCGACGCAACAGGACGGCCTCTCCCCCAAATGAACGACCCCAACCGCGCCTTGCGGTGGTATCATCTTCGGGCCATCATATACCGATCATCGTTGCCAGTGCCGGCATTGCAGGACGCCTGACCGAAAACCGCATGACGTCATCTCCTGATACAACCGACGCCGCTGTTATCAAGGCATTTGCCGACATTCCCGCGCTTCTCGAGCAGACGCCGCAATTGATCGTCCGCGGGCGCTTTCTCGATTGCGAGTGCCTGCTTGGTCCGATGGACCAGCCGTTTCATGTGACGATCCGCGCGGGACGGATCGTCGACCTGACGCCCGCACCGGTCTTGATGCGGTCCTGGCGGTTTGCGTATCGTGCCACCTCCGCGGCGTGGGCGGAGTATTGGCAGGATGCGCCGAAGCCGGGTTGGCACGATCTGCTCGCTCTGACCAAGCGCAAGGAGGCGATGCTGGAGGGCGATTTGCATCCATTCATGGCGCATCTGCAGTATTTCAAGGACGTGCTGGCGCTGCCGCGGCATCATCAATTCGCAGCGGCGCCGGCATGACGGCCTATATCGAGCCGATCATCGGACGCTATGTCCATGTCGTGATCGATGGCGAGATGCATCGCATCTGTTTTGAGGAAAACGGCGCGGGCATTCCGCTGGTGTGCCTGCACACCGCGGGTTCCGACGCACGGCAGTGGCGGCACCTGCTCAGCGACGAGGCGCTTGCAAAGAATTTCCGGATCATCGCCTTCGACATGCCCTGGCACGGCAAATCCAATCCGCCAGCGAGCTGGAGCGGCGAGGAATATCAGCTCACCACGGTGCGCTACACGGCGACGATTCGCGCCTTTTGCGAGGCGCTGGAGCTCGACAGGCCGGTGGTGATGGGCTGCTCGATCGGCGGCCGCATCGTGCTCAATCTCGCGATCGATCACGCCGCCGAATTCCGCGCGCTGATCGGCCTCGAGGCCGCCGACTTTCAGGCGCCGTGGTACGACACCAGCTGGCTGAACCGCCCCGACGTCCATGGCGGCGAGATCTGCGCCGCGCTGGTGTCCGGCCTGATCGCGCCGCAAAGCCCCGAAAGCGCCCGCATGGAAACGCTGTGGGCCTACAAGCAGGGCGGCCCCGGCGTCTTCAAGGGCGATCTCTATTTTTACCGCGTCGATGGCGATTTGCGCGGCCGGGTCGAGGGGATCGATACTAAAGTATGCCCACTCTATCTGCTCACGGGCGAGTATGATTTCTCCTGTACGCCGGAAGATACGAGGCGGACCGCTGCCGCGATCGAGGGGGCCAGCGTCACGATCATGGAGCAGCTTGGTCATTTTCCGATGAGCGAAAACCCCGAACAGTTCCGTCGCTATATCGCGCCGGTCCTGAACGACATCCTTCAGCAATCGACATCTTCCCAGCAAGGAGTTCATGAATGAAACGCAACTACGTCATTGGCTGTGCGCTCGGCGCGGCGCTCTTCGCCGGGCAGGCACGTGCGGAAGAGCTGACGGGGACGCTGAAGAACATCAAGGAGACCGGCGCCATCACCCTTGGCTTCCGCGACTCCTCGATTCCGTTTTCCTATCTCGACGACAACCAGAAGCCGATCGGCTACGCCATGGACATCTGTTACAAGATCGTCGATGCCGTGAAGAAGGAGCTCAAGCTCGACAAGCTCGAGGTCAAGCTCAATCCGGTCACGTCGTCGACGCGCATTCCGTTGCTCGCCAACGGCACGGTCGACCTCGAATGCGGCTCGACCACCAATAACACCGAGCGTCAGAAGCAGATCGCCTATACCAACACTCACTTTTTGACGGCGAGCCGCTACGTCACCAAGAAGTCGAGCAAGATCAATTCGATCGACGATCTCAAGGGCAAGACGGTGGTCTCGACAGCCGGCACTACCAACATCAAGCAGCTCACCGAGGCCAATGCTGCGCGCGGCCTCAACATCAACATCATTCCGGCCAAGGACCATGCCGAGGCGTTTCTGATGGTCGAGACCGACCGGGCGGTGGCCTTCGTGATGGATGACATCCTGCTGGCAAGTCTCGCCGCCGGATCGAAAGCGCCCGATGACTACGTCATTTCCAAGGACGCATTTTCAAAGCCCGAGCCCTACGGCATCATGCTACGCAAGGACGACCCGGCCTTCAAGAAGGTGGCCGATGCCGCGACTGCCGCGCTCTATACCAGCGGCGAGGGCCAGAGGATCTACGACAAGTGGTTCACGCAGAAGATTCCGCCCAAGGGCCTGAACCTCAACGTGCCGATCGGACTGGAGCTGAAGAACGAGTTCGCAAAACCGTCCGACTCGCCGGACCCCGATTCGTATAAGTAGGATTGGCATCTACCTGCCCATGCAGTGGCCCGACCATTGCATGGGCACTCGTCACAATGCGTCGGCCTGGATTCTGACGTTTGTGGTCGGCTCGATCGCCGGGTGCCGTGCACGCTGCGGTCGAACGGTCCGGAAGTCGCCGAATGAGGAGAGGTCGAAGGTGCATGGCCGGCCGTTTCCCGGCAAGAACGGTCGGGAATTTGCATAATCGCCGATCTCATGTGCGCTGGCATATGAGATTGGCAACGCTTTCGCGCGGGGGCGACCGTGAACTATCACTGGAATTGGCGCATTTTCTGGGAGCCGTCACCGAACGGCACCGGCAACTATCTCGACATGCTGCTGTCCGGGTTGGTGGTGACGATCGAGACCGCGCTGCTCGCCTGGATTATCGCGCTGATCACCGGGTCTATCGTCGGTGTGCTGCGTACGCTGCCGTCGAGACCCGCGTCCTGGATCGGCTTTTGTTACGTCGAATTCTTCCGCAACATGCCGCTGCTGGTGCAGCTGTTTCTGTGGTTCTTCGTGCTGCCGGAACTGCTGCCGCGATCCGCGGGACTTTGGATGAAGCAACTTCCCAATGCGCCGTTCTGGACGGCGGCGATCGGGATCGGGCTGTTCATGTCGGCGCGCGTTGCCGTGCAGCTGGCGGCCGGTATTGCATCTCTGCCGCGTGGGCAAAAACAGGCCGCGACCGCGCTCGGGCTGACGACGATGCAGGTCTATCGCTACGTGCTGCTGCCGATGGCGTTTCGCATCATCCTGCCGCCGCTGACTTCCGAATTCCTCAACACCATCAAGAACACGTCTGTCGCCATTACCATAGGACTGATCGAGCTGACCGGTGAAGCGCGTGCCATGCAGGAATTTTCGTTTCAGGTATTCGAAGCCTTCACGGCCGCCACGGTGCTGTATCTTCTGGTCAATTTTGTTGTGGTGACCGCCATGCGCTTCCTCGAGCGCTGGGTGGCCATTCCCGGCTACATCTCCGGGAAGTGAAGGCCGCCCATGTTCAGTAACCTTGACTTCGATGTCATCCGCCGGTCGCTGGGATACCTCTTTGTCGAGGGCATGACATTCACGTTGACGCTCACGGCACTCTCCGCGTTCGGCGGGTTGGTGTTCGGCACGTTGATCGCGCTCATGCGATTGTCCGGCAGGAAGTTGCTGGGCCGCATCGCCGGCCTCTATGTCGACCTGATGCGGTCTCTGCCGCTGGTGCTCGTCATCTTCTGGTTCTATTTCCTGGTGCCCTATATCGGGCAGTGGCTGACCGGGGCGTCGCGGCCGGTCCGCGTCGGCGCGTTCACGTCCTCGCTCGTCACCTTCATCATGTTCGAGGCGGCATATTTCTCCGAGATCATGCGCGCCGGCATCCAGTCGATCTCCAAGGGTCAGCCCGCGGCGGCGCAGGCGCTCGGCCTGACCTACAGCCAGACCATGCGCTACGTCGTGCTGCCGCAGGCGTTCCGCAACATGCTGCCGGTGCTGCTGACCCAGACCATCGTGCTGTTCCAGGACACCTCGCTGGTCTACGTGCTGTCGATCCCGGATTTTCTCGGCGCGGCCAGCAAGGTGGCGCAGCGCGACGGGCGGCTGGTCGAGATGTATCTGTTCGCCGCGCTGGTCTATTTCGCGATTTCCAGTTTTGCATCCTTCGGCGTCCGCCGCCTGCAGGCGCGCATTGCCATTGTCCGCTAGCGAGGGCGTATGATCGAGATCAATCACGTCGACAAATGGTACGGGCCGAACTTTCAGGCGCTGAAGGATTGCACGACGCGCGTCGCCAAGGGTGAGGTGGTCGTGGTTTGCGGCCCTTCGGGGTCGGGAAAGTCCACGTTGATCAAATGCGTCAATGCGCTGGAGCCGATCCAGGGCGGCGAGATCATCCTTGACGGCATCAAGGTCAACGATCCCAGGACCAACCTGCCGAAACTGCGCGCCCGCGTCGGCATGGTGTTCCAGCATTTTGAGCTGTTCCCGCATCTCCGGATCATCGACAATCTCTGCCTGGCGCAGGAGAAAGTGCTGGGCCGGAGCCACGAAGAGGCCCTGGCGAAGGCCTCAAAGCTGCTCGAGCGGGTCGGGCTGAAGGACCACGCGCGCAAATACCCGGCCGAACTCTCCGGCGGTCAGCAGCAGCGTGTCGCCATCGCTCGCGCGCTCGCGATGGACCCGATCGCCATGCTGTTCGACGAGCCGACTTCGGCGCTCGATCCCGAAATGATCAGCGAGGTGCTGGATGTGATGGTCGACCTCGCCCGCGAGGGCATGACTATGATGGTCGTCACCCACGAGATGGGTTTTGCCAACAAGGTGGCTGATAGGGTGATCTTCATGGACCGGGGCGAGATCGTCGAGGACGCGGAGAAGGTCGATTTCTTCGGCAAGCCGCGCAGCGACCGCGCACAGAAGTTTTTGTCGAAGATTCTGTCGCACTAGCTTTCCACCGTCATTCCGGGGCGCCTCGAAGAGGCGAACCTCAGATGTGCAATTGCACATCGGGGAATCTCGAGGTTCCGGGTTCGATGCTGCGCATCGCCCCGAAATGACGAGCGAAGGGTTTATCGGCGTTAACAATTTGCGTATAGAAGGCGCCGAAACCGGCTTTGCATTCGTCCCCAGGAGACCGACTTGGAAAACATCGCCTACGTCAACGGCTCGTTCGTGCCCCTTTCCGAAGCCAAGGTCTCGATCCTCGACCGCGGCTTCCTGTTTGCCGATGGCATTTA
Source organism: uncultured Alphaproteobacteria bacterium (assembly GCA_963786115.1). GTDB lineage: Bacteria > Pseudomonadota > Alphaproteobacteria > Rhizobiales > Xanthobacteraceae > Bradyrhizobium. The sequence continues at coordinate 33,036 of CAWAYC010000015.1, forward strand.
TGAAGTGGCCGCGGTGCTGGACGGCAAGCTGATCGACAATGCCTCGCATCTGGCGCGGCTGGAGCGCTCGGTCGGCGAGATCCAGCTGGCGCTGCCGGAGACCACGGCGCGGATCCAGGAAATTCAGCAGGAGCTGGTGAAGCGCAACGACCTCGTCAACGGCATGGTCTATCTGGAGGTGACGCGCGGTGCCGATACCGGCCGCGACTTTGCCTTTCCAAAAGGCGTCAAGCCGACGCTGATCATGTTCACCTCGGTCAAGGACATCGTCGGCGCGCCGTCGGCCAAGACCGGCATCAACGTGATCACCGTGCCCGATCTTCGCTGGACCCGGCGCGACATCAAGAGCGTGGCGCTGCTGGCGCAGGTACTCGCAAAGCAGGCGGCGGCGGAAGCCGGTGCCGGCGAGGCCTGGATGATCGAGGACGGCAAGGTCACCGAGGGCGGCTCGTCATCGGCCTTCATCCTCACCCAGGACGATGTGATCGTGACGCGCCAGAATGGCAGCGAAATCCTGCCGGGCTGCACCCGCAAGGCGGTGGTGGCGCTGGCCGAGGAGCGCCAGCTCCGCGTCGAGGAACGCGCGTTCTCGATCGAGGAAGCGCTGGCCGCGAAGGAAGCCTTCATCACCAGCGCCACCGTATTCGTGCAGGCGGTCGTGTCCATCGACGGCAAGAGGGTCGCCAACGGCAAACCCGGCCCGATGACCGACCGGCTGCGCGAGATCTACATCGATTTCGCCAAGGCAACCGCGGTGTAGTCACGCACCACCCGTCATCGCCCGCCTTGTGGGCAATTGCGCACTGGGGCGGGCGACCCAGGATTCCAGAGACGGCAGTGATTGAGCCGAGAGGCCGCGACGTACTGGATGCCCCGCCTGCGCGGGGCATGACGGCAAGGGGTTACGCCACCGCGGCTTTGGCTTTGACCGGATGCATCGCACGAAAACTGATCGCCATGCGATTCCAGGCATTGATGGTCGCGATCAGCATGGTCAGGTTCACGGTCTCGGCTTCCGAGAACTGGGCGCGGACGGCCTCATAGACGTCATCGGGGGCGTGGGTTTCCGAGATCAGCGTCACCGCTTCGGTCCAGGCCAGCGCGGCGCGTTCGCGGTCGGTATAGGCCGGCGACTCCCGCCATGCGTTCAGCAAGTACAGCCGTTGCTCGGTTTCGCCGTGCTTGCGCGCATCCTGCGTATGCATGTTGATGCAGAAGGCGCAGCCATTGATCTGCGACGCGCGGGTCTTGACCAGCTCGATCAGCGACTGTTCGAGGCCGGAGGCCTGTACCTGGGCTTCCAGCGCGCCGAGCGCTTTCATGGTGTCCGGGGCAGCCTGGTAGAAGTTCATGCGGGGCTTCATGGTCATTCTCCTCTTGGGTTGATCTTCAAGGTTTGACTTGGATAATCCTAGTGCGCGCCGCCATCTGCAAGGTGGTCGGGCTTCTTCAGTGCCAAAGTGGCCACCAGTGCGACAATCAGCGCGGCGCCGAGCAGGTAGAAGGTGTCGCTGAAGGCGAGAATAAAAGCCTGCTTCTGCACGATATTGCCGATGGCGACGACGGCGCGATGACCGGCCTCGGCGTGACCGACGACGCCGTGATTCACAAAATATTGCGTCAGCTGCTCGATTCGCGTGCGGGTTGCCTGTTCCAGCAGCGAGACGGACTGCATCAGCACGTTGGAATGATACTGCTCGCGCTTGGTCAGGAAGGTCTGCAGCAGCGCGATGCCGACGGCGCCGCCGAGATTGCGCATCATGTTGAACAGGCCAGAGGCCGAACCGGCATTCTCCGCCTCGATGCCTGATGTCGCGACCGCCGACAGCGGCGCCATCACCAGCGCCTGGCCGAGGGCGCGAACGATATTGGGCCAGAACAGCTGATCGGTGGCGTAATCGTTGGTCATATAGATGTTCATGAAATTGGAGGCGGCGAACAGCGCGAAGCCGATGCCGATGATGAGGCGGGGGTCGAAGCGCTGCATCAGCCGCGGTACCAGCGGGATCAGCAACAATTGCGGCAGACCGGTCCACGCCAGCACCATGCCGATCTGTTCGGAATTGTAGCCCTGGATGCGCGACAGATAGACCGGCAGGATGAATACCGAGCCGTACAGCGCGATGCCGAGCAGGAAGTTGGCGAGCATGCCAAAGCCGAAATTGCGGCGGAGCAGCAGGCGCAGGTTAAGCAACGGCTTTTGAGCGGTCAGTTCGATCCAGAGGAACGCGGTCAGTGCCACGACGGCAATGATCGACAGCTTGACGATGAAGGGCGAGCCGAACCAGTCGTCCTTGTTGCCTTCCTCCAGCACGGTCTGCAGCGAGGCGAGGCCGATCGCCATGGTGACGATGCCGGGCCAGTCGCCCTCGCGGAGCAGCGACAGCTTCATGGGCGTTGCTTCGAGCGAGAAGTACAGCATGCCGATCATGACGGCGCCGGGCACGAGGTTGACATAGAAGATGAACTGCCAGCCGAAGTTTTCCGTGAGGTAGCCGCCGATCGTCGGGCCGATCGCCGGCGCGAAGGTCGCCGACAACGCGAACAGCGCCAGCCCGACCGGCTGCTTCGCCTTCGGCAGCAACGTGATGATCAGCGTGAACGCCATCGGGATCAGCACGCCGCCGGTAAAGCCCTGCACGGCGCGCAGCACGATCATCTGCGGCAAATCCTGCGCGAAGGCACAGGCGGTCGAAAGGACCAGGAACAGCGCCGCGTTGGTCAAAAGATAGAGGCGGACCGAGAACACCTGGGCGAGCCAGCCACTCAAGGGGATCACCACGATCTCGGCAATCAAATACGAGGTCGAGATCCAACCGCCGTCGTCGATGCCGGCGCCGATCGCGCCCTGGATGTCGGCGAGCGAGGCGTTGACGATCTGGATGTTGAGCACTGCCATGAAGGCGCCGAGGGTGGCGCCGATCACCGCGATCCAGGTCTTTACCGGGATCGCCTGCGCCACCGACGTCGGAGCGGTCTTGGGCGCAATGACGACGTCAGGGGCGGAAGCGGCGTTGATGGCGGGCCGGAGCGCGGTCATCGGGGTCTCCTCTTCTTGGCAAGAGGCAGGGTGCATTAGCCGTTGGGTTTCGATAATCGGGGAAAGGTTGGAAGGATTGTCCGGCCATGCTTGACAATGATTCCCTTTAGCCGCCGTTCGGACCAACCAGAGCGTCGTCGGACGCGAGCCGGGCCTTCGCTTCGCGTTCGGCCAGCACCGTCGCTTTGGTGTTGATGGTTGGTTCGGCCGACATGCCCGGACGAAGCAGGCCAGTCAGGCCGTGATCGTCGAGCAGAATCTTCACCGGCACCCGCTGTACGATCTTGGTGAAATTGCCGGTGGCGTTGTCGGGCGGCAGCAGCGCGAATTCGAGGCCGCTCGCCGGCGACAGGCTGTCGACATGGCCCGTCAGCCTGGTGTTGTGAAAACTGTCGATACGTATCTCGACCGGCTGGCCGTTGCGGACGTAGGTGAGCTGGGTCTCCTTGAAGTTCGCGACCACATAGACCGCGTCGAGCGGCACCACCGCCATCAACTGCGTGCCGGCCTGCACATATTGGCCGACGCGCAACGACCGTGCGCCGACGGTGCCGTCGACCGGCGCCGTGATCCGTGTGTAGGACAGGTTCAGTGCGGCCTGCGCTTCGACTGCGCGGGCGCGGTCGAGTTGTGCGACCGCCTTGGCGCGTTCGGTGGTGAGAACGTCGACCTTGCGCTGGGCCGCAAGCAGGCCGGACTTTGAGTGCTGCAATTGCGCATTGCCGGCGCGTAGCGCGGCGTCGGTCTGCTGCGCCCGCTGCACCGTGCCGGAGCCGGTCTTCATCAGGCCGTCGTAGCGCGCCTGCTCTTCCTGGGCGAATTTCAGATTGGCTTCGGTGGCGGCGACGTCGGCCGTACCCTGCTCGATGATTGGCTGCTGTAAGGATATCTGCGCATCGAGGTTGCGCACCGCGGCCTCGGAGGCCGCGACATCCGCTTGGGCCTGGTCGAGCGCCGCCTTGAAATCGCGGTCGTCGATCCGGGCCAGCAGGTCGCCGGCCTTGACGGGTTGATTGTCGCCGACCAGCACCTGCGCGATGTAACCGGAGACTTTTGGCGAGATGATCGTCGAGTCTGCCTTCACATAGGCGTCGTCCGTCGATTCCAGGTACCGGCCGGTGGTGAGGTAGCCGTAACCGAAATCCGCCGCCGCTGCGACGCCGAGCGCCAGGGCCAGCGCCAGCGCGGCGCGCTTGACCGCCCGCTGCGACGGACGGAGGCTGATTTTCGTTTTCGTATCAGAGACATAAGAGACAGTCGACATGGCATCCTCCCGGCCGGAAGGGCGTCCTCCAAGGGGGGCGCCGGCACGCGCACAAGATGCAACGTCGTTCGCGATGTGATAATCCCGGGAAAACTGGAAACATTATCCAGTGAGGGCGGATAATCGGAGGCGTTGCCGATGGATCGGTTGACCAGTCTGACGGCCTTCGTCCGGGTGGCGGATAGCGGCGGATTTTCCGCGGCCGGACGCCGGCTCAACATGTCGACGACGATGGTGAGCAACCATGTCCAGGCGCTGGAGGACCGGCTCGGCGCGCGGCTGCTCAACCGCACCACGCGGAAGGTCAGCCTGACCGAGGTGGGCAGGGCCTATTACGACCGCGCCATCCAGATCCTTGCCGATATCGAGCAGGCCGACGACATCGCCGGCGCCCTGCAATCGACGCCGCGCGGCACGCTGCGGATTTATACCGCGACCCATATTGTGCAGTTCGTCGGGCCGGTGGTGGCTGAATTCCTCGCGGCCTATCCCGACGTGAAGGTCGACCTGAGCATGGGAGAGCGTGCCATCGACATCATCGAGGAGGGCTTTGATATCGCAGTCCGGATGACGCCGCCGCCTGATTCCAGCCTGATCGTGCGCAGCCTCGCCACCTGGCGGCATGTGCTGTGCTGTTCGCACGGTTATCTCGAAAAGCATGGACGGCCTGCGCAACTGTCAGAACTGGCAAGCCATAATTGTATTCGTCACGTGAACTATCCGTACGAGGACGAGTGGCGTTTCGTCGATCGCAAGGGCGCGCCGGCCTCTGTTGGGATTTCCGGCAATCTGATCACCAACAGCGGCGAGACATTGCGGTTGACCGCCCTGCAGGGCGGCGGCATCTGTCTCGCCGCGGGCTTCCTGATCCACCAGGATCTCGAAGAAGGCCGACTGGTTCGCCTGTTGCCGGAATACCGGCCGGTCGAATTCTCGATGAACGCGGTCTATCCGCACCGTCATCATCTCTCCGCCAAGGTCCGTACCTTTATCGACATGCTGGCGCATCACAGTGCCGAACAGCAGAAGCTGATTAATCCGTATTCGTGAATACGCATGGCGCGCATCTGGATTGGCGCCCGGCAATGCCCTAAGTTCCGTCAGCCAACCCCAGGGAAGAGTGGCGGATGCTTCCGCGCAGATCAGCGTCATCAGGCCGTCATAAGACGCTGTTTGCGATGGCACTCGTGCTCAGCGCACTTGCTTCCCCTCTGTCGGCTACCGAATTCGGGCCGCGACCGGGCGCCCATCTGTCGGTCGAAAAACTCTCCCGCATCGACGAGTTCCTCAATGAGCAGATCGCGACCGGCAAAATTCCCGGCGCCGTCGTCCTGATCCAGCGTCACGGCAAACCGATTTATTTCAAGAGCTTCGGCAAGCGCGACGTCGACGCCGGCATCGACATGACGACGGATACGATCTTCCCGATCCATTCGGTGACGAAAACCATCACCAGCTTCGCGGCGATGATGCTGCTCGACCGCCGCAAGATCGCGCTCGACGATCCCGTCAGCAAATACATCCCCTCCTTTGCCAATATGAAGGTCGGTGTCGAGCGAAAGGACGAGACCGGCCGTCCCGTGCTCGACCTGGTTCCGCTACGCCGCCCCATCACGATCGAGGATCTGCTGCTGCACACCTCGGGGATCACCTACGGCTTCTACGGCGAGGGGCTGGTGAAGGCCGCCTATGACGGTATCTATCTCGGCGATTTCGACAATGCCGGGTTTGCCGAGCGGATCGCAAGGGTGCCGCTGGCCGAGCAGCCGCGCACACTGTGGGATTACGGTCATTCGATCGATATTCTCGGCCGCGTCATCGAGGTCGTATCGGGACAATCGCTCTATCAATTCGAAAAAACGCAATTGCTCGACCCGCTTGGGATGACCACGACGAAATTCTTCCTCACCGATCCCGCCGAACGAGCCCGCTACGCCCAGCCGCTGCGCCGCGACCGCCATGTCGAACGCAATTCGCTCGACGTTACGCGCTGGGAATCCGGCGGCGGCGGCCTGGTCTCGACCATTGCCGATTTTGCCCGTTACGGGCAGATGCTGCTCAATGGCGGCACGCTCGACGGCGAGACCTATCTCAGCCCGGCGACGTTTGCCGCGATGACCACGGATCATATCGGGCCAGGATCGGGGGTCGCCCGCAACTATTTCTATTTCCCCGGCGACGGCTTTGGATTCGGCTACGGCTTCGGCGTCCGCACCGATCCCGGTAACGCGGTGCCGCCGCCGCCGGGGTCGCCCGGGGAGATCAAGTGGGACGGCGCGACCGGCGTGTACATCGTGGTCGATCGTGCCCAGGACATGTTTTTTGTGGTGATGCAGAACGCGCCATCCGGACGATTGCACATTCAAGTGAACGTGAAGAAGATTATTTACGACGCGTTCGAAAAATGATCGAACAGCGGCTCTAGCCTTGGGCCGAACAGATGCTGCGCGAGGGTTGTGAAAACGATCAGGCGGTCGCTACGACGGGGCGTGTCGTCGCGCTCGATCGCGCGCGCACCTTCGTCACGCTATTGGTGGTGATCCACCATTCCGTCGTCAACTTCACCCATTTCGGCAATGGCGACCGGATGCGCTGGCTCGGATTCGATCTGGTGGTCCTGTTCAACGACAGTTTCTTCATGGCCTTCATGTTCCTGATCTCGGGGCTGTTCGTTCATCACAGTCTGACGCGAAGGGGAGCTGCGGGTTACCTGCGCTGGCGCGCATGGCGGTTGGGCGTGCCGCTGTTGATCTCGATCTTCGTGCTGATACCGATCGCCTATTATGCATCGTTCCTGCGCTATCATATGCCCGGCACGACAGATTTCAATTTCCTTCATTACTGGTGGCACATGATCACGGTCGGGCCGTGGCCGTCGGGACAGTCGTGGTTCCTGTGGGTGCTGCTCGTGCTCGATATTGTCGCCGCAGCGATCTGGTCGATGGAGCCCAAATTCCTTGGCGCCCTTGGCCGGCTGATACTTGCGCTGCGCAAGCGGCCGCTGACGGCCTTTGTCGCGTTCATGATCGTCTCCGTCGCGACCTATCTGCCGATGCATCTGGCGTTCGGCGACGGAGCCTGGTTCGAGCCCGGGCATTATCCGTTTCCGATCCAGACCAGCCGCATCCTGCTCTACCCCGCCTATTTCTTTACCGGCGTTGGCATCGGCGTCGTCAGCCTGAGGGCGGGCCTGCTCGCGGAGAACGGCGAAATCGCAAGACGCTGGGCGGTCTGGCTCGGCTTTGCGGTGCTGTTCTTTGGCGCGATCCTGCTCTTGATCTACGCCCACCACAATTGGATCGCGGATTTCAAGTCTCCGCCGCTGTGGTGGAAAAGCGCGTATGGCGTTGCCTTCGCGATGTTCAGCGCCGCAATGGCATTTACGGTGCCGGCCACTTCATTGCGCCTGGCGCATTCCAGCATGAGGCTGCTCGATGCGATGCAGCCTTCGGCCTACGGCATCTTTCTCCTGCACTACGTCTTCATCATCTGGCTGCAATATTTCGTCTACGATCCCGCGTTTCCCGCCGGCGTCAAGGCGGGGATCGTGTTTGCCGGCACGCTTGGGGGAAGCTGGATCCTTACCGTGCTGCTGCGGAAGATCCCGTTCGTGGCGCGGATGATTTGAGAGGAATGATTTCGGCTCGATGCGAAGCCGCATTCAAAAAGCTCGGCGTCGACGAGGGGCCGGTGATGGTCGCCGAGCCTCCCGAGGCGCTCGATCGCTATTTCCGCGGTGAGGAAGAGTCTGGCGCAAGGTGATCGAGGATGCCGGCATCAAGGTCGAGTGGGGAATAATCGCTGCACCCCGGGGTTACGGTCCGTTGTGGTGAAGCGTCTTCGCGTGATGGCGTAGGTTCCAACGAATATGAGGGAGGACAACCATGTCCGGCAGCGCGCGACACGTGCTGGCTGCGGCCAGCTTCATCTGTATCGGCATGGTCTTGCCGGCATCGGCGCAGGAAACCGTTCGCATTCGCGGCACGGTCGAACGCATCGATGGCCCGGTATACGTGGTGAAGAACCGCGACGGCGCGGAACTCAAGCTGACATTGACCGAGAACCCGCTGTTCGTCGCGATCGTCCCGGGCAAGATGGCCGACATCAAACAGGGTATGTTCGTCGGCTCCGCCGGAATGATGCAGCCCGATGGCGTCCAGAAGGCGATCGAGGTTCATATTTTCCCGGAATCGATGCGCGGCACCGGCGAGGGCCATTATGACTGGGACCTGCTGCCCAAAAGCAAGATGACCAACGCCAATGTCGAGCAGGCCGTCACCAGCGTCAATGGGCAAATGCTGTCGGTCAAGTACAAGGATGGCGAGAAGAAGCTCCTGGTCACGCCGGAGACCATCGTGGTGACCTATGAAATGGGCAAGAAGGAGGAAGTGCAGCCGGGCACGAAGATCTTCGTCGCAGCCGCGAAGAAGCAGCCAGACGGCACGGTGCAGGCGCCGCGCATAACCTACGGCAGGAATGGCCAGGCGCCGGCGTTCTAGATCCGACGTGAATGCCAGGCGTGACACTCAACCGACCACAACGAACGTCAACCGGGAGGACTACAATGCGTACCATCGCCTCGATCGCCCTGGCTGCCTGCGCCATGGCAACCGTAAGCTTGCCGGCATTCGCGCAAGCGCCTGCGCCTGCGCCTGCCGCCCCGCCGGCACAGCCATCGGCCGGCGGCACACCGGAAGCGATGCCGTTCGATATTCCTTACGGGGTGTCGATCGGACTCGAGCGCGCCAAGCAGGTAATGGCCGCAGCGGAGGCCGAGGCCAAAAAGAGGAACTGGAAGATGAATATCGCCGTGGTCGACACCAACGGCGAGCTGGTCCATTTCTCGCGGATGGAAGGCGCGCAGATCGGGTCCGTCAATGTCTCGATCGGCAAGGCCCGCACTTCGGCCCGCTTCCGCCGCGAATCCCGCCTGTTCTACAATGCCTTCGAGACCGGTCATGGCTATGTCTCGACGCTCGATCCCACGCTGGTCGCAAGCCCCGGCGGATTTCCGCTGGTCGAAGGCGGCAAGCTGATTGGCGCGATCGGCTGCAGCGGCGGCACGGGCGATCAGGATGCCGCCGTCTGCAAGATGGGCGCCGAGGTCGTGAAATAGCGACGCCGTTCCTGCTCTAATCTGGAGCGGGATGACTATTCTTCGAGTCGTCTTCCCGCTCTATCTTCTTGTTGCGCATGACCCTTTCAAAAACCGGTGCCCGCGTTTCCGGATCATGCGCTATCGCTTCTCGGCGACGAACCGGTTGCGCAAGGTGCCGATGCCGGTGATGTCGATTTCGACGACGTCGCCGGCCTTCAGGTCGGGCGAGGCGCCGTCGGTGCCCATCCAGATGACATCACCCGGCCACAGCGTGAAATACTTCGTCAGCTCGACGATGAACGGCACGATGCCGAAGATCATGTCGTTGGTGTGGAAGCGCCCGGTCTCCTTGCCGTTCACCCTGATCACGGTTTCCATCTTGCCGAGATCGACGTCGGTCTCGATCCACGGCCCCATCGGCTTGAAGGTATCGGCATTCTTGGAACGCCACAGGCCGCGGTCTGCCTTCTGCCAGGTGCGCTCAGAGACGTCGTTGCCGATGGTGTAGCCGAACACGCAGGACATCGCGTTCGTCTCGTCGAGGTGCTTTGCCTTCTTGCCGATGACGACGACGAGCTCGCCTTCATAATGGATCTTTTCGGTGGCGGTTGCCGGGATCACCACGTCTTCGTCATGCGCGATCAGCGCGTTCTGGGCACGGTAGCCGATCTCGGGCCGATCAGGAATGTTCGGCACGGTGCCGGCCTTGTCGGCGGCTTCCTTCAGATGCTTGAGATAGTTGAGGCCGACGCAGTAGAACGTGCGCGGGACCAGCGGCAGCTCGATTTTTACATCCTTTAGCGCATGGGACTGCGCGGTGCGCCTGTATTCGCCGAAGGGGTCGCCGCTGACGGCAATCACCCTGTCACCGTCGATGATGCCCCAGGATGTCTGTCCCGCGGCCGTGAATTTAAGCCAACGCATGTCTTTGCCTTCTTATTCGGCGGCGGCCAGCGGCCGGGCCTTCCAGGCGCCGGCGACCGGACGCCGCAGGCCCAGATTCTCGCGCAGCGTCGTGCCGGCGTAATCCTTGTGGAACAGGCCGCGGCGCTGCAATTCGGGCACGACGTGGCGGACGAAATCGGCGTAGGAGCCGGGGACATAGGTCGCCGCGATGACAAAGCCGTCGCAGCCGCGGCCCACGAACATCTCTTCCAGGATGTCGGCGATCTCCTTCGGTCCGCCGACAATGGCATCCGCTGTCTGGCCGCGGCCGGAGAAGGTGATGAAATCGCGCGTGCTCGGGTTGGTTTTGCCGGAGGTCTTGAGCACGCCGTCACGAATACCGATCATGCCCTGCATTCCCTGCAGTTCTTCCGTCGTCAGCGGCGCGTCGATGTCCTTGGCGCCGAAGTCGAAATTCAGGCCCTCCGCGAGCAGCGACAGCGCGTCGATCTCCAGCGGCAGTTTCTCGATCAGCGCCATCCTGTCTTCGGCTTCCGATTTGGTTGCGCCGCAGACTGGCGTCGTCAGATTGCAGAGGAACATCTGGTCGGGATCGCGGCCGGCTTTCGCCGCTTCGTTGCGGATCGCGTCATAGCCCTGCTTGGCGCTCGGCAGGTTGCGTGCCGCGGTGAAGATGACTTCGCCCCACCGGCCGGCAAAGCGCTGGCCGCGGCCGCTGGCGCCGGCCTGGATGACGACTGGATGGCCCTGCTGCGAGCGCGGCACCGTGAACGGCCCGCGCGACTTGAAGAATTTTCCGTCATGATCGAGCCGCTTCACCTTGGTTGGATCGGCAAACCGCCCGCTCTTCTTGTCGACGATCAGCGCGCCGTCTTCCCATGAATCCCAGTGGCCGAGCACGACCTCCATGAATTCATCGGCGCGGTCATAGCGCAGGTCATGCTCGAGGTGATGCTCGCGCCCCATGTTGTGGGCTTCGCCGTCGTTGACCGAGGTGACCACGTTCCAGGCGGCGCGGCCATTGGTCATCAGGTCGAGGGTGGCGAAACGGCGCGCGACGTCGAACGGTTCGTAGTAGGTGGTCGAACAGGTCGAGGCGAGGCCGAGCTTTTCGGTGACCATGCCCATCGTGGTCAGCACAACGATCGGATCCATTTTCACGCAGCGGATGCCGTATTCGACGGTATGGGCGTGGTCGTTGCCGTAGCGGTCCGGCATCGCCAGGCGGTCGTCGAAGAAGGCCATATGGAATTTACCGGCTTCGAGAATCCGGGCGATCTCCTGGTAATAGTCGGCCGACATCGAATCGTCGCGCGATTCCGGGTGTCGCCATGAGCTCGGCAGATTGGTGCAGTTTTGCGCCTGCAGGAATCCGACCAGAGCCATCTTCCGTGTCATGTTGCTCTCCTTGTAGTAGCGAAGCGAAGGTTTACGCGAGATCGAGCTCGGCGGCGAGCTTGTATTCGCCGGCCAGCGTGCGCAATTTTTCCCAGGTTGCGTCCTCGATTTCGATGCCTTCGGCCCTGCGCTTTTGTTCGCGCATATGTTCGAGCTCGCCCGGATAAAACACGCCGCCCGAGCCTTCGGAAGGCGGCGTCGATTTCAGATAGCGGGCGAATTCGCCGACTTCCTTCTTGAAATCCTTCAGCGGCCGGAACGCGGCGACGTTGAACACCGCCATGAAGCATCCATCGTTGTGGCGGCCGGTCGGCTCGACGCCAAAACCGAGACCCGTAAGGAGGCCGCACAGCACCTCTACCATCGCGGCAAGGCCTGAACCCTTGTAGCCTTCGCTGCCGCCGAGCGGCAGCAGCGCGCCGCCCTTGCGATATTCGCGAGGATCGGTGGTGTGCCGTCCCTCGGCATCGATGATCCACCCCGTCGGGATTTCCTCGCCGCGCGCCACCGCCAGCTGGATTTTGCCGGCCGCGACCGCGGAGGTCGCCATATCCAGATAGAACGGGGCTTCGAGGTCGGACGGGACCGCGATCGAGATCGGATTGGTGCCGAGCCGCGCCTCGCGGCCGCCGAACGGCGCGACATGTTTTGGCGAACGCCCGGAATCGGCGGCGGCGAGCCCGATCATGCCCTCGCGCATCGCCATCATCGGATAGGCGGCCAGCCGCCCGACATGGCTTTGCCGGAACACGGTGCAGGCCGCGACGTTGGCGGTCTTCGCCTTCTCGATCGTCATCGCCATCGCCTTGGCGTTGACGTGGAAGCCAAAGCCCCAATGACCGTCGATCACAGTCGTGGTCGGCGATTCCTGCACGATCGTCCATTTCGCGCCGGGCACGATATGGCCGGCCTTGACGCGGTCGATATAGGTCGGGATCGCGATCACGCCGTGCGAGTCATGGCCTGCGAGATTGGCGTTGACGCAGCCGGTGGCGACTGCGCCGGCTTCCTCGTCCGATGCGCCGGCGGCCTTGAGCAGCGCCGCGCCGATGCGGGTGAGACGTTCGGCCTGGATGATCGGCATGGCATTTCCTCAAACAATTCCCCGCATCGAAGGCGGGTCTTGCTTATTTTCACTCCCGGCATGGTCTCAAAGCGATGGCTTGAGAGCAAGGACAGAAAATCCGGATGGCCATGCCGCCGACCCGGCCTTCCCTCGTCGGATTTCATCGTGCGGAATTGGTCATCGCGTGGCGTCGGTGTCAGGTAACCGGCATGCCGCTTGCGGTCCGCGACATCTGAATGAAATCATCAACCGAACCGTAATTTTTTGGGGCCTCGGCCGCCGATATTCGTTTGGCATTTACTCTGAATCGCAACTTTTGACCGCCAATAACGCCCATTTAGGCGTGCCTGCGCATAAATCCCCCCGGGCGGGCCTTTAGTTTGCCCGCAGGGAGCTTGAGGACTTTGGAGACTGACATCGCGCGTACGTTCGCGGCGTTGAACGCCACCAACGAAGCAATTCTGTACGCAAAATCACCAGGGGAATTGTACGGAAAGGTCTGCGAAGCCGCTTTTTTCAGCGGGGACTTCATGGCGACCGCCGTCTTCGTGCTGGAGCCGGAGACCGGCTTGCTCAAGTTTGCCGCCGGCTTCGGCGACGACGTCGCACGGCTGCGCCGCATCGACATTTCGATCATCGCCAATACCCCCGAGGGCTCCGGGGTCTGCGGCCACGCGTTTCGCGACCAGAAGGTTTGCGTCAGCAACGATTTCTTGAATAACCCGCATTCGGTGGCGTGGCGCGAAGAAGCGCGCGCCTCCCAGGTCGGCGCTGCGATGGGGCTGCCGCTTGTCTGCAACGGCCGTAGCGTCGGCGTCTTCCTCGTCACCAGGCGAGAGGCCGGCTCGCTGGACGAACAGGCCGTCTCGCTGTTCGAGCGCATCGCCGCGAATATCTCCTTTGCGCTGGAGAATTTCGAACGCGCCGGCGAAAAGGCCAGGGCCGATGCCCAGAAGGAGCGATTGTCGCGGATGTTCGCCGCGTTGAGCGCGACCAACGAAGCGATCATGCGCGCCAGGTCGAGAACGGAGCTGTTCGAACTGGTCAGCGAGGCGGCGGTTGTCGGAGGCAATTTTACCTCCACGGCAATCGTGCTGGAGCGGCCCGGTGCCGAATATCTGGAAAGTGTCGCTTCCGCCGGACCCGACCGGGAGCGCGCCTTCAATGTGAAATTGTCGGCCGATCCGGCGAAGCCGGAAGGGCAGGGCATCACCGGGACCGCGTTCCGCACCCGAGTACCCTGCATCAGCAACGACTATCTCGGCGATTTCGGTACCTCGGCGCATTTCTATGAGGAGGTTCGCGACAGCGGGACCCGATCGGGTGCGGCTTTGCCGCTGCTGAAGGACGGCAGGCCGATCGGCGCGATTGTGTTCCTCTCCAGCGAGATCGGCGCGTTCAGCCCCGAATTGATCGCGCTCCTGCAGCGCCTCGCGGAGAATGTCTCCTTCGCACTCGATAATTTCGATCGCGCCGACGAAAAGGCCAGGGCTGACGAACAGAAGGAACGCCTGGCACGGATGTTCGCGGCGCTGAGCGCGACCAACGAGGCGATCATGCGTGCCGGCTCCCGCGCTGAGCTGTTCGAGCTGGTCTGCGTGGGTGCGGCGAGCGGCGGCAAGTTCACTTCGACCACCATTGCATTGGCCAATCCCGGCAGCGATTTTCTCACTATCGTCGCGGCTGCCGGCCCATCGGCCGAGACCACGCGGCACGTGAGGTTGTCGATCAGCGATGCGTATCCGGAGGGCCGCGGGCTCAGCGGGACCGCTTTCCGGACCCAACAGCCCTGTCTCAGCAACGATTATCCGACCGACCCGCGGGTCACGGCTTTTCATGCCATTGTGCAAGGCGATGGCGCGAGGTCAGGCGCCGCGTTCCCGCTGATCATCCGCGGGCAGGCTGTTGGCGTGATGATCTACATGTCTACCGAGCCGGATACTTTCACGCCCGAGTTTGCCGGACTGTTGCAGCGGCTGGCGGACAACGTGTCGTTTGCCCTGGAGAATTTCGAGCGGGCCGACGAAAAGACCAAGGCCGATGAGCGGATCGAGTATCTCGCTTCGCACGACAGCCTGACCAAGCTTCCCAATCGGGAGATGTTCAACGAATTGCTTCGTCACGCGATCGAGGGGGCGAACCGTCATCAGCGTTCCATGGCGCTGCTGTTCATCGATCTCGACAGGTTCAAGGTCATCAACGATTCGCTCGGTCATGATGCCGGCGACATGCTGCTGGTGGAGGTCGCCAACAGGCTACGCGGAGTCCTGCGCGCGAGCGACGTCGTGGCTCGGCTCGGCGGCGACGAATTCGTCGTCCTCCTGGAGGAGACCGCCGAACGCAATGACGTGGCGCGGATCGCCGGCCACTTGCTGTCCGCGCTCGGCCGGCCCACGCAGCTGAGCGGCCACGAGTGCCACGCAACGGCCTCGATCGGCATAGCCATGTACCCGTCCGACGGGCTGGACGCGCAGGCGCTGACCAAGAACGCCGATATGGCGATGTACCTTGCCAAGGAGGACGGCAAGAACGCCTTCCGCTTCTTCTCCAAGGAAATCAAGGCGCAGTCGATCGAGCGCTTGACGCTGGAAAGCGCCCTGCGGCGCGCGCTCGAGCGCGAGCAATTCTCGCTGCACTATCAACCGAAGATCGATATCACGAGCGGGCAGATTACCGGCGTCGAAGCCTTGCTGCGCTGGGCCCACCCCGAGCTTGGTCTGGTCTCGCCGGCCCAGTTCATTCCGCTTGCCGAGGAAACCGGGTTGATCGTGCCGATCGGCCGCTGGGTGTTGAAGGAGGCCTGCGCCCAGAACATGGCCTGGCAGCGCCACGGCCTGCGGCCGGTCACAATTGCGGTCAATCTATCGCCGCGGCAGTTCGCCGACGGCCAGCTCCTGCACGACGTAGACGAGGCGCTTTTGGCAAGCGGCATGTCGTCGCCGCTGCTGCAGCTCGAGGTCACCGAAAGCATGGTCATGCGCAACGTATCGCGGGCGACCCGGGTGCTCGATGCGATCCAGAGCCGCGGTATCCGCATTGCGATCGACGATTTCGGGACCGGCTATTCGTCGATGTCGCTGATGAAGCAGTTCCCGATCGATACCATCAAGATCGACCGTTCCTTCGTTCGCGATCTGGCCGATGATTCCGAGGACCAGGCCATCGCGCAGGCGATCATCAGCATGGGCAAAGCGCTCGGGATGACGGTCATTGCCGAGGGCGTGGAGACTGTCGAGCAACGGGAATTCCTGCGCGCCCATGCCTGCGACGAGATGCAGGGTTATCTGTTCAGCAAGCCGCTGCCGCCGCGCGAACTCGCGGAATTGCTGCGGTCAACGGCGGTGGCATCCTCGCCGTCGCTGCAGCCGGCGGACGAGGACGAATCGACCGTGCGATCAGGGCGGAAACGCGCTGTCGTCTGACGGCTGCACGTGCAGGTCCCGCACGTCGGAATCGGTGGAATCGATCTTGCTCGAGAAATCGTACGGCCACGGCTGATAGGTCTGGCCCGCCAGCGATTTTAGCAGAATTCCGGCGCCCGCGGCGTAGGTCGCGCCATCGGCCAGTCCCAGCTGGGCGCCCCAACCGGCGGGCAGCCTCAGATCGATATCGCGCAATTCGAACGCCGGTCCCCACCACCACGCCGGGGCGGGCGGCCGTTCGTCTTCCTTGATTGCGCGCCAGCGCACGAATTCGTCGACGATACGCTCGAATTGCAGCTTCGCGGCCGGGTGCATCGAAAATCCCTAACTTCGCTCGATGATACCCGCCTTCGCGGGCGGCGCAATGCCTGACCGTCACTGGCGGCCGTGCTCCCAGTGCAAGGTAACGTCCGCGCCCGACTTGTTCAGATGAACGTGCTGGTCGACATGATCGACCCAGGACATCGGAATGAAGTGATGATGATCTCCATCCGGCGAGCTCTGCTTGGTCAGCTTGATCTTGTCGATTCCCTCCAGACGGTCGACCTTTCCGACCGTCTTCCTGTCCGACGAGATGACGTCCATATGCTCCATGATTTCTGCGGCGACAGACATGTTTCATCTCCTTGATTGCTCGGAAAATGAAACGCACGGCCTGAACAAAGGTTGCCAGGTTGCCGGTTGCAGTCCGGGCCGCGCTATTTCTCTTCTGCCGCGGTGGACGTCGCCGGCCCTTCGCCCATGATCAGGAGCACCGCGTCTTCATCCTTCGCGCCGTCCCAGTGCACCTGTTTGCCGAAATGAGTGACGAAGCTGCCGGCGGGCATCGGGACCGTGCCGTTGTCCGGATCGAATTTGGGACCCGATCCCACCCACCAGGTGCCTTGCAGCACGACGATAAAGCGGTCGTTGGGATGGAAATGCGGGCGGCTGAAATGGTTGCCCTTGGTCCATTTGGTGTAGACTATGTAGAAGCCCGGTTTGGAAGGATCGCCAACCACGACGGCATTTTGTGCGCCGCGCGCGTCCACCGGGCTCCAAGGGATCTGGTCCGGCAATTTATAGACCACGGCCGCAGGATTGAGTTCGGCGGCCGAGCCGATGCCAAGCATGCCGGCCAAAGCAAGCGGCATCATCAAATAGCGCCAAAGCCGGTTGGTCGTTTTCATGGTTTCCTCCCGTTTTGTGAACGTGATTTGGCAGCCGACCGTCTTTGCGGGTCGATGCTAGCCGGCCCGGTTCCGGCGGGGCAAGGCACGCGCGTGCATGCGTGACAGGCGGATGCGGCAACGAGAACCCCGCGCAACGCAACTGCAGCATCAAAAAACGGATCTACGACGCGCGCGACGATGCTAGCCTGCCGCTCCAATCAAGACAGACAGGGGAGATTGATTTGATGGAACGTTGGTCGACACTCGCCGCCGGTCTGTTGATCGGCGCCGCTGCGCTGCAATTTTCCAGCGTCGCCTCCGGCCAGGATGGCTGGGTCACGCTGGTCGACAGTTCCAAGATGGGCGATTGGGACGAGGTCGGCAAGGCCAACTGGGCGATGAAGGACGGCGCGCTCGTTGCCGACAAGCTCGACGGCAAGGACCTCTCTTATCTCGTCAGCAAGAACTCGTATAAGGATTTCCAGATCAAGGCCGAATTCTGGACCGACGAGGAAGCCAATAGCGGCATCTTCATCCGCTGCGATACCAACAAGACGATCGATTCCAAGGTCTGCTACGAGGTGAATATCTTCGACAAACGGCCGGACCCGACCTACGGCACCGGCGCGATAGTCGATGTCGGCAAGGTCGATCCGATGCCGAAGGCGGCGGGCAAGTGGAACACCTATGAGATCACGGCCGAGGGTCCGCATCTCGTGGTCGTGCTCAACGGCCAGAAGACGGTCGACGTGCAGGATTCAAAGCATGCTGGCGGCCCGATCGCGCTTCAATATGGCTCGGGCGTGGTCAAATTTCGCAAGGTGCAAATCAAGCCGCTGTAGGCGGATTGTGTCCCAATATGAGGTGCAGCGCTATCGTGCGGTACACCGCAATACAGCGGTTTGAGCCAAGCATGCCCTTGGACTTGATCCGAGGTGGATGCCGGTCCGCGTCAAGAAAACGCGTCAAAACAAGAATCTGGAGCTTCGGTTCTGATTCAATCAGAACGGTCAGGCGCTAATCTCGCCTGGTCGGCGTGGACTGGCTTTTTTGAAACAGCAGATACAGCGCGCGCGGATTGGTGGTCAGGTAGCGCCAGAACAGCCGGCGCGGCTCGAGCCAGATGCGCCAGGCCCATTCCAGTCCCACGTTCTGCATCCATTGGGGGGCGCGGGCACGGCTGCCTGACAGGAAGTTGAACAATCCGCCCGAGGTCTTGATGACACCGACATTGGAAAGGCGCGGCGTGAATTCCTCGACAAAGGCCTGCTCATAGGGAACGCCAAGCGCGACCCAAAGATAGTCCGGCGCCAGCGCGTTGATCTCGTCGACCTTGGCCCGCAGCGCGTCGCCGCGGAGATAGCCGTGGGAGTGCCCGACGATCTTCAGGTCCGGATACATTCTCTGAGCGTTGGCAACCGCCGCTTCGTTCTCGGCTTCGTCGGCGCCGAACATGTAAAACGTCAATCCTGCCGCCTGCGCCTTGCGGGCGACGATATGGAACAGGTCGGTGGTCGCGACGCGCTCGGGCAGGGGCCTCGAAGATTTGAGCCGCGACACCGTCACGAGAGGCTGTCCGTCGGCATTGATCAGATCGGCGGCGCGGAACAGCCGGTCGGTCATCGGTTCGGTCGAACAGCGCGCCAGCACCTCGCCATTGGCCGAGGTCAGGTACAGGGGCCGGCCGGCGCGGCGTCGCGGAAACACTACGTCGACCATGAAATCTGCGGTCTGCTCGAGATCGAGCGCGGCGACCCGCAGCCCGCCCACGGTCACCCGCGGTACGTTCGCTGTGGCAGCTCTTCCGATGGGATTTGCGCGACGTTCACGCATATTGTTTGTCTCGCTGACGGTTGACGGAAGTGGGGTTGAGCTCATTGAGGACGACTCCGACCAGCTTGCGCTCCGCCCCGCCGAGCGCGGTGATGATGTCTTCCATGCAGTCGTTGATATCGAGATGGATCGGCAGCACCGCGATGAAGCCGTCGGCGGCGTCAAGCAGTGTGCGGTCGGTCGCGTTCCACGGCGTCACCGGACCGTCGAGGAGCACGAGATCGTAGGCGCCGGCGGAACGCGCCTGGACGATAGCCTTGCGGATCGTGTCGCTCGCCCTGGTGTCGTTCGCCTTGGCGCCGGCGGCTTTGGCGGCAGGCAGGATCGAGATTCCGTTTGCGGTATTGATGGCGCGGCCGGCCTTGCTGCCGATGTTGAGCCGGCCGAGACGGTTCGGCTCGTCGCTGCCGAAGGGGGCGACCTTGCCGGACAGCGCCCGGGTCTGGCAGTCGGCATCGATCAAGAGCACTTTGGCGCCGTCGCGCGCGGCTGATAGCGCGATGTTGAGTGCGGCGATGCTGCGTTCCTCGTCGTCACCGGCGCCGATCACGGCCATGACCGGAACGGTATTGGCCGCCGCGCGCTTGGCCAGCGTCGCACGCATCTCTCGCATGGCGTTCAGGAACGTCATCAACGGAAAGCCCGCACGCAGCGTCGGCCAGCCCAGCCGCGCAACGTCGGCAACCTGGCTGTTGGTAAGGATACCGCCGAGCGTTCGCATCACGTCGGATTCCTGAAGCCGTGCAATCAGCGGCTTCTCGATCAGGCTGACCGCGGCTTGAGGACGAGGCAGGTCGGCGATCGGTTGCCTCTCTGTTGCCGCGGCATCGGGCCTCTCGGGAGCAGCCGGCCTCTTGGGCTGAAGCGGGTCGGCGCCCGGCATCAATTGGTTCGCGGCGATGATCCAGGCGGCCGCGGCAAGTGCGCCGAACACAAAGCCGATCATCGCGAGCAGGCTCATGGCCGGCGGGAAGGTGCGCCGCTGCGGCACGTTGGCTTCGCCGATGATGCGCGCGCTGGAGGTGTTGAGGGTTTCCTGCTCCTCGGTCTCGCGCGAACGCTTGAGGAAGGACTGATAGACATCGCGGCTCGCTTCGACATCGCGCTCGAGCTCGCGCAGGCGCACCGAAGCCTGGCTCATCTGCACGCTCTGGCGCTTTTGCGCTTCCAGCGCCTTGTTCAGGGAAGCTTCATAGTCGCGGGCGCGGGTCAGGTCGTTCTTCGCCGACTGGGCGAAGCGCGCGATCTCCTCGTTGATGGTGCGGCGCAGATCCTCGACCTGCTTCTCGGTCTGGCGCAAGGCAGGATGCAGCGGACCCAGCTCGCTTTGCAATTCGGCCTGGCGCTTCTTGGTATCGGCATATTGCGCGCGCAGATTCGCGATGGTCGGCGACTGCAGCGCCTCGGGGATGGCGCCCGCATCGGTCGAGCCGCGCCGGCTGGCTTCGATCTGGTCGTATTTTGCCTGCGCATCCAGCGTTAGCGCCCGCGCCGCGGCGAGCCGCTGGTTGCTGGCGGAGAGCTGCTGGTCGCTGATCAGCGTGTCCTGGGTACCGACGAAATTATTCTGGGCCTTGTAGACTGCGAGCACGTTCTCGGCGTTGCGCAGCCGCTCCTGCAATTCCTTCAACCGGCCGGAAAGATCGCTGGTGGCGCGCCGGGCGGCGGCCGCCTGCGACTGTTTGGATTCGGCGAGATAGGCATTGGCGATCGCATCGGCGAGCATCGCCGCCTTGGCCGGCTCGTAGGACCAGACGTCGATATCGACGATGAACGTACGGTCGGTCTTCTTGACGTTGATGTGGCGGTTCAACGCTTCCAGCGTGCCCATCTGGATCAGCTTCTGCTGTTCCGCGCTCGGGCGGAATTCGATGCCGAACAGGCCGAGCAGCGAGGCGAAGAAGCCCTTGGATTCGGTGCCGCCGCCGAATTCGGAATCCTTGTCGAGATTGGTGTCCTTGATTACCTGCAGCAGAACATTGTTCGAGGTGATCAGGCGCGACTGGCTTTCGACCACCATCGAGAGGCCGGAGACGTCCTGGGCCCGCGGCGTGAGCTCGCGATCGACCAGCTGCAGTTCGCGGGGGTCGACGTAGAGCTGGGCGGTCGCGGTATATTTCGGGGTCAGGCTCTTGCCGGCCAGCACGGCGGCGCTCGCGCAGAGCAGCGCGGCCGCGGCGATCGTGAGCTTTCGCCGCCACAACAGCTCGACCAGATCCACCACGCTGAATCCCGCCGGCCCCGTGGGCTGGCGGACGTCCGGCTTGGCCTCGCCTATCGGCTGGTCATAGTTAAGCATCGTCCCCAGCTTCCATTCGAACTGCCGCACGCATCGGCTGAGGGGTTACTCTTCGGGATACGCCACACGCGCCGGAGGCCAACGCGACAACAACGCAACAGGGAAAATTAACCATACTCACTGAGGGACTATTCACGGAAAAGGCAAACAAAGCGTTTAAGCGCGGGCGCATTGGAAGGCCTCCGCCATGGTCAGTGCCCGGATATTTCGTCGCGCCGCTGCTTCAAGCGCGTAGTTCAGGAGGTCGGGCGTGCAGCCGTAGATGCTCGGCCGTTCGGCGACGTCGTGGCCGTAAAAAATTAACCATCCGTTATTGCTTTGCGCCTCGTCGAATGCGCGATCGATCCGGTCGCGATTCATCTGCCGGTTGATCAGCGGCACCGCCCGCAGGAATTGCAAGTCGACTTCGCCAGCGTTTACGCCCGGCACGATGCTGCGGCAGGTCTGGAATTCGGACCTGAGCTGCTGCTTGCGCGCGAACGAGCCGTAACCGAACGGGTAGGCGAACGTCTCGATCGTCATGGCGGGATCGAGCAAACGGAAATATTCGCGATTGCGGGTGATTTCCCCGGCCAGCGAGGCCTCGTCGAGGTCGCAGGCGCGCTGGTGCGAGAAGGTGTGGCAGCCGATCTCGTGGCCGCGGCGACGCAGCGAGAGCAGGTCGCTGGCGTCGCCGGCCGCCCACTCCGGCGTTGTGACACCGACCAGGCCTCCCGATACGTAGAACGTCCCGTGCGCGCCGTGCGCTTCCAGGATGTCTGCGCCGGTGGTCGCTGCGCTCTTCGGCAGGTCGTCAAAGGTGAAGCTGACCATTGGCCCGGCATTTCGTAGCCGATAGGTATCGACCTGCAGATGCATCGCGAGCCGATGGCTGACTTTCACTCTGGCCTCGGACCAAATGGCGTTCATTTTCACAGCTTTCGCAAAATCACGTGATAGTCGCCGTGGCGCACGTCGGTTTTGCCTGGCACGAAGAAGTTCATCACCTTCGCTGCGGCATCGATCAGGGCGGCGAAGGCAGGCTTGCGCCGGCGCATCTCCGGATAGCGCGGGCTCTCATACCGCTTGCGGTAGATCGCCTGCAGGCCGTTGGCCCTGGCAAAGGCTTCGAGATTCGACAGCGTGACCAGCGGATGGAAATGGGTCGGGAACGGCGCATAGCCGGGCCGGCCGGCGTTCTTGTCGCCGCGCACGTAACGATAGAACCAGACGTGAAACCAGTGCGGCGAATATTTCGTGACGACGCCGGACAGCGAGTTGGGATTGGGCGCACCGATCAGGAGCAGGCCATTCGGCTTGAGCGCTTCGCAGAAGCCGGATAGCGCGGCTTCGACGTCAGGCACGTGCTCGATCACGTTGTAGCAAATGATGAGGTCGAAACTGGCGGGCGGGAAGCGATGTGTCTGGATGTCGCCGAGGATCGCTTCCTGCGCGTAATCATTGTTGCAGATCTGGTCCTCGTCGATATCGACCACGGTGACGTGGGCGCGGCGCAGCACGTTGAGCGGCAGGAAGCTGGTCGAGCCGCCGCCGGCCTCGTAGATCGAGAGGCTGCCCGCCGGCAGCGTCGCCTCGAGAATGCTGTGAACGGTCAGAAGGCTCTGGCGCGCCTCACCGGGCGGCAGATCGAGCAGCGACTGCGGATGCGCCGTGGCAGGTGCCGCCGCCGGCGTAAGATCGAGCGTCGCATGAAAAGGATCTAGAGCGAATGTCTTGGTCACTGGTTCTTATCCGATGTTGCTGCTGGCGAATTTGGTCCGGAAGATCGCAAGCCCGTGCTTGAGGCGCCTGCGGCTGTGCGAGATGTCGAACAGCCAGCACAGCGCCGCATAGGTCACAAAGCCTGCACCGGCGAGAGCGATGCACGCGGCGAGATCGCCAGCATGCAGGATCCTGTCGAAGGCCGCGACGGTCACCGCCATGACGAGGCCGGCAATGAAGGTCAGCGCCAGCCGGCCCAGCGGCAGCGGGACCTGGAAGGCAAAGCGGCTGAGGATCAATGCGCAGACAAATCCGGCGACGTCGGCGCCGAGCCGCGCCCAGGCGGCGCCGAGGGCGCCGTATCCGCTGACGAGGACATAGGACATCACCAGATTGGCGACGATGATCGAGGCCGTGTTGATCAGATAGAAGGAATTGCGGCCCGACAGCAGGAAGCTGGCATGCAGATATTGCTGGGTCAGGATCTGGAAGATCACGGCGACCGCGATGATCGGCATGGTCTGCGCCGCCAGTTCGCGGAAGTCGGCGCCGAGGATGACGTTGGCGACATGCGAGGAAATGACGGCGAAGCCGAGGCAGGCCGGCAGCGTGATGCTGAGGAGCAGCTCAAGGCATTCGGCGAGATGCGACCGCACGGCGGCGTCGCCCTGCCTGGCGTGGATCTGCACAGCGAGAGGAAAGAACGCCGCGGCGGCGCTCAGGGCCGGGATCATCAGCGTCTGCCGGACGAGGTCGAGGCCCGCGACATATTTTCCGGCAGCTGCGGCGCCGACCAGATTGGCAATCATGAAGCGGTCGGTGACGGTGGAGATACCGAGCAGCGTAATCGACAGCGTCAACGGCAGGCCGGTCCTGGCAACCGACCAAAGGCCTGCCCTGTCGAACGTGACGACGGTGCCGCGCCACGCCGTGCGCGACTGGACGACCACCGCGAGCAGATAGGCCAATGCCGCCGATAGCAGCAGGAGGAATCCATTCGGGCTGACAAGAGCAACCACGACGCCCAGGCCCAGCGCTGCAATGGCGCGGACCAGCGTAGCCTTCATGACCGAGATCGCCATCAGGCGGGCACGAACCAGATCCTGCGTCAGTTCGAACAGCCCGACCGCGACCGACAGCACAACTGCGGCCAGCGCCGCCGTGGTGTCCAGCCCGACCAATCGGCCTACGCCATAGGCAAGAGGGGCCGAGAGGCACAGGATCAAATAGCCCGAAATCACCAGGCCGCGGATGTCGGTGCCGTCGTCCCTGGCGTGTCCGTTCAGGATCAGGTTGCGAAACCAGCTGACCAGCACAACGCTGACGACGGACGCGAAGCCGACGCCAAGCAGATAGACGCCATAGTCATGCGGCGAAAACAGCCGCGTGAAGATGAACACGCTCAACAGCCCCAGCAGCGCCGAGAGGATATTGGCGGTCAGGTTGATGCTGGCTTGCCCGATCAGCATAGCGCGGCGAGCCCCCTGGATTCGACGGCTGCCGTCGGCGCAAGGAAAGCGTCGCTCTCCGCGATCGCTGCGCGGATGGTATCGACCGGCGTGCCGGAGAAGGAGGCGATCGAGAAGGCGACGTCGCTCTTGTCGGCGCGCCGGAGCAATTGGTGCAGCTCGCTCTTGCTGAGCGTCGGGTCGTCCCAATAGCTGACGCAGGGGGTGGCCGGAACCACGGTGTGGCGCAGCGACGATGCCGGGTCGTTCTGCACGAAGTAGCCGTACAGCATGTATTCGGAAAATTCGCGGGTGCGGCAGAGCGCCTCGATCCACTCGACGCCGGTGACGGCCTCGATGCGCGAGGTGAGCCCCTGCGTCGTCTGCTTGTCCCAGAAGATGATGTGTCCGATGTAGTCCGCCGCCGGGAATGGCGGCGTCGGCAGACCGAGCAGTTGATGGCTGGTCTCGAGCCAGCGCGAATGCCGCGGCTGGTCGGCGGTCACCTCGCCGCTCATGGTCAGCAGCGGGATCGAATTCGGATATTCGAAGCGCGCCAGGTCGAAATCGCGGAAGAACACGATATCGGAATCCAGGATACAGAAGCGCTCATAGGGCAGGGAGATGGTTGCGGCGATCTTCAGGAACTGCTGGACGTGCCAGCCGCTCACCGGCTTGGCGCGCAACGACCACCAGAACTGTCGCCGCTTGCGCTGCACCACGCGCGGCAGCGGCCGCAGCCAGTCGGGCAGGAAGGTGGAAGCCGGAATAACGACGCGGCGCTCGCTCGCCAGCGGAGCGAACAACGCCACGTCGCTGTCGGGGACCAGGAGATAGTGTTTGGCGAACGACGTGACGTGACGGTCGACGCTCTCGCAAAGCAGCGTGCAGATTTCCAGGTCGCGCCCGTATGTTGGGGTTAACAGCCCTACAGAATTCATCTCGTCAATCTCTCTGGCGATAACGGTCAACGCTGTCGCTTTCCTGGCCGCCAATTTCCCTTGGGTCCCCTTGAGCAAGATCGATGCCGGGCAGTCCGGCGAACCCCTGCGGCGGTTCGAGGTGGTTAATTCTTCGTGCGACTAACCTTCGCGAACCGGTTAACCCGCGAAAGTAACCATGTGAAAGCGGGATTTGCGCCAGCCAACCGTGTGAAAGCGGTTGTTGCCCGGATATTGCAGTGTCCCGTCCCGCATCGCCGACGCTGTTCGGCGCGGGCGGGGAGCATGATGATATCGAAGTGTTTATGGCCGGATTTCTCCGCGAGCTGCGCGACCGCAGCGGAGCTGGCTCTTTTCGGCACGACTGGACTGACCGGAGTGTCCGCTTTTGACACGGGGGACGTCGTTCATGGTTACGACGCCGACCGGAGGCCCGGCCGATGAAATACCGTGCCGATATAGACGGCCTGCGGGCGATCGCGGTCATTCCGGTCGTGCTCTACCACGCCGGCGTGCCCGGCTTCGGCGGCGGCTTTGTCGGTGTCGATATCTTCTTCGTCATCTCGGGATATCTGATCTGCGGGATGATCGACGCGGACATCCGAAAGGGTTCGTTCTCGCTGGGCAATTTCTACAAGCGCCGGATTTTGCGGATTCTGCCGGCGCTGTTCACCATGTTCCTGGGTACCAGCTGCCTCGCTTACCTCTATTTCCTTCCGGTCGAACTGCAGGACTATTCGAGGAGTCTCGCCAGCGCGATCGGCTCGGTCTCGAACGTCTACTTCGCGCAAACCGCAAACTATTTCGATGCGCTGGCCGACACCAAACCACTGCTGCATACCTGGTCGCTCGGCGTGGAAGAGCAGTTCTACTTCGTCGTTCCATTCCTGATGCTGCTGGCCTACCGGTTTGCGCGAAGGCGCGCGAAACTCCTGTTTGCGATCGCGGCCCTGCTTTCCTTTGCCGCGGCCCTGGCGGTCAGCTATCGAAACCAGACATTTGTGTTCTATCTCACGCCGTTTCGCACCTGGGAGCTGGCGCTCGGCGCGCTGCTGTCGATCGGGTTTATCCCGGCGCCGGAAAGCCCGTTCTGGAAGAACCTCTGCGGCGTCGCGGGATTATCGCTTCTGCTCGGCACCATTTTTATCGGATCGCCATCGTCTCCATTGTTGGTGATGACGTCACTCGCCGGCATCGGCGCGACGCTGGTCATTGCCTCCAGTGAACGGGGGATTTCGCTGGTCGGAAAGCTGTTGTCGCTGCGGCCATTGGTGTTCTTCGGCCTGATCTCCTATTCGCTCTATCTCTGGCATTGGCCGCTGATGGTGTTTCAGCGCACCGATGGGCTTTTGTCGGCCGAATCGCCCGCGAGCGCCAGGCTGACGCTGATCGTCATCTCGGTCGGCATCGCCTATCTGTCGTGGAAACTGGTCGAGACGCCATTTCGCACGATGGCTCGCGAGAGATCGAAGCTTGCCGTCTTCGCTACGGCATCGGGCGCAATGGCTTCCACGCTCGCACTTTGCGGATTGGTGCTGATCACTCACGGCGTGCCGTCACGTTTTCCGGATCGCGTCGTGGCGATTGGCGCCTATCTCGCCTACGATTCCTCGGCCGCCATGCGTACCGGACGGTGTTTCCTGCTGACCAACCGCCAGCAGTTCGACGCCCAGACCTGCCTGGCCCTCGATCCGAAGCGCGCAAATTATCTTCTGGTCGGCGATAGCCACGCCGCGCATCTCTGGTTCGGTCTCGCGTCGGCGCTGCCGGAGATCAACATCATGCAGGCGACGGCCAGTCTTTGCCGCCCGGCCGCCCGACCGGGGTCGCGCTACGACACGCGCGTATGCCGAGCCCTCATGCAGTTCGTCTTCGACGACTTTCTCGTGAATAACCGGGTCGATAAAGTTCTTCTCGCGGCGTCGTGGAAAGACGAGGACCTTCCGATCCTTTCGACCACGCTGGACATCCTGAAGAAAAGGCTCGTCGACGTCACCGTGCTGGGACCGATCGTCGAGTACGATGCGGCCTTGCCGCGGCTGCTTGCCGACGAGATCATGCGGGGTGATCCTTCGATCGCCAGCAACCGGCGCACATCGGGCGTCAGAGAGCGCGATCTGGCGATGCGGGAGATGGTGACCGCGGCCGGTGCGACGTATCTCTCCGTTTACGACGGTGTTTGCCGCGACGGGCGCTGCGACGAATTCGTCGACGGCGATATTCCCATCCAGTTTGACGCCGGTCATCTCACCGCCGCGGGCGCTGTTGAGGTGGCGCGACGGCTTTCGACCGCGTTTGTCAGGAAACTGGCGAAGGCTGACGATGTCGCGCGTTGACCGAGGCCGCGGGTCCCAATTCGTCGCCGGGATAGTGTGCCTTGTCATGGCCGTTATCGCGTCGAGCGGTTTTGGCGCGGCCAATGCCGCTTCGCGTCTGGAATCGAATTCCGCAAAGCTTGCCGGCGCATTCGTCGATTGGGGCTCTGTTGGCCGTGAGCATGCCTTGCAGGCCTGGGAAAAATGGCTGAAGCAGGAGCCGTCCTCGGTGCTCGGCGTCGATTTCTACGGTCAGTCGAGCTGGGAGGATTTCAACAGGTTCAGCTGGGTGCCGGGCATCTGGACAAAGCTCAACCCGGCGCGAAATGTCGTCTGGTCGGTCCCGTTGACCGTGACCGGTACGCGGCTCGCCGATGTCGCCAACGGCTTGCACGATGTCGACTTTGAAATCGCCGCCCGCGCGATTGCGGATGCGCAGCCGCGGGCGATCATCCGTCTCGGCTGGGAGATGAACCTTTCCCAGATGGGATGGTTCGCCAAGGGACAGGAGGACGACTACATCGCGGCGTTCCGTCGCGTAGTCGATATCTTCAGGCGATACTCGAGCGAGTTCAAATTCGACTGGTGTCCGGGATGGGGTCCGCAGGAGACGCCGGCGGACCTCGCTTATCCCGGCGACGATTTCGTCGATTACATCGGCCTCGACGTCTACGATTTCAAACTGGAAGGAACGGCGGAGGAGCGCTGGCGGAATTTCTATTTGAAGGCGCCGTTCGGCCTGGAATGGCATCGCGACTTTGCCGCCCGGCACGGCAAGCTCATGAGCTTTCCGGAATGGGGCGTCGGCCAGTCCGGTGACAATCCGTTCTTCATCCAGCAGATGCATGACTGGTTCGCGAAGCATCAGGACAACATCGCCTATGCGGCCTATTTCAACGTGGACGGATTGTGGCCGACGCAGATCGATACGGGCCGGTTTACGCAATCCGAGAAGCTGTTCAGGAAGCTGTTCGGCCGGTGAGGCGCGGGCGCCGTGCCACTCTTTAGCGTTGGTTAACTGCGTCGATTAACCTTGACGAAAATTACTCTGAGCCACGCGCGCCGTCGGACCAGATATTGCAACAATGCTCGGATAACACCGATCAATCCCGGTTAGGGACAGCAAGCCACGACCGCACGATGACAGAAGCCATGAGCCGGACGTCGACCGAATTGCCGAAGCAGGACACCAAGCCTTTCGACGCGCGCGCGCTCGCGGCGAGCTCCCCCACGCTCGATCCGTCGATCGAGATCGTGGTCTGCATACCGAGCTTCCGCCGCCCGCAGCACTTGCGGCTGACATTGCAGTCACTCGCCGATCAACGCACCAGCCGCCGCTTCGCCGTCGTCATCGTCGAGAACGACGCCTCCAAATGCGAGAGCGTGCCGGTTGCGGCCGAATTCCTCGGCACCGGCAAGGTGCCCGGGCTCTGCATCGTCGAGCCGCGCCAGGGTAATTGCCAGGCGATCAACGCGGCCTTCGAGACGGCGCTCGAGACATTCCCGGCCGCCACCAGTTTCCTGATGATCGACGACGACGAAATCGCCTCGCCCGACTGGCTTGAACGGATGGTTGTGACCGCCGAGAAGACGGGCGCCGATCTGGTTGGCGGGCCGGTGTGGCCGGACTTCGATGACGAGATGAAGCGCGGCCTGCGCCGCCACCCGGCGTTCGCGCCTGCCTATCAGGCAAGCGGCCCGGTGCCGGTGATCTACGGCTGCGGCAACTGCCTGATCAGGCGCTCGGTGTTCGACCGAGTGGGCCTGCCGGCCTTTGATCTTCGCTTCAATTTCCTCGGTGGCGGCGACGTCGATTTCTTCTATCGCTGCATGCGCCTCGGCTTGCACTTTCACTGGGTTGCTGAAGCCGCCATCCGCGAGACCGTGCCCAGGGGCCGAACCAGCCTGAGCTGGCTGATCACGCGCGGTCTGCGGATAGGTGCCATCAATTATCACGTCCAGCGCAAGGCGACGCCCACGGTCTGGTCGCGGATCAGGCTTGATCTCAAACTGCTCGCGGCGCTGCCGCTGTCGCTCGGCCACGCGGTACTGGCCGTTCTGACCGAGCGCAAGGCGACCATCGCCGTGCATCCGATGACGGTCGCGATCGGCAGCGCGCTGGCGGCGATCGGTATCGAACCGCAGCCCTACAAGGCGTCGAAGATCTCGTGAGCGAGCTTGCCATCACGTCGGAAGTCCGCGCCATCGCCGGAGGCATGCGGCGGCAGCAGGTGATCGACGTCGTTCGCGCCGCCACATTCGTCGGAACGCTTCTGCTGGCCTGGATTTCGCTGCATCCGTTTACCGATCTCAGCGAGATGGAGCTGGGCGATACCAGTACCGGCAATGAGATCACGACCTATGTGGTGTTCGCCGGTCTTGCGGCTCTGACGCTGGCGTTGGCGATGCGTGATAATTGGCAGGCCCTGAAGACGTTGCTGTCGCGTCCGTTGCTGCTCTTCGGCGCCTGGGTCCTGGTGACGGTTGTGTTGTCGCTCGATCCGGGCGCGTCGCTGCGCCGCCTGGCCTTGACGGTGTGCGTCATGGCTGTGACAGCGGCGATGATGCTGTTGCCGAAATCGCAGAATGAGCTGATGCGCTGGCTCAGCATTTCGGCATTGGTCGTGCTGGTCACTTCCTATCTCGGAATTCTGTTCGCGCCGAACCTGTCGATCCATCTGGCTTCCGATCCGCAGGAGCCCGGACTTGCCGGCAACTGGCGCGGTTTGTTCGGCCACAAGAATTTGGCGGCCGGCGTCACCGTGATGGTGTTGTTCCTTGGCATCTTTGCCATCCGCTGCCGCGCCTGGCTGTCCGGTGGCGCCATCATTGCCCTGGCGTTGCTGTTCCTGGTGTATTCGGCGGGGAAAAGCTCGCTGACGCTGTGCTTTGCTGTCTTGCTGCTGACATCGTTGACGGCCGTCGTTCGTTCCTTCTGGGCGCGCACTCTGATGTTCCTCCTGCCGCTGCTGCTGCTCAATCTGTTGAGCATCGGCACCGTCATGTTCGAGGGGCTTGCCGAGATAGCCAGGCTGCTGCCGCTTGATTCCACCTTCACCGGCCGTACCGATATCTGGAGCTTCGGGCTCCAGTCCCTGCAGGCGCGGTTGGCGACCGGCTATGGCTTCTCGGCCTTCTGGGGCAGTAGTGCCATTCAAAATCTGCCGGAAGGCAAGGAATGGGCGGGCTTCGCCTCGCACAGCCATAACGGCTATCTCGATTCCGCGCTCGGCATGGGCTTGCCGGGGTTCGCGTTGCTGTTTGTGCTGCTGGTGATCGAACCCTTGCGGAATTTTCACCGCGCCGATCTGGGCGGCAACAAGGGCCCGCTGACGATGGCGCTGCTGCAGATCTGGCTGTTCGGCATTTATTTATCGTCGATGGAGAGCTTTTACCTCGACCGCGCCGATCCCTTGTGGTTCACGTTTCTGCTGGCCGTGTTCGGTCTGCACTATCTGGCGCGGTTTCGGGCGAAGGCTTGACGGGTAGCTGCGCCCGCACGGCATCGGCGACATCCTGCCACCAGCCATCGAAATCAAACGGTGCGGGCGCCGGCGGCTGCCTCGAGGTCGCGACGATGTGGTCGGCATAGACCGCGCCCTCCGATCCGCGCGCGACCAGCACGATGGCGCCGCGGTCGATCAACTCCCTGAATCGGCGATGGTGGTCGAATTCCTCTCGCAGGGCGGGCCCGGTAACGATCAGCGGCTTACCCGACTGCACACATGTCAGGACGCTGGACCGGCGTGCGGTGAGGCCTTCGTCGAGCGGGTAACAGAACGCATCGACCTCGTCGAACAGGCCAAATACGCCGCGTTCGTCGGCGACAAAGCCGGAAACGATCACGTCTTCGGCGATGCCAAGCTCGGCGGCGCGGGCCTGGAAATCCTGCTCGACATTGTCGACGCCGCGGATGAAGGATCCGATATAGACCAGGAGCGGCTTCAGCCCGCGTGCCTTCAGTATCGCGCCGATCTCGAGCAGCGCGTTGGGTTGCTTGCCCGGATAGATCGATCCGAAATGGCCGATCACCAGCCTTCCGCTCGCCCGCGCCGCGGCGAGACGCTGACGTAGTCCGGAGTCCTCGCTTGCGGCCGGAGCAGCGATGTTCGGCGGCAGCGGCGCCAATACGCATTTTTTGGCGGTCCCTCCGACTACGGGGTCGTCGGCGAGTTCGCGCCGAACCAGCGGCGAGAACATGACGATGGTATCGGCGAGGAGCAGCGCCGGTATGTAGGTGATCCGGCGCAGCCAGTGCAGTCCGCCCCATTCGTGCTGAATCAGGACAGTCTTGCGCCGCCGCAGCCGCGCCATCGCGAGCACCAGTAGCGGACGGAAGATCACCCGTTTCCAGGCCACGATCGGGAAATTGCAGACCACGCTTCGCGCCGAGCCAACGGCGCGCCAGATGTCGCCGAAAGACCCTTGCCCGCGTGTCAGGGTTAACGTCGTGTTGCTGCCGGGATCGATTTTTTCGATCGTCTCGCCGAGCAAACGCGTGAACTGCCCGACGCCGCACTGCATCTCATCTCCGGCGCCGAGAAACAGCGCCCGATACTGGGTTTTTGAAGTCATCGCGAGGCGTGCGTCTTCCTGGAAAGGGGCTGCATTAGCCATACCGCGCAGACATTAGCTTCCGGTAAGCGGCCGCGGGGCGAGCGGCACTGTTCTTGCCAAATCAAGCACAAAGGGCGGCCGGTCGTCTCATAACGGGACATTGGTGGCCCATGGCAATGCAGCGAAAGCCAGCAGGAGTGCGGCAATGACGGGCAAGATCTTCAGCAAGTGGGACGAGACGCATTCGGAGTTGTGGAGCCATCAACCGATCCGGCTCGACCACGAGATGCACAAGTCGCCGGCGTTCTCGATGGACGAACTCGCAAAGCTGATCGAAAACTATCCGCGCGAGCATTACAGCCTGGTCAAGACTGGCGCCCTTGGCTCCAGCCGGGTGTGGCGCGAGGGCGAGATCGGCAATCTCGGCGGCCGCCAGGTGATCGAGGCGATCTCGCGCGGCGGGCTGTGGCTGAACCTGCGCAATGTCGGCTCGGTCGACCGCCGCTATCGCGAGCTGATCGATCGGATGTTTGCCGAAGTCGCCGGCAAGGTTCCCGGTTTCGACGTGTCGCAACATCAGGCCGGCATTCTGATCTCCTCGCCGGACGCGCAGGTCTATTATCACGCGGACCTGCCGGGGCAGGGCTTGATCCAGATCGCCGGCCGCAAGCGCGTCTACATCTATCCGAACACTGCGCCGTTCGTCCGGCCGGAGCACCTCGAGGACATCGCGCTGTTCGACGTCGAGGTCGATATACCCTACGCCTCCTGGTACGACGCGCACGCGCAGGTGATCGATCTCGAGCCCGGCCAGATGCTGAACTGGCCACTGAACGCGCCGCACCGCGTCGAGAATCTCGGTACCGTCAACATTTCGATGACGGTGTCCTACATCAACGACGAGATCCGCCGCGGTCAGATCGTCAACCTCGCCAACGGCATGTTGCGGCATCGCTTCGGCTATCAGCCGAAGAGCCGCAACCTGCGCGGCCCGTCCTACTTTGCCAAGGCGGTGATGCAGAAACTGCTGCGCGACGGGAAATGGGTAAGGCGCGAACGCAGCGCGCGGCGGCCGATCGATTTCCGCCTCGACGCCGATCAACTCGGCGACATCGTCGATCTGCCGAAGGCGGCGTAACGGCCGGGGCGCACTGCGATGACGGTACTGACGACACATGCGGGAACACTGGAGGTGCGCGCGGTCTCCCGCGCGACCGGTTACCGTGTCGAGATTATCCGGGATTGCGCGCAGGCTCTGGCGCGTTGGAAGGGGTTCGATGCGTCGACGCCGTTTCAGCATCCGCAATGGTATCAAGCCTGGTACAGCGCCTTCGCCGGCCACGCCGAACCGCTGATCGCCATCGTCTCGGATGCCGCGACCGGGGAGCCGGCGGTATTGTTGCCGCTGATCCGCCGCCGCCAGAACGGCATCCGCATCGTCGAATTCGCCGATCTCGATCTGACCGATTACAATGCGCCTCTGCTCGGCAAGGCCGCGCCGCGCGATGCCAAGGCGGCGCGCGGGCTGTGGCGCGAGTTGCTGAGGGCGCTGCGCCGGATGTCCGGCGGCGCCGATCTCATCCGGCTCCGCAAAATCCCGGTTGACCTCGATGGCCGGCTCAATCCGCTGGCGCTGCTCAAGGGCGCGGGTACGTGTTCGCTCAACGGCAACATCGTGACCACGGGCAATGATTACGACGCCTGGCGCTACACGCTGGAGCGGACCGTGCGCAAGGAATTGGAGCGGAGCTGGCGCGTGTTCACGCGCGATCCGGCCGCCGCCTTCCGTCTGGTCACGGATAAGGACGAGGCGCTGCGGATTTTGTCGACCACCGAGGTCCAGCAGGGTGCGCGGATGCAAAACCTTGGGCTGAACTTCATCCTCAACGACGAGACTTGCGCGGCGTTCTACCGCAATCTGGTCCGCGACGGCGTAGGTCAGGGCTACGCCCTGGTGTCGGCGCTGATGGCCGGCGACGAAGTGGTCGCGACCTTGCTCGGCATCCGCAACGGCTCGCGTTACGTCATGATCCGTATCAGCAATGCCGGCGACAAATGGTCGAATTGCTCGCCGGGCCGGCTGATCATCGAGCGCACGATGGCGGCGCTGCATCAGGACGGCGTGCGGGAATTCGATTTCAGCATCGGCAACTACGCCTACAAGCGCCGCTTCGGCGTCGAGCGGATTCCACTGGTCGATCTGAGCGCGGCCTTGGGCTGGCGCGGGTTGCCCTACGCGTTGCGCGACCGCGCCGCGCGCGAGCTGCGAAATTATCCGAAGATCGCCGCCTACCTGAAACGCGCGCTCGGCAAGCCGCCGTCGCGCGAAGAGAACTGAAATTTCTGCCGGATGCCCGACACCAAGCTGTCGCAGGGAGTGCCTCATGAACCCGTCACATATCTATGCCGTCAAGCGCGCCATCTCGACCTACGCTCCCCCGCTGTTCAGCGCCATCCGCTACAGCCGCCAGATGCTGCATCGCCGGCGCAACCTTCGCCTGCAGTCCGGGCTGACGCCCTGGAAGCAACGCTTCGTCGAAAAATTCGGCTTTGTGGTGCAGGGCGGCCCGTTCGCCGGCATGAAGTTCCACGAGAGCAGCGTGGCGGACGCCTATCTGCCGCTGCTGACGGGCAGCTATGAGGCTGAGACGCACGGCTTCATCGAGACCGCGCTGAAGCGCGTGCCCGAGCGGATCGTCGATGTAGGCTGCGACGCCGGTTACGTCGCCGTGGGTCTGGCGTTGCGGGCTCCCGCAGCGACAGTCTACGCGTTCGATATCCGCGCCGAGGCGCGCGACAATTGCCGCTCGCTCGCGGCTGCCAACCAGGTCGCGCCGCGCGTCGTGATCGGCAGCGAATGCACGCCCGCCAGTCTCGATGAAATCTGCGGCGCGCGGTCGCTGGTATTCTGCGATTGCGAGGGATACGAACTAGAATTGCTGGATCCGGTCAAGGTGCCACATCTGAAGGACGCCGACATTATCGTTGAGCTTCACGATTTCATGCGCACCGATGTCGCGATCACGCCGACGATCCTGGCGCGCTTCGAGGCTACGCACGAGATCACGGTGACCGGCATCACGCGCCGGTCGGCCGAGGAGTTCCCCAGCCTCTCGGTCCTGCCGCAGGAGGTGCGCGCCCGCGCCCTGCACGAAGACCGCGTCGAGTACCAGCAGTGGGCCTATCTGAAGGCGATGAGCTGGTGAGTTCGATCTCGTAGCTGCGTAGGGTGGGCAGAGGCGCGCTTGCGCCGTGCCCACCATCGCGAGCACGTGTGTGAATGGCGGGCACGCTTCCGCTTTGTCCACCTACAAAACTAAACTGATCTAGATCTGCCGCACCATGCCAGGTTGGCCCGGCGTGCATTCCAGCGCGTCGCGCTCCCATTTCGCTGCGATGGCCGCTGCCTCGTAGGTGCTTTGCAGGAACTCAAGCAACGCCTTGTCTGGATCGTCAGCCGTGCGCACGGAGTCGTAGGGCAGGATGAATTCGCCGAGCGCCTCGCTGAAGAAGGCGGCATCGGGGCGCACCTTGGCGGTACGAAAGCCTTGGGGCTCCGGATAGGCATAGGAATAGAACGCCGGATAATCGATCGCGCCGCTGCCCGGCCAGAAGCCGGCGCTGCTGACTTCGTGGGAATAGGCCTCGCTTGCCACGCTGTCGGGCAAGTGAGGCACGCCGCCCGGGTGGCGCGGTGCAGTGCGGCCGGAGAAACGCGTCACCGCGAGATCGAAACTGCCCCAGAAGAAATGCACCGCGCTCGCCTTGCCGAGGAAGCCGGTGCGGAATTGCTTGAACACGCGGTCGCTATTCACAAGGATCTGGAAGAAACGCCGCACCGCATCCGGGTCATAGGAGGCGTGCTGGTTGTCCTGTGAGAACCGAATCGGATCCGGCAATTCGTTCGGCATCTCGTCGATGGTGACGGCAATGCCAAGGTCTTTCAGCGCCGCCATGACGGCAGCGTAGAAACCCGCAACGGAGTGACCGGCGAGCGCAAACTGGCGCTCAGCGCCGTCGCTCGTTGAAATGCGCAGGATGTGATCGATGAAATCGAAGTCGATCGCA
Organism: uncultured Alphaproteobacteria bacterium; assembly: GCA_963786115.1. Classification (GTDB taxonomy): domain Bacteria; phylum Pseudomonadota; class Alphaproteobacteria; order Rhizobiales; family Xanthobacteraceae; genus Bradyrhizobium. The sequence goes on from CAWAYC010000015.1 coordinate 69,543, forward strand.
AATGTCCGTGCGCCGTCGGGGATCGGTGAGGTCGTCAGCCCACGTGCGCTGACGTAAAGCGTCACATGCCAGGAATGGTTCAGCCAGGGCGACTTGGCGAGCCGGATCTTGCCGACGACCTGGGTGAAGAGCTGCAGCGTCGCGCAGGTGTCCCGCCACGCCGCGGTCGGCAATTCCGGCCAGGAGGTCTTTGCGATGCTGCTCATGCCTGGGCTCTGTCCGTGCCAATTATGAAGGCATAAGGCCTATCACAAATCGCTCAACGCGGCCTCACGGTTTGGTGCACTCCGGGCAGCGGCGCTGCCCGCGTGAGGCGCGGTAGAGGCTCCTGCACCACCATCGCCGCGCCATCGCCTGCAGCGGCTTGCGCACCAATTGAGCCATAAAGAGAACTTCGACCATCTGATTTCCATCGTCCCCGACGAACGATCCGCCGCGTGTCATCGGCCCGGCGGCAGGATCCGCGTCCAAAAAAAGAGCGCGGCCTGACGCGAAGGCGTCGGACCGCGCTTGATAAATAGGGCGGCATTCCCCGAAGAGAACGCCGCTCCGATCGCATCAGCCATGCAGTTTGTTGGCGGTTTCCGCGATCACACGTCCTTGATAGCGCGCGCCGGCGAGCTCGTTCTCGCTCGGCTGGCGGCTGCCGTCGCCGCCGGTGATCGTGGTCGCGCCGTAGGGCGAGCCGCCGGTGATCTCATCGAGCTTCATCTGGCCGGCAAAGCCGTAGTTGAGGCCGACGACCGTCATGCCGAAGTGCAGGAGGTTGGTAATGATCGAGAACAGCGTGGTCTCCTGGCCGCCATGCTGGGTCGCGGTCGAGGTGAAGGCGCCGCCGACCTTGCCGTGCAGCGCGCCCTTGAGCCAGAGACCGCCGGCCTGATCGAGGAAGTTCGCCATCTGCGAGGACATGCGGCCGAACCGGGTGCCAGTGCCGACAATGATGGCGTCGTAATTGGCGAGCTCCTCGACTTTCGCGACCGGCGCGGCCTGATCGAGCTTGTAATAGGAGGCCTTTGCGACCTCTGCCGTCACCAGCTCGGGCACGCGCTTGATGTCGACGGCGGCGCCGGCTTCGCGCGCGCCTTGCGCGACGGCATTCGCCATCGCCTCGATGTGACCGTAGGCGGAGTAATAGAGGACGAGAACTTTGGCCATGATGGCTCCTTTGAGGTTTAGAGATGTGAAACGTTCGAAATCGGCTGAGCTGTCATGGCCGGGCTTGTCCCGGCCATCCACGTCTTCTCGCGCTAAGGAAGACGTGGATGCCCGGCACGAGGCCGGGCATGACGTTCTTGTGTTCGGCGTTACGCCGCGTCGACCAGCACCAGTTCGGTATCTTCCAGCGCGGTGATCTTCAGTTGCGCTTCGTCGCGGATCGCGGCGCCGTCGCGGGCGTTGACGCGGACGCCGTTGACCTCGACGCTGCCCGCCGCCGGCACCAGATAAAGGTGCCGCTTCTTCGCCGGCGCGTATTCAGCGCTCTCGCCGGCCTTCAGCGTGGTGGCGAGCACCCGCGCGTCGGCGCGGATCGGCAAGGCGTCCTCATCGCCCCTGAATCCGCTGGCGATGGTGACGAGCTTGCCTGAGCGATCGGCCTTCGGGAACGGCTTTGCGCCCCAGGTCGGCTGGCCGCCGTGCGTGGTTGGTTCGATCCAGATCTGGAAGATCCTCGTCTTCGACGGCTCGAGATTGTACTCGGAGTGGCGGATGCCGCTTCCGGCGCTCATCACCTGCACGTCGCCGGCTTCGGTGCGGCCCTTGTTGCCGAGGCTGTCCTGATGGGTGATCGCGCCTTCGCGGACATAGGTGATGATTTCCATGTTGGCATGGGGATGGGCGGGAAAGCCGGTGTTCGGCGCGATCTCGTCATCGTTCCATACCCGTAAAGAGCCGTGGCCCATATTGCCGGGATCGTAATGGCTGCCGAAGGAGAAGTGATGCTTGGCCTTCAGCCAGCCGTGATCGGCACTGGCGAGCTTTGCAAAAGGTCTGAGTTCGATCATGGGATGTTCCTCATCGTTTGAATTTTAGCGGAGGCGCCGGGCGCAAAACGCCCGGCACGCCAAGCGGGTTTCGATCAGGCGCCGAAGCCGCCATCGACGTTGAGCACCGTGCCGGTCACGAACGAGGCCTCGGGGCTGGTGAGGAAGACGACGCCGGCCGCGATCTCTTCCGCGGTGCCAAAGCGTTGCAGCGCGTGCTGCTGGCGCTGGGCCTCGGCAAATTCGCCGCCATCCTTCGGGTTCATGTCGGTGTCGATCGAGCCCGGCTGCAGCACGTTCACGGTGATGCCGCGCGGTCCGAGGTCGCGCGAGGCGCCCTTGCTGTAGCCGACGATCGCAGCCTTGGTGGCGGCGTAGTCGGCAAGGCCGGGGAACGATGCGCGGGTCGCGATGCCCGAACCGATGGTGACGATGCGTCCGCCTTCGCCCATCAGCTTTGCCGCCGTGCGGATCGCGGTGACGACGCCGTGGACATTGATCGCGTCCTGGCGCGCCAGCGCCGCGGTGTCGCTGTTGGGATCGTCGATCGGCCCGCCGACGGCGACGCCGGCATTGTTGACGAGGATGTCGAGCCGCCCAAAATCCTTGGCGACGTTCTTCACGAGCTGATCGACGTCTTCCGTCGAGGCCTGGTCGGCCTTGTAGGCGCGGGCCGTAACGCCCTTCGCCTTCAATTCCGCAACCACGGCTTCGGCCTTGTCGGCAGAAGCGACGTAGCTGATCGCGACATTGGCGCCTTGATCGGCGAGAGCGCGGGCGCTGGCCGCGCCGATGCCACGCGATCCGCCGGTGACGAGGGCTACCTTGCCTGAGAGCTTCTTGGTCATTGGATTTCTCTATTACTCGAATTTCGATGACCCTTGGATATGCGTCCCGCCGTGGTATAGGAATAGAAACTATCGAAACTCATTGTTTCCTGATTTAGACATTTAGGCGGCGGAAAATGGCAAAACTTCCGGACTTCGAGGCGCTCGCGATTTTCGCAAAAGTCGTGGAATTACGGTCGTTTGCGGCGGCCGCCGCAGAGCTTGCGCTGTCCAAGGCCACGGTCTCGAAGGCTGTCAGTCGGCTGGAGGAGCGGCTTGGCGCGCGGCTGTTCAACCGCACCTCGCGGCGGCTCGCGCTGACCGATGCGGGCCACAAATTGTCGGAGCGGGCGGCGCGGCTGCTTGCCGATGGCGAGGCCGCCGAGAACGAGGCGCTGGCGCAATCCGCCACGCCGCGCGGGCTGGTGCGGCTCGCGGTGCCCATGACCTTCGGCGTCAAGGCCGTCGCGCCGCTATTGCCGGAATTTCTGGAGCAGTATCCGGAAGTATCGATCGATCTTCATTTGAGCGATGCCACGGTCGACCTGATCGGCGAGGGTTTCGACATGGGCCTGCGCATCGCGCGATTGCCGGACTCTTCGCTGATCGCGCGGCGGCTGTGCGCGATGCCGCGCTACACGGTGGCGGCGCCGTCCTATCTCAAGCGCTGGGGACGCCCGACGCATCCGATGCATCTCGCAGAGCATAAATGCTTTGGCTATGCGTATCTCTCGACGGCAGGCGTCTGGCACTACACCAATGCGAGCGGCGAGCAGGCCAGCGTGCGGCCGGCGGGGCAGTTGCGCGCCAACAATGGCGAGGCGGTGTTGCCATCGGTCATCGCGGGCCTCGGCATCGCCGACCTGCCCGACTTCATCGTCGGCGACGCCATCGCATCGGGGGAAGTCGAGGTGATCCTGAAAGGCTGGAAGCAGCCCGAAGGCGCCGTGCATCTGGTGACGCCGCCCGGCGGCCCGCGCCCCGCCCGCGTCGAGGTGCTCGCGGAATTTCTGGCAAAGCGTTTTGCCAAGGGGAAACGGGGAAAGTAGCATTGAGATTTCGTAGGGTGGGCAAAGCGAAGCGTGCCCACCATTCTAGCGTGATATAGGCCATCATGCCGCAGTACCGCCGCGCAAAACTCAAGGGCAGTACCTTCTTCTTTACGGTCGTCCTCGCCGATCGATCGAGCGCGCTGCTTGTCGATGACATCGAACGTTTGCGCAAGAGCTATCGAATCGTGCGCGAGCGGCGTCCGTTCGAGACCATCGCGATCTGCATTCTCCCGGACCATATTCACGCGATCTGGGAGCTTCCGGATGGAGACGCAGATTTCTCGGCACGCTGGAGCTTGATCAAGAGCGGCTTTTCCCGAGGCTTGGAAGAAAGGCCGCGATCGCCAAGCAAAATCGTCCGACGGGAAAAGGGGATTTGGCAGCGTCGCTATTGGGAGCATGTGATCCGCGATGAAGCGGATCTCGCGCGTCACATCGATTACGTCCACTTCAATCCAGTGAAGCACGGGCATGTCACGCGTGTCGCCGACTGGCGCCCGAGCAGCTTTCATCGATACGTCGAGCAAGGCTTGCTTCCGAAGGATTGGGGCGGTGATCTCAAGGAGATCGCTGGATCGTTCGGAGAGTGAATGGTGGGCACGCTGCGCTTTGCCCACCCTACGGTTTTCGGGATAGGCTAAACCCTGCCAACCAAAACAAAATCCCCGGGGAGAGAATTGCCGATGAACCGCCGCGAACTTTTGCAAGCCGCCGCCGCGCTGCCGCTGGCGCAAGCCGCATTTTCCAGGGCCGGCTTCGCGCAAAACGCCTATCCCACGCGCAACATCACCATGATCGTGCCGTTTCCGGCCGGCGGTCAGGCTGATCTTGCCGCGCGACCGGTAGCGCTGGCGCTGGAGCGAATCCTCGGCAAGCCCGTGATCGTCGACAACCGCGCCGGCGGCGCCGGTGGATCGATCGGCAATGCGCAGGCCGCGCGCGCCGAGCCTGACGGTTATACGCTGTTGATGACGCTGTCGTCGCTTGCCGTATTGCCCGAAGCCGACCGGCTGTTCGACCGTCCGGTGGCGTACGAAGTCTCGCAATTCGCACCGATTGCGCGCGTTCTCGCCGATCCCACATTGCTGGCGGTGCCGGCCTCCGCGCCGTGGAAGACGCTGCAGGAGTTCGTCGACGACGCCAAAAAGCGGCCCGGGCAAATTCCCTACGGCTCGTCCGGTCCCTACGGCACGCTGCACGTGGCGATGGAGATGTTCGCGGCAAGCGCCGGAATCAAATTGCTGCACGTGCCGTTCCGCGGCGCCGGTCCCGCGTTGACCGCGTTGTTGAGCGGCACGGTGCAGGCGCTGGCGTCGGCGCCGGGCACGCTGAGGCAGCAGGTCGATGACGGCAAGATGCGCGTGCTGGCGAACTGGGGCGCCGAGCGCATTCCGGGCTTTCCCGATGTGCCGACGTTCAGGGAGCTCGGCTACAAGGATGTCGAATTCTACATCTGGGCCGGCCTGTTCGCGCAAAGCGCGCTGCCGGCGCCGGTCTTGACGCGATTGCGCGAAACGATGGCGGAAGCGGTGAAGGCGCCGGAAGTGATCAGGACCTTCGAGACCGCGGGAAGCCCGGTCGCCTATCTCGATTCACCGGAATTTTCAAAATTCGTCGCCGACGACAGCGCGCGGCTGATCGCGGCGGTGAAGAAGATCGGCAAGGTGGAGTAGACGAGTTCCTTCACAATTTTTTGTGCTGCGCGAACCTTGGCCGGTCTCATTCATTTGCAAGCTTGCGTGTGCGGCAGGAAATGCTCGCGTGTACAAGCTTGTTTGACGAAAGGACCGGACATGCAGACGAAGCGAATTGTCCCGAGCCTCGTGCTATCGATCGGCTGCGGCATCGCCATCCAGAATCCGGCTTTCGCGGAAGAATATCGCGGAACCTTGGAACAGCGGATGGCCTGCACGCCCGATGTCTGGCGCCTTTGCAGCGATCAGATGCCGGACGTGAACGGGATCGTGGCGTGTTTGCGGCAAAATAAGCCGCAGCTCTCGAGCGGTTGCCGCGCGGTGTTCGAAAAGAGCGCCACCGCCCAGCCGCCGCAGGCTGCGCCACGCGCAACACAGCCCCAAACCGTACAGCCGCAAACCGTGCCGCGTGCTCGTGCCACGCAGCCCGTACAGCCGCAGCCGGTCCAGCCCAAGCCTCATGATGATGACGACGAATAGGCCGGCGCTTCTTGCCGGGTGGGGTGCTCGCAGACATCGACCCATTCCGCCGATGTCAGTTCGGCCAACCGCGCAGGCGTGATCTTGACCGCGCTGTGGGTCGAGCCTGCGGCCGGCACCACCACGTCGAACGCCTTCAACGACTCATCGCAATAGACCGGCAGCGGCGTCTTCAACCCGAACGGACAGACGCCGCCGACCTCGTGTCCCGTGATCTCGGCGACCTCGTGCAGCCCCAGCATCTTTGGCTTGCCGCCGAACAACGCCTTCACCTTCTTGTTGTCCATCCGCGAGGTGCCGCTGGTGACGATCAGCACCACACGCTCGCCGATCCGCAGCGAGAGCGTTTTCGCGATCCGTGCCGGCTCGACGCCGTAGGCCTCGGCGGCCAGCACCACCGTCGCGGAACTCATCCGGGATTCGATCACCGGAATATCCGGCGCCTTCTCGGCGAAGAAGGCCCGGACCAATTCAATGCTCATGTTGAAGACTCGTATTTTGGATTGTTGGTTAGAGAAAGCGCTTTCAAGCGAAGTGGAAGCCGGTTCGCGTGAATGAGCCAGCGTCCGGTTCTGATTCAATCAGAACCGATCAGGCTCTGGCCACCACGTCGGGCAGCTCGGACAGCGCATGGATGTGATGGTCGGGCTCCAGGCCGAGTTCGTCCATCTGGGTGCGGATCGCCTGGAACATCGTCAGCGGCGGCAGGAGATCGCTTTCAATGCAGGCCAGCGCCATCGCCTCCGGCGTCACCCGCTCGATCCATGCGACGTTGAGGCCGAACGCCTTGGCGCCGCAGGCGTCCCACGGGTTTGAAGAGATGAACAGCGCCTCCGAAGGCGGGACGTGAAGCGTCGATTCGATCAAGGTGTAGGCATCCGGGCTCGGTTTGAAATTTCTGTTGGCATCGACGCTGATGGTGGCATCGAGCACCCGGTCGAGTCCACTGTTCGTCACCAGCGCGTTGAGCATATCGGGGCTGCCATTGGAGAGGATGGCGAGCTTCTTGTCCTTCAGCGCCGCAAGCGAGGCAAGCGCATCCGGATAGAGATCGAGATGCAGATATTTGTCCATGATGGCGTCGAACGTGGCAGCGTCGTATTCCAGCCCGAGGCAGCGCAGCGTGTAGACGAGCGAGTCGCGGGTTACGACGGAAAAATCCTCGTAGCGCCGCATCAGGGAGCGAAGCCAGGTATATTCCAGCTGCTTGATGCGCCACACCTGCGTGATGATTTCGCCATACCCGGGAAACGCCTCCTCCGTGACGGCGGCGACCGACTGGATATCATAGAGCGTGCCATAGGCATCGAACACGACGGCTTTGATGGTCATGGCATCACCCTCCGCAGCGGGTAAGCTATATACCCAAAATCTTCCGCGCGTTGGCCTTCAATACCTTCGGCCTGATCTCCTCGCGGATATCGAGCTTGGCGAAATCCGCAAGCCAGCGGTCCGGCGTGATCACCGGCCAGTCCGAGCCGAACAGCATCTTGTCCTGCAGGATCGAGTTGATGTAGCGCACCAGGATCGGCGGGAAATATTTCGGCGACCAGCCGGAGAGGTCGATATAGACGTTCGGCTTGTGGGTCGCGACCGACAGCGCCTCTTCCTGCCAGGGGAATGACGGGTGCGCGAGGATGATCTTGAGGTCCGGGAAATCTGCCGCGACGTCGTCCATGTACATCGGGTTGGAGTATTTCAGGCGCATCCCCATGCCGCCGGGCATGCCGCTGCCGACGCCGGTCTGCCCGGTGTGGAACAGCGCGATCGCGCTGCCCTCGTTGATTGCCTCATACAGCGGATAGGCCATCCGGTCGTTGGGATAAAACCCCTGCATGGTAGGATGGAATTTAAAGCCGCGGACGCCGTATTCCTCGATCAGCTTCCTCGCCTCGCGCACGCCGAGCTTGCCCTTGTGCGGATCGATCGAGACGAAGGGGATCAGGACGTCGAGATTTTCGGAGGCAACTTCCAGCATCTCGTAATTGTTGTAGCGGCGGAATCCGGTCTCGCGCTCGGCGTCGACCGGGAAGATGACCGCAGCGATGTTCTTCGAGCGGTAGTACGCCGCGGTCTCCGGCACCGTCGGCGGATGCTTGTTCGGCGACTTGAAGTAGTCGGCCATCTGCGCCTGGAAATCGTCATAGCCGTCGTCGCCATGCATGCCGCAGGGCTCTTCGGCATGGGTATGAATGTCGATCGCCACGACGTCTTCGATATCGGGCAGCTTGAGCTTGGGCATCTGGGTTTCCCGGCTGATTTTTCGACCTTGATCTTTCGCTTTGGAAAATTGATTATACTATATAATAAATTCCGCAAGGCGGCAGAAACAAAACGGCGGAAACGGGAGGATGCGATGGCGCAGGCGGAGGCCTTCGAGACCAATTTCTGGAAAGACGCCAACCTGCGGAAAGTCTGGGACGACATCGTGCCCGGCGAGCCGCGCCAGACCATCCCCTATACGCTGACCAGGGAAGCGATCGAACTGTACTGCAAATCGGTCGGCGAAACCCACCCGATCTATTTCGACGAGGCCTATGCCAGGACCACCCGTTATGGCGGGCTGATCGCGCCGCCCTCGATCCACATCCTCCTGATGTTCTCGTGCACGCCGGCGGACGACTGGATGCGCTCGCCGGGCACCGTCAATGCCGGGCAATCCTGGAGTTACAACATCCCGGCGCGGCCAAACGATGTCATCACGCTTGAGGCCCGCGCGCTCGACAAGTTCATCAAGCGCGAGCGGCTGTTCGTGGTGCACGACAATGTCTTCTTCAACCAGCGCGGCGAGGTGATCTGCTCGGGCCGCGGCTGGACGATCCGGCCGATGTGAGGGGGAGGGAACATGACGACCACGTTTGAGAGCCTTAACGCCGGCGACGCCATCGACGGGCCGAAATTCGAAGTTTCCCGCGAATCCATCCGGCTGTTCTGCGATGCCTCGCTCGACTACAATCCGCTGCATCTCGACGACGAATATATGAAAGGCAATTTCGGCAAGACCAATTTCGGCGGCATCATCATGCACGGCATGAACAACTTTGGCCTGATCTCGCGGATGATCACGGACTGGGCCTATCCGGCCGGCGCTATCCATCGTCGCCTGGAAACAAGGTGGGTCAAGCCGGTGCGGCCCGGCGACACCATCCAGCCCGTCGGCATCGTCAAATCCAAACAGGCCACCGACAAGTCGCGCTGGGTGCTGATCGACGTGATGGTGCGCAACCAGGCGGGCGAAAAGGTCGCCACCGGCGAGGCCATGGTCGAATTCCCGCTGAGCTGAATTCGCCTGGCTGATCGCGAAATCGTGTGGGCCCCGTCGCGCCGGGTGTGAGGCATTTCATGGCGCGGGGGGTGACTATGGTGTGATAACGCAACCGTAAATTGCTCAATTCCGAGCATGAGAAGGTGAGTATCATGGCCAACAAACCCGATCGATACGATCTCTCCGGCGGCGCCATCCACGTTACCTATTCGACGACCAGCCTGCAGGGACAACCGCAGCTCAGCTATCACGACGTCTTTCAGGTCAGGAATTTCTCAGGCGACCAAATCAAGACCTTGCAGACGGATATCGGGACGCTGGTTACCGTCGTGCTTCACCTGACGATCGACTCCGGATCGACGACGTTCAGCCTTCTGCTCCCGAACGTTAATTTGCCGCCGTCCAATTCGGCGAACATCACTGCGGAGGGAATCACGACGCTGCATCGGTTTTCGATCATTCCACTGCACGGGCAGACCCAGTTCTATACCGTCCATAGGATGCATGGGACGGCCAGCTTCGTGCAGTTCTAGGGCGTGGCCTCATTAGCACGCAGCCAAATTCGGATTGATGCGAGTTTGACGAACGCCAGATATTGGCTGCGAGCTTGTCGTATCGGGGCGCCACACGCCGACATTGCCTGATCTTGTTGAAGAACCGTTCGATCAAGTTCCGTGCGCGATACAGATACCGGCTAAAGCGGCTGGGTCTTTGCGATTTCGTTTCGGCGGAATGTGCGCCCATGCTCCTTGCTGGCGGGCAAGCTCCCCGATCCAGTCCGCGTCGTATCCTCGATCCGCGAGTAATCTCGGGCCGAGCCATCGACCCGCGATGGCCTGCCGCTAATGCTCTGAGTTTACTTCCGCTTTCGGCCGCATGGCGGACATGGCCGGACTTTCTACTGGCTCGACCCGGTCGCGAATGACCCCATTTCGGACATCGTGGGGCGCGATCCGTGGACGTGTAAGCAAACCGAACGCTTGCTCGGAGACTGTATCCGGGGCCATTCTCGCCACATGCTTCGCAATCTTCACCTGACCGCCCTGCGCGCCTTTGAGGCGGCGACACGTACCGGATCGTTTCGCCTGGCGGCTGATGATCTCGGCCTGACGCCGAGCGCGGTCAGTCATGCCATCCGCGGCCTTGAACAGGATCTCGGAACAGTGCTGTTCGAACGTGAAGGCCGCAGCATCCGGCTGACACCAGAGGGCGAGACTTTGATGCGGCATGTCGAACGAGGCTTCGGCGAGCTGCATCTCGGTTTGAGCAGCGTCGCGGCGAGGAAGCCCCAGCTGTTGAAGTTGCATTGCGCGCCAAGTTTCGCCGCGCAGTGGCTCGTTCCGCGACTGCGTAAACTTCTGGCTGAATGCGCAGGGCTCGAGCTGAGGCTCGCGACCGGTACGGACTATACCAAGTTCCTTGCCGACGAGTTCGATGCCGACATCGTCTATGGCGTCCCTGCGACCGATTACTACGGGACCATGAAGCAGCAAGGCTTGATTGTCCTTCCGCTCGGAACGGAGGTGGTGACGCCACTGTGCGCTCCTTCACTTGCCCCCGAGATCCGCTGCCCGAGTGATTTGCTGAAGCAGACGCTGATCGAAAGTGACAACAAGAAGGTGCGTTGGCCGGCTTGGTTCGCGGCGAATGGACTCGTCGCTCCGCTTCCAAATGGACCTCGTTTCGACCGAAGCTTCATGTCGCTGAGTGCCGCCGCGGACGAGATCGGCGTCGCTCTTGAGTCGACGCTTCTTGCCGAGCGCGAGATCGCATCCGGCCGCCTCGTGCGCCCCCTTCAGGGAATCAGCGAGGACGTTGTCTACACGGGGCACTGGCTTGTCTTCCCGCGATCAAAGCGGTTCGCGCGATCGATGGTGACATTCATAAGCTGGCTCACGAAGCAGCTCGGCCTCGACATCAATCTCGCTACCCTCGATGAGGTCACCTCCGGTCAAATGTCGACGCCTGTTCTGCGGGCCAAGGCGCCCTTGGTCGATAGGTGAATCCAACTCTTCGTTCGAAGGGAATTTCTCGTTTGTCGGTGAACGGAGCGCAATGATAGATCGCTCCCAACACTGACAGGGAGGAATTCATGCTGCTGACCGACAAGACCGCCGTGATCTCAGGGGCGGCAAGCGCACGCGGGATCGGCCGTGCCACAGCGCGGCTGTTCGCGAGCCAGGGAGCGCGGGTCGCCATCCTCGATCTGGATGCCGCTGCGGCCAAGGGCGCGGCCGAGGAACTTGGCCCTGATCACATCGGAATTGGCTGTGACGTCGGCGACCTCACCAATTGTCGCCAGGCCGCTGAGCAGGCCATCGCAGCCTTCGGCAAGATCGACATTCTCATCAATAACGCCGGCATTTCCCAGCCGCTTAAACTGATGGATATCGCGCCCGAGAATTGGCAGCTCGTGATCGATGTCAATCTGACCGGCGTGCTCTACCTGAGCCAGGCGTTCATCCCGCATATGCGAACACGCAAACAGGGTTCGATCGCTTGCATGTCCTCCGTTTCCGCCCAGCGCGGCGGCGGCATCTTCGGCGGGCCCCACTACTCGGCCGCCAAGGCCGGCGTGCTGGGTCTTGCCAAGGCAATGGCCCGCGAACTGGGACCGGACGGCATCCGCGTCAACAGCGTGACACCAGGCCTCATCCAGACGGACATTACCGGCGGCAAGCTAACGCCCGAGATGAAAGCCGACATCATCAAGGGAATTCCGCTCAATCGGCTCGGCGACGCGAAGGACGTAGCGAACATCTACCTGTTCCTCGCCTCCGACCTATCCGCCTATGTCACCGGTGCGGTGATCGACGTCAACGGCGGCATGCTCATCCATTGAGACCGCAGATAAGGGAGAAAGTCATGGAAACGACGACGCTCGCCAATGCGCCCGGAATCGCGGAGCGCGCCTATCACATCCGTCGCAACGCATTGCGCATGGGCGAAGTGCAGGGCCAGGGTTACATCGCACAGGCGCTGGATGTCGCCGACGTTCTCGCGGCCGCCTATTTCCATGCAATGCGCTATCGTCCGGATGATCCGTCCTGGGAGGGCCGAGATCGATTTCTGCTCTCGAATGGGCACTATGCCATCGCGCTTTATGCAGCACTGATCGAGGCCGGGATCGTCCCGGAAGCAGAACTTGAGACGTACGGCTTCGACGAAAGCCGTCTGCCGATGTCAGGCATGGCCGCCTACACGCCCGGCATGGAGATGTCGGGTGGATCGCTCGGCCTCGGCCTCAGCATCGCTGTCGGCAGGGCGCTTGGTCTGAAGCGCAAAGGGTCCCAAGCCCGGGTCTATACGCTGTTTTCAGACGGCGAACTCGATGAGGGCTCCGTCTGGGAGGCAATCATGTCTGCCAGCCACTTCAAGCTCGATAACCTGATCGCGATCGTCGACGTCAACAACCAGCAGGCCGACGGTCCTTCAACACAAATGCTGGCCTTCGAGCCTCTGGTAGACAAGCTAAAGGCCTTTGGTTGGTTCGTGCAGCGCGTCGATGGCAATGATCTCAACGCTGTTGTGGCTGCCTTTGATGCCGCCAAGTATCACGCTGAACCCGAGCCCCGGATTATCGTCGCTGACACGCTGATGGGCAAGGGAGTTTCATTCCTGGAGCAGCGCGAGAAGAATCACTTCATCCGCGTCGAGCCGCACGAATGGCAGCTCGCTATCAAAGCACTCGATTCCGGGAGGCCAGCATGAAATCCGCCCACAAAACAGCTTCCGATAAGCCTCGTCTGACGACCTCCGCGATGATCGCGTCGATCGCGGCCGAAGGTCAGAAGACGAAGCCAGCCCCCTTCGGGCATGCTCTGGTCAATCTGGCCCGCACGCGCCCCGAAGTGATCGGCATGACCGCTGATCTCGGCAAATACACCGATCTCCACATCTTCGGAAAGGAGTTTCCCGACCGCTATTACCAAATGGGCATGGCAGAACAGCTCTTGTTCGGCGCGGCCTCGGGACTCGCGGCCGAGGGCTTCATGCCCTTCGCGACAACCTATGCAGTCTTTGCTTCCCGTCGCGCCTACGACTTCATTCACCAGACGATCGCCGAAGAAGAGCGCAACGTGAAGATCGTCTGCGCGTTGCCCGGCCTCACCTCGGGATACGGCCCAAGCCACCAAGCGGCCGAAGATCTGGCTCTCTTCCGCGCCATGCCGAACATGACCGTGATCGATCCGTGCGACGCCCATGAAATCGAGCAGGTGGTGCCCGCGATCGCGGCCCATCACGGCCCGGTCTATATGCGGCTTCTGCGCGGCCAGGTGCCGCTCGTTCTCGACGAGTACGGCTACAAGTTTGAACTCGGGAAGGCAAAGCTGATACGCGATGGCAAGGACGCCCTTGTTATTTCTTCGGGCCTCCTGACGATGCGCGCGCTTGAAGCCGCCAAGGCTCTTGCTGATGACCATGTGGATGTCGCGGTGCTACATGTTCCGACGATCAAACCGCTCGATGCCGAGACAATTCTCCGGGAAGCTGGCAGGTCTGGTCGCCTGGTCGTCGTCGCCGAGAACCACACCGTCATCGGTGGTCTCGGGGAAGCGGTCGCTGGGGTTCTGATGCGCGCCGGCGTTCATCCGACCTTTCGGCAGATCGGACTCCCTGACGAATTTCTAGATGCCGGAGCGCTTCCGACATTGCATGACCAATACGGCATCTCGGCCGCCGCGGTGGCAAGGCAGATCAAGGGATGGCTGTAACGCTGCGGCATTAGCCGCCGCCGTCTAATCCGACCCGAAGCAACAATCTCGTCCCTTCGCAGCATCGCGGCGATGAACGATCAGTGCTGCTCACTACGCCGGCGTCCGAGAGCCGGCGGGCAAGAAGAAAAGGCTGCAAATTTCACCGCCTGAATATCAACGGAGGAATCCATGACCACGCGAAGACCAACGACGATTACTCGCCGCAGTCTGCTCATGGCAGGCGCAGCCGTGCCGCTCTGCGGCATTCTCACCCGCCGGGCTTCCGCCGCGGAATTCAGCTACAAGCTCGCAACGGGACAGGACCCAACGCATCCGGTCAATGTCCGCGGCCAGGAAGCGATCGATCGTATCCGCGAAGCAACGGGTGGCCGCCTCGAGATCAAGCTGTTCCCCGCCAACCAACTCGGATCCGACACCGAGCTTTTGACCCAGGTTCGCAATGGCGGTGTCGAGTTCTTCAATCAGTCCTCGTCGATCCTCGCAACCTTTGTTCCGGCCGCTGGTATCGTGAACACAGGGTTCGCATTCACGAACTACGAATCCGTGTGGCAAGGAATGGACGGAGAGCTGGGTGCCTATATCCGGGCCCAGATTGCGAAGACGCCCATCATGACGATCTCAAAGGTATGGGACAACGGCTTTCGCCAGATCACATCTTCCGGGCGTGAAATCAGGACGCCCGACGACCTCAAAAACTTCAAGATCCGGGTCCCGCCGGCACCGATCCTGACATCACTCTTCAAGGCGCTCGAGGCAGGCCCTGCGCCGATCAACTTCAATGAGGTTTATTCGGCGCTCCAGACCAAGGTCGTCGACGGACAAGAAAATCCGCTGCCGATCATTGCGACAACAAGGCTGTACGAAGTGCAGAAGTCCTGCAGCCTCACCGGTCATGTATGGGATGGCTATTGGATTCTCGGCAACAAACGCGCCTTCGAGCGTCTCCCGAAGGACGTGCAGGAGATCGTGACGCGCGAATTCGATCGCTCCGCGATGGATCAGCGTGCCGACATTGCCACTCTGAGCGAGTTGCTCCGCGTCGACCTCACGGCGAAGGGGCTCCAGTTCATCGACGTCGATCGCACCGCCTTCCGGCAAGCCCTGGCAAAGACCAGCTTCTACGCCGATTGGAAAGCGAAGTTCGGCAACGAGGCCTGGGCTCAGCTTGAAAAAATCTCCGGCAAGTTGGCTTGACCGTCATGGCCCACACACAGAAAATCGAATCCGACGTCGTACGGGAGCGGCCTCGGGCTGGCTGGCCCCGTTGGGTTGCACGGACGAATACGGCGCTCTTCACGTTCACCGCGATCCCGGCAGCACTCCTCGTGCTGGCGGAGATCGCTGTACTCTTCGCGGGCATCGTCGGACGATATGTGTTCCACTCTCCGCTCGTGTGGTCGGACGAACTCGCCGGCATCCTTTTCCTGTGGCTCGCCATGCTGGGCTCTGTGCTCGCCTTCCAGCGTGACGAGCATATGCGGATGACGGCCGTGGTCGGCATGCTCCGTCCGGGCGCTCGGGCATTCCTGGACGTGGTTGCTGTGGCTGCCTCCCTTGCGTTCCTGCTGCTCGTAATACTCCCCGCTTACGAGTTCGCTGCGGACGAGGTTTACGTCACAACGCCTGCGCTCGAGATCGTCAACGCCTGGCGTGCCGCGGCGCTGCCGGTCGGCTTTGGCTTGATGCTGATCGTTGCTGTGCTTCGGCTCGCGAGCGTGTCCGATTTACGCAGCGTGCTGGCGGCGCTGACTGTCGTTGCCGTTATCATAGCTGTCTTTGCGCTACTGGCGCCTACACTGAAGCCGCTGGGCAACCTCAACCTGCTCATATTCTTCGTGCTCCTCGTCGGCGCAATGGTATTCGCGGCGGTGCCGATCGCCTTTGCTTTCGGCCTCGCCACGGTCGGTTACCTCACTCTCACGACCAGCACTCCGGACGTCGTCGTGATCGGTCGTATGGACGAGGGCATGAGTCATCTCATTCTCCTGGCCGTGCCGCTCTTCGTCTTCCTCGGACTACTCATCGAGATGACGGGTATGGCACGCGCGATGGTGGCCTTCCTTGCGAGCCTCCTGGGGCACGTCCGTGGCGGTCTCCACTACGTCCTGGTGGGAGCCATGTACCTCGTCTCCGGCATCTCGGGGTCCAAGGCTGCAGACATGGCGGCCGTCGCTCCCGTCCTGTTTCCTGAAATGAAGAAGCGCGGAGCAAAGCCTGGTGATCTCGTTGCGCTACTCTCAGCGACGGGCGCGCAAACAGAGACGATCCCGCCATCTCTCGTACTGATTACCATCGGGTCGGTGACGGGTGTCTCGATCTCGGCACTGTTCACTGGCGGGCTGCTTCCGGGCATCGTGCTTGCGATAACGCTATGCGGGGTGGTCTGGTGGCGATACCGCGGCGAGGACTTGTCACAGGTGAAGCGGGCGACGAAGCGAGAAATCGGTCGTGCCTTCGTAATCGCCATCCCGGCCATCGCGTTGCCATTCATCATCCGGGCCGCCGTGGTCAAGGGCGTCGCGACAGCCACAGAAGTTTCGACTATCGGCATCATTTACTCCGCTCTCGCGGGACTCCTGATTTACAGGCGGTTTGAATGGCGGCGCCTGTACCCGATGCTGATTGATACTGCGGCGCTATCTGGTGCGATTCTGCTTATCATCGGTGCGGCAACCGGAATGGCGTGGGCTTTGACCCAGTCAGGCTTCTCGGCTTCGCTGGCAAAGTTCATGACCGGGCTTCCCGGCGGCGTACCGATATTCCTCGCCGTCAGCATCGTTACCTTCGTGATCCTGGGCAGCGTGCTTGAGGGTATTCCAGCGATCGTGCTCTTTGGCCCACTGCTCTTCCCGATCGCGCGCCAGGTCGGGGTTCATGACGTCCACTATGCGATGGTCGTTGTTCTTGCGATGGGAATTGGCCTATTCGCGCCGCCGTTTGGGGTGGGTTACTATGCGGCGTGCGCGATCAGCCGCATCAACCCCGACGAAGGCATGAAACCAATCATCGGTTACATGGTCGCACTGCTGATCGGTACGCTCATTGTCGCAGCCGTGCCGTGGATCTCGATTGGCTTCCTATGAGGCTGGCTCGACTGACGCGGGGGATGACGCACGACGTCACTTCTGCGGAATTTGCCCACTACGGACATAGCGGACTCTGGCCGTCCGCCCGCCCGGCAGACTTATGGGTTGGCGGTCTGGAACTAGCTCCCGCGGCCGAAATGGCGGTACACAGGCGGGCTCGGACTCCTTTGTGCGGTCTGGCCGGATCGAATTTGCCAGCGCTTCCAGACGGGAACCGCCGGCGATGGGCCCAAACCCGGACCATTTGGATTGACATTTAACCGTTCGATGGCTTAGAAATCGCCTCATCCCGGGCGGCAGGGCCGCTGGCGGGATAAATCTCATTTTGCCTCTTTTGGCAGCTGATCAGGTTCGGGCTCCAGCACGGCCTTTCAACACGTCAGGATTGTCCCATGAAGGTCCGTAACTCGCTGAAATCGCTGCGGGGCCGCCACCGCAACAACCGTCTGGTCCGTCGCAAGGGCCGGGTCTATGTGATCAACAAGGTGCAGCGCCGGTTCAAGGCCCGTCAGGGCTGAGATTACGGCTGATCCTGCCCGGGATTTGGCGCAAAAATCGTCTGCTTCACAGGTCTTTGACGTCGCGCTGCTTTGCAGCGCGATTTTGTGCGTCTAGACTTCGCTCATGGCTTTGAGATTCCCGGGACTGCGGAACCTCCGACTGATGATCCTCGCCGTGGCGATTGTTGCGGCGTCTGGTGTTGCATTCGCCGAGGATGATCCTCACGTCATTCCGCCGCCCAAAGCACAGAAGAAATTGCCGGAAGCCCCGAGCAAGCTGCCCAAGGTCGGTGCCGATCGCACCCGCGGCCTGGACTTCCTGTTCGGAGCATTGAAGGCGGCGCCCGATGAAGCCAGCGCCAGGCTTGTCGAGGCGCGGATCTGGGCCATCTGGCTACAGACGCCGAGCGATACGGCGGCACTCCTGATGATGCGCGCCAAGGCCGCGATGGACGCCCAGCAGGTGGACGTCGCGCTGAAGCTGCTCGATGCCGTGGTCAAGCTGCGTCCCGATTACATCGAGGGATGGAATAGGCGCGCGACGATTTATTATCTGAAGAACGACTACGCCCACTCGCTTGAGGACATCCAGCAGGTCCTGATCCGTGAACCCCGCCATTTCGGCGCGCTCGCCGGGCTCGGCATGATCATGCAGGACATCGGTGACGAGAAACGCGCACTGGACGCGTTCCGCAAAGCCTTGGCGGTCAACCCATATCTGGAAAAAGTGCCGGATCTGGTCAAGTCGCTCACCGAAAAGGTCGAAGGCCGCGATATCTGATCCAGCATGATCCGGAAAAAAGTGGGTACCGGTTTTCCGATAAGATCATGCTCAACTAAGGAGACCGCGGTTAACCCTGATTCCCGGCGGTTCATCGCAGGCGGGAACCCTCCTCGCAAACGCGCGCTTGTTGGCCTAGCTTCCGGGCAGGAGCGAAACCATGAAATCATTGCTGCTGGCCGGTGCGATGATCGTCGCGAGCGGGGCGGCCTGTCTTGCCGACGGGCGCTATTGGGTGGTGGGCAATCGGGCCACCAAGGATTGCGAGATCGTGACCAGCAATCCCGTCATCAACGCGCAAGTCGGAGGCAATATCTGGTTCGGGTCCGGTCCCTTTGATTCGAAGGACGACGCCAGGCTCGCCCGCTCGACGATCAGCGCCTGCCCGAAGAAGGAAGATTCAGCCACCGAAGCAGGAGACCAGGGCAAACCCGATTAGTGCAGAAGCCGGCCGCCGCGTTCGAGCTCATCCCGGGCCGCCGCCGCATAGAACTGCTGGAGCTCAGCCTCCAGCTGCTCGTTTACAAGCAGCAAGGCTTTCAGCGCTCCGCGAATATCGCCATTGCATGCTGCCACGATCCGGTCGATGACCGCTTGGCTTGGATCGGAATTCATTGCAAATCCTCCGAATGTTCCCTGTGAAACCTCTGGTTCCGTTCCCGGTTCCTGTGGATTACGTGGACAGGTCGGGCGTTTTCCAACTCGATCAAATAGGGTGCCTCGTGGCAAAAAGCCGGCGCGACTGTATAAAAAAGCCGATGACGCGCGTATGAACCCGCTATCCACAGGGCCGGCGTGCTGTGGAAAACCTTCTCGGGTGCCGGCAAAGTGACCGGGACTCGTCAAGACAGGACATCTGCGAAACCTGCACCGCTCGGGGCCGTCGCTTGCCGGTGCGCAAGATCATCCGGACCATTTCGATGCTGACACTGATGGTCGTGGCGGCGCTGGTTGTTCTCGCGCTGGCCACGCAGGCCGGCGTCTTGCTGCTGCAGCGCGCCTATCCCGCGCAAGGCGAGATGATCGAGCTTTCGGGCGCGACGTTGCATGTCGTCGATATCGGCCCGCGCGACGCCGCCTCGCCGCCGATCGTGATGCTGCATGGCGCGAGCTCGAATCTCGAGGTGATGCGGCAGCCGCTCGGAGAAGGACTGGCCTCCCGTCACCGCGTCATCCTGATCGACCGTCCCGGCCATGGCTGGAGCACCCGTGCGAGCCTTTCGGATTCGACGCCCGCAGTGCAGGGGAGGATGATCGACGAGGCGCTCGGAAAACTCGGCGTGAGCCGGGCGATCTTCGTGGTGCATTCCTGGAGCGGCGCGCTCGGCGCGCGGATCGCGCTGGACTATCCAAAGCGCGTCGCAGGCCTGGTGATGCTGGCGCCGGTGGCCTATCCTTGGCGGGGCGGCGTCGGGCGATACAACGAGCTCATTGCGAGGCCGGTGATCGGCCCGCTCCTGGCCTATACCATCACGCTGCCGCTCGGCTATTTCCTCGCCGGGCCGGGAGCCCGCGGCGTGTTCCTGCCGCAGACCATGCCCGACGGTTTCGTGAAGGATTCCGCGACGCCGTTATTGCTGCGCCCCCGCGAATTCATCGCCAATGCGCGCGACCTGGTGACGCTGAAGGCGGCGGTTACGGAGCAGGCGCCGCGCTATGCCGAAATCAAGACGCCGATCACGATCATCACCGGCGACGCCGACAAGACGGTGTCGACCAACATCCACTCGCGCCCGCTCGCGGCGGCAGCCCCGAACGCCAGGCTGATCGTGCTGCCGGGTGTCGGTCACATGGTGCAGCAGGCCGTGCCAGATCTCGTGATTGCCGAGATCGAGGCGATGATCGGCGCGATGGCGGAGAAGACGGCGGCCGCAAGGTACTAGATGGCCTGCCGGCACCGGATGGGGTACGGTTCGGCATAAGCGGGATTCCGCTGCTCGTCCCGCCCGCCATGGGTATCAATGCGAGTTTGCGATTTTGGGCAGCTTACCGTGAGGGAGAGCGCCATGTACGCCGCTATTCGTCAAGGCAAGGCGAAGGCCGGTCAGGCCGAGGAGCTGGCTCGCCGGATCAAGGAAGGCGCCATTCCGATCATCAGCGATGTCGAAGGTTTCATGGGCTACTACGTGGTCTACGCGCCCGACGACACGGTGATCGCGATCAGCCTCTTCAACAATTATGCGGCAGCCGAAGAGTCCAACAAACGCGCGCTGGCGTGGATTGAAACGGACCTCGCGCCGCTGCTCACGGGGCCGGCAACGGCAACTGCCGGGCCGGTGATCGTGCATACGCTGGCTTGAAGCATGATCCGGAAAAGTTGATGCCGGTTTTCCATGCGACAAACGTGAAGCATTTGCGCGGAGATCATGCGCAAACAAAAAGTCATCGCGCTCTGGCAACACGGACGCAAAGCGGATTGCGCCGCAAAAATCTGCACGTCGTGCAACTCCTGATTTGTGGGAAATTCCAGCCCGAAATCCATAACCAGGAGGAAAAACGATGAACGAACCCGAAGATCGGCAGGCTGTGTTCAGCGCTGCCGACATCACCGCGTTGTCACATCTCTACCGTGGAGAGTTGTACCGGAGCACTGTCTGGCGCACGCGCCTCGATACCACGACGAACTGGGCCGTGCTTACGACCGGCATCGCATTGTCGCTGACGTTCAGCAGCGAGACCGCGTCTCCTTTGCCGCTGGTGCTGGTCGGCCTCCTGGTCACAACCTTCCTGTCCATCGAGGCCCGCCGCTATCGTTTCTTCGATTTTTGGCGCATGCGGGCGCATGTTCTCGAAGTGCATTTCTTTGGACCGATTCTCATTGGCCGAGGCGTGCGGGTCGAGAATGGCTGGAACGAGATCCTCTACCAGGACTACCGAACGCCCAACCTTCACATCACCTATGCCGAGGCCGTGGGCCGCAGGCTCCGCAACAATTACGGCTGGATTTTCGCGATCCAGGTGACGGCCTATGCTGGTAAGCTCCTGATCCATCCGGTTCCGGCCGCCTCGCTGCAGGAATTTTGGATGCGAGCAGCGATTGGCCCCATCCCGGGGCAATTTGTCATTCTGGCCGGTCTCGTCTTCCACGCGACATGGATGACCGTGGCTATTGTCACCTACAGAAGCCGAAGGGGCGCGGGGCGCGGCCATCCGCAGAGCCCAGCGATCGACCGATTGCTGGAGCTCGCACGCGGAGGGAATTAGGTCAGGAAGACGCGCCCCACTGCCGGAGCGTTACTTCGTCTTGCCGTCCTTGTCGTACTGCGAGACGTAGGCCCAGAGATCGTTGATCTCTTTCTCGTTCTTGATGCCGGCGAATGCCATCTTGGTGCCGGGAATCTTCGCCTTCGGGTCCTTGATGTATTCCTTGAATAAGGCCTCGTTCCAGGTGATGCCGGAATTCTTGTTGGCGTCCGAATATGAATAATTCGGCGCGGTGCCGGATTTGCGGCCGTCCAGCCCATTCAGCTCCGGGCCGACCTTGTTCTTGGCGCCTTCGCCGATTGCGTGGCAGGCGAGGCACTTGTTGAACGAGGTCTTGCCGGCAGCGGCATCCTGCGCCTGTGCGCCCGATGCGGCGGCCATTGCGGTGACGACGACCAGCGCGCTGAAGGTGGTTTTTTTCATGGGGTGCTCTTCGTTTTCTGCCCGGTTGAGTGTGATTGCTTGTGGCATGTCCGGCTCGGATTGGACAAGCCACTAAACGTTGACAGGTTTCACCACGGCGAGCTTGCCCCAGAGTGAACTCTCCGTTTGCAGGAAGGCAATCCGACCTTCGGATGCCCTACCCAAATCCGGCCAGACGTGCTTGATTTATCGTGACAAATCGATAAAGCCGCAGATCCGGAGGAACACGCATGGCCATCATGATGCCGGCTTCCGATCAGGCCGTTCTCAATCGTCGCAGCGACATCGTCGCGGCCCTTCGCGCCATCGTGCCGGGCGAGGGCGTGATCGATACTCCTGCCGAAATGCTGGCCTACGAGTCCGACGGCCTGACGGCCTACCGGCAACCGCCGATGGTCGTGGTGCTGCCTGACACCACCGAACAGGTCTCGAGGGTGCTGAAATATTGTCACGCGCAAGGCATCAAGGTGGTGCCGCGCGGCTCCGGCACCTCATTGTCCGGCGGTGCGCTGCCGTTGGCCGACGGCGTGCTGTTGGGCCTGGGCAAGTTCAAGCGCATCCGCGAGATCGATTTCGACAACCGCGCGGTCGTCACCGAACCCGGCGTCACCAATCTCGCGATCAGCCAGGCAGTGGCCCATGCCGGCTTCTATTATGCGCCCGATCCCTCGTCGCAGATCGCCTGCTCGATCGGCGGCAATGTCGCGGAAAATTCCGGCGGCGTGCATTGCCTGAAATACGGCATGACCACCAACAACGTGCTGGGGTGCGAAATCGTGCTGATGACCGGCGAGGTGCTTCGCATCGGCGGCAAGGCCGTCGAAAATAGCGGCTACGATCTGATGGGCGTCATCACCGGTTCCGAGGGCCTGCTCGGCGTCATCACCGAGATCACGGTGCGGATCCTGCAAAAGCCGGAAACGGCGCGCGCGCTGATGGTCGGCTTCGCGCAAGTCGAGGCGGCCGGCGAATGCGTCGCGCGCATCATCGGCGCAGGCATCATCCCCGGCGGCATGGAGATGATGGACAAGCCCGCGATCCACGCTGCGGAAGCCTTTGTCCACGCCGGCTACCCGCTCGACGTCGAGGCGCTGCTGATCATCGAGCTCGACGGTCCAGGCGTGGAGGTCGATGAACTGATCAAGCGGGTCGAGGCGATCGCGCAAGGCTGCGGCTCGACGACCTGCCAGATCTCCACCTCCGAGGCCGAGCGCAATCTGTTCTGGGCCGGCCGCAAGGCGGCTTTCCCGGCGGTCGGGCGGATATCGCCTGACTATCTCTGCATGGACGGCACCATTCCCCGCGGCGCACTGCCGGAGGCGCTGGCGCGCATCCGCGACCTCTCGCAAAAATACAATCTCGGCGTCGCCAACGTGTTTCACGCCGGCGACGGCAATCTGCATCCCCTGATCCTCTACGATGCCAACAAGCCTGGCGAGATGGAACGGGCCGAAGCCTTCGGCGCCGACATTTTGCGCTGCTGCGTCGAGCTCGGCGGCGTCCTGACCGGCGAGCATGGCGTCGGCATCGAGAAGCGCGACCTGATGCCCGAAATGTTCAGCGAGATCGACCTCAACCAGCAGCAGCGGCTGAAATGCGCCTTCGACGCGCAAGGCCTGCTCAATCCGGGAAAGGTGTTTCCGACCCTGCACCGCTGCGCCGAGCTCGGCCGGGTCCACGTGCACGCCGGCAAGCTGGCATTTCCCGACATCCCGCGGTTCTAGGCGCTGTTTGCAAACTGGTTGGCGCGTGACTCAGGCTTTGATGCCCGAGGCATCCCGCTCGGCTTCCACCTCACGCCCTGCGAAGCGGCGGACCCGAGGCGGCGAGACAATTAGCGGGAAAAAGCCATCGCTTCATGTCTTTTTGCTTTTCTGTACTCTCGCTCGAGTACCGGCAGGCGCTTTCTTCTTCTTCAATTTGAGCTGATTGTGATCAACTGCGGCACGGATGAGATTTTTTAGAGCGCGCTCATTGATCTTGTCACCCTCGAAAACATCGATCGCCCGCCACACCTTGCCTTCGAGGCCCGCGTTGAAGAGCTTGTCAGGATCCGGGAGGCTCGCGCCGTGGGAAAAGGTAAGCTTCACCTTGTCTTTGTGCGCATTGCCGACCGCGATTATTCCGTCGCGAGACCACACGGGGCTTCCCATCCATTTCCATTCCTCGATGATCTCGCGGTCGGCCGCAAGGATGGTCTTGCGGATGCTGGCGAGCGTTTTGCCACGCCAGTCCGCGAGTTTTGCGATCAGCTGGTCAATACTTTCCGATGGATTCATTGGATCTTTCTCACGTCCGGCGAGGTGGTCTGTGGCCACGTCATTCTATTTTTCTGCGGGAACGATCGTGCGTTCGCCGAACCACATGCGGCTGAAAAGGCCGTCTTTCAGCACGAACTGATGGTAGACTGCGGCCGCGATATGGGCCGCAATCAGAAGGGCCAGCAGCGTTGCAAGAGCCGCGTGGGCCTGGAACGTGGGAAACACGGCGAAATTGTCGGGCAGTGGTCCGCCATTGGGCTGGAACACGCCGCTGATGAGCCACCCGGTGGTCCATCCGGTGGCGATTATCAAGAACACGATCACATACAAGCTGGCGTGCGCGATCGAGGCCAGCCGGTCGAGCATGGGCGAACCGCTCGTCGCCGTTGCCGGACGGGCGCTCCGTACACGAATGATGACGCGCAGGATCATTAATACCAGCACGAACATGCCGCCCGACATGTGCCATACCAGGAGTTCGAGTTTCGTCGGATCGGAGTTCGGCATATTCGCGAGCACGAAGAAGCCGAGGCACAGAAGGCCGACGATCATCAGCGCGAGCAGCCAGTGCAGCGCAACGAGCACGAGCTGGTAGCGCGAGGCAGAGGTACGGCTCACGACAGGCCTCCCACCACGCGTTCGAGGCCTGCGAAGAATTTCTGCCACCCGTATTTGGCGCCCTGGTAGGCCTGTTGCTGATCCGGCCGGAAGCCAGACTGCTCCATCCGCAGGCGGGTCCCCGTGCTCGTTGGGGTGAGGGTCCAGGTCACCACACTCTCGAGACCATGGGCCGCCCACGTGTAAGACAGCGTTTTGTTCGGGTCGACTGCCATTACCTGACAGTCGACAGCGCCCCAGTCTGCGCGAAGATTGAAACGGTGGTCCGCGACAGGCTTGAAGTCGTTCTTCATGAGCCACTCCTCGATCAGGTGTGGTTGCGTGAGCGCGCGCCAGATCTTTTCCGGCGGATAAGGGATTTCTCGTTCGACAACGACGGAACGCGTTTCGGTCGATGTTTCGTTCATTGGTCCATCCTTCTCAGCAGGTCTTCGAGGTGGTCGAACCGGCTTTGCCAGAACCCGGCCATCTGGCTTGTCCAGTCGATCAGCGGGGCCAAGGCGCCGAGCTGCGCGCTATAGTGCGTCTGGCGGCCTTCGTGGCGGTCGCGCACCAACCCGGCCTGCTTCAGGACCCCAAGATGCTTTGAAACGGCCGGCTGCGAGACCCCGGCCTGAGCCGTCAGGGCCCCGACCGTCTGCTCTCCTTCGCGGCACAGCCGTTCGAAGAGAGCCCGCCTGGTCGGATCGGCGAGCGTTCTGAAGAGCACATCATGAGCGTTCGGCATTTTGGAACTATAACTTTATGGCTATTGATTGACGTATAATCGTCGAGATATGTGTTAGTCAAGCGGGAACGCGTAGCCGGCTAGTCGTTCCTTGAGCGGTACCGCTCGTGAATAGGCATCCTTGAATTTATCATATCCCATTGGTTATGCATTTATGCATCATGCATTATCGTTATCGATCATACGTGGTGGTGGCGACGCGGCGACGCGCTTCATGTTGCTGCGATCCGCAGATGCCTACGCTATGCAATTTTGTAGACAGTGCCTGGGGAGAGGAGCCTTGTCGGGGGCGAATTTGATTTCGGGGGTGAATCTCGCTACGCGCTTTGGGGGTGGAAGCCCTTGAAATACGTGACGCCGGGAACGTCGGGCAGGCGATGCGCGCGGCGATCGTGATTTCCAGAAGGCTGCCGCGAACCTTTCGGATCATGACGCCGATGACGCGATATGGCTGACATTCCACTGAGCGCAACCACGGACGCTGCGACCGAGGCGCGAAGCGGATCGCGGTTATTGTTCATCGACAACATCAGATGGTCGATGATCCTGCTGGTGCTCAGTATGCACGCTTGCGACACCTACAGCCCTTTCGGCAATTGGTACTACGTGGACCGGCAAAGGGCCGGCCTCGGCACGACGATTTTCTTCGCTGCCTACCAAAGCTTCCTGCAGGCCTTTTTCATGGCGGTGTTGTTCTTCGTTGCCGGCTATTTTTCCGCCGCTGCCTATGATCGAAAGGGTTTTTCGCGGTTTGTCCGCGACCGCGTCGTCCGGCTCGGACTGCCGACCCTGCTCTATATGTTGGTCATTGGACCGCTCACCCAGTATTTCCTGTCCGGCACGTGGGGCACCGGGGGCTTCGGACACCAGTGGCTAGTGCACCTGAAAGATGGCGAGTGGCTTTCGGAAACCGGACCGATGTGGTTCTGCGCGGCGCTTTTGCTGTTTTCGATCATCTACGGTCTGGTTCGCCTGTCTGGATGGAGGGAGAGCCGGATCGAACTTCATGACGATCTCCGTGGTGGAGCGGCGATCGCGATCTTTATCGCAGTCATGGCGACATCAACCTTTCTGGTCCGTGTTGTCGTGCGCGGCGACGCCTCGGTGCTTAACGTTCATCCCGGCGATTTCACGCAATATGTCCTGATGTTCGCGGCCGGGGCATTCGGGTATCGCGGCAACTGGATGGCGGAACTCCCCGATCCCGCCTGTGTACGCTGGGCCGTGCGGGCGCTTGCGCTTGCCGTCCCGCTGTTCGCGGCCCTCGTGCTGTTCGGGGGCGGCTTGCAGGGCGACACCGCGCTGTATGCGGGAGGGTTCAACCCGGTCAGTGCCGGGAAATGCCTTTGGGAAGCGCTTGTCTGCGTCGGAATGGGTCTGCTGATCCTCGCCGCCTACCGCCGCTATTTCGACGCGCAGGGGCCGGTCGCCCGGTGGCTTTCCGACAACGCGTTTGGCGTCTATCTCATCCATCCGCCGATCCTGATCGGCTCCGCCATCGTTCTGCATGCGTTGCCCCTGAATGCGATCGCCAAGGCCTTGTTGCTGACGGCCATTGCGGCTATCGGCAGTTTCATGGCATCGGCGCTTATTTTGCGGAAATCGCCGCTGCGCGGGATTGTGTAGAATTTGAGATGGATACGCCCAGGATACGTGACGCCAAAGATGTCGAGCAGGTGGTGCGCGCGGCGATCGCGAGCGACCAGCCGCTGGAGGTCATCGGCCATGGCTCGAAGCGCGCGATCGGCCAGCCGATGGCGACCAACGCGCTGCTCGACGTGTCCGGTCTGAACGCGGTCTCTTCCTATGAGCCGAACGAATTGATCATCACGGTGCAGGCGGGCGCGCCGCTGGCCGACGTGCAGTCGCTGATCGATGCGAAGAACCAGCAATTCGCCTTCGAGCCGGTCGATGTCTCGGTGCTGCTCGGGACGACGCCGGCAATGGGCACGATCGGCGGCATGATCGGCGCCGGCCTTGCCGGGCCGCGCCGCATCAAGGCGGGCTCCGTCCGCGACCATCTGCTCGGCGCGCACGCGGTGTCCGGATTCGGTGACAGCTTCAAGACCGGCGGACGGGTGGTGAAGAACGTTACCGGCTACGATCTCTGCAAATTGCTTAGCGGGTCCTGGGGTACGCTTGCGGTCATGACGGAAGTGACGCTCAAGGTGATGCCGAAGCCGGAAGCCGAGCGCACGCTTCTGCTGCGCGGGCTCGACGACGTCACCGCCAATCGGGCGATGACGGCAGCGCTGGGCTCGCCATTCGACGTATCGGGAGCGGCCCACCTGCCGCATTCGGCGTTCCGGTCCGACGCGGGCGCGCTGTCTGACGCGGGATCGCCGGAAGGGGCCGTCACCCTGCTGCGGCTCGAAGGCATTTCGGCGTCGGCGGACCATCGGGCCGCGTCGCTCAGCAAGAGTCTGGTGTCATTTGGCTCGGTGGAAATGTTGATGGACGCCGCCTCGCTTTCGATCTGGGCTTCGGTCCGTGACGTGCAGCCGTTCGCGGCCGGCGGGGCGCTGGGCGCGTGGCCGGTGTGGCGGATCGTTTGTCCGCCCGCCTCCGGCGGCGCGCTCGGCCGGGCATTGGCGCGGGAAACCGGGGGCGACGTGATCTACGATTGGGGTGGCGGGCTGATCTGGGCGGCGCTGCCGCCGTCGCCGGATGCGCAAGCCGCGCTGGTGCGCCAGCGCGTCGATGCCGCGGGCGGCCATGCCACACTGATCCGTGCCACTGAGGAGATCCGGCGCCATGTCGACGTATTCCACCCGCAGCCCGGCGGGCTCGCGGCCTTGAGCGAACGCGTCCGCCTGAGCTTTGATCCAAGGAACATCCTCAACCGCGGCCGGTTGACGCGGGGAGGCGCGGCATGAAGACCGAGTTCAGCCTCTCCCAACTGGCCGATCCCGATATCGCCGAAGCCGACAAGATCCTGCGCGCCTGTGTGCATTGCGGCTTCTGTACCGCGACATGCCCGACCTATGTGCTGCTCGGCGACGAACTCGATAGCCCGCGCGGTCGGATCTACCTGATCAAGGAGATGCTCGAGAAGGACAGGCCGCCGACGAAGGAGGTGGTCAAGCACATCGATCGCTGCCTTTCCTGCCTCGCCTGCATGACCACCTGTCCGTCGGGCGTGAACTACATGCACCTCGTCGACCAGGCCCGCGTCAGGATCGAACGGGACTATTCGAGGCCGTTGACCGAACGCCTGCTGCGCGCCGTGCTGGCGCGGGTGCTGCCACGGCCCGGACTGTTTCGCCTGAGCATGATTCTGGCCCGGCTGGGCCGGCCGTTCGCAGCCCTGCTGCCGACGCCAAAGGCCTCGGCGGTCCCGACCCTGCTGGGGCGAATCAAGGCGATGCTGGCGCTGGCGCCAAATAGCCTGCCGGCGCCGGGGCCATCCGCCGGCAGCGTTTTCCCCGCTATCGGCACGCGGCGCGGGCGCGTCGCGCTGCTGCAGGGCTGCGCCCAGCAGGTGCTGGCGCCGCGCATCAACCAGGCCGCCATCAACGTGCTGACGCGCCACGGCATCGAGGTCGTGCTGGTCAGGGATGAGCAATGCTGCGGCGCGCTCACCCATCACCTCGGCCATGACGGCGACGCGCTGGCCCGCGCCCGCGCCAACATCACCGTCTGGCAAAGGGAAGCGGAACAAGGCGGCCTCGATGCTATCCTGGTGACGACGTCGGGCTGCGGCACGGTGATCAAGGACTACGGTTTCCTGCTGCGCGAGGACCGCGATTTCGCCGCCGCGGCCGCGAAGACTTCGGCGATGGCAAAGGACATCACCGAGTTTCTCGCCGGCATCGATCTCAATCCGAGGCACGTGCAAAGCGACATCACGATCGCCTATCACTCGGCGTGTTCGCTGCAGCACGGACAGAAAATCACTGCGCTTCCGAAAGAATTGCTTTCCAAGAATGGATTCGTGGTGAAAGATGTACCTGAGAGCCATTTGTGTTGCGGTTCGGCGGGGACCTACAACATTCTCCAGCCCGACATTGCGAGCAGATTGCGCGATCGCAAGGTCGCCAATATTGCGACAGTCAAACCGGACATGATCGCTGCGGGCAATATTGGATGCATGGTTCAGATTGCCAGCGGTACGTCAGTTCCTGTGGTGCACACGATTGAGCTTCTCGATTGGGCGACAGGAGGCCCCCGGCCAGGATTGAATTGATTGACCGGCCCTCGAGCATGATCCGGCAAGGCTCCGAAAGGATCATGCGCAGACCGAGGGTAGAGCGGGAGGACGCTTCGTAGCAGCGTCATCCCGATCCAGCTAGGCGGATTTTCGAAGCGCTCGACGGACCTGACTCTGCGGCAACAGGAGGATCACGATGGCTAAAGCGAAAAAGAGCAAGAAGGGCAAGAAGGCCAAAAAGGCCAAGAAAGCCGTAACGGCGAAGAAGAAGTCGGCGAAGAAATCATCGAAGAAGACCGCCGGGAAGTCGGCAAAGAAGGCCGCAAAAAAATACCCCAAGAAGAAGTCGGCCAAGAAGAAGTCAGCCAAGAAAAAATCCGCGAAAAAGTCCGCCAAAAAGGCGGCCCCCCAGAAGGCGGCTCCGAAGAAAACCGCCCCGGAAAAAGCAACCAGGAAGAGCCCTGCGAAAAAGAAGGTCGCCGCTCCCCGCCCAGCGCCGCCGCCAGAACCTGCGCCCGAGCCGGCGCCGGCCGAGAGCTGGGCGGGTCCGAGTTCGGCGCCTCAGTCAGAGTCGGGCGGAGGCTCGGAAGAGTCGCCGAGCGCGTCCTAAATCGCCGTAAGCCAGATTTAAGGAAAGCCGCAGCGGTCCGCTGCGGCTTTTTTCCTGGCGGGTTCTCCCGATCTGGAAGCCTGGGCTGGAAGCCGCTCTGCGATTCGCCGGGCAATCAATCCGAGGCCGCGGCCCCTTCGTGTGCCGGTTCCAGATGTGGCTCAACCAGCACGGGAGGGCGTTAAGATTGTGATGGGAATGCAACACCCGCCAACAACATTCTTCCAGAAGCGCAGAACGCCCAAAAAGGCGGCACTTGCTTGTTTTTTTAACTTCACTCGTTGGTGAGCGCGTTCCAGATTGCCACGGCATTTGGTCGCAGTCGGTTATCGCTCGTCCCTGGGGGGCCGCCGAAGCTGGGCTGTTTTAGAAAGTGTGGGGATTGTCATGAAGAAACTGGCTTTGTTGGCAACGGCGCTGACAATGATTTCGGGCTCGGCTCTGGCCGCTGACATGGCGGTGAAGGCGCCCCCGCCGCCCCCGCCGCCCGCGTTCGAGCCTTGGGATTTCGCTTTCGGCAGCGCGCTGATGAGCGATTACATATTCCGCGGCGTCACCCAGTCCAACCACAAGCCGTCGGTCGCCGCTTACTTCGAGCCGCGCTACAACATCAACAAGGACCTCCAGCTCTATATCGGCACTGCCGGCGAGAGCATCTCCTTCGCCAACCGCGCCGCGGCTGAAATCGACATCTACGGCGGTATCCGCCCGACCGTCGGCATGTTCGCCTTCGACTTCGGTGTCTGGGGTTACTTGTATCCGGGCGGAAGTTGCTTCGGCTCGCAATACACCCTGCTGCAGGGAAATTGCGGAGGCGATGTCGACAACTCGCAGGGCGCGCTCGGCCTGCCGATCAACGGCAACTTCGCCAAGAAGAGCGCGAGCTTTTATGAAGGCTATGCCAAGGTCAACATCACCATCAACGACCAGTTCCAGGTCGGCGTGAACGAGTACTATTCGCCGAACTTCCTGAACCTGGGTGCCTGGGGCAACTACACGTCGATCACCGGCAAGTGGACCGCGCCCTCGACCACCTTCGGCGCCTCCGGCATCGGCATGTACGTCTCCGGCGAGTTCGGCCGTCAGTGGCTTGGAAAATCTGACGTCTTCTACGGAATCCCCGGCGACCCGCTGTATGCGAATGGTATCCAGGAGCCGAGCTACAACACCTGGAATATCGGCATCGGTTTCACCTACAAGGTGTTCACGCTGGACCTGCGTTACTCCGACACCAACCTGTCGAAGGGTGATTGCAACGCCTTCACCAGCGATAACACTGCCAGATTCGACGGCAGCTTCACCCCGATCAACCCGGGTGGCTTCGGCTCCAACTGGTGCGGCGCGACCGGTATCGCCAAGCTCTCGGCGGACCTGACCGCGATCAGCAACCTGAAGTAAGTTCTTGCTCTTGAGATCGAAGGGGCGGCAGAGCGATCTGCCGCCCCTTTTCGTTTCGAGGTGCTGCAGATGAGATGGGATTGGCGGCGCGCGGCGGCCAAGGCGATCGCCCGTAATGATCACCGTAACATCCTGGCCGGCGCGGTGGCCGGATTGGGCGGTGCGCTCGCGATCGGCGCCATGGAATGGTTCTCGGTCGCCGCCCACTATCCGCTGGCGGTGATCCCGTTCGCCACCTCCATCGTGCTGGTGATCGGATCGCCGGAAGCCGAGCCCGCGCAGCCGCGTGCGCTGGTCGGCGGGCACCTCGTGGCGGCCCTGGTCGGGCTGGCCGTCCTGAAGCTGACCGGGCCGCACGCCTGGGCGGCGGCCGCGGCCGTCGGGCTCGCCATTCTCGCGATGTACGTGACCGGGACGTTTCACCCGCCGGCGGGGATCAACCCCTTGCTGGTGGTCTCCGGCAATCTGCCCTGGTCATTCCTGATCGCGCCGGTGCTCGCCGGCGCGGTGCTGCTGACCGCCTTCGCCTAAGTCTGATATCACTGGGTTCGTCGCCAGCAATGGCCGCGGCGCTGGATCTAGCCAGCCGCCGGGGACTGCACCGGCTGGCCGCTCCTCGCCTCCTGCAACGCGAATCGATCGCCCTCGCGGACCAGCACCATGTTGCGCTGATGGAAGGCATTGAGCGTCGAGCGGTGGCCGATCGAGACGATGGTGGTTGCCGGCAATTTGTCGGTCAGCAAACGGTATAGCGCGGCCTCCGAGGGCTCATCGAGCGAGGCGGTCGCTTCATCGAGGAACAGATATTTCGGCGTGTGCAACAGCGCCCGCGCCAATCCCAGACGCTGCTGCTCGCCCAGCGAGAGCATGCGATTCCAATGGGCTTCTTCCTCCAGCCGCGCGGCGAGCTGCGGCAGTCCCACCTCGCCGAGAACCTCCTTGACCCTGTCAGGGCCAAAGCTGTCCGCTTCGCCGGGATAGACGATCGCCGCATGCAGCGATCCGATCGGGAAATAGGGGCGTTGCGGCAACATCATCAGCGAGGCATTCGCCGGGATCGAGATCGAGCCGGTGCCGAACGGCCAGATGCCGGCGATGGCACGAAACAGCGTCGACTTGCCGGCGCCGGATGGGCCGGTCACGAGGGTCCGCTCGCCGGCGCGAAGGCTGATGCCGTCAGCCGCGACCAACGGCTGGCCGTTCGGCAGGCGCACCAGCAGGTCGTGCAGATCGATCGTGTCGCTACCGCTGTTGGAAGCGACGCCGATCGAACCGGCGTCGGTCGCCAGCGTCGTGGCGCTTGCGATCGACATCTCAAATCCGTCGAGACGCGCCACGATCGCGCGCCAGTCCGCCATCGACCGGTAGATGGTGATGAAAATCGACAGCGATTTCTGCACGCTGCCGAAGGCGGAAGCGGTCTGCGACAGCCCGCCGAGCTGGATCTTGCCGGCAAAATAAGCCGGCGAGATCAGGATGAAGGGAAACACCGCGGCGGCCTGCGAATAGCTCGCCGTGAACGCGGTCAGGCGTTTGGTCCGGCTCATGATGCCGTACCAGTTCTCGACCACGTGGTTGAAGCGGTCCCAAAGCCGCGCGCGTTCGGCGTTCTCGCCCCGCAGCAGCGCGATCTGCTCGGAGTTTTCGCGTACCCGCACCAGGTTGAAGCGGAAATCGGCCTCGTAACGCTGTTGATTGAAATCGAGCCTGACCAGCGGCGAGCCGATCCACTGCGTCAGCGCCGTCCCGAAGATCGCATAGATCAATGCACCCCACACCAGATAGCCGGGGATGGCGTACTCCTGGCCGAACAGGTGCAGCGGCGCGGCTTCCGACAGGCCCCACAGGATCACGACGAAGGACGCCAGCGTCACCACCGAATTCAACAGCTGCAGGCCGATATCCAGCGTACGGTCGACGAAAAATTTCACGTCGTCGGAGAGGCGCTGGTCGGGGTTGTCCGCCGCGTCGCCCAGCAATTGCATGCGGTAATGATTAGGCCCCTGCAGCCATTCGCCGAGATAGTGCCTGGTCAGCCAGCGCCGCCAGCGAATCTGGAGCCACTGGTTGAGGTAGAGCTGGTAGACCGCGAGCGCGATGAAGCATGCCGCGAGCAGCGAAAAGATGCCGATCTCCCTGACGAAGTTGTCCCAGTTGCGTTCCTGCAGCGCATTGTAGAAACGGGCGTTCCACTGGTTCAGAAGGACGTCGATCGCGACCAGCGAGAGTTCGATCGAGACCACGGCCGCCAGCAGGCCGCGGCCGGCCCATTTATCCTCGGAACGAAAATACGGCATGGCGATCCGCCATACCGTCGCGAGCGTCGAACGAATGTTGTTCACAGATTATCGTCTCCGGGGGATGAGCTGCAAAGGCCTGAAAAATCGGGACTATCGGGAGCGCTCTAGACTAAAGTCGTGGGTTCCGCATTCAGCGCTGGCTTGTCCTGGCATCGGAGTCAACCCTAGCATGTCGGCAACGGCGAGGGGCGGGGGACCTTCGGATTTCGCGAGGTTGTGAGCGATTGGGGCGCGGGCCTGATCGCGAGCCGATCTCCGCATCGCAAGGGGCTCCCGCGATCACGCCGGGCACGCCTGACCGTTCACGCTGGTCGGCGCGCTCATAATGGCGTGGGGAGGATCCGCAAATGTGGAATCAAATCTACAATCCGCTCGGCAACGCTGCGTTGTCGACCGTCGCCGCCGCGGTCCCGGTGGTCACGCTGCTGGTGCTGATCGCCAGCGGCAAGGTCAAGGCGCATATCGCAGCTATCATTGCGGTGATCCTGACCAATCTGATCGCGATCTTCGTCTTCACCATGCCGGCAGGGATGTCGATCCGTGCGTCCTTGCTCGGGGTCGTCGCCGGGTTCTTCCCGATCGGCTGGATCGTGCTGAACGTCATCTTTCTCTACCAGCTTACGGTTGCAACGGGCCAATTCGAGTTATTGAAACGCGCGGTCGGCGGAGTCACCGAGGACCGCCGCCTGCAACTGCTGTTGATCGCCTTCTCTTTCGGCGCATTCTTCGAGGGCGCTTCGGGATTTGGTACGCCGGTCGCGATCACGGGCTCGGTCCTGATCGGCCTTGGTTTTTCTCCACTTGCTGCTTCCGGCCTGTCGCTGATCGCCAATACCGCGCCTGTGGCTTACGGCGCGCTCGGAACGCCGATCCAGGGTCTGGCTTCGGTGACCGGTCTCGATCCCTACATCCTCGGCGCGATGGTCGGACGCCAGTTGCCGGTGTTCTCGCTGATGGTGCCGTTCTGGGTGGTATGGGCGTTCGCCGGCTGGAGGGGCATGAAGGACGTCTGGCCGGCCATTCTCGTCACCGGCCTGTCGTTCGCGATCCCGCAATTCGTGATCTCGAACTTCATCAATCCGTGGATCGTCGATATCGGCGCCTCGCTGATTTCGATGGGCTGCCTCATCCTGTTCCTGAAAATCTGGCAGCCGAAACAGCTCTGGCTGTCGCCGGCGTTGCGCGGCAAGGATGAATCGGCTGCGACGATGCCGGCGATGAAGGCCATGGACAAGACATCGCTCAACCAGAAGGAGCTCTGGAGTGCGCTGTTGCCGTGGATCATCGTCTGCATCGTGATGCTGATCTGGGGCAATGGAGGGTTCAAGACCTGGGCCAACTCGATCTTTACCTGGAATTACGCCGTTCCCGATCTGCACAACATGATCAACAAGGTGCCTCCGGTGGCGGCGAAGCCGACGCCGGAAGGTGCGGTATTCGGCTTTACCTATCTGTCGTTCACCGGAACGGGCATGTTGATCGCCGCGATCGTTTCCGGCTTGCTGGCGGGCTTTACGCCGGCCAGGATGATCGCGGAGTACGGCCGCACCATCAGGCTGTGCGCGATCTCGCTGATCACGATCTCGGCGATGCTGGCGATCGGCACGTTGACGCGGTTGTCGGGTGTCGACGCGACGCTCGGTCTCGCCTTCGCCGCGACCGGCGTGCTCTACCCCTTCTTCGGCACGCTGCTCGGCTGGCTGGGCGTGGCGCTGACCGGATCGGATACGGCATCCAACATTCTGTTCGGCAATCTGCAGAAGATTACCTCCGAGCAACTGGGCCTGTCGCCGGTCTTGATGGCCGCAGCGAACTCGTCCGGCGGCGTGATGGGCAAGATGATCGACGCGCAGTCGATCGTGGTCGCCTCGACCGCCACCAACTGGTACGGGCACGAAGGCACGATCCTGCGTTTCGTGTTCAAGCACTCGATTGCGCTGGCGTGCCTTGTCGGCCTGCTCGTGATGTTGCAAGCTTACGTTTATCCATTCACGGCGATGGTCCTGAAGTAAGGCTCGTCTGGACGCACCGAGCCAGGAATCCCCGCGGGCTTTGGCCCGCGGGGATTTTTCTTTTCAAGAGCTTTTCTGCCGCACCGATCTGGCCAATGCGATGCCCGTCCAATAAAACGGCGCAGCATTTGGCGCCGGACATTTCGAGAGGTTGCATGGTTTCAATCGGACGCATTTGGAGAGCAAGCGCAATCGCGCTGGCTTTCGTCGCCGCGGTTCTTGATGCGCCGGCCTATGCCCAGGACGAGTTTCCGTTCGGACTGGAAATGACCCTGGATGCCGCGCGCATGCCCGGTTCGAAGCGCGTGCCGTCGCTCGAGATCGGCGACAACGGCGAGGTGGTGCTCGAACTCTGGTGCAAGGGCGGCAAGGGCCAGTTTTCGGTGGCGGGAAATACCGTGATCTTCGTCCCGGGCGCGATGGAAGATCGTCCCTGTCCGGCGGAGCGGGCGCAAGCCGACGATGAGCTGATCGCGGCGCTGACCGATGCGGCGACCTGGAAGCGCCAGGGCGATTTCGTCACGTTAGTTGGCGCCAGGTCGTTGCGCTTCCGTCTCAACACCAATTAACGCGAGCGACAGACCCGGAGGCCACCAATACTATTGAAGTCGTTCCACTTTAGCCGCCATGTCGGGATAGCGGCTTACCCTATAGGTCGCGTTGCTACATTTGAGGGTCCAGACTTCGTGATCCGGCTTCGACTGCTTCGCGTCCTTCACAGCGCCGAGTGCTTTGTCGCACGCAACGCCTTGCATTCGTATCTGTGCCGCGAGCATGTTCTGCGGCGTATCCCCTGCGGCCTGTGCAGGAGATGATCCGATCAGGCCACCGCCTGAACCGTCAACAACGAGAATGGAAACGATAGAGAATAAGCCGACGCCGGGAGCCAGCAGAACAAAGGTCAGAAAAGCAAGCCTCTGTAGATGTTGACGAGCTTTCATGGGACGCTCCCACTGTCAGACGATTCAAACAAGGCGTACCGAACAAGGAACGCCGTACCCTTCCGGATTGTCGCAACGACGATGCTTGTTTGTCCAGCTACTTTTTACGAGCAATTGGCCCTGAAGACATGTCGGTAATTCGACGTAGCTCGGCTGCACGCCGCCACTTCAGTAGTTTCACCGATAAATATTCCCCGGTCGGACGGGGCAAATTGAGACCATTGCGTTTGAAGCTGATCCCGCGCTTGTCTGACCGATGCGGCGACCTGGAGGCGGCAGGGCGATTTCGTCACCTTCATCGGCGCCGGGACGTTGCGCTTTCACCTTAACGCCAAGTGAGCTTTGCGCTGCCGGCAGGCCTGCGGGCCAGCCTCCGGAGCGAGATGAAAGTTTAACGGTGCGTCAATTCGTCCATTTTCCAGTTGACGCCGCCGCCATGGACCCTATTGGTGCTGCTGCTTCATGCACGCAAAGGCCGGATAGGCCGCTGGCGCCTCGGCGCCTCAAGACGGTGCGGGAGCGAATTGAGGGAGCCCAATAGCTCCGGCATGGCAGCGCCACCGCATGCGGCCGGGAGCGCGCGTGCAGGCTATCGGTCTCCTCGCGCACGTGAGGCGGGGAAAATTGATGCGTCCTTTGTTGGCGGTGAGTACGGCGATTGACCGGCTCAACGAGAAGATCGGCTATTTCTGTAACCTACTCGTGCTGCTTGCCTGCGTTGTGAGCGCCGGCAACGCCATGATCCGCTACGCTTTCAGCTACAGCTCGAACGGCTGGCTCGAGGCGCAGTGGTACATGTTCGCCATCATGGTCATGTTCGGCGCCTCCTACACGTTCAAGCGCAACGAGCACGTCCGGGTCGAGATATTCTATCTCGTTCTTTCAGAACGTGGCCAGCTCTGGCTCGACCTGATCGGAACGTTGTTCTTCCTGATCCCGGCCTGTCTCCTGCTCAGCTACCTGTCCTGGCCGTTCTTCCACCAAGCCTATGCCGTGAACGAGATGTCCGGCAATGCCGGCGGCTTGCTCCGCTGGCCGATCAAATTCGTGATTCCGTCCGGCTTCGTGATGCTGGCGTTGCAGGGCCTGTCAGAGGTGATCAAGCGGATCGCCGCGCTCAAGGGCTATGTGACGATCGACGCCAAGTACGAGAGGCCGACCCAATGATCACACTGGAAACGATGCCGCCGCTGATGTTCGGCGGCCTGGTTGTGGCCATGCTGATCGGCTTTCCGGTGGCGTTCACGCTGGCGGCGGTCGGGCTATTGTTCGGCTTCCTCGCGATCCATCTCGGCTTTTTCGATCTGAATTTCCTGCAGGCGATTCCCGGCCGCATCTTCGGCAGCGTGCTGTCCAACGAACTGCTGCTCGCGATCCCCTTCTTCACCTTCATGGGCGCGATCCTCGAGCGTTGCGGTCTTGCCGAAGACATGCTGGATTCGATGGGCCAGCTGTTCGGCCCGATCCGCGGCGGCCTCGGCTATTCCGTCATCATCGTCGGCTTCATCCTCGGAGCGATCACCGGCACGGTGGCCGCGCAGGTCATTGCGATGGCGATGATCTCGATGCCCGTGATGATCCGCTATGGCTACAATATACGCTACATCACCGGCGTGCTCGCAGCCTCCGGCACCATCACGCAACTGGTGCCGCCTTCTCTCGTGCTGATCGTGCTGGCGGACCAGCTCGG
Source organism: uncultured Alphaproteobacteria bacterium (assembly GCA_963786115.1). Classification (GTDB taxonomy): domain Bacteria; phylum Pseudomonadota; class Alphaproteobacteria; order Rhizobiales; family Xanthobacteraceae; genus Bradyrhizobium. The sequence goes on from CAWAYC010000015.1 coordinate 108,265, forward strand.
CAAGTCCGTCGGTGACATGTATCTCGGCGCCTGGGGTCCATCGGTATTCCAGATAGCGCTGTTTGCGGGCTATACCTTCGTTCTGGGCCTGATCAAGCCCGAGCATCTGCCGCCGGTGCCGAAGGAAGCGCGCACGCTGACCGGCTGGGCGCTATGGCGGAAATGCCTGCTTGGCATCATCCCCTCGGCGGCGCTGATCTTCGTCGTCCTCGGCACCATGATGATGGGCCTTGCAACGCCGACCGAAGCCGGCGCGATGGGGGCGGTCGGCGCCATCGTGCTGGCGGCGATCCATCACAAGGGGTTCAGTTCGACCGGCCACAAGATTCTGATCGTCGGCGTCATCGCGGCGGGCATCGGAACGATTGTCGCGATGCTCTATAGCGAGAACCTCATTTTCAGGCTCGCCTTCGCGGTCACCTATCTCGCGGTGATATGGATCTGCCTCGAGGCGGTCCGCATTCCGCAGCTGCGCGACCTGATCAAGCAGGGCTACGAGACCACCATGCGCATCACCTGCATGGTCACCTTCATCCTGATCGGCTCGACTTGTTTCTCGGTGGTGTTCCTTGGCGTCTCCGGTGGCGTCTGGCTGGAGCATCTGCTGACGTCGCTGCCCGGAGGCGTCTGGGGTTTCCTGATCTTCATCAACATCTTCATCTTCTTCCTGGCGTTCTTCCTCGATTTCTTCGAAATCGCCTTCATCATCCTGCCGATGATCGCGCCGATCGCGCAGAAAATCCTGGCGCCGGTGGTCGGTCCCGATGCCGCCCTGATCTGGTTCGGCGTCATGCTCTGCGTGAACATGCAAACGTCGTTCCTGCATCCGCCGTTCGGCTTCGCGCTGTTCTATCTGCGCGGCGTGGCGCCAAAAGAGGTTAAGAGTTCGGACATTTACTGGGGTGCCATGCCCTGGATCGGACTGCAGGCAATCATGGTCGTGCTCGTGATCGCTTTCCCGGTGACGGTGACGGGCTTGCTGGATGCGCCGCTGAAGGTCGATCTGGACAAGATCAAGATCGAAGTGCCCGAGATCGAGCCGCCGCCACCGCTGGATTTCGGTCAGCCGAAGCAGTAAACGCAGCCATCAGCGATTTCGCGATCGGCGAATTGTCGTAACGATTCCAGGAGCGTTGGTGGAGGATGCTGCGTGCGGCGAAGTCGTGTCGTCCTGGCATCCGTTGCTGATGTCAAGTTGAGCGGAGGCGAAACCAGCCCGACCGGGACAGGTCGCCAACAATCCGAAATTGCCCGTGGCTCAGCCGCTAATGCTCTGAATTTACTTCTGCTTTCGGCGGCGTGGGCGGACATGGCCGGACTTGCTGCTGGCTCGACCCCGTCGCGAATGGACCCGACTCGGACTTTAGAACGCAATGTTACGTTCCTGCCGAAATTGCATAGTCTCGCACACGGGTTCAGCGATAATTTTCCAGGTTGATCAAGGTCGCAGTCTTGCCGAGGCTGCTGATATTTCGTGAAGACTGGTTCTAACCACGGAAACCTTCGTTTCGAAGGAGTCTGGCCATGAACTCCACCATCATTCGCGCGCTGATATTGTCGGTCGCCGTTCTGGCTCTGACGGTTGGTTCGACTTTCGCCCAGCAGACCACCGGAACGCCGGGTTCGCCCGGCGCCACGATTACGATAGACGGCAAGTATCTTCCGCCTCCGCCCGCGCCGTTTGGCGGAACGATCAATTTGGGTGCCACAGATTCCAAGCCGTATTGGCCGCCGACCGTGGTGCCGCCCAAGGGTGCGCCCAATGTCTTGCTGATTATGACCGATGACCAGGGTTACGGCGTGACCAGTACCTTTGGCGGTGTCATCCCGACGCCTTCCATGGACCGCATTGCGACTGCCGGACTACGTTACACACAGTTCCACTCAACTGCTCTCTGCTCGCCGACCCGGGCGGCGCTAATCACGGGCCGCAACCATCACTCGGTCGGCTTCGGCGTGATCACCGAAATGTCCACTGGATACCCGGGGTACGACTCCATCATCGGGCCTGAGAGTGCCACCGTCGGTACGATCCTGAGGGAGAACGGCTACGCGACGTCGTGGTTCGGCAAGAACCACAACACGCCCAGCTATCAATTAAGTTCGGCGGGGCCGTTTGACCAATGGCCGACCGGGATGGGGTTCGATCACTTCTACGGCTTCAATGGGGGCGAGACTGACCAGTGGACGCCGTTTCTCTTCCGCGACAAGACACAAGTCTTTCCGTGGATCGGACACCCCGGCTACAACCTCATCACCGATATGGCCGACGACGCGATCACTTACTTGAAGGGGCTCAATAACGCCGCGCCGGACAAGCCATTCTTCCTCTATTACGTGCCCGGTGGCACGCACGCACCGCACCAGCCCACGCCGGAGTGGATCAAGAAGATCGGCGACATGCACTTGTTCGACCAGGGCTGGGAAAAGTTGCGCGAGACGATCTTCGCCAACCAGAAACGGCTCGGTGTCATCCCTGCGAATGCACAGCTCACGCCGTGGCCGGATGGCCAGCCCGAATACGGCGGAACGAAGCTTCAGAAATGGGACGCGCTCAGTCCCGACGAGAAGAAGCTTTTCATCCGTCAGGCAGACGTTTTTGCAGCCTACGCAGCCTACACCGACCATGAAATCGGCAGGGTCATTCAGGAAGTCGAAGACGAGGGCAAGCTCGACAACACACTCATCATCTATATCAGCGGTGACAACGGCAACAGCGCCGAAGGTTCTACGCTCGGCACCCCGGTCGACATGGCCGCGATCCAGGGCGTCAACATTCCAGTCGCGGAGCAGTTGAAGTTCTATGATGTTTGGGGTTCGGCTGAGACCACGCCGCACATGGCGGTGGGCTGGACCTGGGCCTTTGATACACCATTCAAATGGACCAAGCAGGTCGCGTCGCACTTCGGCGGCACCCGTCAAGGCATGGCCATCTCCTGGCCCGGTCACATCAACGATGCTGGCGGAATCCGCTGGCAGTTTCACCACATCATCGACATCGTGCCGACGATCCTTGAAGCGACCGGCATTCAAGCGCCCGTCATGGTCAATGGCGTGGGACAGAAGCCGATCGAAGGCGTGAGCATGGCGTACACCTTCGACAAAGCGAACGCCAACGCCCCATCCACGCGCAGCACGCAATATTTCGAGATGGTCGGCAACCGCGCCATCTACCACGACGGTTGGCTCGCCGCCACCACGCCGCCCCAGCCGCCCTGGGATTTGGGTTTGGGCAAGTTTCCCAATGTCGTCAACGGCTACACCTGGGAGCTTTACAACATCGCCGAGGACTATTCGGAGAACAACGACCTCGCCGCCAAGATGCCCGACAGACTGCGCGACATGAAGGAACTCTTCTTGATCGAGGCGCAGAAATACAACGTGTTCCCGCTGGATAACAGCTTCTCCGCTCGCGCCGCCACGCCGCGACCGAGCGCGACCGCCGGTCGGACCGTCTTCACCTACTCGGGTGAATCGTCTGGTCTTCCCTACAGTGACGCTCCCGACATTACCGGCAAGTCTTACTCCATCACTGCCGAGGTCGATATTCCGCAGGGAGGTGCAGAAGGCATGATCAATACGCTCGGTGGCCGCGCCGGGGGCCATGGGCTCTATCTGCTCAAGGGCAAACCAGTCTTTGTGTACAACTTTTTCGACGTGGAACGCTTCCGCTGGGAGGGCCAGGCGGCGCTCACGCCCGGCAAGCACACCGTCATGTTTGACTTCAAGTATGACGGTCCCGGCTTCGGTAAAGGCGGCAGCGGCGTCCTCTCGGTGGATGGCAAGGAAGTCGCCAGTCAGACGATCCCGCACACCATTCCGTTCGTCGAGACGATCGACGAGACCTTCGATGTCGGGGTGGATACCCGCACGGGCGTGGAGGACAAGGACTACCAGCCGCCATACCGGTTCACCGGCAAGGTCGATAAACTAACGGTCAAGCTGGTCCCCCTGAACGCTGCGGAGCAAAAGCTGCTCCAGCAAAAGGCCCAAGAAACGAGAAACAAGGCACAGTAAATCGCCAGTAAGCGCGGCCATCAGCGATTTCGCAATCGGCGAATTATCGTAACAATTCCAGACTGATTTGCGTCGTCCAGCCCTATCAGCAAAAATATTTCGCTTTCGCCGTCGGGCAAATCAGTTCTACCAGCTCGCCCCGTCCTTTCCCGGCAAGAGGGGCGCTTCGCGGTCGTCACGAACGCGGGATGGGATGCGGTGGACGCGGCAGCGTTGGCGCGCAAATGGAGTCGCAGGGCAGGCCTTGCCTGTGAGCGATCGACCGGCGCGCGGACGAACGGCGCTTCAACGCCTTCGCCAAAATTTTGGCTGGCAGCACATGGCTGGTCGAGGGGTTGGTGAAGGTCGCTGCGTACGGCGAAGTCGTGTGGTCCTGGCATCCGTTGCTGATGCCAAGCCTTGCGGAGGCGAAACCGGCCCAACCGGGTGAGGTCGCCGTCGATCCGCTTGGCGACGGTGACAAAAAGGAATTCGTCGCCGGGGAGAGCTCGAAGGAAACCGTTAAAACCATTGCGCGGGGAAAGCCGGGTGATCTCCGGCGCAACCGTGGTGACTACCGTGTGCTTACTACCAATGCACACGGGCCGCGGGTGCTCCGGGCACCCGGCTTTCCCTGCTCCCTCTTCAAGTGAGGGACAAACGATCAGTCAAACCTCGGGCAAGTCATGCTGCGAGAAGGTAAGCGCACGTCTCTCTCCGTTGTCATGCCCCGCGAATGCGGGGCATCCAGTATTCCAGAGACGGCTGTGCTGGAAACGAGAAGCCGCGGCGTACTGGATACCCCGCATGCGCGGGGTATGACGGCCTCAGGTTTTGCCGGCGCGACGAAACTTTAGCGAAGCGGCAAGCCGGGCGACGACGAGTGGAGAGCGGGCTCCTTGAAATTGAATCACCACCCACCACGTCGCAATGACGAAAGTCGGCGCGCATCGCGCGACCGGTGGCTCGCAATGACGGCAACGGTAACCGAGCCCGTCAGCCTGCGAACGCCGCGTTATTTCCACGCCGATTTGTCGGCGTCCCAGCGTTGGCCCCTAAACTCCCGGGCGAGCGCTTCGAGCGAGCCGTTGTCGTCCCTCGGTTCGCCGCCTTCCTCATCGCTGCTGGATTCTTCGGACAGGTTGAGCTTCGGCCCGGCGCTTTCGTCGGTCGTCGTGATCACGGGGCTTGAGACCCACAGTATCAACCGGTCGGACGCGCCCGGCTTGTCGGCCGATGCCAGCGCGGTGATTTCAACGTTCTCGGTCAGGCCGAGCGACGGAAACAACTGGCTCGGGCGCTTGAAGCTCAGCTTCAGCTTGCCGGTATTGGCGTTCCAGGCCGCTCCCGATGGTTTGGCAGCAAGTGTCTTGCTCAGGACGTTGGCCATGGCGGTCGCGAGCTTGTCCTTGTTGATCTTGTCGCTATCGCGCCAATCGGCGGCGGGAAAGCGGATGGTGCGATCCATCTCGACGCTGCCGCTGGTCCAGCCTGCCGCCACAACGCCGGGCATCGACCGGGCCTTGTCGACCAGGGCAGTGGCGTGCTCCGGGTCGACCGTGAGGTTGATGGTCTGCTGGCCGGCGCGGAGCGCGTCGCAGGTGACGGGGAGGCTGCCAAGGCTGACCTCGACGGCCTGGCCTTTGAGGCTGTTGAGGAAGTCCAGCGTCGCTTCGAGCTTCACCCGCACGCCGACGGATTCCGGGGAGACTTCGGTAAAATCCTTCGGGGCCGGCGTGATGCCGTCATCGGAGGTCTGGTTTTCCAGAAACTCCGTTTCGCTGAGGTCGGAATTATCCGATGAGGCCACCTCGGTCACGGTCTGGCCGACGGTGATCTGGCCGCGGAATTCGAAACTGTCGCTGGTAGCCTTGCGCAGCAGCTTCACGGTCACGGGCAGTTTGTCATTGATGCTTTGGGTTGTGCCAGTCAGGGTCTGGCCGTTGACCGCGAGGTTGACGATGAAGCGGTCCTTGCGGTCGGAGCCCTTTTCGGCCGGGTAGCAGACATCAAGGACAGCCGCAGTGACATTCTTGCCCTGCCTCGTCTCCTTCAGCACCGCGTCGGCATTGCCGTCCATCAGGCCGTCGATCGAGGTGAAATACCTGATCTCATTGCCCGCGGGGGCGGCCTTCGACGGCAGTTTCATCTGGGCCAGGGCAGCGTCCGGCAAGAGCGTCATCAGACCGAACAGGCAGATCGGAAGCGCGCGCATATGAAATTTCCTCGAAGAAGAGAATCGCCATCGCCGTGTTAGCAAACCTCCGTGTCATCGCCAAAAAAGAAGGCCGCCCGGAGGCGGCCTTCGATCGGATCGTCGGTGGCGGGCCGGGTTCAGAAGCCCATGCCGCCCATTCCACCCATGCCGCCGCCGCCGCCCGGCATGGCGGGGGCCGGTTCCCTCGGCAGTTCGGCGACCATGGCCTCGGTGGTCACCAGCAGGCCGGCTACGGACGAAGCGTCCTGCAGCGCGGTGCGCACCACCTTGGCGGGGTCGATGATGCCCTTGGCGACCATGTCGACATATTCCTCGGTCTGGGCATCGAAGCCGAAGGTCTCCGACTTGTTCTCGAGGATCTTGCCGACCACGATCGAGCCTTCGACGCCGGCATTCTCGGAGATCTGGCGGATCGGAGCCTCCAGCGCCTTCAACACGATATTGATGCCGGCCTGAACGTCGGAGTTGTCGTTGTTGATGCGCCCGACCGCCTTCTTGGCGCGCAACAGCGCCACGCCGCCGCCCGGTACGATGCCTTCCTGCACCGCGGCGCGGGTGGCATTGAGCGCGTCCTCAACGCGGTCCTTCTTCTCCTTGACCTCGACCTCGGTCGCGCCGCCGACGCGGATGATCGCGACGCCGCCCGCGAGCTTGGCAAGACGCTCCTGCAGCTTCTCGCGGTCGTAATCCGAGGTGGTTTCCTCGATCTGCGCCTTGATCTGGCCGACGCGGGCTTCGATGTCCTTTTTCTTGCCGGCACCGCTGACGATCGTGGTGTTTTCCTTGTCGATCACCACCTTGCGGGCGCGGCCGAGCATGTTGATCGTCACGCTTTCGAGCTTCATGCCGAGCTCATCGGAGATCAGCTGGCCGCCGGTCAGGATCGCGATGTCTTCCATCATCGCCTTGCGGCGATCGCCGAAGCCGGGCGCCTTGACGGCGGCGACCTTCAACCCGCCGCGGAGGCGGTTGACCACCAGCGTCGCCAGCGCTTCGCCCTCGACGTCCTCGGCGATGATCAGGAGCGGACGGCCGGATTGCACGACGGCTTCCAGCACCGGCAGCATCGCCTGCAGACCGGACAGCTTCTTCTCGTGCAGCAGCACGTAGACGTCCTCGAGCTCGGCGGTCATCTTCTCGGCATTGGTGATGAAGTAGGGCGACAGATAGCCGCGGTCGAACTTCATGCCTTCGACGATGTCGACTTCGGTCACGAGCGACTTGTTCTCCTCGACCGTGATGACGCCCTCATTGCCGACCTTCTGCATCGCCTGCGCGATCATCTTGCCGATCGCGGCGTCGCCGTTGGCCGAGATGGTGCCGACCTGGGCGACCTCGGAGGAAGAAGCCACCGGCTTGGCGCGCTTCTCGATGTCCTTGACCACGGCGGCGACCGCGATGTCGATGCCGCGCTTGAGGTCCATCGGGTTCATGCCGGCCGCGACCGCCTTGCCGCCCTCGCGCACGATGGCCTGGGCCAGCACGGTCGCGGTGGTGGTGCCGTCACCGGCGGTGTCATTGGTCTTGGAGGCGACTTCGCGCAGCATCTGCGCGCCCATGTTCTCGAACTTGTCGTCGAGTTCGATTTCCTTGGCGACGGTGACGCCGTCCTTGGTGATGCGGGGGGCACCGAAACTCTTTTCGATGAGGACGTTGCGGCCCTTGGGGCCGAGCGTCACCTTCACCGCATTGGCGAGGACATCGACGCCGCGCAGCATGCGCTCGCGGGCATCTCCGGAAAATTTAACGTCTTTGGCAGCCATTTTTTACTCCTTGAAGGAAATCCTCATCCTGAGGAGCGGGCTTTGGCCCGCGTCTCGAGGGATGAGCTTGTGGGATGGTGGTCACCCTTCGAAACGGCAGCTTCGCTGCCGTCTCAGGGAGAGGATGGCGTGCGTCAGGCCAGCACGCCCATGATGTCCGACTCCTTCATGATCAGGAGCTCCTCGCCGTCGAGCTTGACCTCGGTGCCGGACCATTTGCCGAACAGCACGCGGTCGCCGACCTTGACGTCGATCGGGATCAGCTTGCCGGTCTCGTCACGGCCGCCCGGACCGACCGCGGTGACTTCGCCCTGCGATGGCTTTTCCTTGGCGCTGTCGGGAATGATGATGCCGCCCTTGGTTTTTTCTTCGGCGTCGATACGCTTGACCACGACGCGGTCATGCAGCGGGCGGAATTTGGATTTAGCCATGACATTTCCTCTTGGAGGCTTGGTTTCAGGTCTGGATCATCGAGACCGGCGTTGAATGCCGGCTGGTCGACACTGAGGGCTGGACGTTTGACGTCTTTAGCAATCATTATGTTAGAGTGCTAATCGTGGCGGGGAAATATGGCTTGGCGCCGATCCTGTCAAGCAAGAGGGTTAAGGCCTTGGTGAGGCCAATATAGGATGCTGCAAACGAAACCAAATCGGGGCGGCTGCGTCTCTTTTGCGGACGTTATTGCTCCGGGTATCGTTTTACGCTTGGCTGGAGGACGGGTGCAGCCGGGAAATTCAGGGGGAATGCGGGATGATCGGGATGAGTAGTGCACACACGGCTGTCAGGCTGGCGACCGCCTCGGCGCTGACACTATTCTTGGGGGCGTGCAGCAGCTTCAATCTGCCGTCGCTGTCATCGAACACCGAACCTGCGTCCGAGCCCGGCGTGGCGCCGGAAATGCCGGCGAGCATCCGCCCCGACGAAATCGTCGGACGCTGGGGCCTCGCCTCGTTCCAGAATCCGGCCGATCGCGCCCGGACCGAAAAGATGGCGCGGGACCAGTGCAAGCAGCCTTACGTGATCGGCGCCGGCCAGTCCGGCGGCGTGATCATGCATCTGGCGGACCAGGCGACGCCGCAGGAGCTGCGGCTGAAGGGAAGCCCGGGCGGCAAGAACTATATCGGACCGCCGGGCCCGACCCCCGGCGAGCAGGATCGCGAGATCGTCTCGTTCGACGGCCGTGTCATGGTTACCCGGTTCATCGACAAGGATGCCGCGACCCGGTACGGCAACATGGTCTACGTCCGCTGCGGACCGCGGGCGTAAGCCCAACATGAAAACGCCGGCATCGCGCCGGCGTTTTTGATTGTCTCCCGATTCGATCAGTCGAACAGCGCGTCGATATCGTCCTGCGAGGCGTGGCCGATTTCGCCGTCGAGCTTCGGGCCGTTGAGCAGCTTGGCGTCGCCTTCGCGGGTGTCGATGATCGGCGGGGCGTGGGCCTTGATGGCGTCGACGCCACCCCAGATGTCCATCATCGCATTGATATGCTGCTCGATGAACTTCATCGTGCCCATCACCTTGCTGATGCGCTGACCGGTGAGATCCTGGAAGTTGCATGCCTCGAAGATCGCGACGACGCGTTCCTGGATTTCCTCGCTGAGCAGCTTCTGCTGGTCCGGCGAGATGTTCTTGGCCAGCGCGGTAGCCGCCTGGTCGATGGCTTCGGTGGCTTCCAGGATCTGCTGGGTGGCCTGTTCGGTGCCGCCGACGACGGCGCCGAGCTCGCCATTGACCTTCGCCATCTCCTGGCCGTCAAAACTCTTGCCGTGCAGCACCGCGATTTCGCGCTTGGTGCGGCTGATGGCGTCGTGGATCAGGTCCAGCTCGACCTTGAGCTTTTCGCACTGCTCGATCTGGGCGCGATAGGTTTCCAGCAGCGCGTGGGTTTCGGCGATCTCGGGTGCGGCCGCCGTCTCAGCGGTCTCGCCTGCAGCGCCCCGATGGGCGGCGGCGTTGGCGGCCATCTGCGCGCGGATGGACCGAAGCTCGGCCATGATCTCGCGATGCATCGGACCGATCTCACCGCCTTCGACAACGATCGGCTCGGGCATTGGCAGATCGTCGATAGTGGCTTGTTCAACACGAAAACGTTTGCGGCTAGCTGACATGAGTTTATTCCACCCCTTATACTCCGCATGTTTTAGACCGACGCGATTTAACGTGAGGTTCACACGAAAACGCTTTGCTGACGCGTTTCGCAGCTCGCTGCACACCAAAGGATTAACCATGAGCGTCGCGCGTTGACGCAAAATAAACGCTACCGGACAAATACGGGCGCGATTGGCGACGTGGTGAATCGAAACGCAGGCTCTGTTTACCAAACCGATTAGGTTTTGATTTGTACTGTTCGCGTGCAACGGCGGCGCCCCAGCGCAGCTGCAGTGACGAAACAGTACAGAGTACGTCGATGTCGAAGAAAATGTCTCTTGCGCTCCTCGCCGGGGCGTCCTTCTTGGTTGCAAGCCCGCATCAAGCCCTGGCGATCGACGCCGCGCCCAACGACCAGGTGGTGATCTATTCCTATCAACCTCCGCAGCGGGCGCCGGTGCGCACCGCTCACGCCGAACGCTCCAATATGGGCGGCGGCTTCATCGAGTTCCTGTTCGGTGACGGGCCCTCGCAGGATGGGCGCTATCAGCAGCAGCCGATGTATCAGCCACAGCCGGCCTACGGATCGCAGCGCTCGTTGCTGCCGCCGATGGATCCGCAGCAACAGATGCGCGAGCAGCAGGAAGAGGCCGCCGATCCCGCACAGCGCCCGTTCAATCCGATCTACGAGAAGCAGGTCGTCGACTATCACGGCAAGGAAGGCCCCGGCACCATCGTCGTCGACACCCCGAACAAGTTCCTGTTCCTGGTGCAGGGCGACGGCAAGGCGCTGCGCTACGGCATCGGCGTCGGCCGTCCCGGCTTCACCTGGTCGGGTGTCAAGACGATCTCGGCGAAGAAGGAATGGCCGGCCTGGACCCCGCCGCGGGAAATGCTGGCGCGCCGCCCCGATCTGCCGCGGCACATGGAAGGCGGCCCGCAAAACCCGCTCGGCGCGCGCGCGATGTATCTCGGATCGTCGCTCTACCGCATCCACGGCTCCAACGAGCCCTGGACCATCGGCACCAACGTATCCTCCGGCTGCATCCGGATGCGCAACGAGGACGTGATCGATCTCTACGGCCGCGTCGGCGTCGGCTCTAAGGTCGTCGTGATCTGATCGTTCGACCCGACCAAAAAGACGGCCGCTCGATGGAGCGGCCGTTTCTATTTTCAGATCCGAGATTCTTTTAGGCGTAGTCGCTGTCGCCTCCGCCGTCATCGTCAAAGCCGTCGGAATCGTCGTCCACGTCGTTATAGTCGTCGTTCGACGCCTGGTCGAAGAAGCCTGAGCGCGAACCGGAATTGTCGTCGGCGCGCTGGCCGGACGAGCCGATGTCGTTGATCCCGGCGTCACGCGCCAGGTCGCCGCTGGACTGATCGCCCAAGGAACGCGAGCTTTCGCTGCGGTCGCCGGATGATCCGGCGTCGGCGAAGGCCTGATGGCCGCTACCGCCCATCATGTTCCGGATGCTGCCAAGCAGCAGCGACCCACCGACCACGCCAGCGGCAGCCGCCGCAGCGGTCCCGAGGAACGAACCACCGCCGCCGCCAACCGGCGGTTGCGGCCCGCCATAGGGCTGCCCGTAGGGGGGCTGGCCATATCCCGGGGATTGCGACTGCTGCAGGGCCTGGCCGCTGTTCCATACCGGGCGGCCGCCCATATCGGGGGCACGCACCGGCGGGACCGAGCCGCGTGACTGGTTCTGCCCGAAGATCGCGTCGCGCATCGAATCGAGGAAGCCGCCGGATTGGTTTTGCTCGCCCACTTGCCCCGCTTCCAATGCCTGGATGTGGTCGTTGGCGCGTTTCAGCGCTTCGTCCTGCACCAAAGCGGTCTGCACCAGCGCGTAGACGGCGTTGGGCGCCTTGCGCAAGCCTTGCATGATCGCGGACATGGCCTCGGGATCGCGCGGGGCGTTCTCCAGCCTGGCGAGCCGGTCGAAAAGATCGTCAATCAGTTGGCGTTCTTGCGGTGTCATGGCGTTCTCCATCGCGTCGAGTGCGTCGAAGCGCGGGGGAGATGTAGGCCGAGATTTGTGTCGCAAGTAGTGGGAGAGCGAATTAAATTTCTGTGTGCGACAAAACGACCGGGCGCTTTCTTCAGCGATATCAATCCAGTGTAACTTTATTCGCGGCCAGCAGCGGCGGAAAATGCTCGCTTCCGAGAAACGCATGTTCCCGTTCGCGCTGGGTCGTCAGAGGATCGAGGCTGACAAGCGTATCGTCGACAAAGCCGGGATGGCACATCACCAGAGCCCCCTCCGGCAGCCCCTCGAGAAATTGCCGCATCAATCCGCCGAAATCAGGCTCCCCAGAGAAATCGTAGGCGCCAGCGAAGGCGGGATTGAACGCGACATTGGCTCGCGAGGCCCGTTTTCGGAATTGCGCGCTCAAGGTGTCGAGGACCAGCGCCTTGGGGGCGGCGAGCCGTTTTGCGAGCGGCTGATGGCGGCCACCCTGACGCACCCAGGCTTCCGGCGCGGCTTCTTTCACCGCCTGCAGGAAGGCGTCGCGCACCTGCGGAAATAATTGCACGTGCTGGTGTCCGTCGACGAAGTCCGGTGCGCGCCCAAACATGTCCTTGAACGTCGTCAGCTGAACCAGGAGCTCGGCATGGATCATTTCAGGATCGAGCCGCCGTAGCAGGCCCATGCGCAACAGTTTTGGAAAGGTCGGAAACATGCCGCCGTCGGTTGGGCGGAAGTGCATCGTCAGTGGACGAAACGGCGCACTCAGCGTCGCGTGGAGGCCGATCGCGCAGCGCGGGCTCGCAGCGGCGACGGTCTTCAGCGCTGCGACCTCGTCGCGGCCGATTGCCGGCCCGACCACCATCACCGATGTCGCATTGAGGCGGCCGCGCCCGATCAGATCGCGAATTGCGCGGTTGACGCCCTCCGCAAGACCATAGTCGTCGGCACACAGCCAGATACGGCGCAGCGGCGCGGTATCGTTCATTCGGCGGCGGTCCGTTCGCCAGGGCGCGTGGCGACATCGGCGTCGGCGCGCTTCTCGCTGTGTTCGGCGACAAAGTAGATCGGACGCGCCTTTAGTTCGGACAGGATCTTGCCGATATATTCGCCGACGATGCCAATCATGATCAGTTGCACGCCGCCGATGGTCATCAGGCCGATCACCAGCGAGGGATAGCCGGGTACCGAGCGTCCGGTGGTCCAGGTCTCCCAGAGGATAGAGAGACCGAACAGGAAGGCGACGGTGGCAAGCAGCACGCCGAGCAGGCTGGCGAAGCGCAGTGGCGCCACCGAGAACGAGGTCAGCCCCTCGATCGAAAGCCCGATCAATCGCCCGGGGCTGAAGGTGGTGACGCCATGCGCACGCGGCGCAGGTTCGTAGTCGACGCGGATCTGGCGGAAGCCGATCCAGCTTGCGAGGCCCTTGAAGAAGCGATTGCGCTCCGGGAACTGCCGCAGCGCGGCTGCGGCGCGCGGCGACAGCAGACGGAAGTCGCCGGCATCTTCCGGAATCTTCTGCCGTGCGCCCCAATTGATCAGTGCGTAGAAGCCTTGCACGGCCAGCCGGCGCAGGAACGGTTCATTGTCGCGATGGGCTTTGGCCGTGTAGACGACATCGTAGCCGTCATCGATCCAGTGGCCGACCAGTGTTTCGACCAGGGTCGGCGGGTGCTGGCCGTCGCCATCCATGAACAGCACCGCGCCGCGTCGCGCGTGGTCCAGTCCTGCCATCAGGGCGGCTTCCTTGCCGAAATTGCGCGACAGGGACACCACCTGAACGTCGAGTGCGTCAGCGGCAAGCTCGCGGGCAATGGCGAGCGTATTGTCTTTGCTGCCGTCGTCGACATAAACCACTTCGCAGGCGAGGCTGTAACGCTGGCGCAGCGTCCTGGCGAGGCCTGCCAGGCGCTCATGCAGCGAGGCCAGGCCCGTGGCCTCGTTGTACAGTGGCACGACGATCGACAGCCCCTGCGCCGCGGCATTGGCCGCGGTCGTCGACAGGCTAGAAACGTCCGTACCCAGCATCATCGGTCAGGTTCCAAAATCACCCCAAAGCGATCCCCACGACAGCATATGCTACTCGTCGCTCGCTGTCGCAACGATGAACGAAACGGGGATCACTGCCGCAGGAATGCCTCAAGCTTGGCAAACAGCGGATTTTCGCGGTCGAGGATATATTCGAGCGAAGCGACCGAAACTGTGTCGGCGCCGTGCTCGCGCAGAAAGCTGCTGAGCGCGTAAAGCTGCACTGGGGGGCAGTGCAGCGTGAGCATGCCGGACGAGGTTGGCCCGCCAAACGGTGCCACCACGCCGAAGCGGTGATGGGCTTCCGCGAGCAGCGCGTCGTTGCAGCCGGCAAAACGGGTGCGGACCTCGCGATATTTGCTGGCGCGGGCCCTTGCAGCGATATGATCAAGGATGACGCGCGCGGTCTCGCGGGCCTCAGCCGACCAGTCGGCATCCTTTGACGCCACGAGATTGGCCTGGCTGCGCAGGATCACGCCGTCGTCGAGCACTTTCAGCCCGTTAGCGGCCAGCGTCGCGCCCGTGGTCGTGATGTCGACGATCATCTCGGCGGTGCCGACCGCGGGCGCGCCTTCGGTGGCGCCGGCGCTTTCGACGATGCGATAGTCAACCACGCCATGGGCCGCAAAGAATGTCCGGGTCAGGTTGATGTATTTGGTGGCGACCCGCATCCGCCGGTTATGCTGGGCGCGGAAGCCGGTGGTGACGTCGTCGAGATCGGCCATGGTGCGCACGTCGATCCAGGCCTGCGGTACCGCGACCACGACATTCGCGCTGCCGAAACCGAGATTGTCGATCAACAGGACGCGTTTGTCGGCATCCGCAATGCTTTCGCGCACCAGGTCCTCGCCGGTGACGCCCAGATGCACCATGCCGCGCGCGAGCTGCGAGGCGATCTCGCTCGCCGAGAGATAGGCGATCTCGACATTGTCGAGGCCCACGATGGTGCCGCGATAATCGCGTGCACCGCGCGGTTTTGCCAGCGAGAGGCCCGCCCGCGTGAAGAATGCCTCGGCGTTTTCCTGTAGCCGGCCTTTTGAAGGGACGGCGAGCACGAAGGGTGCGCTCATGCCACGCTCCCGCGCGCGACCGGCTTGCCAAGCTGTGTCAACGTTTCGACCCACACCGAGAATCCGACCGCGGGGATTGGCGTTGCCGAACCGAGCTGGGTCATCAGGCCGTCATAGCGGCCGCCGGCGACCAGCGGCTCGTTGTCGTTGCCTTTGGCGTGCAGTTCGAACTCGAAGCCGGTGTAGTAATCGAGCCCGCGCCCGAACGAGGTTGAGAAGCGCGTCTTGTGGGTGTCGATGCCGCGTGCGGCCATAAAGCCGACGCGGCTTTCGAGCTCGTCGATCGCAGCTGATATGTCCAGCCTGGCGTCGCTGGCCAGCGCCCGCAGCTTCGCGATGGAGTCGTCGGGATCGCCCGCGATCGCGAGAAAACGCTTGATGATGCCAAGTGCATCGCGCGGCAGCGCGCCGCCCTTCAAGGTCGACTGTTCAAGGAAACGGTCGGCGATTTCGGCAACGGTGCGGCCACCGACATTGGTGGTGCCGGCGATCGACATCAGGTCGGTCACCAGCGCCAGCGCAGCCTTGCGATCGGAGCCGGCCAAGGCGGCGAGCACGCCCTCATATTCGTTGCGGCCCGGAGCGGTGGCGAGCGTCAGCCGCTCGATATCCGCGGCCAGGTTGATCTTCCGGTTAAAATCCTTGATCAGCCGCCGTCGCCAGACCGGATAGAGGCCGAGCGCATCGATCAGCGCGTTGAACAGCGCCACGTCGCCGGTACTGATTTCGACGTCTTTCAGTCCGAACGCTGAGGTCGCCTCAAGCGCCAGTGCCAACATCTCCGCATCCGCCGCGGCGCGGTCCTGCCGGCCGAAGGACTCGATGCCGGCCTGCAAAAACTCGCTCGGCCGCCCCCCGCGATAGCGGAACACCGGGCCTAGATAGCTGAAGCCCGCAGGCTGGCCGGCGCAGCTGGAGGCGAGATAGTCCCGCGCGACCGGAATGGTCAGGTCCGGGCGCAGGCACAGCTCCTCGCCGCTGGGGTCGCCCGTCAAATAGAGGCTCTTTCGGATGTCCTCGCCTGAGAGGTCGAGGAACGGCTCAGCCGGCTGCAGGATCGCCGGTTCCGCCTGGACGTAGCCGGCTTGCGCAAACGACAATAGCAGCGCATCCGCCCAAGCAGCGGATCCGGCGGCACCATTGATGGCGGCGGTCACGGTCATTTCGACGTCCAAAAATCCGAAAAAAGAGGTTCCAGGGTTCGCTGGCGCAGCCCTTAGCATGGGCAAGGCGGCGTTTCGACAGGGATTGGCCAACTGACTTAATGATTAGGTGCCTTAACGACTTGCGGCGGAATTGCCTAGACCATGATGCGGAAAAGTGGGCACCGGTTTTCCCTCGCGCCAAACGCGGAACGCGTCTGCGCGGAGATCGTGCTCAACGAATGGATGGAGCGGGATCACTGTTCGAAGAAGAGTCATCCCGCTCTGTCCGATGCGGCCCAGTCGCCGAGCGCGGCCTGCACCAGCGCCAGCGCTGCGACGCCCGCTGTATCCGCCCGCAGGATGCGCGGCCCAAGCGCCAACGTAATGATCTTCGGCTGGCGCAGCAGCAGCGCGCGTTCTTCGTCGGCAAATCCGCCTTCGGGACCGATCAGGATGTCGACCCCGTCAGGCGCGCCTTCGACCTTTTGCAGAGCCTGCAGCGGATCGGCGACCTCGGCGGCTTCGTCGCAGAACACCAGCAGGCGTTCTGCCTGACGCTGGCCCAGGAAGCGGTCGAGCGGAATGGGATCGGCGACCTCGGCGAGGCTGATGATTCCGCATTGCTCGGCGGCCTCGACCACATTGGCGCGCATCCGCTCGCCGTTAACCCGCGAGACCTGGGTGAAGCGGGTCAAAACCGGCTGCAATCGTGCCGCGCCCATTTCGACGGCCTTCTGCACCATATAGTCGAGCCGGGCGTGTTTCAGCGGCGCGAACACATAGGCGATATCGGGCAGGCGGTCCTGTGGCCGGGTCTGAGCGCTGATCGTCAGGCTGTCGGCGCGCTTGCGGCCAGCAATCTGGGCCTGCCATTCGCCGTCGCGCCCGTTGAACACCAGAACGGTGTCGCCGGCGGAGAGCCGCAGCACGTTGCCGAGATAGTTGCTCTGGTTCCGCTCGAGTACGACCGTCTGGCCGGCGCCCAAGGGGGCGTCGACGAACAGCCGCGGCGCGTGAAAGTCGATTTCAGGCATTGTCAGGCATTGTAATGTTCCATTTCGACCCGCTTTTAGCCTAAAGCGTTAGAATCCGGAGCCAATTTTTGATACCCGGCGGCTCTACGCCGCGCTGCCGCCCTAATCCACGGGTTGTTAAGGGAAGACTGGAATCGTAAAAGCCTATCGAAATTTGTGCTTCGTTCGGAAGACCGTTGGGGCTGCCTGGACCTTGCCGGAGAAACATCCGTGACCATCCGCCGTCTGATTGTGCCGCTGACCGCAGCCGTTTTGACCCTTCACGCCGGCCATGCTTTTGCGCAAGGTGCGTTTCCGGCACCGCTGCCCGGCCAGGCTGCTGCGGCCGCCGGCAACGCCTCGCCGTTTCCACCGGTGAACGGGGCTCCGGCGGCGACCGTCGGTGCCCCCTCGGCGTTTCCGAGCAACGGTGCTGCGCCGGTTGCCGGCCCCGGGTTCAGCGGCGGTGCGCCAGCGGGGCCAACGAGCGGCCCTTCGGATGCCTGCATGAAGGGGTTCGTTCCGCTGCGCGAAGAGACCGAAAAGCGAGGCAAGCTGATCAAGGCGGCCAGCGAACGCCATGCGCCCCCGGATGAGGCCTGCAAGCTGATCGGAAATTACGGTCAGGCCGAAGTCAAGATGATCAAATATGTCGAGGCCAATTCGGCGAAATGCGGAATCCCGCAGCAGATCGCCGAGCAGCTCAAGACCGGCCACAAGAATACCGAGGCGATGCGGACCAAGATCTGCGCGGTGGCGCAGCAGGCGCAGACCCGCGCCCCGGCCGGCCCGAGTTTGAGCGAAGTGCTGGGCTCCTCGGCCTCGCTGCCGGAGGCGACGCCGACCAAGAAGGGCGGCAGCACCTTCGATACGCTGAACGGCAACGTTCTCACGCGATGACCTGTTCGAGATGAGCGACGCGACCGCCCGCGTTGCAGATGCGACCGGCAACTGGGTCGATACGCGCGCGCCGACCTGGTCGCGTCCCTATTTGCGGCTCTCCCGTTTCGACCGGCCGATCGGATCCTGGCTGTTGCTGATGCCGTGCTGGTGGTCGGCGGCGCTGGCCGCCGGCGTCGCGCACGACATCCGTCGACTGCCGCTGGTGATCGTGCTGTTCTTCATCGGCGCCTTCGTGATGCGCGGGGCGGGCTGTACCTGGAACGACATCACCGACCGCGATCTCGATGCCAGGGTCGAGCGGACGCGCTCGCGGCCGATCCCCGCGGGGCAGGTGAGCGTCACGCAGGCGTTGGCCTTCCTGGTGGTGCAGGCGCTGATCGGACTGATTGTGCTGCTGCAATTCAACCGCGTCGCGGTCGCGACCGGCATCGCCTCGCTGATCATCGTCGCGATCTATCCCTTCATGAAGCGCATCACCTGGTGGCCGCAGGTCGTGCTCGGCCTCGCATTCTCATGGGGCGCACTGATGGGATTTGCGGTGATCCTCGGACAGGTCGACTTGACCGCGCTCGTGCTCTATGCGGGCTCGATCTCCTGGGTGATCGGCTACGACACCATCTACGCGCATCAGGACGCCGAGGACGATGCGCTGATCGGCATCAAATCGACCGCGCGCCTGTTCGGCGCACGCACGCACCGGGCGCTGATAGTGTTTTATGGTCTCGCGGTGGTGCTGATCGGGGTGGCGCTGGTTTTGGCGGGCGCGCGATGGTCGGCCTGGATCGGGCTTGCCGCGTTCGCAGGCCATCTAGTCTGGCAGATCAAACGGCTGGACATCCGCGATCCCGCGCTGTGCCTGCGGATCTTCAAGTCCAACCGCGACGCGGGCCTGTTGCTGTTTGCGGGGCTGCTGGTTGACGCGGTGCTGCGGACAGTCTGATTTCAGTTCCGTGCGATGATCTCGCACTCGTCGCGATAGACGTTCGCTTCGTTGAGCAAGCCGCCGGCGCGCCGGCGCACCAGGAATTTCGGCCGCCGCGCGCGAATCGCGTTGTGACGCCGGCGCCGTGCGGCGGGCTTGCGCGGCTTGTCTTCCGACAATTGCGGGAGCGAGAAGATATCGCTCCACATCTGCCATGCGGAGGCGATCTCGTCGCGATCGGAACTCACGCCCAATGGAATCGTCAGCGACGGATCGCGGTGCACCAGCACCAGCATCTGCGCGTCGTCGAGGCCGCGAAGCGCGATGCCGAGAAAGTCGCTGACGCGAATGTTGACGGCCATCCGCATGCCGCTGACAGCACGGCGCAGCACGACGCGTTCGCGGTGAATTTCGACCTGCCGCACGCCGCCGTCTGCGCGAACGTCCTGCGCATGGAAGCTGAGCGGAAGAGAAAGGGGGTCGAGCCGCAGAGCACGGCTCGACCCGGCGGGACTGATCCCGCCTGTTGATGTTTGACGCCTCACGGCTTTGTCTCCCCGCCAGGATTATGTTCCCGGTCGATACGCGAGACCTTAGCCGAGCCGTTTCCGCAATCAGCTTAAAAAGGCTGGTTAACCCGAAGTCACCAGGCCCGCTTTTGCCGGCATGATTGACAAGACGTTGGCGCGCATGATTGACGAGACCTTGCCGAATAGCCGAAATTGTTTGGCTTTTCACCGCGCAAAATGCTTGAAGTGCACGTAAATCAGGCACATCTGGTGAGTCTGCCGATTGCTGTTCCAGCCCTGATCACAGCGTGGGATTTTGTTCGTGAACTCTTCACCATCTACAGCTTCGCCGCTTTCGCAGAACAGCGCGACCTCCGACCTGTTCGATCAATCGGCGCTGAGTGAGTTGGCGCAGCGCCTCGTCGAGGCCGCCCGGCGCGCCGGCGCTGACGCCGCGGATGCGATTGCGGTGCGCGGCGTCTCGCAGGGCGTCGAAGTGCGCGACGGACGCGTCGAGGAATCCGAGCGCTCGGAAGGCGACGACGTCGGATTGCGCGTGCTGGTCGGCCAGCGCCAGGCGGTGGTATCGACCAACGACGTGAGCGGCGATGGCATCGCAAAGCTCGCCGAGCGCGCGGTGGCGATGGCGCGCGTTGCGCCGGACGACAAATATGTTGGTCTTGCCGATCCGGCGCTGCTGGCGCGCGATCTACCCGATCTCGATCTGCTCGATCGCAACGTTCCGTCGACATCGGAACTCGAACGCCGCGCTATGGAGGCCGAGGCCGCGGCGCTCGCGGTCAAGGGCGTCACCAAATCCGGCGGCGGATCGGCCTCGACCGGCATCGGCGGCATGGTTCTGGTGACCTCGACCGGTTTCCACGGCGCCTATTTGCGTTCGAGCCAAAGCATTTCGACGACCGCGATCTCCGGCGACGGGACCGGTATGGAGCGCGATTACGATTTCACCACGGCGCCGCATGCGTCCGATCTTGCTTCCGCCGCAAGCGTCGGCCGCAAGGCGGGCGAACGGGCTGTGGCGCGCACCAATCCGCGCAAGGTCGAGACCTGCAAGGTGCCGGTCGTGTTCGACCCCCGCGTATCGGGATCGCTGGTCGGGCATCTCGTCGGCGCGGTGAACGGCGCGTCGATCGCCCGCAAGACCAGTTTTCTGAAAGACCGCCTCGGCGAGCAGCTGTTTGCAAAGAACATCCGCATCATCGACGATCCGTTGCGCCCGCGCGGCCTGCGCTCGCAGGCCTTCGACGCCGAAGGCGTCAAGGTCAGGAAGACGGCTGTTATCGACGAGGGCGTGCTGACCACGTGGCTGCTGGATTCCGCGACCGCGCGCGAACTCGGCATGGTCACGACGGGCCACGCCCATCGCGGCGTCTCTTCGTCGCCGTCGCCGGGCTCCTACAATCTGCATCTCGAGGCCGGCGAGCCGACGCCGGCCGAGCTGATCTCCGACATCAAGCAGGGTTTTTACGTCACCGATCTGATCGGCTCGGGCGTCAATGGCGTGACCGGCGACTACAGCCGTGGCGCGTCCGGCTTCTGGATCGAGAACGGCGAGATCACCTATCCGGTCAGCGAGGTGACGATCGCGGGCCACCTGCTGCCGATGTTCAAGTCGCTGGCGCCGGCCAACGATCTGGAATTCCGCTATGGCGTCAATGCGCCGACGCTGCGCATCGAGGGCCTGACGCTTGGCGGACGCTGATACCGACGACAGGATCAAGGCGCGCGATGCCGTACTGCTGAGCAAGGCCGTGCGGGAAGCCGGCGCGCTGGCGCTGTCGTTGTTTCGCACCGAGCTGAAAAACTGGACCAAGGGCGCCTCGTCGCCGGTTTCCGAAGCCGATATCGCCGTCAACGACCTGCTGGAAGAACGCCTGCGCTCGGCGACGCCGGACTATGGCTGGCTCTCCGAGGAAAGCGTCGACGACGAAGCGCGGCTCGGCAAGCGGCTGGTCTGGATCGTCGATCCGATCGACGGCACCCGCGCCTATCTCGCGCACCGCGAGGACTGGTGCGTCAGCGTGGCGCTGGTTGAAGATTCCTCGCCGGTGCTCGCGGCGGTATTTGCGCCCGCAACCGATGAGTTCTTCTTCGCAGGTCGCGGGCAGGCCGCGACGCTCAACGATCAGCCGGTCCGCGCGGCCGCCGGCGTCGATCTGGATTTCTCCCGCATCGCCGGTCCGAAGCCGCTGGTGCAGCGGCTGAGCCCGTCGCCTGACGATATCACGTTGCATCCGCGGATAGGATCGCTGGCGCTTCGGCTGTGCCGGGTAGCGCAGGGCAACCTCGATGCTGCCTTTGCGGGCGGCCAGAGTCGCGACTGGGACCTTGCGGCAGCGAATTTGATCGTGCAGGAAGCGGATGGTAAGATGTCCGCGCTCTCGGGGGATCCGATTGAATACAATCGCCGGGAGGTGGTGCACGGGACGCTGGTGGCTGCCGGACGCGATCGTCATGCGCGTATTGTCGAGCATTTCAGAAATCGTCCAGTGCGCTAGACTCCATCGATCAACTCAACTTGCTTGCCGGGCATCTCGCTAGGAAGAAACCATCATGTCAGACAATGCCCAGCCGCAACTGCTTCACCTCGTTATCGGCGGTGAATTGACCGATCTCGAACACATCACGTTCAAGGATCTCGACCAGGTCGATATCGTCGGCGTGTTCCCCAATTACGCAACCGCTCTTGCGGCCTGGAAGGCGAAGGCGCAGCAGACCGTGGACAATGCCCACATGCGCTATTTCGTGGTCCACCTCCACCGGCTGCTCGACCCAGGTCAAGACGCGAAGCCCGCCAGTTGAAACGTTTCTTTCGCGATTTGCTGCGCAGCAGCTGGGTTCAGCGCGCGCTGGGCGTGCTTGCGGCCGAATATCTGCGGCTGGTCTGGCTGACCAACAGGTTCAGCTATGAGCCGGCCGATGTGTATGAACTGGTCGAGCCGCAAATGCCCGCGATTTTCGCGTTCTGGCACGGCCAGCATTTCATGACCCCGTTTATCAAGACTAAGGAGAGCTATCGCGCCAAGGTCCTGATCTCGCGGCATCGCGACGGCGAATTCAACGCCATTGCGGCCGAGCGGCTCGGCATCGGCACGATCCGCGGCTCCGGCGATCATTCCGGCGCCTTCCATCGCAAGGGGGGCGTCGGCGCATTCCGGGAGATGGTGCAGGCACTTGGCGAGAACTGGAACGTCGCGACCACGGCCGACGTCCCGAAGCGCGCCCGGGTCGCGGGTCTCGGACTCATCATGCTGGCGCGGGAATCCGGCCGGCCGATCATGCCCTTTGCCATGGTGACCAGCCGGTTCATCCGGTTGAAAAATTGGGACTCCTCCACCATCAATTTGCCATTTGGGCGCGGCGCAGTGGTAGGTATTGAGGCCGTGCACGTGCCGCCTGATGCCGATGCCGAGACCATGGAGAAGCTTCGGCTGCAGGTGGAGACCTTGTTGAACGAAGCGACCCGTCGCGCCTATGCAGCTGTCGGGCGCCCGGAGGCAGCGCTTGGTTAACTCGCTACCGATGACGTTGCGCGTCTACCGGAAACTGTCGTCCGCGATGGTGCCGCTGGCGCCTGCGTTGATCAAGCGGCGGCTGAAACTCGGCAAGGAGGACCCGGCGCGGGTCGGCGAACGGCGCGGCGTCAGTGCCGATGTCCGCCCGTCCGGACCGCTGGTCTGGATCCACGGCGCCAGCGTCGGCGAGGTGCTGGCGGCAGCGGCGTTGATCGAACGATTGCGCGCGCTGAACCTGCGTATCCTGCTGACGTCGGGGACCGTGACCTCGGCGGCGATCGCGGCGAAGCGGTTTCCGCGCGACGTCATCCATCAATACGTCCCGTACAACTCGCCGCGCTACGTCTCGCGGTTTCTTGATCACTGGCGGCCGTCGCTGGCGCTGTTCATCGAATCCGATCTGTGGCCGAACTTGATCCTGGCGAGCGCGACGCGGCGGCTGCCGATGGTCCTGATCAACGGGCGGATGTCGCACCGCTCGTTTCCGCGCTGGCGACGCGTTTCGAACACCATCTCGGCGCTGCTCGGCCGGTTCGACGTCTGCCTGGCGCAATCGAAGCTCGATGCGGAGCGTTTTTCGGCGCTCGGCAGCCGCAATGTCGTGACCACCGGCAACCTCAAGCTCGACGTTCCGGCGCCGCCCGCCGATCCGGCAAAGCTGGAGCGGCTGATGGCGGTGACGCGCGCCCGCCCGATCGTGGTGGCGGCCTCCACCCATCCCGGCGAGGAAGAGCTGCTGGTGCAAGCGCACCGGGCGCTCGTCGGCTTCTTTCCATCGCTGCTCATGGTGATCGTGCCGCGGCATCCCGATCGCGGCGAGGCCATCGCGCGCATGGTCGTGGCCTCGGGCCTGCATGTGGCGCTGCGCTCGCGCGAGGAATTGCCGATCGCGACGACCGACATCTATGTCGCCGACACCATGGGCGAATTGGGATTATTCTACCGGCTGGCGCCGATCGTGTTCATGGGCGGCTCGCTGGTCGAACATGGCGGGCAGAATCCGATCGAGGCGGTCAAGCTCGGCGCCTCGATCGTGCATGGCCCGCATATCTTCAATTTCACCGATGTCTATGAGGCGCTGGATCGCGCCGGCGGCGCGCGGCGCGCCGACAGCCAGGAAGCGCTGGTGAAGCAGCTCGGCCAGCTGCTCGCCGATCCCAGGGCGCGCGAAGCGTCGCTGGCGGCCGCCGAACACGTTGTGCAGCAGCTTGGCGGCGCCCTTGACCGCACATTGGCTGCGCTCGAGCCATATCTGTTGCAGTTGCGGCTCGAGATGGGAGCCGCCAGTGCGTGAGCCGGCCTTCTGGCACCGGCCGTCGTCATGGAAATCGCATCTATTGAGGCCGCTTGGCGCGCTCTACGGCGTCGTCGCCGCGAATCGCCTGCGGCAGAGCGGGATCGACGCCGGCGTCCCCGTGCTCTGCGTCGGCAACTACCATGTCGGCGGCGCCGGCAAGACGCCGACGGTCAAGGCGCTGGCAGCGGTCATGCGCGACCTCGGCGAATTGCCTGTCGTGCTCAGCCGCGGCTACGGCGGTAAGCTGCGCGGGCCGGTCAAGGTCGATCCCGCGCGGCATACCGCTTCCGATGTCGGCGACGAACCGCTGATGCTGGCGGCCACACTGCCGGTGGTGATCGCGCGAGACCGGGTGGAAGGCGTCGTATTGGCGAAGGCGCAGGGCGCCAGCGTGATCCTGATGGATGACGGTTTCCAGAATCCAGCCGTCCTCAAGGACGCGTCGCTGATCGTGATCGATAGTCGCCGCGGCCTCGGCAACGGCCGGGTCATTCCCGCCGGGCCCTTGCGCGCGCCGCTGCCGCCGCAGCTTGCGCGCACCGATGCGCTGATCGTCGTCGGGGATGGCGCCGCGGCCCGCACCGTGGCCGCCAAGCTCGCCGCGCAGGGCAAGCCGGTGCTGTCAGCGCACCTCAAGCCGGACGACGCATCGATCGCGGCGCTGCGCGGCAGGCGCGTGCTGGCCTTTGCCGGCATCGGCGATCCCGTCCGGTTTTTCGACACCCTGCGCGGTAGCGGGATCGAGCTTGCCGGGGAACGCGCATTCGCCGATCACCACGCGTTTACAAAGGGCGAGATCGAAGATCTGGTCGCGGAAGCCAAACGCGACGCGCTGACGCCGGTGACGACGGAGAAGGATCTGGCGCGGCTGCGCAGCAATGGAGAAATCCCATCCTGGGCGCAGGCGATTGTGCCGTTCGCGGTCACGCTGGAATTCGAGGACGCGGCGTTGTTACGGAAATTTATCTCGGAGCGGCTGTTCGAAGCGCGCGAGAGGAAGTTTCGCGGTTAGGCGGCTGCGGCGGGCAAAGCGCAGCGTGCCGACTATCGATCTACCGTGTGGGCGGGCGCGACGCGAAGGGCGGCTTTGCCACCTGACGAACCTTGCTTGATTCGGAACGGTGCGGTGAGGTTATTTCTGCGTCTTCAGCGCGTCGGGAAAATGCCGCTGCAGTACGGCTGAGGGAACCGCGTAGGCCTCCTGCAGATCGACGCTCCAGTACTTCAATTCGTCGAGCGGGATTCTGACATCCGATATCGCGCAGCGCACGTAGGTTCCGGGCGAGATCACGCGGAAATCGCCGTCCAGATATTGCACCTGCGCTTCACCATGGCCCGAGGGCCCGAATTTATTCAGCACGATTGAACGCTCCTGGCCTCGATCGAGGCTTACCGGATTTTCACAAATCGATCTATCATAAATAGGTTGCGGTGTCCGCTCCTTAAACCACCGACTTGTGATGATTTGCGTGCTTGGCGCATGATAGCTTTGCGTGCATTGGTTCGCTGTATCTCCAGCGTCCTGACGACCCGGCCGGAATAAATGCGTTCTCTGTTAGTAACCGTTTTCCTGGCGCTCGTTGCCGCGGCTTTCGCGGCGGCGGCAGCCCCCGCGCCGGCTCCGCATCAGATCGATATTCCCGAGGCCAACGTTACCTTGCACGCGCAGCTCTTCAAGCCCGAGGGCAACGGTCCGTTTCCGACCGTGATCGCGCTGCACGGCTGCGGCGGATTGGCCGGGCGTTCAGAACCGGTATCGCCGCGCTATCGCGATTGGGCGGAACAACTGCTCGAGACCGGGCATGCGGTGATCCTGCCCGACAGCTACGGCTCGCGCGAACTCGGCCCGCAATGCCGCGCGAAGGAGCGCCACGTCCACGCCCGCCGCGAGCGGGTGGCCGACATCGTGGTGGTCCGGCAATGGCTGGTGCAGCAGGCCTGGGTGGCGCGTGATCGCATCAGCCTGATCGGGTGGGGCAACGGCGCCAGCGCCCTCCTTTGGGCGGTACGGCCGCAATTGTCGGCACGCAATGCCGAGCCGGACTTCCGCTCGGCGATCGCGTTCTATCCGGACTGCCGGCTTTCTTCCGGCACCGGCTGGAGTGCGCGGGTACCGACGCTCTTGCTGATCGGGGCCAGGGACGACGTCAGCTCGCCGTCCGCCTGCCATCAGATGGTCGACGGCGCGCGCGGCCGCAGCGCGCTGGCGCGCATCGTGGTCTATCCCGACGCCGATCACGATTTCGACCGGCCGAACCTTCCTGAGCACGCGATCAGTGCAACGGTGGATGCGGCCGCGCCGGAACGCGGCCATATCGGCACCGACACTGAGGCGCGCTCGGATGCGCAAAAGCGCGTCGTGGAGTGGCTCGCGCGCTAATGAGTTAAAATGCTATTCCTCGTCATGCCCTGACAAGCCCGGGCATGAGGGCGATATCCGGCAACGGCTAAAACAAGCTTCCCTGATCGACTGGCTTTGGTAGCCGCTTGGGCGCGGCCGGCTTTGGCTCGCGCGGAGCGATCCTCGGTTCGCTGGCCGGCGTCGAAGTTGCCGGCGGCCGATCCGCGTCGGCCGTCGCCGCCACGCGGCCGTCGGCGAATTCGATCGACAAATGCGCGTTGGGTCCGACGGATGCCGCGGCATGCACCGCGTGCCCGTGCTCGTCGCGAACGAGCGCAAAACCGCGCGCGAGCACGCCGCGATAGGACAATGCCGACAACAACTGTCCGCTGTGAGCGACTCGCGCGTCGAGCCGCTGCATCAGCGTCATGAGCGCGCGTTGCGCGCGTTCGGTCAGCCGTTCCGTGCGCTCGCGGCTGCGGGCGATGGCGTTGCGCTGCGCCTGCGCGTTGGCAAGCTTTGAGGCTTTGAAACGCACTTCCAGCCCCGCATAGCGATCCCTGCGGTTTCGCAACAGCGACCGTGCCGAAAGCTTGATCCGCTCGCCCGATACGGTCAGCCGCTGGCGGGCTTGCGCGACCTGGCCGCGCAGCACCCGCAGGGTGAGCCCCGCGCTGATGTGCGTGAAGCGCCGATGATGCGCGTTGGTATTGGCCTTCAGTCCACGGGGCAGGGCGCCGGCCGCGCCGTCGAGCCGCTGCCGGGGGATCGCCAGCAGATTGCCGGCGCTCGGCAGTGCGCGCGCCGCGGCGCGCAGTTCGCTGCGGCGGCTCTCCTGGCCGCGCTGCCAGCACACCATCGTGCGCCGCGCCAGCGCCGAAACCTCGACAAACAATTCACTGCGCACCGGCACCGCCATTTCGGCAGCCGCCGTCGGCGTCGGCGCGCGCTTGTCGGCGGCGAAATCGATCAGCGTGATGTCGGTCTCGTGGCCGACCGCCGAGATCAGCGGGATCATGCTGTCGGCGGCGGCACGGACCACGATCTCCTCGTTGAAGGACCACAGATCTTCCAGCGAGCCGCCGCCGCGCGCGACGATCAACAGGTCCGGCCGCGGAATCCGCCCCGCCTCCGGCAAAGCGTTGAAGCCGCGGATCGCGGCCGCGATCTGCTCGGCCGAACCGTCGCCCTGAACCTTGACCGGCCACACCAGCACGCGGCGCGGAAAACGATCCTCCAGGCGGTGCAGGATGTCGCGGATCACGGCGCCGGTCGGCGAGGTGACGACGCCGATCACTTCCGGCAGCCACGGCAGCAATTGCTTGCGTGCCTCGTCGAACAGACCTTCGGCGGCGAGCTTCTTCTTGCGCTCTTCCATCAGCGCCATCAGCGCGCCGATGCCGGCGGGCTCCAGCGCCTCGATCACGATCTGGTATTTCGATGAGCCCGGATAGGTCGTGAGCTTGCCGGTGGCGATCACCTCGAGCCCTTCCTGCGGCTTGAAGCGCATCCGGGCGTGGGCGAATTTCCAGATCACCGCCTCGATCTTGGCGCTCTCGTCCTTCAATGCGAAATAGCAATGCCCGGAGGAGTGCGGCCCGCGGAAACCGGAAATTTCGCCGCGCACGCGGACATGGCCATAGGCATCCTCCACCGTCCGTTTCAGCGCGGAGGACAGCTCGGAGACGGTGAATTCAGGCGCGTTGATCAGTTTTTCCGCTGGCATATCAAGGTTTAGAATCGGCCTTTTCCGGCGCTTCCGCAAGGTCTGGACACGAGCGTGACGGCGCCAAGGCACATATCCACACAGGAATAGACGCGTTGTTGCGGCCGGCCCCTGTCGTGCTAAACCGTCGCGCGATAGCCGGCAACCCTCCATTTGGCTGCACTCCCAATGAACATCCTCCTGCTTGGTTCCGGTGGCCGCGAACACGCTC
The DNA here is from genome assembly GCA_963786115.1 of uncultured Alphaproteobacteria bacterium. Taxonomy (GTDB): domain Bacteria; phylum Pseudomonadota; class Alphaproteobacteria; order Rhizobiales; family Xanthobacteraceae; genus Bradyrhizobium. The sequence goes on from CAWAYC010000015.1 coordinate 137,004, forward strand.
TGGCGTGGAAGATCGCCGCTTCCCCATTGCTGACAAAACTGTGGTGCGCGCCGGGCAATGCCGGTATCGCGCGGGAAGCGGAATGTGTGGCGCTCGACATCGCGAATCATCCGGCGGTGATCGACTTCTGCAAACGCAACGCGGTTGATCTGGTGGTGGTCGGGCCGGAGACGCCGCTCGCAGCCGGGATGGTCGACGATCTCGCCGCGGTCGGCATCAAGGCATTCGGCCCGGGCAAGCAGGCGGCGCAGCTCGAGGGCTCCAAGGGATTTACCAAGGATCTCTGCAGCGAGTTCAACATTCCGACCGGCGCCTATCGCCGCTTCACCAATGCCGCCGACGCACTGGCCTACGTGCGCGGGCAGGGCGCGCCGATCGTGGTCAAGGCCGATGGGCTGGCGGCCGGCAAGGGCGTGGTGGTCGCGAAAACCCTGGCCGAGGCGGAAGCCGCCATCGCCATGATGTTCGAGGGCGGGTTCGGCACCGCTGGCGCCGAAGTCGTGATCGAGGAATTCTTGTCCGGCCGCGAAATCAGCTTCTTTGCGCTGTGTGACGGCGAAACCGCGATCCCGCTGGCTTCGGCGCAGGACCACAAGCGCGTATTCGATCACGACGAGGGGCCGAACACCGGAGGCATGGGCGCCTATTCGCCGACGCCGTTCGTGACACCTGAGATTCACGACCAGATCATGTCGCGGATCATTCTGCCGACGGTGTCAGGCATGAAGGCACGCGGCATGCCGTTTCGCGGCGTGCTCTATGCCGGCGTGATGCTGACGGCGCAGGGCCCGAAACTGTTCGAATATAATGTCCGTTTCGGCGATCCCGAATGCCAGGTGCTGATGCTGCGGATGATGTCGGACATCGTGCCGGCGTTCCTCGCGTCCTGCGACGGCCAGTTGAGGAATTTTGACTTGCGCTGGTTTCCCGAGCCTGCGTTGACGGTGGTGATGGCCGCAAAGGGCTATCCCGGCGATTACATCAAGGGTACGCGCATCGAGGGCCTCGATGACGCCGCCAGGATCGAGGGCGTGGAGATATTCCACGCCGGCACGGTTGCGAAGGACGGCGCCATCCTCGCCAATGGCGGCCGGGTGCTGAATGTCTGTGCCTCAGGAAAGACTGTGACCGAGGCGCAGCAACGCGCTTACGCCGCGGTCGACCGGGTCAAATGGCCGGATGGATTTTGCCGCCGCGACATCGCCTGGCAGGCGGTGGAGCAGGAGCGGGCGAAGGGCTAGGTCCCTCCACCTGCCTCACTTGTCATGCGCGGGCTTGACCCGCGCATCCATCACTTCGACGGAATCTTTTTTGATGGATTGCCGGGTCAAGCCCGGCAATGACGGAATTGTGCGCGCGGTCATGACGCTACAGCAAATCCCCGCCGGCCGCGCTCGCCGTCGTCCCGTGTTCGCGGTAGGCCTTGATGACGTTCTTTCCGATCTTCCACTTGTGTACCTCGTCGGGCCCGTCGACCAGCCGCTGCGAGCGCACCTGGGTGTACCATTTGGCGAGCGGCGTATCCTGACTGAAGCCAAGCGCGCCGTGAAGCTGGATCGCGGTGTCGATCACCTTGTGCACCATATGCGCATGGAAGATTTTTGCGATCGAGTTCTCCTGCCTGATGTCCAGACCCTTTTCCGCCTTGTAGGCGATGTGCAGCAGCATTAGGCGGCCGATATAGAGTTCGCTGGCGCAATCGGCGAGCATGAACTGCACCGCCTGGCGGTCAGCCAGCAGCGTGCCAAAGGTCGAGCGCGTGGTGACATGGGCAACCGCCATGTCGAGCGCGCGTTGCGCCTTGGCGACGTTGTGCATGCCGTGGCGCAACCGGCCATAGGCGAGGCGATGCTGGCCCATGGCAAAACCATTACCTTCACCGCCGAGCAGATTGTCGGCCGGCACCTTGAGATCCCTGATCTCGATTTCGGAGTGGCCGCCATGGATCACGTCGTCATGCGGTCCCTCGATCGCCATGTTCGCGACGTTGCGCTTGATCTTGTAGCCGGGGTTCGGCAGCTCGACGATGAAGGTTGAATATTGCTTGTGACGCGGCGCGTTCGGATCGGTCTTCGCCATCACCAGCGCCATATCGGCGACGCTGGCGGAGGAGGAAAACCACTTCTCGCCGTTCAGGATATAATTCTCGTTGCCGTCCTTCACCGCCGTGGTCTGCATACCGGTGGCATCGGCGCCGGCGGCCTTTTCCGTCATCGAGAAGCAGATGCGCTTGTCGCCGTTGAGCAGCGGCTTAAGGAATTTCTCCTTCTGATATTCCGTGCCGTGGGCAAGTATCGTCATCATGGAAGCGTCGTCGGGGCCTTGCGTGTTCATCGACAGCGCCCCCAGCATGCTTTCGCCGAGTTCCATTTGCACCAGCGCGTTGGCGAGCGGCCCGAGCCCCATGCCGCCATATTCCTTCGGCACCCACGGGCACCACAGGCCGCGCGCCCGGGCCTTTGCCCGCAGCGGGCCCAGCACTTCGGCGAGCGGCTTGGTATCGAGTTCCTTTTCCGCCGGGATGCATTCGTCCTGCACCCATTTGCGTACCTTCTCGCGGATCGCCTTGGCCTCGGCCGGGATTTCGAAATCGATCGACATTAGGTGGTTTCCTCGTTCCGTTCTTGTTGGTCGGACTTGCGGGATGGCATAAACCTGCGACGTGCCAGCGGCAACGCCAAACAAAGTTTGAAGCAGCGCGAGCGGCCCGCGAAGGAGGGACCATGCCCGATCTTGCCGACTTGTTTCCCGGCTATGCGTCCGAATGGATCAACACCTCATCGGGCCGCATCTTCGCCCGCGTTGGCGGTAAGGGGCCTCCACTGTTGCTGCTGCACGGATTTTCGTCGACGCATGTGATGTGGCACCGGGTCGCGCCGCAGTTGGCCGACAAGTTCACGCTGATCATCGCCGATTTGCCGGGCTATGGCTGGTCGGACATGCCCGACAGCGACAAGGAACACACGCCCTACACCAAGCGCGCGATGGCGAAGGCGATGGTGGAAGCGATGGAGCAGCTCGGTCACGTGCATTTCGCGCTCGCCGGCCACGACCGCGGCGGCCGTGTCTCTTACCGGCTGGCGCTAGATCATCCAGGCCGGCTGTCAAAGCTCGCGGTGCTCGATATCCTTCCGACCTACGATTACTGGGAGCGCATGAACCGGCTCTATGCGCTGAAGATCTATCACTGGACGTTTCTGGCACAGCCGTATCCGCTGCCGGAAACGCTGATATTGGGCAATCCGGATTTCTTCCTCAAACAGAAAATGGCGAGCCAGACGAAGACGAAGAATCTCGACGCCATCGATCGGCGCGCGCTGGAGCACTATCTCGCGCCGTTCCGCGATCCGTCACGCGTACACGCGATGTGCGAGGATTACCGCGCCGGCGCCTATGCCGATTACGAGATCGACAAGCAAGATCACGACGCCGGCAAGAAGATCACGATCCCGTTGCTGGCGCTGTGGGGCGATGCCGGCATCGCAAGTGCTGCGGCCACGCCGTTGGATACCTGGAAGAAATGGGCGACGAAGGTCACGGGATCGCCGGTGGATTCCGGACATTTTCTGACCGAAGAGAACCCGGACGCGACCGCGAAGTTGCTGCGGGAGTTCTTTTCGGCAGCTTAGCCATAACAAAACTAGTCATACCCGCGAATGCGGGTATCCAGTACGCCGCGGCCTATCGATCAGTCACTGCTGTCTCTGGAATACTGGATCATCCGCTTTCGCGGATGATGACAGCGGTACGATTGGCGGCACCGTGCCTCACCGCCTCACCTTGAAAAACTCCCGCAGCAGCGTCGCGGCTTCCGTCTCGCCGACCGCGGAGTACACCTCCGGCACGTGATGGCAGGTCGGGGACGCAAAGAACCGAACGCCGGAATCGACCGCGCCGCCCTTCGGATCGGCGGCGCCGTAATAGAGCCGCCTCAGTCTCGCAAACGAGATCGCGGCAGCGCACATCGTGCAGGGCTCCAGCGTGACGTAGAGATCGCAATCGACCAGCCGCTCGGTGCCGATGGTTTCCGCCGCCTGCCGGATCGCCAAAACTTCCGCATGGGCGGTCGGGTCGCGGTCGGTGAGCGTCCGGTTGCCGGCGGTGGCGATGACCTGGTAATCCCTGACGATCACGCATCCGATGGGAACTTCGCCGGCTTTTCCGGCATTTTCGGCGGTTTTTAGCGCCAAATCCATGAAAGAAGGGGCGGTCATGCCTCGTATCATCGGAAGAAACCTGCTACTAGAAGCGCCTTCAGCAAAAGTGGATACCGGTTTTGCGTGAGTACGCGGCTCGACGAGCGAGCGCGCATACATGCCATTTGACCACCTTCAGTGAGACCCTTCATGCCCCGCGACAGCGACAAAAACAACAATTCCCCGCGCGGCCGGCGTGATCGGCCCCCGGGCAAAAGCCGCTCCGGCGCCGCCCGCGGCCCGGAGAAGAAGTTCGCCAAGCGCGGTTTTGGCGGCAAGGATTTTGCCGGAAAGCGCGACGGCGACAAGCGCGATGGTGAGCGGCGTCCGTACGCCGCCAAATCCGACGGCGCCAAGTCGTTTGGCAAGAAACCCTATTCCGGCGCGGGCAAGCCCTACGCCGGCAAGCGCGAGGGCGCTTCGCCACGCCGGGACGATGATCGCCCGCGTCGGGATTTTGGTGATGCGCCGCGTCCCCGCTTCAACCGGGACGACCGTCCCCGCGGCGATCGTCCGGACCGTGAACCGCGCAAGGATTTTCGCCCGCGCGAGGATCGCGGCGGCGAGAAGCGCCCGTACACGCCGCGCGGTGATCGCCCGGGCTACAATCGCGACGACAGGGCACCGCGCCGGGATCGCAAGGGCGACCCGAGGGATCGCGACGATGCGCGCCCGGCCGGACGCTTCGCGGAGAAGAAGTTCGGTGACAAGCGGCCCTATACGCCGCGGGACAGCAGCGGCGAGAAGCGCCCATACACGCCGCGCGGTGAAGGTTTCCGCAAGGATGGCGACCGTCCTCGCGGCGACCGGCCTTATGGTGCGCGACCGTCGCGTGACGGAGATCGTCCCCGCGGCGATCGACCCGAGAGAAAATTTGACGGCGACAGGAAATTCTCCCGCGGCGCGGGGGATCGCCAGCGCGACTCCGGCGATCGAGGACCGCGTAGGGATTTTGGTGACCGCCCGCGTCGTAGCGACCGCGGTGACGAGAAGCCTTGGCAGAAGCGCGATGATCGCGGCGGACGCGATTCCCGCCCGTCCCGCGACGGCGCGCGCAATTTCGACAAGCCGCGTGAGGAACGCGGCGGCGAGGAGCGTCCGCGGTTTTCGCGTTCGCGCGAGGATCGCCCGAAATTCGACCGCCCTCGCCGGGAGCGGCCCGAAGGCCGTACCGACTGGCAGGAGCATCCGCGCAGCGAGTCGCGATCCGACGATCGGCCGCGCCGCGACAATGAGGACGACAGCAAGGTTTTCGCAAAGCGTCCGGCGTTCGGCGGCCGCGGCGCCTATCGCGAGCGCCCGCCTGAATTCGACAGGCGCGCGGCGCGGCCTGAGCCCAAGCCGAAGAAATCAGGCGAGCGCATCGCAAAAGTGCTGGCGCGCGCCGGGCTGGCTTCGCGTCGCGACGCCGAGGAGATGGTCACGCAGGGCCGCGTCACCGTCAACGGCCGCGTCATCAATTCGCCGGCGCTCGATGTCACGGAAAACGATGTCGTCGCGGTCGACGGCAAGAACTTGCCGCCGCGTGAGCGCACGCGGCTGTTCATGTATCACAAGCCGCGCGGGCTGATGACCACGCATGCCGATCCCGAGGGGCGGCCGACCGTGTTCGACAACCTGCCCGAAGGCCTGCCGCGGCTGATCAGCATCGGTCGGCTCGATTTCAACACCGAAGGCCTGCTGCTGCTGACCAATGACGGCGGACTGGCGCGCGCGCTGGAACTGCCCGATACCGGCTGGCTCCGCCGCTACCGCGTCCGCGCCCATGGCGAGGTTACGCAGGCTCAGCTCGATCAATTGAAGGACGGCATCGAGGTCGACGGCGTCAAATACGGTCCGATCGACGCCACGCTGGAACGCGACCAGGGCGCCAATGTCTGGCTGGTGTTTGCGATCCGCGAAGGCAAGAACCGCGAAGTCCGCAACGTAATGGCGCATCTCGGGCTCGAGGTGAACCGGCTGATCCGGGTCTCCTATGGGCCGTTCCAGCTTGGCGAGCTCGAGGAAGGCAAGGTCGAGGAGGTCAAGACGCGGGTGCTGCGCGAGCAGCTCGGCGAGAAGATCGCAGCGCTGGCGGGCGCCGACTTCAACCGGCCGATGCCGGGCCAGGCGAACGATGAGCCCGCCGAGGATGGTGCTCCGCGCAGTAAAAAACCGTTCAAGCCGGCCGGCAAGAGCGCGCTGATCGCCGACCGCAAGGGCCGCCGCGTGCTGGTCCAGCGCACCGGCAGCGAGGAAGCGCGCGCCCGCAACGAGGACGAAGCCAATGGCTACGGCCCGCCACGCCGCCCGCAGCGCGGCTATCACGGCAAGCGCGATCTGAAGCCGCGGGACGAGTGACGCCTGATGCTCGCAAGGATGCCGCTATCGTCAACAAGGTCGTCATGGCCGGGCTTGACCCGGCCATCCACGTCTTGCTTGCATCGACGGCTCAAGGACGTGGATGCCCGGCACAAGGCCGGGCATGACGAGGCCACCTGATGCGCGTCGTCGGCGGACGATTGAAGGGCCGCAACCTGGCCTCTCCATCCTCGCGCGAGATCCGCCCCACCGCGGACCGGCTGCGCGAGTCCGTGTTCAATATCCTGATCCACGCCTATGACGATCCGATTGAAGGCGCGCGCGTGCTTGACCTGTTCGCCGGCACCGGCGCGCTCGGCATCGAAGCCGTCTCGCGCGGTGCGAAGTTTACCCTGTTCGTCGATAACGGCGCGGAAGCCCGCGCTCTGCTGCGCAACAATGTCGAGGCGCTCGGGCTCGGCGGCGTAACCAAGGTCTACCGCCGCGATGCCACCGATCTCGGCCCCGCCCATCCCGTCGAGCCGTTCTCGCTGGCCTTCCTCGATCCGCCCTACGGCAAAGGTCTTGCCGAGAAAGCACTCGCTTCGCTGCGCGATGGCGGCTGGCTGACGCCGGGCGCGCTGTTGGTGGTGGAGGAGGCGAAAGCCGCGGCGTTCGCCGCGCCGGACGGTTACGAGGAATTGGAACGTCGCGCCTACGACGACACCGAGTTCATGTTTCTGCGTAGGGCGGATTAGCACGACTGCGATCTACGATGTTCGTGGCGGCAAGATCGCGAGCTCCGATCCTGATGTGGGGTCCTGGACCTATACTTGCAACACGCTCGGTTTGCCGGTGAGCCAGAGCAATGCCAAGGGGGAGACCGTCAGCGTGACCTGCGACAAGTTCGACCGCGTGATCCAGCGGGTGGGCTCGGGCGCACCATCACCTGGACCCCCTATAACAAGCCCGCGAGCATCACGCAGGGCACGCGTACTATCAGCTTGCCGAGAGATGGATTGCTTCGTCGCTACCGCTCCTCGCAATGACGGCGAGAGAGTATCTTGAGACCGTAGGATGGGTGGAGCGCAGCGATACCCATCAGCTTCATGCGTCGTGATTGATGGGTATCGCTTCGCTCCACCCGTCCTGCAAGGGCCGCTTCGCCTCGCGCGCAACAACATTCTCGCGTCAACACCTGCGACACATCAACCCGACGGGCAAATCAGCAAAAACCTGTCCAGTCCCGCGCGCAAAAATAAATCGCTTCACGCGGCAGGGCAAATCAAGATTGAACCCGCTTGTCTCACCCGATGCGAGGGGCGATCGCGATCGTCACGAACGCGCGGTGGGATGCGGTGGACGTGGTGGCGCGCTTGACGAAACGCGCTCGTCTCGGACGGTGAAGTCGTGTGGTCCTGGCGCCCCGATGCTGGCGTCAAGTTCGCGAGAAGTCATTCTCGCGAATGACGGTGGCAACAAAGCCGGTCACCGGGGAGAGCGCGAAGTAAGCCGTAAACCCATCGCGCAGGGAAAGCCGGAGTGTTTCCGCTGGACCTGTATGCTCGTGTGCGCACTTCTTTGCACAAACTTGCACACGAGATCGCGGGTGCAGCGCGCACCCGGCTTTCCCTGCGCCCTCGTCTTCGAGGGGGCGGAAACTGATGCAAAGCTCGGGCGGTCCGCGCCGCGAGAACGCGGAGTCGTATCGTCAGGCTGTTTTCTCGCTGCTGTTTGAAATGTGAATCGGAATTGCCAGCGCCCGTCATCGCGAACGCGCTAACCGCGTCATTGCGAGCGTAGCGAAGCAATCCAGCTCTTCGCTTGCCGAGAGATGGATTGCTTCGTCGCTATCGCTCCTCGCAATGACGGCGAGAGTTTCGTAGGGTGGGCAAAGGCGCACTTGCGCCGTGCCCACCATTCACGACGTGCTCGCGATGGTGGGCACGCTTCGCTTTGCCCACCCATCTACAGACGATCACCGTCGCCCGAACAGCTTCTCGATATCCGACAGCTTCAATTCCACGTAGGTCGGGCGGCCATGGTTGCACTGGCCGGAGTTCGGCGTGTCTTCCATCTCGCGCAACAGCGCGTTCATCTCTTCGGGTTTGAGGCGGCGGCCGGCACGGACCGAGCCGTGGCAGGCCATGGTGGCGGCGACGTGCATCAGGCGGCGTTCCAGCGGCAACGCTTCGTCCCATTCCGCCATATGCTCGGCGAGATCGCGCAGCAGGCCAGACGCATTGGTCTTGCCGAGCAGCGACGGCGTCTCGCGCACCGCGACCGCGCCGGGGCCGAAGGATTCGATCGCAAGCCCGAAGGCCGCCAGCTCGTCGGCACGCGCCAGGAGTTGCTCGACCGTCGCCTCGTCGAGCTCGACGATCTCCGGAATCAGCAGGATCTGCCGCTGAACACCGTTCTTCGCCAGTGAGGCCTTCAGCTTCTCGTAGACGATCCGCTCATGCGCGGCATGCTGATCCACGACAATCAGCCCGTCGCGGGTTTGTGACACGATATAGGTCTCGTGGATCTGCGTTCGCGCAGCTCCCAGCGGGCGGTCGAGCAGCTCAGCGGACGGTGCCTCCTGGAAACGCACATCCGCCGTCGGCGCGCCGACATCGAACGCAGCTTGTCCGGGTTCGGCGAGTGCCGTTGCCACGGCGCCTTGGAACGAGGGCATTGAACTGACCGGATAGGACGGCGAGCGCTGCCAGTCCCAATTGGTCGGGCGCGGCGCGAAGGCCGGACGAAATGCCGACATGGCCGCGCCGTCGGTATTTGCTGCGGTGCGCTTGCCCTCGCGGGCGAGTCCTTCTTTCAACGCATGGACGATCAGCGCACGGACCAGGCCGGCATTGCGGAACCGCACTTCGGTCTTGGCCGGATGTACATTGGCGTCGACTTCCTGCGGATCTGCTGTCACGAACAGCGCCACCACCGGATGGCGATCGCGCGGCAGATAGTCGGAATAAGCGGCGCGCACCGCGCCGAGAATGAGCTTGTCGCGCACCGGGCGGCCGTTGACGAACAGATATTGGCCGAGCGCGTTGGCGCGGGTCAGCGACGGCGCGGCGGCAAATCCCTCGACCAGAACGCCCTCGCGCTCGGCGCGCACCTCGATGGCGCTGCTACGGAAATCGCCTCCCAGGATATCGCCGAGCCGAGTCAGCCGGCCGGCGGCGCCGGGCAGCGCGGCAACCCAGGTCACTGGCGCGCGTTCCTCGCCGGCCAGCGTGAAGGCGACGTCGGGGCGTGCCATCGCAAGGCGGCGGACGACTTCGCGGATCGCTTCCGCCTCGGTGCGGTCGGTCTTGAGAAATTTTAGCCGCGCCGGCGTCGCATAAAAGAGATCGCTGACCTCGACGCGGGTGCCCTGGCTCAGCGCCGCCGGCATGATCTTCGATTTCTCGCCGCCTTCGACCGACATCGACCAGGCATGCGGCTCGCTTGAGTGGCGGGTGGTGATGCCGAGCTTCGCCACGGCGCCGATCGAGGGCAGCGCCTCGCCGCGGAACCCGAGCGTGCGGATGCGCAGCAGATCCTCGTCATCGAGCTTGGAGGTGGCGTGGCGATCGACCGACAGTTCGAGGTCGGCGTAGCTCATGCCGCTGCCGTCGTCGGTGATGCCGATCCGCCGCCGCCCGCCGCCATCGGTGAAAATGTCGATCCGGCTGGCGCCGGCGTCTATCGCGTTCTCGACCAGTTCCTTGACCACGCTCGCGGGACGTTCGACCACCTCGCCGGCGGCGATACGGTTGACGACCTGTTCTGGCAGCTGGCGGACGGGCATGGATTTCTGTTTCAGGGACGAGTCGGCTCTGCCCCGCATTGTAGGCCGGCGTGACGGCAAATGCATGGGGTGAATACCAAATCCCCTGGGGATGCTCAGCCTATCGCATTGAAGATGTTGATGTTCGGCGCGACGGCCACAGGCTGCCCCACGGGTTCGGCCCATCGCCGTGCGGCATTGTGAGGTCGCACGGGCCGGTATATCGTTTAGAAAAATTATAATCCGACGGGAGGAAGCCATGTGCCATTTGTTCGCGCATCAGCCGCAACGCGACTACGAATCCCAGACTCGATCGTTGCGGATAGGTGGCCATTGCACGTCGATCCGCCTGGAAATGTCGTTCTGGGACACCCTGGAAGAGATCGCGGCGAAGGAGAACATGAGCCTCGGCAAATTTCTCACGGCGCTGCACAACGAGGTCCTCGACCATCATGGCGAGGTCAGTAATTTCGCGTCGCTGCTGCGATGTTCCTGTCTGATCTACCGCTCGAAAAACGTTGCACCGATCCCGGAATTCCACGGCGCCGCAGCGCCAATTCTCGACGCCGCCGAATAATACTCGTCGATACGGGGGCGAATACATCCGCCCCGCATCGAGCACATGCGGCTCTGTCCGGTTCAGGACAGAGCCGTTGCATTCTGAGTTCGGCTAAATCTCCTTCTTCTGCATCGCACCTGCGATGTAATCCGCCTGCCGGATCGCGAGCGAAACGATGGTCAGGGTCGGGTTGCAGGCCGCGCCGCTGGTGAACTGGCTGCCGTCGGATACGAACAGGTTCCTGATATCGTGGGCTTGTCCGAACTTGTTCACCACGCCATCCCTCGGCTTTTCGCTCATCCGGTTGGTGCCCATGTTGTGGGTCGAGGGATAAGGCGGTGTCGGATAGGTGACGGTGGCACCGACGGCTTCGTAGACGGCGGCGCCCTGCTTGTAGGCGTGATCGCGCATCGCGATATCGTTGGGATGATCGTCGAAATGCACGCTCGCGACCGGCATGCCGAACTTGTCCTTGGCCTTGGGGTCGAGCGTGATGCGGTTGGTTTCCTGCGGCATGTCCTCGCCGACCAGCCACATGCCGGCCATCCGCGGATAGGCCTCCATTGCGGCTGAGAATGGCCGTCCCCAGGCACCCGGATTCAGGAACGCGGCCATGAAGGGGACGCCGACCGACAGCGTCTCCATCTCGTAGCCGCCGACGAAGCCGCGCTTCGGGTCGTTCTTCGCCTCGTCGCGGATGATGCCGGCCATGGTGGTGCCGCGATACATGTGCACCGATTTCTCGAACGCGGCATAGACGCTGCCGGTCATGTGCCGCATGTAGTTGCGGCCGACCTGCCCGGACGAGTTGGCAAGCCCGTCGGGGAACTGGCTCGACGCGCTGTTGAGTAACAGGCGCGGGCTTTCGATCGAGTTGCCGGCCACCGCCACGATGCGCGCCTTCTGCCGCTGCATCGCGCCGTTCTCGTCGGCATAGACCACGCCGGTTACCTTGCCCGACGCATCGTGCTCGATCTTGATCGCCATGCTGTTCGGGCGCACCTCCAGATTGCCGGTCGCTTCGCCTTTGGGAATCTCGGTGTAGAGCGTCGACCATTTCGCGCCGGATTTGCAGCCCTGGAAGCAGAAGCCGATCTGCTGGCAGGATCCACGTCCGTCGCGAGGCTCGCTGTTGATGGCCATCCTTCCGGTATGGACCTCGTTGTATCCCAGCTTCTTCGCACCGGCTTCCATCACCTTGAAATTGTTGTTGCCGGGCAGGCCGGGAATGCCGTTGGTCCGCGTCACGCCCATCTTGTTTTCGGCCTTGGCGTAGTACGGCTCCATTTCGGCAAGCGTGATCGGCCAATCCAGCAAATTGGCTCCGGGCATGCCGCCGTAGGCGCTCTTGATCTTGAACTCATGGTCGTCGAAGCGCAGTGACGCGCCGGCCCAGTGTGTCGTCGAACCGCCGACCGCCTTGACGATCCAGGCCGGAAGATTGGGGAAGTCCCTGGCGACACGCCAGCTCCCCGACGTGGTGCGCATGTCGGACCAGGCGAGTTGGCTAAAGCTTTCCCATTCGTCGTTGACGAAGTCCTGGTTCTCGATACGGGCGCCGGCTTCAAGGATCACGACCTTGACGCCCTTCTGCGCGAGTTCGTTGCCCAGCGTTCCGCCGCCGGCCCCCGAGCCCACGATGACGACCACGCCGCTGTCATTCAGATCGAATTTTGCCATGTTGATTTCCTCCCTGACCGTTCGTTGCCTGAGGCCTAGACCTTCGGGAGCCAGTCGATGTCGGCGAAGCCGCGTTTGATGTAGCCGCCATGCTCGGCGGAGGAGCCTTCGTAGCCAAATTTCGGCCACAGCTCTTTCTGGTTGTAGAGGGAGACGACAAGGTCGCCGCGGATCTTCTGGAAAAACGCGGTCTGCTCGATGCGCTGCAGCAGCGCCACGCGATCGGCCTCCCATGGCACCTGGGCATAGGGCACCTTGTGACGATCGTTGGCCTCGGAATCGAGCCGGCTTACGCCGTCGTTGATCAGCGACTTCACGGCCGGGTCCTTGGCGGCCTTGCCGTCCCACGGCTTGATCGCGGTGATGTAGTAGCTGTCGCCCAGGAAATCGTGCGGATAGATATCGCGCGCGACCTTCACCAGCGTCTTCAGCGTCGTCGGCGTCAGCGTGGTCGCATCCTCGGCCCAGGCGTCGCTGACGCCCAGGCCCGCGCTGGTTGCGATTGCGACTGCCGGCACCGTCGTTGCCGCCCCCTGGAGAAAGACACGGCGATTATATTTGCTTCGACGATCGACTTCTCTCATGGGCGTCCTCCATTGAATATTTGTTCTTGATTGCGATTAGCCGAAGCGTCCGCCCCGCTGGATCACTTCGATCTTGTAACCATCGGGATCGGCGACGAAGAAGAAGCGCGCCAGCGTCTTGCCGTCATGCTTGAAATCGCGCAGCGGTCCCGGCGACAGTTTTTCCCGTTCGAACCTGACATGTTCGGCGTCGACGTCATCGACGATGACGGCGAGATGGCCGTAGCCATCGCCGAGAGAATAGGGCTCCTTGCGGTCGAAATTGACGGTGAGTTCGACCTCGAAGGGTGAGGAGGGATGACGCAGGTAGATCAGGGAAAAATCCGGAAACTTGAGATGATCGGCGACTTCAAGCCCGAAAGCGCGTGCGTAAAAATCCAGCGACTTCGCCTCATCCAGAACGCGGATCATCGAGTGGACGGGTTTTGCCATTCAGTTGAGCTCCTTGAGATAGGCGATGATGGCGGCGCGCGTCTCGGGCTTCGCCTGCCGATAGGCCATCACCGTGCCGGGAATGATCTGCTGCGGGTTGGTCAGCCACGCGTCGAGCTTGGCGTCGTCCCAGACGAAGTCGGCCTTCGCGAAGCTCGGTGAGTAGTGGAAGCCGTCCACCTTGCCGGCAGGCCGGCCGACGACCTTGAAGAGCGACGGGCCTTGCCGGTCAGGTTCGGAGGGATTTGTGGTGTGGCATGTTCCGCATTGTTGCTTGAACAGCGTCGCGCCATCGGCCGGCTTCGCGGCGGGCAGCGGCATTTGTGCGCCGGCGATGCCAATGGCGGGCACTGCACCGCAGAATGCCAGCCCGATTGCCCGTACTGCGCGCCGTTTCATCATGCACATCACCAGTGGCGTCCGCAGACTTTAGGTCGGGGCCAACGAGCGGTGGTAGTAGCGGGCTGTTTCACGGCAGAACAAAAAGGCAGCGCGGTTCCCGCGCCGACCGTCCGCTTCTCGCAGCTGCCGCATATAAGAACGGTATGTGGCCAAGGATGCGCTCGACAAACGCGAAGCGTTTGCGCGGAGATCATGCTCAAACAAGGAAATAGAGCGAGATGACGATTCGAAGATAAGTCATCTCGCTCCAGGCGCCCGGATTCCTTCGACGGGTTGCTTTTTCAAACGGGAAACTCCGGTCGCGCCGCGGCCGGAGTTTTTTAGCTCTTCAGGTGGCCACGGCCGTTTCGAAGACGCGTTCAATCGTCGAATCGGGCCGAGCCGCGCCGTGCCTTGACGTCGCTGCGGTGCTTCTTGCCTTCCAAGCGGCGTTGTTTCGAACCGAAGGTCGGCTTGGTCGCGCGGCGTGGCGTCGGCCGTACCAGCGCTTCGCGCAACAATTCGAGCAGGCGGTCGATGGCGTCGGCGCGGTTGCGCTCCTGGGTACGAAAGCGCTGGGCGTGGATCACGATCACGCCATCCTTGGTCATCCGCTGGCCGGCGAGCCGGATCAGCCGTGCGGCAGCGTCGCCGGGGAACGCGACCCTGCGCGTGTCGAAACGCAGCTGCGCCGCGGTGGAGAGCTTGTTGACGTTCTGCCCGCCCGGACCGGAGGCGCGGACGAAGCCGATCTCGATGTCGTTCTCGTCGATTGAAAGGTCGCGGGAAACCCGCAGCATGGCGTCACCGGATCATCATCATGCCTGGGCTTGTCCCGGGCATCCACGTCTTACCAGCGTACGCAAAAAAGAAAACGTGGATGGCCGGGGCCGGTCTGCGCAAGGCAGACCACGACGCCCGGCCATGACGGACCAAGGAGATTTAGTTCGCCTTTGGCGCGGCGGCGGCCGGCTGCGCGGCGGCCTGCGGGGCGCGACCGACAATCACGGTGAGCAGGCCCTGGCCCCATAACCGGTTGGCGGCCTTTTTGGCGTCGTCGAGCGTCACCGCGTCGACGATGGCATTGCGCTTTTCGATATAGTCGATCGGCAATTTGTCGAGCTGATATTGCAGCAGCGCCTGTGCCAGCTTCGAGGAGGTATCGAGCGCCAGCATCTGCGAGCCCTTCAGATACGACTTGGCCTCATCGAGCTCTTTCTGGGTCGGGCCTTCCTCGGCGATGCGGCGGACTTCCTTCTCGATCGCGTCCACGGTTTCGCCGGCGCGGTCGGCGCGGGTGCCGGTATTGCCGACGAACAACGCGGAGTGGTCCATCCACAGCAGCGATTCAAAAACCGAATAGGCCAGCCCACGCTTCTCGCGGACTTCGTGATACAGCCGCGACGACAATCCGCCGCCGCCAAGAATGTGATTGACGACGTAGCCCGCCATGAAATCCGGATCGTGGCGGCGGATACCGGGGCCGCCGAACGTCACCACCGTCTGCGGCACGTCGAGCGGGATGAAAGCGCGCTGCGGCGGCTTGGCCGCCTCGACGTCAGGGACCGGCGTCAGGCTGGCCTTGGCGGGCAGGCCACCAAAGGTCTTGTCGAGCAATTTACCGAGCGTGTCGGCGTCGACATCGCCGACCACGGCAATCCGCAAGCCGTCCTTGGCGATCACGCGGCGGACATAGTCCTTGAGATCGGTGACATCGATCTTCGGAACGCTGTCCAGCGTACCATTTGCTGGCCGGCCATAGGGGTGGTCGCCAAACGCGATTTCAAGGAACTTGCGGCTGGCGAGCGAGGTCGGGTTGGTGGTTTCGCGGCGCAGGCCCGAGAGCACTTGCGCGCGGATCCGTTCGACGTCGGTAGCCTCGAAATGCGGAGAGGTCAGCGCCATCCGCAGCAGGTCGTAGGCCTCGTCCTTGTTGTCCTTGAGCATGCGGAGCGAGCCGCGGAAATGATCCCGGGTCGAGGAGAAGCTGAGTTCGATGGCACGGCGATCGAGGCGCTCGTGAAAGGTCTTCGAATCGAGGTCGCCGGAGCCTTCATCGAGCAGGTCGGCGACCATGTTGCCGACGCCGGGCTTGTCGGCGGGGTCCTGGGCGGCGCCGCCGCCGAAGGAATACTCCATCGCGATCAATGGAACCGTGGCGTCCTGCACGAACCACGCCTCGATGCCGCCGGGAGAAACCAGGCGCTGGATTTTTGTCGCAGCCTGCGACGGCAATGCCGAGAACATCGTCATCGCAACGCAGGCGCTGCCGATCAGCGCCGCGCGCCGGGTGAGGGAATAGTTCACGAGCGCTTCTCCTCACGTTTCGGCGCAGAATCCTTGATCAAATAGCCGGTCACGGAACGCTTCTTGTCGAGCCATTTCTGTGCGGCATCGCGAACCTGGTCGGCGGTGACGGCGCGGATGCGGTCCGGCCAGCTCCTGATGTCGTCGATGTTCAGGCCCGTGGTGAGCGCGCCGCCATACCAGCGCGCCAGCGTTGCCTGATTGTCCTGGGCGTAGATCGCTTCCGCAATCAACTGCGTCTTGACCCGTTCGAGGTCTTCCGCGCGCGCCGGATTCTGCGCGACGTCAGCGATGACGCCGTCGATCACCTGCTCGATCTGCGAGAATTCCACGCCCGGTTTGGGCGTCACCGAGATTGAAAACTGCGAGGGGTCGAGCGCGGTGCCGGTGTATCCGGCGCCGGCGGAGATCGCGAGCGGGCGGTCGATGACCAGGGCCCGATAAAGATAGGAGTTGGCGCCGCCGCCCATCAATTGTGCGAGCACGTCGAGCGCCGGGCTTTCGCCGGCCGCCGCCGTCGAGGCGGAAGGCACCAGGTAATAGCGGCGCAGACCGGGCTGCTCGACGCGCGGGTCGGACAGGGTCACGGTGCGCGGCGCCGCCGGCACTGGCTCCTGCGGACGGATCCGCTTTGCGGGGATCGCGGGCTGCGCCGGAATCTCCGCAAAATTCTTTTCGACCAGCGGGCGGATATCGTTGGCATCGACGTCGCCGGCGATGATCAGGATCGCATTGTTCGGGGCGTAGAAGCGCTTGTAGAAGGCGAGCGCGTCCTCGCGGTCGAGCTTCTCGATCTCCTGGTGCCAGCCGATCACCGGTCGGCCGTAAGGGTGGTTGAGATAGAGCGCCGCCATGATCTGCTCGGTCAGCCGCGCATCCGGATTGTTGGCAACCCGCATGTTGAATTCTTCCAGCACGACGTCGCGTTCCGGCAGCACGTTCTCGTCCTTGAGGATGAGGCCGGTCATGCGGTCGGCCTCGAATTCCATCATCTTCGGCAGCTGCTCGCGCGGCACGCGTTGGAAATAGCCGGTGTAATCGACCGAGGTGAAGGCGTTCTCGTTGCCGCCGATCCGCAGCACGGTCTGCGAGAATTCACCGGCCGGGTGCTTGCTGGTGCCCTTGAACATCAGATGTTCGAGGAAGTGCGCAAGCCCGGATTTGCCCGGCGTCTCGTCGGCCGAGCCGACCTTGTACCAGATCATCTGCGTGACGACCGGGGTGCGGTGGTCCGGGATCACCACCACTTGCAGGCCGTTGTTGAGGGTAAAGCTGGCGGGACGTTCCGAGGTGACCGTGGTCTGGGCAAAACCGCTGGCGGGGAAAACGACCGTTGAAGCGAGAAAGGCGAAAAGCGAAACGGCAAAGCGTTGTCGGGACATCATGACCTGTCTAAAAGCCCGGACAAAATCGTCCGAGGTAATCCACGGCATAATAAGCCGCGCCGGAGCCGGGCATTGTCACGAAGGCGAGAGATGAGCTTAACTATTCGCCATACTTGCCTTGGGACGGATTGTATTCCTTGTTCAGCGATTCCTTCGGCCCGGTGCCGTACGCAAAATTCGGCGACGGCGTCTGGTAGCCGGCCGGCGGCTGCGTGAGGGACTCCCGCGTCGGCTCGCCCTTGAACGGCGCCGTCTCGGTCTTGCTGCCGCCGAACAGGCCGCTGAAGCCGCCGCTATAGCCGAGCTGCGAGGGGCTCAGGACGGCATTGGAGCCAGGATTGCCACCAGGTTGGTCAACCGAATCGCCGCCCGAGGATTTCGCGCCCTTTACCTGGTTGAGTTCGCTCGGCGTCAGAAGCCGGGCTGCTTCGCGCGGATCCTTGTTGGCCTTCTTGCGGGCCGCGATCGCCGCCTTGCGGCGCGCATCGTCAGGATCCTTCGGCCAATTGGGTGGTGCCTTCACGTCGGCCGTCGTGCCTGCCGGGGGCGGCAAATCGAGCTTGGGGGGCACCACCAGCGGCGAGCGCTCGCGGTAATCGATGCCCTGATTCTCCATGTTGGTGCCGCCGATGCCCTTCATAATGCCTTCGATGATCTTTTCCTCGAAGGTCTTGTCGTCTTCATCGTCGTCATCACCGGCGCGCGCCGCGCCCGCGGACATTACGAGGCCGATGCCTGCCGCGACAACAGCAAGGCGAAGGCCGCGCCGCAGCGGCTGCCAGGGGGCCTGCACGGTCTGACCACCTGTTTCGATATCGCGGGCTTTGGTGTCGCGCATTGCGCTGTCCCCATTCAAATTCGGCAGGGCGGGCACCGGCTTAGGGCGCAGTTCCACGTCTGCGAGCAACATACCGCTCTGGCGGCTCGTATCGGCCGGGATCAGGGCGCTTTTGCGGCGGGTACCCCCAGGAAGGAATCATACAATAGGACCGCCACCCCGGCAACGATCGCCACATCCGCAAGGTTAAACACGTACCAATTGAAGGTTTTTTCCCCGATCTGGACGTGAAACAGGGCGAAATCGACCACCGCCCCATAGGCGAATCGATCGATGGCGTTCCCGATGGCGCCGCCGATGATCAGCCCAAGGGCGACGGTGGCCAGCATGGTGCGCGAGCGCGCCATCCAGATCGCCAGCACGATTACCGCCGCCGCCTTGATCGCCATCAGGGCAATCTGGGCAACCGGGCTGTCGCTCTGGAACCAGCCGAAGCTGATCCCGATGTTCAAGGCCAGCACCAGGTCGAAAAACGGCGTGACACTGACCGCGCCGCGATGGGCAATGTCGAACACGAACAAGAGCCAGAGCTTCGAGGCCTGATCGACGATCAGGGTGACAATGGCGGCAAAAATGCCGGCGCGGAGCGGGGTCATTGGCGGGCCGTCGCCCTAAAACGCGCTGTCGTCCCGGCGAACGCCGGGACCCATACGCCGTGTCGGGTGTCGTTTAGGGGACTGGTCATCGTCCATTGCTCTTGGCGAACGCCGGTGGTTATGGGTGCCCGCTTTCGCGGGGACGACGGTTTAGACAGCGACCCCCAGCGCCTTCCACTCGCGCAAGGCCTGCGCGTCGCGCGGAGTGACGTCCGGGTACTCGGCGTCTTCGCCGACGGTCGGCAGGATCTTCCAGGACCGCGCGCATTTGGTCCCGACGGCTTTCTCGACCACGACCGCGACGCCCTTGACGTCGCTGAGCGTGAACGCATTGGGCGGCGGGTCGTCGTTGGTCACCATGGCATTCGAGGTGATGCAGACTTCTGCGAGGTCGACGTCGAACAGGATGTCAAAAATCTTCTTGTCCGAGACGTAGACCAGGGGTGAGGCTTCCAGCGACGAGCCGATGTTCTTGGCGGCGCGTTCGAGTTCGAGTGCGCCGGTGACGACGCGCCTGACATCGCGGATGGTCTCCCATTTCGCGGCCAACGCCTCGTCGCGGTATTTTTCCAGTCCTTCCTGAAACAGCGTCAGGTGCACCGACGGCTCGGCGCCCGGTCTGTACATCCGCCACGCCTCGTCGGTCGTGAAGCTCAACACGGGCGCCAGCCAACGCAGGATTGCATCGCAGATGATATCGATTGTGGTCAGCGCCGCCTTCCGCGCTACTGACGATGGCGGGTCGCAGTACAGCGTGTCCTTGCGGATGTCGAAATAGAACGCCGACAGTTCAGTATTCATGAAGGCCGAAAGCGTCGCGACTACGGTCTTGTAGTCGAATTCCTCGTAAGCCTTGCGGACGATCGCGGCTCGCCCGGCGAGTTCGTGCAGCATCAACCGTTCGAGTTCGGGCATGTCGGCAAGCGCCACGGCATCCGCCTGCTTGAAGTGATGCAGCGTGCCGAGCATCCAGCGGATCGAGTTGCGCAGTTTGCGATAGGTCTCGATGGTGTTCTTCAGAATTTCGGGGCCGATGCGCTGGTCGTCGGCATAGTCGGTGGCGCAGACCCAGAGCCGCAGGATATCGGCGCCGGAATCCTTCATCACCTTTTGCGGGTCGACGGTGTTGCCGAGCGACTTCGACATCTTGCGGCCGTTCTCGTCGAGCGTGAAGCCGTGGGTCAGCACGATGTCGTAGGGCGCGCGGCCGCGGGTGCCGCAGCTCTCCAGCAGCGAGGAATGGAACCAGCCGCGGTGCTGGTCGCTGCCTTCCAGATACATCACGGTGTCCTGGCCGCCGTCGACCTTGCGCTTGATGCCGGCGAGCCCCGGAAAATGCACGGGATCTTCCAGCACGAAGGCATGGGTCGAGCCGGAGTCGAACCAGACGTCGCAGATGTCGTCGACCTTCTTCCACTCCTCATTGGCGTGCGAGCCGAGGAAGCGCTCGCGCGCGCCATCCATGTACCAGGCGTCGGCGCCTTCCTTTTCGAACGCGTCCGCGATGCGCTTGTTGACGGCCTCGTCCTGCAGGATCTCCGCGGAGCCGTCGCCCTTCTCGCGCACGAACACCGCGATCGGCACGCCCCAGGCGCGCTGTCGCGAGATCACCCAGTCGGGACGGCCCGAAATCATGCCATTGATGCGGTTCTGGCCGGCGGGTGGCACCCATTGCGTCACCGAGATCGCGTGCAGCGCACGGGCGCGCAGCGTATCGCCGGATTTGGCTTTGCCATGATCGACAATATCCTTGTCCATGGCGATGAACCATTGCGGCGTGTTGCGGAAGATCACCGGCTTTTTCGAGCGCCAGGAATGCGGGTATTGATGCTTGAGCCGTCCGCGCGCCAGCAGCTTGCCGGCCTCGACCAGCGCCTTGATCACGGCTTCGTTGGCATCGCCCTTTTCGCCCTTGTCGTTGATGACGCGCTTTCCGGTGAAGCCCGGCGCGTGATCGGTGAAGGCGCCGTTCTCGTCGACGGTGTAGGGGATCGTGGTGTTGATGCCGCGCGCTTCCAGCTCACGTGCATTGGCCGTCCAGACGTCGAAGTCTTCGCGACCATGGCCGGGGGCGGTGTGCACGAAGCCGGTGCCGGTGTCGTCGGTGACGTGATCGCCGGCGAGAAGCGGAACGGTGAATTCGTAGCCGCCGGCAAAACCTTTCAGTGGGTGGGCGCATTCCACCGCGTCCAGCGTGTCGGCCGGCAGCTCGCGTACCTTCTCATAGGCCGTGACGCGCGCCTGCTTGAACACGCTTTCGGCGAGTGCATCCGCCAGGATCAGCAGATCGCCGTTTTTGGCCCAGTTGTCCGCGGGCGCATCGGTGACCTTGTAGAGCCCATAGGCGATTTTCGGCGAGAAGCTGATGGCGCGGTTGCCGGGCAGCGTCCACGGCGTCGTGGTCCAGATCACGACGCTCGCACTGGCCAGCGCGCCATGCGCCGGCGACGTCACCGGAAACTTCACCCACACCGTATCCGAGGTGTAATCCTCATATTCAACCTCGGCCTCGGCGAGCGCGGTCTTTTCCACCACGCTCCACATCACAGGCTTGGAGCCGCGATAGAGCGTGCCGTTGGCGGCGAACTTCATCAGTTCGCGCGCGATCTGGGCTTCGGCGGGATAATCCATCGTGGCGTAGGGGTGGTCCCAGTCGCCGATGATGCCGAGCCGCTTGAATTCCTCGCGCTGCACGTTGAGCCAGTGCGTCGCATAGGCACGGCACTCCCTGCGGAACGCGACCATCGCCGCGGAATCGCGGAAATCCGGTTTCTGCTTGCCCTTGGAGCGGTAGTTCTCTTCCTCGATCTTCCATTCGATCGGCAGGCCGTGGCAGTCCCAGCCCGGCACGTAGTTGGAATCGAAGCCGAGCATCTGCTGGCTTTTCGTCACCACGTCCTTGAGGATCTTGTTCAGCGCATGCCCGATATGGATGTTGCCATTGGCATAGGGGGGACCGTCATGCAGCACGAATTTGGTGCGGCCCTTCGCGGTTTCCCGCAGCCGGTCATAGAGGCCGATCTCGTTCCAGCGTTTGAGGATTTCCGGCTCGCGCTGCGGCAGGCCGGCGCGCATCGGGAATTCCGTCTGCGGCAGGAACAGGGTTTTGGAATAGTCTGATGCGTCGGACTTTTGCGGCTTTTCGGACATGAATGCTCTGATTTGGCTCATAACGGCGCTGAAACGCGGGGGAATCGCGGCTGAAACAGGGAAATCCCGGTCTTGCGCCGAGCCAATGCTCAGGCGGAAGCCGGGCCGCTAATGCGTATGGTGCGCCGCGCGAACATGGGGCCAATCCATAGCAGCCGGGAGGGGAAATCGCAAAGCCCTGCCGGTTTTCCGACCGCCCCCCTGGTCACGGTTTCGGATGGCGTGGACGTGCGGGATTTCCGGCAACGATCTGGTTGGCGGCGACATCCCGCGTGACCACGCTGCCGGCGCCGATCACCGCGCCATCGCCGATCGTAACGCCGGGGAGGATGATGGCACCGCCTCCGATCCAGACGTCGCTGCCGATCCGCACAGGGCGGCCAAATTCGAGGCCGGTACGGCGTGTCTCGGCATCGCGCGGGTGATCGGCGGCGTAAATCTGCACCGCAGGGCCGATCTGGGTGCGATCGCCAATCGTTACCTCAACCACGTCGAGGATGACGCAGTTGAAATTGAGGAACACCTCGTCGCCGAGGTGGATATTGTAGCCGTAGTCGCAAAAGAACGGCGGACGGATGACCGCGTCTTTGCCGACACGGCCGAGATGTTCCGACAACAGGGAATGGCACTCCGACACCGGCGCGGCCAGGGCCGCATTGTAGCGCGCGAGCCAAGCCTTGTTCGCGACCGCGTCCGCCTGCAGCTCCGGATCGCCCGGACGATACAGTTCGCCGGCCAGCATCTTCTGCTTTTCGGTCTCGCTCAACCGATCGCTCCCAGCTTTGGAAACGCGCCGGGCGCGGCGGCCAGTGCCGCGCGGGCCCTGGCGCTGTCGTCGTTCATCTGACGGATCAGCGCCTCGATGCCGTCGAATTTCAGCTCGTCCCGGATAAAGCCGATGAAGGCGACGTCCAGGACTGAACCGTAAAGATCGCCCTTGAAGTCGAACAGAAACACTTCTAGCAGCGGTGCGCCATTGTCGAAGGTTGGGCGGCGCCCATAGCTCGCCACGCCGTCGAACCGTTCCGCCCCGCGCCCGACCCGCACGGCGTAGATGCCGTGTTTCAGCCCGCAATTCTTGTCGAGGCGGATATTGGCGGTGGGATAGCCCAGGTCGCGGCCGCGTTTCTCGCCATGGACGACCTCGCCGGTGACGAACCAGGGCCCGCCCAGCATGGCGGTGGCGTCCGCGATCTGTCCTTCCGTCAGCGCCATGCGAATGGCCGAGGAGGACACCGGCCGTTCCTCGATATCGACATGGGCCTGGACATCGACCCCGATACCGAGCCGCGGCGCCTCGGCAACCAGTAAACTCGGCGAGCCGACCCGGCCCTTGCCGAAATGGAAGTCATAGCCGACCGCGATTCCGCTGACCCCCAACCGCTCGATCAGCTCGTGGTGAATGAAATCCTGCGCCGATGTCCCGGCGCGGTTCTTGTCGAACGTCATGACCACGGCGCCATCAAGGCCTGTCCCGGCCAGGAGCCGTAGCTTGTTGGTCTCGTCGGTCAGACGGAATTGCGGGCTGTTCGGGCTGAAAAAGCTGCGCGGATGCGGCTCGAAGGTCAGGGCGAAGGCCGGTTTGCCGTGGGCCCGGCCCATCTGCAGGGCAGCCTCGATCACGGCGCGGTGGCCGAGATGGACGCCGTCGAAATTGCCCATCGCCACCACTGCCCCCTTGGGGATCGCGGCCGTCGGGGTCGTGTCGCGGATAACGGTAAAGCCGGTCATTTCGGGAATTCTTTAAGCGTTTCTTAAGCTCGATGGATGCGGGCCGGACCGTGACGTGGCGGTGGCTTCGAAGTCAAGCGGCTGTGATCGCATCAAAACGGACTCAAGCCGGCAGGGGGCGGTTAACGCGCTGTTTAACGCCTGTTGCTAGAGGTGGGGGGAGGATTGCGGATCGCGCAGTCCTGTATGTCGTTGACGTCGTTAGCGTTGAGTGGGGGAAAGAAGATGGCGGTTGATTTGTCCATGTCGGTTCTGGTGGTTGACGACTACAGCACCATGATCCGCATCATCCGGAATCTTCTGAAGCAGCTTGGCTTCGAGAACATCGACGATGCCTCGGATGGTTCGGCGGCGCTCAACAAGATGCGTGGCAAGAAATACGGTCTCGTGATCTCCGACTGGAACATGGAACCGATGACCGGCTACGAC
The DNA here is from genome assembly GCA_963786115.1 of uncultured Alphaproteobacteria bacterium. Classification (GTDB taxonomy): domain Bacteria; phylum Pseudomonadota; class Alphaproteobacteria; order Rhizobiales; family Xanthobacteraceae; genus Bradyrhizobium. The sequence goes on from CAWAYC010000015.1 coordinate 161,321, forward strand.
CTGCTCAAGGAAGTTCGGGCCGATCCCAATCTTGCCACCACGCCCTTCATCATGATCACGGCGGAATCCAAGACCGAGAACGTGATCGCCGCCAAGAAGGCGGGCGTGAACAATTACATCGTGAAACCCTTCAACGCCGCCACCCTGAAGACCAAGATCGAGGCGGTCTTCCCGGATATGGCGACGGCGTAAGCGACTTCACGCCATCAGCATTGATTTCCGTCATGCCCGGGCTTGTCCCGGGCATCCACGTCCTTGGCGCGGTCATTAAGACGTAGATGGCCGGGACAAGCCCGGCCATGACAATGTGGACTACGCGGCGGCCGTCATTTCCTGGCCGCCTCCAGCCTCACCACCGCAACTCCCGCATCAGAGCCCGCGGCGGGTGGCCGAACAGTTCCTTGACGGACGCGGGATCGAGCTGGTCGATGCCCTCGAATTCCTCGGAATGGATGCCGCGGGTCACGAACAGGCAGTCGATCCCGAAACCATGGGCGCCGGCCAAATCCGTGCGTACGGAATCGCCGATCGCCAGCACGTGGCGGAGCTCTGCCGGATGCCCGCGCTGTTCGGCGGCCAGGGCCATGGCGCGCTCATAGATCGGCCGGTGCGGCTTGCCGTAGAAAATTACCTCGCCGCCGAGTTCGCGATAGAGTTCGGCGATGGCGCCGGCGCAATAGATCAGGCGGTCGCCGCGTTCGACGACGATGTCGGGATTGGCGCAAACCAGTGTCAGCTTGCGCTCGCGCGCCTGCAGCATCATGCCGCGGTAATCCTCGGCCAATTCGGTTTCGTCGTCGAACAACCCGGTGCAGACGATGTAATCGGCCTGCTCCAACGGGGCCAGCACCGCATTCAGCCCGCGATGGATCGACGAATCGCGCTCGGGGCCGAGCCAGAACATCTTCTTGCCCGGGTGGTCGGCGACGAAGTGCCGGGTCAGGTCGCCCGAAGAGACGATCGCATCATAGGTGTCGTCGGCGACTCCGAGCTTGCGCAATTGCCGCTGCACCGAATCAGCGGGTCGCGGCGCGTTGGTGATCAGGATGACGGTGCCGCCCCGCTGGCGGTATGTGTGCAGCGCCTCGCAGGCCTCGGGAAAGGCTTCCAGGCCGTTATGCACCACGCCCCAGATGTCGGAGAGCACGACTTCCGTGCCCCCGACGAGATCGCGAAGTCTTTCCACAAAGTGCAGTGAGGTCATAAGAAAATCTGCCGGTTAGCCTGGTCCGGCGGCGCGGCGCGCCAGCGCGGCATTGCCGGTCGCCCGCGGCGGCGGGTTGACGGCCGGATTGTTGAGGGGGCCAGCATTGCTGGAGCCATTGGGTTCCCGCGCCTTGGTTGGAGGGGCCCCGCCGGTAGCAGATGCTCCCTCCGGCCGCAACGGCCGGGGCGGTGCGAACAGAAAACCCTGGCCAAATCGCACGTCATAGTCGAGCAGGTCGACCACCGCGCGCTCGCCCTCGATCTTCTCCGCGATCAGGTCGATCCCGAAGCGGCCGAGCAGGTCGGACAGGTCGGACGGATGAATATCCGAGGTCGAGGTCTGCCGGGGATCGAGCAGCAGCGCCGCCGGCACCTTGATGAAGCGCACGCCGCGGTCGGCGAGTTCGCGCGGCTCGATCCTGAGATCGCTGACATGGTCGACCGAGAAACGGTAGCCCCGCTGCGACAGTGCCGCGAGATGCTCACTCTCGACCGGACCGAGATTACGGAATGTCGACTGCTTGAATTCGAGTACGAAAGAGGGTGCCAGCGCGCGGTTGGCCTCGAGCAAGTCGAGGCATTGGGTGAAGTTGACTGGATTGCCAAGCGTTGCCGCCGAGACGTTGCAGAACACGCCGACATCCTTGCTGCGCACCATCAGCCGCCGCAGCACCTGCACACAGCGCAGCATCACCAGGTGATCGATCCGCCCGATCAGGCCCCCGGCCTCGGCCGCGCCGATGAAATCGTCGGCGGCGAGGATCTGATCCCTCTCGTCGCGCAGTCGCGTCACTGCTTCGTAGTAGCGTACCTTGCGCTGCGGCAGCGTCACCATCGGCTGCAGATAAATATCGATCCGGTTTTCCTCGACCGCGTTCTTTACCGCGGCGAGCAAATTATTCTGGCTGCGCGAAGGCGTGGCGGCGACCGGCGATGACGCTGGCGCCACGGGGGAGGCTTGCGGAGCGGCAGGCGGTGCCGGCTGCGGTTCGATCTCGGGTTTGCTCCGGGACGCGGGCGGTGCAGCTGCCGGTCCGGCGGACAGCAAATCCTCGTGGGCGGCAACTGAGATCGCGAGCCGCTTGACCAGCACGCCGAGCTCATTGATTTCGCCGGTCACGGCATGGATACGATCGGCGCCGGCCGAATTTGCCGACACCACCCGGCCCTCGACCGCGGCGAGCCGGCGTCCGAATTCGGCGACCTGGCGGGCGAGGTCGGTGGTGCCGCGCGACAGGCCCGCGATCTGGCTGCCGACGTCGGTTCGGTCGCGCAGCCGCATCGATACCGCATTGTAAAGGATCAGGAAGGTCAGCGCCGTCAGCGCGATGTTGGCGGATGCAGATCCGCTGATGCCCGCCACCGAATACAGTACGAGGCCGAGCGAGGCTGCGACCAGCACCATGCAGATAGCAATGAAGATTGTCGAGATGCGAATCATGTCGCGCGCAATGCTCCCCCAAGCGCTGCAACCTTAGCACTAAGTTTGATTCGAGAGGCCAGTGTTTTGTGCCTGGCCGGGAACTGCGCGTCCGACCGTGTCGGCCATCGTGGCGCCGCGGGCGCCGCGCGGTTTTGGCGGCCCGACGGTGGAATCCCGCGCCGTCTGATGTTCGATTTCCGAGTTCAATTCGGCCCCGCACAGCACGATGATCGCCGACATCCACATCCACATCATCAGGCCGATCGCGGCGCCGAGCGAGCCGTAGGTGGCGTCATAGTTTCCGAAATTGGAGAGATACCAGGACAGCGCCGCAGAACCGGCGAGCCAAAGCGTGGCCGCCGCCAGCGTGCCGACACTCAGCCATTCCCAGCGCGCCGCGCGCCGGCTTGGCCCGAACCGGTAGAGCACGCCGAGCGCGACCAGCAGGATGATGAACATCAGCGGCCAGCGCGCCAGGCTGACGATCAGCTGACTCTGGGGCTTCAGCCCGAGATGATCGAGCGCGAGAGGAAACGCCACCACCGCGCTGACCATTGTGATCAGCGCAGCGATGCCGCCGATGGTGAATGCCAGCGACAGCAGGTTCAGCTGGATGAAGCTGCGTTTCTCGCGCTCCTCATAGACCACGTTGAGCGCGTCGATGACGGCCTTCACGCCCGCATTGGCGCTCCAGATCGCGAGCGCCAGGCCGAACAGGAAGGTCGCGCCGAGGGAGGTCGTGCCCTTGGCCAGCACCCGCGTGATCTGGTCCTGCACGATCTGGAACGAGCCCTCGGGCAGCATCAATGCGAGCGTCTGCAGATTGGTGCCGATGGTCGAGGGATCGGCGAACAGGGCGTAGGAGGAGACCAGCGCAGTGATCGCCGGAAACACCGCGAGCAAGCCGAAGAACACCACGCCGGCGGCGGTGGCGAGCAGGCGGTCGTCAGTGGTGCGCTGGGAGGTGCGCCACAGGATGTCTTTCCAGCCAGCCCATGGTATCCGCAACGGATGGGTCGAGTACCGGCCGCGTCCGCGCCGCAACATCTCGGGTGCCAAGGTACAGCGCGGGGCAGCCGGTGAGTTCTGCAGGCGGGTGTTCGACGGCGGCGCAGGTGTCTGAAAATAGCGTTGCGCGGTGAGCACCAGGATCGTTATCGCTCCGATGAGGAGCAGGTTGTCGGTCATCTCGGATCGCGCGCGGAACATCACATAGCCGTTCGGCGTGCCTGTTGCCGCCGGCGCGCGACAGCCCAGCCAAGCAGGAGTCCGGCGACAGCCAGGCCGGCTTGCACGTTGCGGTCGACCCGGAGGCCGCGAGGAGGCGCGTTGTGCGTCCGAGGGGCGTAGGTCGCACGGGCCGATCGTGCCGCCGAAACGCTCGCCGCGGTGTCCTTTGCGTCATCAAGCTGGCCTGACCGCAGAGGACTAGCCGCCACAGCAACGCGAAGGCGACTGGCCAGCGAGGGGAATTGCGGTGGCGGGCGGCGAAGTTTTGTGGCGGCGAGGCCAGCGCAGAGCGCCGCAAGCGCCAGCAGCAACGCGCCGACGGCGCCGAACGCCCAAAACAGGCCGTACTTGATTTCAACCCACCGAAACAGCGCCATAATGCCGACCAGGCAGGCGGCGATCAGGAAAATCCCGGCTACCGCGAACAATCCCGCAGCAATCGCGTAGGAAGTGGCCGTGCCGGTCGCCTGATTGGCGCGGTCGCGCAAGTAAGACCGCGTTGCCCGCTTGACCTGGTTGAGCTTCAACCCCAGCCCGGCGCGCAGCAAGCCGCTCGAAGGCGCGAGCATGTTCGGTCCTCCACCGGCGGGACATAATTGTCCGCGCCGGGGATGAACGTTGAGGGGATTTGAATGTTCCTTGAGGGCGCGGTAGCGGCGGTTGCTCCCTCGCCCCGCTCTTCGCGGGAAGAGGTAAGAAGCCTACGCCACCGCGCGGATGATCTTGGCGACCTTTTCGACGATCTCGCCGATCTGGTCCTCGGAGACGATCAGGGGCGGCGTTAGCGCCAGCGTGTCACCGGCGATGCGTAGCATCAGGTCGTTGTCGTGGAACGCGCTGTTGAGCGCGTCAAAGCCGCGCTTGCCGGGCGCATCAGCGATGGGTGCGAGGTCGATGCCGGCGGTGAGACCCACGGTGCGGATATCCACCACGTTCGGCAGGCCCTTCAACGACATCACGGCGTCGGCGAATTTCGGCTCGAGCCCACGCGCCCGTTCGAACAGCTTTTCGTCGCGATAGATATCGAGCGTCGCAAGGCCGGCGGCGCAGGCCAAGGGATGCGCCGAATAGGTGTAGCCGTGGGTCAATTCCACAGCATACTCCGGGCCGCTCATGAAGGCGTTATGGATGGTATCGCGCACGATCACGCCGCCCATCGGAGCGGCCCCGTTGGTGATGCCCTTGGCGAAGGTGATCATGTCGGGTAGCACGCCATAACGTTCCGCGGCGAAGGCGTAGCCGAGCCGGCCATAGCCGGTAATGACCTCGTCGAAGATCAGCAGGATTCCGTGCTTCTGGGTGATCTCGCGCAGCCGCTTGAGATAGCCCTTCGGCGCCGGCAGCACGCCGGTCGATCCCGCCATCGGCTCGACGATGACAGCGGCGATCGTGTTGGCGCCATGCAAATTGACCAGGCGCTCCATCTCGTCGGCGAAATGCGCGCCATATTCCGGCTCGCCCCTGCTGAACGCCTGCTTCTCGCGGTCGTAAGTCGCCGGCAGATGGTCGACGCCTGTAAGCAACGAGCCGAACATCTTGCGGTTATTGACGATGCCGCCCACCGAAGTGCCCCCAAAACCGACGCCATGATAGCCGCGCTCGCGGCCGATCAGGCGGATGCGGCTGCCCTGTCCGTTGATCTGATGATAGGCCAGCGCGATCTTGAGCGCGGTGTCGGCGGCCTCCGAGCCGGAATTGCAGAAGAACACATGGTCGAGCCCGGCAGGCGCCAGATCGGCGATGCGGCTGGCAAGCTCGAAAGCCTGGGGAATGCCGAACTGAAACGGCGGCGCGTAATCCAGCGCCTCGGCCTGCTTCGCGATCGCCTGCGAAATCTGGGTGCGGCCGTGGCCGGCATTGCAGCACCACATGCCCGCGGCGCCGTCGATGATCTTGCGGCCGTCGACCGTGATGTAATGCATGTCCTTGGCGCCGGCGAGCAGCCGCGGCGCCTTCTTGAAGGCACGGTTGGCGGTGAACGGCATCCAGTGCGCGGCGAGGTCGTTCGGAACGTTGACGGGGTTGGCGCGGGGGCTCTTGTCCAGCATGGCAGGCCTCTTTGATTCTTTGAGGTGTTGGTTGCCGGCAGGGTATCAGTTTCGCCGCGCCACGGGAACGCCGCTCGACCGGATATTTCCGGCAACCGGGTAGATTAAAGCCTTTTTCAAGCAAAGTGGATGCCGGCTCGCGTGAAGAAAACGCGTCAAAACAAGAGTTTGGAGCTTCGGTTCTGATTCAATCAGAACCGATCATGCGCTAGAGATCGGATGCACCGATCCAGAACACTTCGCCCTCGGAATCCTCGGTGTCCAGCCAGAGCAGCGGCAACTGTGGATAGGCCGCTTCCAACAATTCGCGGCCGCGGCCAATCTCGCACAATAGTCCGCCCTCCGGCGTCAAATGCCGGTCGGCTTCATCGAGGATTTTCCTGACGATATCGAGCCCGTCGGCGCCGCCATCGAAAGCAAGTTTCGGCTCGGCGCGGCATTCGCGCGGCAGGCTGGCCATGCCCAGCGCGTCGACATAAGGCGGATTGGAGATGATGAGGTCGTAGCGTTTGCCACGGAGCGGCGCGAACAGATCGCCCCGGTGCAGCGTGATGCGATCTTCAAGGCCGTAGTCGCGGACATTGCGTGACGCGACCTCGATCGCATCTTTCGAGATATCCACCGCATCGATTGTGGCGTTCGGAAAATTCCGGCTCGCCAGGATCGCGAGGCAGCCCGATCCGGTGCAGAGGTCGAGCACGCTTTCCACCGCCAGGGGATCGCCGATCAGCGATCCGCCTTCTTCCTCATCGCCGCCGAAGTGCGAATCCAGCAGCTCGCCGATAAAGGAGCGCGGCACGATGGTGCGCTCGTCGACATAGAAAGGCAGGCCGCGCATGTAGATCTTGTTGACGAGATACGCGGCCGGCTTCCGCGTGGTGACCCGCTGCTCGATCAGGTCGAGGATCTTCTTGCCCTCGGCGGCGGTCACGCGCGCGTTCGCAAAGCTCTCGAACTGGTCGGGGTGCAGGTGCAGCGTCTCGCAGACGAGGAAGGCAGCCTCGGCCACCGGATCGGTGGTGCCATGGGCGAACACCAGCTTGGCCTCGGAGAAACGGCTCATCGCGTAACGGACGAAATCGAGCAGCGTCAGCAATTCGCCGGCGGCGGGACGGGGCGATTTTACGGATGGTTGGCCGCGCTTCGCTGCCGGCTTCGCACGCTTGGCCATCAGGATTTGGTCCATCTGGCGGCGGCGACGTCATCTTGGTCGTGCGCTTCGATCCAGCTCGATCCCCTGGCGCTTTCCTCGCGCTTCCAGAACGGTGCGTTGGTCTTCAGATAGTCCATCAGGAACTCGGCTGCGTGAAATGCCGCCTGCCGGTGTTGCGACGCCGCCAGCACCAGCACGATGTTCTCACCGGGCGCAATGCGGCCGACGCGGTGGATGACGGTCAAGCCCGTCAGTGGCCAGCGCGACATCGCTTCATCGGCATGCCGCTTGATCTCCTCTTCCGCCATGCCGGGATAATGTTCGAGCGTCAGCGCCGCGATCGGTTCGCCGTTCTCGCTGCCGCGGCAGATGCCGGAGAAGCTGACGACGGCGCCGATATCGGTACGCCCCCTGGTGAGCGCGGCGATTTCCTGCGCGATGTCGAAATCGGCTTGCTGGATGCGGATGGTCGCGGCAACCGTCATTGGGGATCAGCCGCCGGTCATCGGCGGGAAGAACGCGATCTCGCGGGCGCCGGCAATCGAGGCGTCGGATTTGACGTGGGCGTGGTCGATCGCAGCGCGAATCACTTTCGGCTTTTCGAAGGCGTAGGCATAGGCTTCGTCGCGGCCGGCCAGCCAGCCGATCAGGTCGCCGACCGTGCGCACGTCAGCCGGCGGCTCGACGGTCTCTTCCGCCTTGCCGACCCGTTCGCGCACCCAGGCGAAATATTTCACCTTCATTCCTCATCCTCCTTGATGAGGTGATGGATGCCGGCGCGGAAATAATCCCAGCCGGTGTAGATCGTGAACAGCGCCGACATCCACAGCAGGACGATGCCGATCAGCGTTGTGAAAGCGAAAATAGCGTCGCCAGCTTCGCCCGCGATCAAAAAGCCGATTGCGACGAGCTGAATGGTGGTTTTCCACTTTGCGAGCTTGGTTACTGGCAGGCTGACCCGCAATGCGGCGAGATATTCGCGCAGGCCCGAAACCAGGATTTCGCGGCACAGGATCACGATCGCGGCCCACAGCGTCCAGTCATGGATGGTGTGATCTGCGACCAGCATCAACAGGCAGGACGCCACCAGCAGCTTGTCGGCGATCGGATCGAGCATCCGGCCGAACGCGGATTGCTGATCCCAAATTCGTGCATAGTAGCCATCGAGATAGTCCGTGACACCGGCGGCAATGAACACGGCCAGCGCCACCCAGCGCAGCCATAGCGGCCCATCCTCGTATTGCGCGAACACGCAGCCGATCACCACCGGAATGGCGGCGATGCGGGCATAGGTCAGGATATTCGGGAGGGACATCGTCTTGGCCTGTCCCCTTGTCGTAGCGATGTTCATCCGTTCTACCAATACCGCTGAAGCGTGAAGGTCAACCGCGCGCGGCCAGATGAACTGTCGCAGGCGACGGCCTGATGATTGCAATTCCTCTTTAACCCGGCTGGGCGTGGAAAAACTCGAAAATCTTGCGGGCACTTTCCGCGCTGACGCCGGGAACCTTGCCGAGATCGGCGATCGACGCCCGTTCGATCTCCTTTAGCGTTCCGAAATGATGCAGAAGCGCGCGCTTTCGCGACGGTCCGATGCCGGGAATCTCCTGCAGGCCGGCCTCGCGGATGTCCTTTTTGCGCAGCTTGCGGTGCGAACCGATCACGAAGCGGTGCGCCTCGTCGCGCAGCCGCTGGATGAAATACAGGACGGGATCGCGCGGTTCGAGCTTGATCGCCTCGCGGCCCGGCATGAACAGGGTTTCGCGGCCCGCGTCGCGGTCCGGCCCCTTGGCGACCGCCATTAGCGAGACCTGGGTCAGCCCGAGACCATCGAAAATCTCCTTCGCCGCGTTCAGCTGTCCACGGCCGCCGTCGATGATGACGAGGTCGGGCCATTGCGGGAAGGAATCGTCGTCTGCCCCGGCTTTTGCCGCATCTCCGTCTGCAGGCTTCAACAGCCGCTTGAAGCGCCGTTCCAGCACCTCGCGCATCATCGCGTAGTCGTCGCCGGGCGTCAGGCCCTCGGACCGGATGTTGAACTTGCGGTACTGGTTCTTGATAAAACCATCCGGCCCGGCCACGATCATGGCGCCGACCGCGTTGGTGCCCTGAATATGGCTGTTGTCGTAGACCTCGATCCGCTTCGGCGGATGCGGTAGTCCGAGCGTCGTAACCAACCCCTGCAACAGCCGTCCTTGCGTGGCGGTGTCGGCGAGCTTGCGGCCGAGAGCCTCGCGCGCATTGGTCAGCGCGTGGCCGATCAGCTCCTTCTTCTCGCCGCGCTTTGGAACGGAGACTTCGACCTTGGATCCGGCCTTCACCGACAGCGCGTCGGCCAGCAACGGGCATTCCTCGATTTCGTGCGAGAGCAGGATGAGTTTCGGCGGCGGCTTGTCGTCATAGAACTGCGCGAGGAACGAGCCGAGCACCTCCTCCGGCGTGAACGATTTCTCCGCGCGCGGGAAATAGGCGCGGTTGCCCCAGTTTTGCCCGGTGCGGAAGAAGAACACCTCGACGCAGGAATAGCCGCCCTCCTGATGGATGGCGAAGACGTCGGCCTCCTCCACCGTGCGCGGGTTGATACCCTGCTGCGACTGGATCGCCGACAACGCGGCGAGACGGTCGCGGTAAAGCGCTGCGGTTTCGAATTCGAGTTCGCCTGATGCCTTCTCCATCTCGGCGGCCAGTTCCTGCTTCACCGCATGGCTGCGCCCCGACAGAAAGTCGTTGGCCTCACGCACCAGCTCGGTGTAGCCGGGAAAATCGATCTCGCCGGTGCACGGGCCCGAGCAGCGGCGGATCTGATAGAGCAGGCAGGGCCGGGTGCGGCTTTCAAAGAAGCCGTCGGTGCAGGAGCGAATCAGGAATGCGCGCTGCAACGCCGTGATGGTGCGGTTGACCGCGCCGGCGGAGGCGAACGGCCCGAAATATCGCCCGGGGCGGCTCTGCGCGCCGCGATGCTTGAGGATTTGAGGCGCCCAGTGGTCGCCGGTGATCAGGATGTACGGGAACGACTTGTCGTCGCGCAGCTGGACGTTAAAGCGCGGCCGCAGCTGCTTGATCAGGTTGGCTTCGAGCAGCAGTGCCTCGGTTTCCGTGGTGGTCGAGACGATTTCGACCGCCACGGTGGCCGCGATCATGCGCAGGATGCGCGCGGGAAGGGGCGCGTTGGCACGGGCATAGGAGGAGAGCCGCTTGCGGACGTTTTTCGCCTTGCCGACGTAAAGGACGTCGTTCGCCGTATTCAGCATGCGGTAGACCCCTGGGGAGGTCGGTGCCAGCCGTACCGCATTTTCGATCGCGGCATGGCCGACCGCGAGCGTCCCTTCGGCGATCGCCTCGGCGGGTTCCTCCGGCGCCTCGGGCAGGCGCGATTCTTCGTCCTCCTCGGCCGCCGACGCCGTCGCGGGATCGATGTCGCTTGAGGCCAGCGCCAGGTCCTGAGGTGGAAGGTCCTGAGGTGGCAAATCTGGTTCGGAACCGCGCCGCGCCTTGCGGGGAGTGGGCGGCTTCGGATGATCGGTAGAATCGTGATCCATCGGCGTAAATTAAGCGCTGAAAGCGGCCATCGCCAGCGCCGGCCGCAGCTTCGAACAGCGCCGCGGCATGCGCCTGCGAGGCCCTCGGGTCAGGCCTGGTAACACTCCGTTAAGACTGATGAGCGGGCGGTAACCGCGCTTAACAGGCCCTTAACTTAAAACTCTCGATAAACCGTACCGGAAAAAGTGGAATTCCGTAACCATGCCGGCTTTTCGCACTGGCGGGTCGCGGCAGTTGCGTGCGGGGAGTTGCGATGAACAGGGTTGTTTTGCGTGTGCTGGCGTTGCTCGTCGCGGGCTGGACCACGTCCTCGGCGGCGGCCGACCTCAATTACGGGCCGCGCGGCGCCTACACCGTCAATCAGCCGCTCAATGCCTTCAGCTGGGCTGGCCCCTACCTCGGCGGCAATCTCGGCTACGCCTGGGGTTCGGTCGACAACAATCCGGCCAAGCCCTCGGGTTTCTCGGGCGGCGTTCAGGCTGGCTACAACTGGCAGAACGGTCCGTGGGTGTTCGGCCTCGAGGGCGATATCCAGGCGACCGGCGCGGAAGAGACGTTTGCGCCCTGGAAATTCTCCAATCCCTGGTTCGGCACGGTGCGCGGCCGTGCCGGCTATTCCTTCAACAATGTGCTGTTCTACGGCACCGGCGGTCTGGCCTTCGGCGCATTGCGCGCCGAGACCTTTGGTCTGTCGGAAACCCATACCAATGCCGGTTGGACCTTGGGCGCCGGCGCCGAAATGGGCTTTGCGCCGAACTGGAGCGCTAAGGTCGAATATCTCTATGTCGATCTCGCCGACAGCAATTTCGTGGTCACCGGCGCATCCAACGGCTACCGCTTCGGCCTGATCCGCGCCGGTATCAACTACCACTTCTGAAAACAAGAAAATGCCTGTTACAACCTCCCGGCCGCGTGCCACGCGGCCGGGATTTTCTTGTTGCGTGGATAGCGTGAGACGCGACGCCTAGATTCTTGTTTTGACGCGTTTTCTTCACGCGAACCGGTATCCACTTCGCTTGAAAACGCTATAGATGGCAAGCATGCAGCCGGGGCAGCCAAGTCTGACCGCGTTGGGTGCCGCTCGCTTGCGCGCGGCGCATCAGGTGCTGGACGGCGCATCAATTCTTGCCGATCCTCTCGCCGCGCGCATTCTCGGACCCGACATCGAGACTTCAATTGACCATGCGCAAGCGCATACGTCGGGACCGCGGCTGCGCTGGTTCATCGCCGCGCGCTCGCGCATCGCCGAAGAAGCGCTCAACGTCGCGGTGGACGATGGCGCGACGCAGCTCGTCATACTCGGCGCCGGGCTCGATACGCTCGCCTACCGGACGCCGCTGGCGGACCGCCTACGCATCTTCGAGGTCGATCACCCCTCGACGCAGGCGTGGAAGCGCAAAATGCTGGCCGCCGCGGCGATCGCCGTGCCGGAAGCGCTGAGCTTTGTGCCGATCGATTTCGAACGCCAGACATTGGAGGAAGGGCTCAAAGCGGCTGGCTTCGATCCCGGCGCGCGCACCTTCTTCAGCTGGCTCGGCGTCGTGCCCTATCTGACTGAACAGGCGGTGTTTGCGACGCTCGGTTATATCGCGCATTTATCTGGTGGCGCCGAGGTGGTATTCGACTACGTCAATCCGGCGTCCTCGATCGCACCGGCCGGCCGCGCCGCCCATCGGGCGTTGGCCGAACGAACGGCCGCCCACGGCGATATCATTCATAGCTATTTCGACACCGAGCCGTTGTGCGCGAAATTGCGCGCGGCCGGCTTTCGCAATGTCGACCACATCGGCCCGGAGCAGATCGCAACGCGTTTCTTCCCGCCCGCCGAGCGTTCGGCTCCGGCGCGCGGCGGCCACATCATGCACGCGTCAACAGCCTGAGCGGTCAGTCGCTCAGCCGGCACTTCCCACGCAAGAATTCAGTCCGCTTTCAATCGCAAGCGCCAGCTCACGATGAAATCACCAGATTAACCGCCTTGGGGCCTTTGCCCTTCTTGTCCGGTTCGACTTCGAATGTAATGCGCTGTCCTTCGGTCAAGTCCTTCAACCCGGCCCGCTCGACGGCAGTAATGTGAACGAACACATCGCGGCCGCCGTCATCAGGTTTGATGAAGCCGTAGCCACGCTCTCCATTGAAAAACTTGACTGTCCCAGTCATGGCCATCGGGAAACTCCTCCCCCGTATTGCACCGCTGCTGCGCGCACGTCGCGTAGCAGTCGACCGGACATTCACTGTACGAAGCTTGGCCGCTTTGGGCCTATCGGGTCACGCCACCGATCGGCTTGGATTTTTCGGCCTTGTCACTCCGCCGCAACCATTCGCGGAAGCGGAACGTAAAGCCAGTCCCAACAGAAGTAAGCATAATACGGTTCCACGCTGATTGACTACGCCTCATCGGGAATTTTCAGCAATCGCGAAAGCCAAGGCGGGGTAGCTCCTTCGTCGAAATCGCGACCCCGCTCTATCGCCTTGTTAGGCGTGATCTCTTTGGAAAACGGGTGGCCACCCGACGCGCGCGCGGGCTTTTCAGGATCACGTCCTATGATTTCGGCGTTTCCAGCCTGAAGCGCCCGGCGCCGCCTTGGCCGAGTGGCTTTTCCAGCTCGGGCAGAATCGTCTTGAGTTCGCCCAGCAGTGTCCAGGGCGGGTTGACCATCAAAAGGCCGGTCGAGACAAGGCCGGCATCGGCCTCGCGCGGCGCCACGCTGAATTCCAGCCGCAGGCACTTGCCGGCGGGCTTGCTGTTTCCAGCCGTGCCGGCGACGTGGCGCGCGAGTTCGTCGGTCGCTCGACGGCTCTTCACAGGATACCACAGCAGATAGCTGCCGGTCGGCCATTTGGCGTAGGCCTCCGAAAAGCCGTCGGCCAGCCGCTCGAACTCGTCTTTGGCCTCGAACGGGGGGTCGATCAGCACCAGACCGCGCCGCTCATTCGGCGGCACGAAGGCGGGCAGCGCCGTCCAGCCGTCGAGATCGACCACGCGCGCCTGGGTATCGCGGCGCAGCGCATCGATCAGGCGTTTGCGGGTATTTGGTTCGACTTCGCAGGCGGTAAGGCGGTCCTGCGGCCGCAGCATCGCGCGGGCAATGAGTGGAGAGCCGGGATAGGCCTTCAGGTCGCCCGGCGAATTGAAGGCCCTGACGATATCGAGATAGCGCTCCACCAGCGGCAGGGCGGCGTCCGAGAACCGCGCCTGCATCAGCCGCGCGATCCCCGTCAGCCACTCGCCACTGCGGCGTGCCTCGTCACCCGTGAGATCGTAGAGGCCGGCGCCGGCATGGGTATCGATCACGCGAAATGCAGCTGGTTTTTCCTGCAGATAGAGCAGGATGCGCACCAGGACGATGTGCTTGATGACGTCGGCAAAGCCGCCGGCATGGAAGGCATGACGGTAATTCATGAAAATCTGAGGGCCTTTGAACAGGACACCGCAGTCTTCTACCTGCCATGGCCCGGCTTGTCCCGGCTATCCACGTCTTCGCGCCCCAGATAGCGAAGGATGTGGATGCCCGGCCCGGGATGACGGCGAAAGCTTGACGCCTACCCGCCCCGGATCGGCGGCATCACCACCTGCTCGCGGCGGCAGGCACGGCGGTCGATTTCCTCGCAGGCGCGAAATTGCATGTCCTTGCTCAGGCAGATCCGCACCTCGCTGAGGCGCTTGCTGTCGCAGGTCACGGAAATCGCCGAATTGCTCAGGCCCGGATTGACCTTGATGAAGGCGTCCTCGAGTTCGGCAGGAGCGATTGTTTTCGGCTCCGACAATTGCAGGAATTCCTCGGGGATTCTTACCGCCGCACGGGCTTTGCGGATGTTCTCGAAATAGGCCTTCGCCGCCAGCCCGGAGCAGGTGCCGTGCTTGTCCCATTCATTGAAGATCAGTCCGGGGGCCGGCATCAGGTCGAGCATGGAAGTCATGATGCTGCGCGCGAGCCGTGGCGCCGGCCGCTGGCAATACTCGGGGAAGCCCCGCTCGTATTGCGGCCACAACCCGTGGACCACAAAGGAGAACGGCCGGCCGCCACACTGGGTCTGCGAACGCCCGCTGTTGCCGCGCTCGGAGGCCGCCTCGCAGAACGAGGGCGACCATGACAGCGTCAGCACGTAGAAATCGAACTCGCCCGGCGCATTTTGCCTGCGATCCTGTGCCGAAACGGTGCTTGCGGAGAGGGCAACAAAGGCTGCGAGGGAAATCAGAATCCGGGAAATCATGGCCAATCGAAACATCAAAATACCCCCTTACTCGACACGTCGAGCCTAGCAGGGAGCTGGAACATTTCAAGAACAAAAATGGAGGCTAGCCGCCAATCCGCCTTAAAAATCAGGGACGCGCGGCCCTGCAGCTCGGATTGTAGGCCCAATTGCGGTCAAGCCCGGTCACGCACCATTCGACGCCCTGGTTATAGCCGGCGAAGCCGCCGTCCTCGATGATCGAATAATGCACCGTGCGCTGCTTGCCGTCGCTCAGCATGACATCGCCGCTGCAATAGCGCCGCGGAATGTTGTCGGACTGCCAGGGCCGGAACGCGATCTCGTGAATCCGGCCATAGGAGGTAATAACCAGCGGCGAATTCCAGAACTGGCTCTCTTTTTCCTGGAATTGATAGCTGATGGTCGGCAGCGCCTTTTCGCATCCGGCGACGCGGCCGTCATAGAGTGGGCCGGAAAGCCAGAAATTCAATTCCAGCGGATTGGCAGCCTGGGCCGTCTGCCCGAATCCCAGCAGGGCAAGTGCCGTCGCGAGGCCGAGTGCTTTCAAGGATGGGAAGAGGTCGCGCATGGGAATCCGCCGCTCGTTCGTCGGGTGGGACGGTGCCGCGAAGGCCGCGCAAGGTCAAGTGCAAGACGGCAACACCTAGCGACAAGTCCGCTTCCGGAGGCCTGCCGTTCTTTTCACCGCCGCCGATGCACCTTATGGTGCGCCGTTACGAAATGGAGTCTGCGATGCGAAGGATATTGGCTGCGAGCCTGTTTGCCATGGGTGTCATGCTGGCCGCCGAGCCGGTGCGTGCCGACTGGGTGCCGCCGTTCAAGGCCAACGATACCGGCGGAATCATTGCCTATTCGCTGGCGTCCACAACGGATGCGCGTCAGCTCGCGGTCGACCACTGCGCAGGGTACGGCAAGGTGGTGAAATTCCTCGCCGTGCAGCCCTATCCGGGCGGCTATATCTCGTTCGCCTGCCGCTGGGTACCTTATGGCGCGGCCGAGCGGCCGCTGCGGACGCTTTACTGAGCCGCATCGTTTAGCTGACAGAAAAAGCCGGGGGGCGTGGAGATGACGCGGCAGTTTCTCGTGTGTTCGGCGATTTGCCTGCTGGCGCTCGCCGCGGCACCTGATGCCGGTGCGGTGGATTTGCCCGTGCGCAAGGCCGGCCTGTGGGAAATGAAGATCGTGCGATCGGGGGCGCCGATGCCCGAGATGACGATGCAGCAGTGCACGGACGAGACGACCGACAAGGAGATGAGCACGGCGTTCTCGCCGATGGGCAAGGAGATGTGCTCCAAGCAGGACATCCAGAAGACCGCGACCGGCTATGTCAGCGATTCCGTCTGCGGCGCCGCCGGCATGACGATCACCTCGCATGCCGAAATCACCGGCGACTTCAATTCTGCCTACACTGTGAAATCGAGCGCGCACAGCGAGCATGGTCCCAGCGGCGCGCAGCGCGATCACACCTCGACCATCGAGGCGAAGTGGCTCGGGGCCTGCAAGGCCGACCAGAAGGCCGGCGACATCATGATGCCTGGCGGCATGAAGATGAACATCAAGGACATGGAAAAGCTGAAGGCCATGATCCCAAAGCAGCTGCCCAAATAATTTCCATCCGGGCTGCGTCGCTACCAGTCCGCTACACCGGTATCCGCACCGCCGCGCGCAGTCCGCCCATCGGGCTGTCGCCCAGCGTGATGTCCCCGCCATGCGAACGTGCGATATCGCGGGCGATTGCCAGGCCAAGTCCACTGCCGCCTTCGTCCTGGTTGCGGGCATCGTCCAGCCGCAGGAACGGCTTGAACACTTCCTCGCGCATTTCAACGGGAATGCCCGGGCCATCGTCGTCGACGGTCACGGTCAGATAGCGGTGATCGCGCTGGCCGGTGATCGAGATCGTGTCGGCGTGCCGCGCCGCGTTGGAGACGAGGTTGGCGAGGCAGCGCTTGAAGGAGGCCGGTTTCACGGTCACGACCGGCAGGCCGCGAAACGCCACCGTCGCCGTGTGGCCGTGACGCTCGGCATCGCTGCGCAATTCCTCCAGCGCCATCGCCATGTCGGTCGGTTGCGCGATCTCGCCCGAGTCGCCGCGGGTGAACGCCAGGTAGTCCTCGAGCATGCCGGACATTTCGTCGACGTCCTTGCGCATCGCGTCGATCTCAGGACCGTCGCCGATCAGCGCCAGTTCGAGCTTGAAGCGGGTGAGGATGGTGCGCAAATCGTGCGAGACGCCGGCCAGCATCGCGGTGCGCTGCTCGATCGAACGCTCGATGCGGGCCTTCATTTCCAGGAAAGCCTGCGCCGCGCGCCGCACCTCGCGGGCGCCGCGGGGCCGGAAGTTCGGCGCCTCGCGGCCCTTGCCGAAACTTTCGGCGGCATCCGCCAATCGCAGGATCGGCCTGATCTGGTTGCGCAGGAACAGCACCGCGACGATCAGGAGGATCGACGACGTGCCCAGCATCCAGAAAATAAATATCTCGGAATTGGAAGCGTAGGCGGCGCTGCGCTGGGCGTAGACACGCATCACCGCGTCATCGAGCTGAATGCGGATTTCCACGAGGTTGGAGCGGCCGACGGTGTCGATCCAGAACGGCCGGCCGATCTGGCGGCCAAGCTGCACCGAGAGCGCCTGATCGAGCAGCGAGAAGAACGGCTTGGGACCGGGCGGCGGCATATCGTCGACGGGAAGAAAATCGACCACCAATTGCAGTCGCTGCGCGATGCGGCGCAGCTGCGCGCGCTCCTTGTCTTGCGGGTAGCTTTTATAGACATCAATCAGGCCGGCGATGTCCTGCACCACGGCGGCGGATAGCCGCCGCGTCACCGTGTTCCAGTGCCGCTCCATGAACACGAACGCGACCACGGTCTGCAGGATCACCATCGGCACGATCATGATCAAAAGCGCGCGGGCATAGAGGCCGGTCGGCATCCAGCTCTTGAACGCGTTGCCCATCCAGCCATTGACCGCCGAGACGCGCTGCGACGCGTTGCGGATCAGGGTGAGGCCGGTGTCGAGCGTGCTCATGACAACAGGCTCAGGGCGATGCAACCAGGCGATAGCCGATGCCGCGCACCGCCTGCAGGAACAACGGATTGGCGGGATCGCGCTCGATCTTGCGCCTGAGACGGTTGATCTGAACGTCGACCGCGCGCTCGTTGACGGTGCCCCCGCCGGTCAGCGCCGCGCGCGGCACGGTCTCGCCCGGGCTAATCGCAAGGATGCGCAGCATCTCGCGCTCGCGGTCGGTCAGGTGAACGATCTCGTCGGCCTGGCGCAGTTCGCCGCGCTCGAGATGATAGACGTAAGGCCCGAACGCGATCTGCTCCAGCGTCTCCACCGGCGGCGGGGCGGTGCGCTTCAAAATATTGCCGATGCGTAACACCAGTTCGCGCGGTTCGAACGGCTTTGCGACGTAATCGTCGGCGCCGATCTGCAGGCCCTCGATCCGGGCTTCCGCCTCATGACGCGCAGTCAGCATGATGATCGGCACGGACGAGGAGGTGCGGATGAAGCGCGCCAGGTCAAAACCGTTTTCGCCGGGCATCATCACGTCGAGGATCAACAGGTCGAAATGCAGGCCGAGCAGTTTTGCACGCGCGTCGCTGGCGCTCATCGCAGTGGTGACGCGATAGCCTTCGCCGCACAGGAAACGCGACAACAGGTCACGGATGCGCCGGTCGTCGTCGACCAAAAGCAGATGCGGCGCGTCGTCGGCCGGGTTCGCCGGGCTTCGCACGGTGGCCGCGGCGATCGTTGCTGCATTTGCCATTTCGGCCACGATCACTCCCTTGGCTTCTTGCCAATTCCAAAGATTGCTTCCAGCACCTTGTCGGGATCGTCGCGATCGATCATCGCGCGCAGGAACTGGCGGACGGTTTCGACGCCGGCCGGGTCGATATCGCGCACGGCGCGGTTGATCCGGTCGGTCTGCAGCCCGGCGAGCTTTGCCACCAGGGCCTCGCCCTTCGCGGTAGCATAAAGCAGGCGCTGACGCCGGTCGTTATTGCCGGTCTTCTGCACGATGTAGCCTTCGTCCAGCAACTGCTTGAGCACGCGCCCCAACGATTGCTTGGTGATGCGCAGCACGTCGAGCAGGTCGGCGACCTTCAGCCCGGGGTAGCGGCAGACGAAATGCATCACCCGGTGATGGGCCCGGCCGAACCCGAACGCCTCCAGTTCGTGATCGGCGTCGCCGACGAAATCCCGATAGGCGAAGAACAATAGCTCGATGATGTCCCAGCGCAGATCGCCGGGCGGCGCCGAGGAGGGGCCGTCAGACCCCCGCGATTCGGGTGGTGCGGCGACGCCTGAGAAATTTATGTCAGTCATATTGACATATCTTGGGTTCAATGTTACAAAACTGCCAATGAGGACGAAATTTTAAATCGTTTCGACCTTGGCAACGAATCGGCCTGAGAAAGCCAACGATGGCATTTGGACCGTGAATTTGACCACCGTGCGATTGTCGAGCGGCATTTCGGCAAACATACTGGACTTCGGCATTCCGCAAAAGCACGTCCTAAGGGCACGCCGGCGCCGAAAGCCGGCGGCAAGGCCGGCTGGCTGAGGATCAGGCGTCACTAACAGCGCCACGGCGCAGGCGCGCGTTTCGCGCCAATCCGGGAGAAAGCCCATGGGAGTTTCGTTCGATAAAATCGATGGCGTCATCTGGTACGATGGCAAGCTGGTGCCGTGGAAGGACGCCAACGTCCATGTGCTGACCCACGGCCTGCATTACGCGAGCTCCGTGTTCGAGGGCGAGCGCGCCTATGGCGGCAAGATATTCAAAAGCAAGGAACATTCCGAGCGGCTGAAGAACTCCGCCAACATCCTCGACTTCGAGATTCCATATTCGGTCGCCGAAATCGATGCCGCCAAGCAGCTCGTCATCGACAAGAACAACCAGCCGGATGCCTATGTCCGTCCGGTTGCCTGGCGTGGCTCGGAGATGATGGGCGTCTCGGCGCAGAGCAACACGATCCATCTGGCGATCGCCGCCTGGGAATGGCCTAGCTATTTCGACCCCGCTGAAAAGCTGAAGGGCATCCGGGTTGCGCTTGCCGACTACAAGCGGCCGGACCCGGCGACGATCCCGGCGCTGGCAAAGGCCGCCGGTCTCTACATGATCTGCACCATCAGCAAGCATAAGGCGGAGCGCAACGGCTATTCCGACGCGATGATGCTGGACTGGCAGGGGCGGGTCGCCGAGTGCACCGGCGCCAACATCTTCTTCATCAAGGACGGCAAGATCCACACGCCGATCGCCGACTGCTTCCTCGCCGGCATCACCCGCGCAACCGTGATCGACCTTGCCAAACGGCGCGGCATCGAGGTGCTCGAGCGGCGCATCATGCCCGACGAGCTCAACGGCTTCACCGAATGCTTCATCACCGGCACCGCCGCCGAGGTGACGCCGGTGTCCGAAATCGCGCAGTGGAAGTTCAAGCCGGGCGCGATCTCCGAGCAATTGATGAAGGATTACACGGCCGAGGTGCAGCCGAAGAGCAAGGCGGCGGCGGCGTAAGTCCACCCTCATCGCCGGTCTCAATTTCTTCGTCGTGCCCGGGCAAAAGCGCGAAGCGCGTCTTCGCGCCAGGTGTCCCGGGCATCCACGTTCTTGCGGCTTCGGGCAGAGAAAGACGTGGATGGCCGGGTCAAGCCCGGCCATGACGAACTCATTTGATCGACCGGCCCCGGTTGCCGCGCCGCGCGTCGGCTGGTACCACCCCGCCCATGGCCGACAAACCGAAAAAACCCCAGAAACTTCGAGCCCGCCTGCCGCGCGGGCTCGAAGACCGTGGCCCTGCTGCGATCGCAGCGACGCGCCAGATGGTGGAGAAAATCCGCGAAGTTTTTGAGCGCTACGGTTTCGAGCCGGTGGAGACGCCGGCGATGGAATTCACGGACGCGCTCGGGAAATTCCTGCCCGACCAGGAGCGGCCGAACGAGGGCGTGTTCTCGTTCCAGGACGACGACGAGCAGTGGATCAGCCTGCGCTACGACCTGACCGCGCCGCTCGCGCGTTACGTCGCCGAGAATTTCGATTCCCTGCCCAAACCTTACCGCAGCTACCGCGCCGGCTACGTCTATCGCAACGAGAAGCCGGGTCCCGGCCGCTTCCGCCAGTTCATGCAGTTCGACGCAGACACGGTAGGCAGCGCGTCGCCGGCGGCCGACGCCGAGATGTGCATGATGGCGGCCGATACGATGGAAGCGCTCGGCATTCAGCGCGGCCAGTATGTGGTGAAGGTAAATAACCGCAAGGTGCTCGATGGGGTGCTGGAGGCGATTGGCCTCGGCGGCGAGGCCAATGCGGGCCGACGGCTCACGGTGCTGCGCGCGATCGACAAGCTGGACAAATTTCCTGCCGATGAAGTGCGCAAGTTGCTCGGTCCCGGAAGATGGGATGGCGGCGAGGAGGGTAAGGGCGACTTTACAAAAGGTGCGGACCTTAGCGCGGCGGATGCTCACATTGTGTTGGGTGTCACCGAAAAGCGCGACGATTGGAGAGAGGCGATTGCCGCAGCCGATGTCTATTTGGCCAAGAGTGAAATCGGTCAGGCTGGCGTTAGCGAACTCGAAGAGATCGCCAAATTGGTCACAGCATCTGGTTATGGATCGGACCGCATCCGTATCGACCCCTCCGTCGTTCGTGGTCTCGAATACTACACTGGCCCCGTCTACGAAGTGGAACTCCTCCTCGACACCAAGGACGAAAAGGGTCGGCCCGTGCGCTTCGGCTCGGTCGGCGGCGGCGGGCGGTATGACGGCCTCGTCTCGCGCTTCCGCGGCGAGCCGGTGCCGGCGACCGGCTTCTCGATCGGCGTATCGCGATTGCAGGCGGCGCTGACAATGCTGGGCAAGCTCGACACCCGGCCGGAATTCGGTCCCGTGGTCGTCACCGTGTTCGATCGTGACCGCGTGTCGGATTACCAGAAGATGGTTGCGGAGCTTCGTAATGCCGACATCCGCGCCGAACTCTATCTCGGCAATCCCAAGAACATGGGCAACCAGCTCAAATATGCCGACCGGCGTAATTCGCCCTGCGTCATCATCCAGGGCTCGGATGAAAAGGCGCGCGGCGAGGTGCAGATCAAGGATCTGATCGAGGGCGCCAAGGCGGCGGCCGCGATCGCCTCCAACCAGGAATGGCGCGAGACGCGGCCGGCGCAGTTTTCCTGCGCCGAGAGCGAGATCGTTGCCAGGGTGCGCGAAGTGCTGGCGCGCCATGACGTGAAGTGGGGATAGCCGTTCATTCCAGGGGGCATGCCAGCCCTTGTGCCGGACATCCACGTCTTGTTTGATGCGCGGCGGATGGCCGCAAAAAAGTCCGGCCATGACGGAAACAAAAGGGAGAGACCAGATGCCTGAGATTACCGTGAGCATGGCCGCCGGACGCACCGATGAACAGAAGGCCGGCATGATGCGCGACATCACCCAGGCGCTGGTGAAAAACCTCGGCGTCGATGCCGATGCGGTTGTGATCCAGATCAACGAGGCGCCGCTCGCCCACAAGATGAAGGGCGGCAAGACCTTCGTCGAACGCGCTGCCGCGGCGAAGAAGTAAACACGCTCTCATCTCCCGTCGTCCCCGCGCAGGCCGGGACGACGGCATGGCTATTTGCGGCAAGGCAAATCATGGACGCACGCGACTTCATCAAGATCGGCATGGGCGCCGAGCGCCGGCTCGTCGTACCACCGGAGCGCACCGTCGGGCATTTCGTGCCTGGCATGCCGATGGTCTATGCGACCCCGATGATGATTTTGGAAATGGAGATGGCGTCGGGTGACGCCATCCGCGCTTGCCTGACACCGGGCTGGGTCACGGTCGGAACCGAGGTCGACATCCGCCATCTCGCGGCGGCGCTTGTTGGGGCAACGGTCCGAACCACCGCAAAGGTCGTCGCGGTGGAGCGCCGCGTGATCCGCTTCGAGGTCGAGGCCTTTGAAGGCGAGCGCAAACTCGGCGAGGGCCGTCACGCCCGCGGCCTCGTCAATGTCGATAGGTTCAACAAGCGGCTCGGGGCGAAGTAGCCACGCGTCCGGACTTCATCCTGATCAGGATGAGGCGTGGGGCAAAATTACTTCGCCAGGTCCTTCGACCGCTTCGTCGCCGCCGCAATGGCACGGATCATCAGCGGCTGCAGGCCGTCCTTGGCCATCAGCACGTCCAACGCCGCGGCGGTAGTGCCGCCGGGCGAGGTGACGTTCTGGCGCAGGGTCGCGGAAGCAAGCTCCGAGCGGTGAAGCAATTCGCCGGAGCCGGCGACGGTCTCCCGCGCCAGTCTGGTGGCGAGTTCCTCAGGCAGCCCGGCCTCGACGCCCGCGCGTGCGAGCTCTTCGGCAAGCAGGAAAATATAGGCCGGCCCGGAGCCGGAGACCGCGGTCACTGCGTCCATCAAGTTCTCGTCGTCGATCCATTCGACCGATCCGGTCGCGCGCAGCAGCGCGTCGGCGATCGCGCGCTGCGCGGCGCTGACGTTCCTGGCTGCGACCGCCACCGTGATGCCGCGCCCGATCGCGGCGGGCGTGTTCGGCATTGCGCGCACTACTACGCCGCCGCAGACTTGTCCGATCGTGGCGATGGTCGTGCCAGCCATGATCGAAACTGCGAGCGTGGAGGCTCCGACGAATGGCTTCAGCGCAGCCCCGGCCTCGCGGAACGATTGCGGCTTCACCGCGACCACCAGCGTATCGACCTTGCCGATATCCTTGGCCGACGGATTGAGGCGAATGCCCTTCGCGCCCAGCGCACTGATTTCGGGCGATGGCTGCGGTTCGATCACCGCGACGCGCGTTGGATCGAGCCCCTGCGCGAGCCAGCCGGTCAGCATCGCGCCGCCCATCTTGCCTGCGCCGGCCAGCGCGATGGTGCCGGTGATGTTTTGAAGGGCGCTGCGGGCAGTCACTGATGTCACCACAAGTTCAGCGGCCGTCCCCGCGAATGCGGGGACCCAACCACAGGCGGTTCTAGTGAAGCGCAGAACGCACGACAAGCATTTTAGCCGAACGCCGCCGTCCCGGCGTATGGGTCCCGGCGTTCGCCGGAACGACACCGTCTACGTGGAGGCGGCCGGCCCTAACGAGCCACTTACGCCTCGCCCTCGGTATCGAACATCGCAGCGTCCATGGCTTCAGCCGCGTTCTTGCCCGCCCAGACCACGAACTGGAACGCCGGGTAGTAGCGCTCGCAGCCATGAATGGCGCCGACCAGCATGCTTTCGCATTGCGCGGTCGAGGCGACGAGGCCACCCGGCAGCACCAGCGCCTGGCGGTGCATGATCATGCCGGTATGGGTCCACAGATCGAAATGGCCGACCCACAATTGCTCGTTGATGGCGGCGATCAGCCGCTGCACCTCGGGCTTCCGCGGCGAGGGGATTTTCATGTCGAAGGCGCAGGCCAGATGCAGCGCTTCGATCTCGTTCATCCAGGTGAAGGAAAGCTGATAGTCGGTCCAATCTCCCTTGGAGACGATCGTCACCTCGTCTTCGCCGGAACGCTCGAACGCCCAGTTATTGGTGGCCGCAATATCCTCCACCACCGCGAGCGGATTGTTTCGGGAATCGATTATGCCTTCGAGGAGGGACATGCCGTCTCGACCCTTGTTTTTCGCTTTGTTGATACGCACGCCAGGACCAGCAGGCGCAGTTAATGACACGTCGCTGCCGACTGCACGCCCCCGATCCGATCGTGTGTGGGGCGTGCCAGGATGAAGTGATGTGATTTGCGGAATCCGCGCAACCGCACGCCGAGTCCGTCCACAGCCAAAGCGGCGCTCGTCCACAGCTGATCTCGGTCGAAATTATTATTTTGAGAACAAACCGGAATCGGATTCGCGGCTCGCCGTAATCGTTAATGTTTGTGTCGCGATCTTGTCGGTCGGGGCGCCCCGACTTGCCGGGGGCACGCTTGTGGCACATGGGCACATGCCCAATCCCCATGCCAAAGGTGCTTGCCGGGCTGCCGGGGTTTGGCCATAATTTCCGACAGGCTGCTCATTCCGGGCAGCCGGTGTTCTCAGGGCGGGGTGAAAATCCCCACCGGCGGTAAGGGTGAAGTCGCCCAAGCCCGCGAGCGCTTTCTTTCCTGGAAGCTCAGGGGAGAAAGGTCAGCAAATTCGGTGCAATTCCGAGGCCGACGGTTAAAGTCCGGATGAAAGAGAACGGTTGCGGCAGCTCACGCCTTGCGTGCGTGGCTATCGTTGTTCCGTGTGCCCTGATTCTGGTCCTGAAAGAGGAAAGCCATGAATCAGATGTTGCAAGACACTGAAATCCAAGAAGCCCAAATCCAGACATCCGAAGCCGGCAACCCGCCCGACACCCCCGAGCGCCCGCCGGCGCCGGCGCATCCGCGTTTTGCAAAGCCGCAGCGGGTCGCCTTCGTGCAATCCGCCTGGCATCGCGAGGTGGTGGAGGAGTGCCGCATCGCCTTCCTCGCCGAAATCGAGGCGCGCGGCATCACCAATATCGACGTGTTCGAAGTGCCGGGCTCGTTCGAGATTCCGCTGCATGCGCAGATCCTGGCGAAGACGCGGCGCTACACCGCGATCGTCGCGGCCGGGCTCGTGGTCGATGGCGGCATCTACCGCCACGAATTCGTCTCCGACACCGTGATCAAGGCGCTGATGGATGTCCAGCTGCGCACCGAAGTGCCGGTGTTCTCCGCGGTGCTGACGCCGCAGCAATTCCACGAGAGCGCCGTGCATGTGGAATTCTTCCGCAAGCATTTTGCCATCAAGGGCATCGAGGTCGCCGAAGCCTGCGCCAGCACGTTGCACAGCCTGGAGCGGCTGCGCGGTCAGGTGGCGGCGGGGATCGTCGGATAGACCTATCGGCATCGGGCGATTCCGGCGCGCACCGGAATCGTCCGGCACCATTCCGTCGCCCAGAAGGAAGGGAATGTGCCATGACAGGAAAAACCACATCGGACTGGCTCGGCTTGACGGGTCGCGTCTGCGTGGTGACGGGAGGGGGTGGCGGGATCGGGCGCGCCACCGCGCTCAGCCTGGCCGCGGCGGGCGCCCGGGTGGCCGCCATCGATCGCGACGAGCGCGGACTGGAGGCCACGGCTTCCAAACTGCGGGAATGGGGCGACGGCCATGTCGTGGCGCGTTGCGACACTTCGAGCAGCGATAGCGTCAATGCGGTTTCCGAGACGATCGAGAAATCGCTGGGCCCCTGCGGCGTTCTGATCAACACCGCGGCGGTGTTGCGTCCGGGCGGGCTCGAAAACCTGTCGCTTGCCGAATGGAACGCGGTGCTTGCCGTCAACCTGACCGGTTACTTCCTGTGCGCACAGGCTTTCGGTCGACAGATGCGAACCCGCGGGCACGGCAGTCTCGTGCATGTCGCCTCGATCGCCGGCAGCAATTCGCAGGGCCACAGCGGCGCCTACAGCGTCAGCAAGGCCGGCGTCATCATGCTTTCGCGCCAGCTTGGGAGCGAATGGGGGCCGCAGGGCATTCGAAGCAATGTCGTCAGCCCAGGCATGGTGATCACGCCGATGAGCCAGTCGTTCTACGACACGCCGGGTGTCACCGAGCGCCGGTGCGCCGTGGTTCCGATGCGGCGGATTGGAATGCCGCAGGACATTGCCGATGCCATCCTGTTCCTGGCCAGCGATCGCTCGTCCTATGTCAACGGTGAGGAGATCATCGTCGATGGCGGCTACGCGCAGATGCTGATGAATCTGGTGCCGCGGCCGGGCTTTCAATAGCTTGCGCAGGGGAGCAGCGCCGCCCGATAGCGTTTTCGAGCGAAGTGGATAGCGGTTCGCGTGAATAAAACGCGTCAAAACAAGAGCCCAGAGCTTCGGTTCTGATTCAATCAGAACCGATCACACCCTAGTCGAACAGGCTCGACACCGATTCTTCCGCAGCGGTCCGGCTGATCGCCTCCGCGATCAGCGGCGCGATCGACAGCATGCGGATGTTGCCGGCCTTGTTGACCGCGTCGGTCGGCAGGATCGAGTCGGTGATGACCAGCTCTTTCAGTCTGGAAGAAGCGATACGAGCCGCCGCGCCGCCGGACAATACGCCGTGGCTGATATAGGCGTAGACATCCTTGGCGCCGTTGGCGATCAGCGCGTCTGCGGCATTCACCAGCGTGCCGCCTGAATCCACGATGTCGTCGATCAGGATGCAGGTGTAGCCGGCGGCGTCGCCGATCACGTTCATGACTTCGGATTCACCGGCGCGTTCGCGGCGCTTGTCGATGATGGCGAGCGGTGTGTTGATACGCTTGGCAAGCCCGCGCGCGCGCACCACGCCGCCGACGTCGGGCGACACCACCATGACGTTCGTGAGATCGAAGCGTTCCCGGATATCGCGCACCATGACCGGCGAAGCGTAGAGATTATCGGTCGGGATATCGAAGAAACCCTGAATCTGCCCGGCGTGAAGATCCAGCGTCATCACGCGGTCGACGCCGGCGCGGCTGATCAGATTGGCCACCAGCTTGGCGGAAATCGGCGAGCGTGAACCCACCTTGCGGTCCTGCCGGGCGTAGCCGAAATAGGGGATCACCGCCGTGATGCGGCGCGCGGATGCCCGGCGCAACGCATCGGTGATGATCAACAGTTCCATCAGATGGTCGTTGGCCGGAAACGAAGTCGACTGGATGATGAAGACATCCGAACCGCGGACGTTTTCCTGGATTTCGACGAAAATCTCCATGTCGGCGAACCGCCGGACCACGGCCTTGGTCAGCGCCAGGCCAAGTCCTTCGGCGATTTCCTGCGCCAGCGCAGGATTGGAGTTGCCGGCTACTAGCTTGATCGAGCCATTCTTGGCCGACATCACCGCTTCTCCCCGCGCCTTGCTGGATACGACGTTCAGCATCTCAAGTACCTACAGAACCGGCGGGTTTCGATGGGCGAGGAAATATCAGGCAGGTGGCGAAGCGGCAACCCGTCACACCGGTTTTCCCGGCAAAAATGGCCGCCAGAGGCGGCAAATTGGCTAACGGGCGGTGTATCCCAGCGCGCTGACGTCAAAACCGCCGGATTCGGGCTCAACTGGTCCGGCATTCGCCACCGCTGGGCCGCGGCGGCTTGGTGCCGGGGCAGGCGCCGTGTCGTCGGCTGGTCCGCCGTTGATCATGTTGCTGAGGCCGCTTAGGCCGGCCTGGGCGATTTTCCGCAGGATCAGGTCGTCCGCGGCGGCCCAGGCGTCGCGTCCGGCCTTGCCGGCGGGTTCCTCGCCGGATAGCCGCACTGCGCGCTGCTGGTTACCGTCATAGACATCCCAGACCCACGAGATCATGGTCCGCCCGCGAACGATTTGGGCCGAGAGGTAGCTGCGCACGCGGTAGGACGCTCCGCCTTCGCGCGATACGATCGACAGGTCGCGTAGCTTCGATTCGCTGTCGAGCACGTTGACCATGCGATCGAACACCTGCGGCGGCGGGCCGTCGATCAACTCGAAAGCCACGGTAGGACCGCCGCTCCCGGCCATCGCATAGGAGTTGCTGCCTGCCGCGCCCCCACCGGCGCAGCCGGCCAGGGCGGACGCCGCGCCGAGCAGCAGGGCCGCGATGACGGCGCGCGGCGCTCTCAGGCACAGGGTTCCGATGATGTCGCGCATCGTCCCCCGATATCGTTAAAATGCGTTAACGTCTAGGGCAGTGGCGACACACCGGTCAATCTAGTGAGATGGCGTCGATCGCGGAAGGATTTCCGCTGAACTCGAAGCCCTTCCCCCGCTGATCAAGGTTCCAGCACGATCGCGTGCACATGGCGGCCGTAGTCCGGCTCCTTGCGATGCACCGAGCGGCGGTAGCTGAAGAACCGTTCGTCGGAATAGGTGTCGATGCCGACATCGTCGATCATCAGCACGCCGGCGTTCTCCAGCCGCATCCGGATGAAGCCGGCGAGATCGAACATGGAATGGCCGTCGCGCTCGCCTGGGAGGAAGAACATCGCGTTGCCGGCGTCGGCATCCAGGAAGCGCTCGACGAATTCGCTGCCGACCTCGTAGGAGTGTTGGCGGATCAGCGGGCCGATCGCGGCCACGATGCCGCCACGGTCCGCGCCGAGCTTTTCCATCGCGCCGATGGTGGATTCCAGGACCCCGGTCAGCGCGCCCTTCCAGCCGGCGTGCGCCGCGCCGATCACGCGCGCGTTCGGATCCACGAACAGGATCGGACCGCAATCGGCCGCGGTGACGCCGATCGCAATGCCTTCGGTGCGGGTGACGAGGGCGTCGGCCTTCGGCCGCACGGCATCGCCCCAAGGCGTCGTTACAACCACGACATCGGGTGAATGGACCTGGTACAGCGTGAGCAGACGGTCAGACGTCACCCCCATCTGCTCCGCCATCCGCCGGCGATTTTCGACGACGTTGGCGGTGTCGTCGTTGGAACCGATGCCGCCATTCAGCCCCTCGTAAATGCCCTCGGACACTCCGCCCTCGCGCGAGAAGAAGGCGTGGCGGAGGCCGGGAACGGCCGACAGAAGCGAAGATCCGAGCGTCATTCGTGTTCGGCCTCTTCTTGCGGCTGATCGCTTAAGCCCGCGATCCCCGTGAGACGCGGGTCGGAAATCGCGATGGCCTTGAACATCGAGCCCATGCCGCCGCGGCCGCTATCGGTCAGCCGCTTCAGCGCGCCCGCGATATCGGAAGCGATTTCGGGCGAAGCTTTTGCCATCAGGCCGGTCGCGCGCGCCTCGATGCCGAGCCGTTTGAGAAATTCGCCCTGCGTCACCGGACCGTGGACGCGCGCTCCGAGATCCTCGGCGGCGCGCGCCAGCGCCTGGAAATCGACATGGGCGGTGACGTCGGCCTGTCCGGGATTTTTCAGGGGATCGGTAAAGCTGTGGCGGGCGATCGCCTGAAAGGTGTCGCCGGCATCGCTGCGCAGATGACCGTAATCGATGATCAGCGCCGCGCCGTCCTGATCGCGAACCCGGCTCGCGATCTTCATGATCTCGGTGTCGGGTCGCCATTCGAACACCGCGCCCACCGGTGCGGCGCGCACCAGCGGCGGCAGCAGTAGTTCGAACCGCGGCATCGGTTCGGCCGCGGCGCTAAAGGCGAGTTTGCCGTTGGGATCGATCTCGACCACGCGCTCGTGCCAGCCGGTCTCGCGCTTCACCACCTGATGGATCGGCAGCACGTCGAAATATTCGTTGGCGAGAATGACCGCGGGGCCATCGGGCACGTCGTCGACAGTGTCATGCCAGGAGATATTGCGCACACCCGACAGGGTCGCCCGCTGTTTTTCACGCAACACCGGATTGATCTCGACCAGATGAATGGAGAGCGACTGGTAGAGCGGCGGCAGCACGCGAAGCGCGCGCAGCGCATCCGCCATCATGGTGCCGCGGCCGGGGCCGAGTTCGACCAGGCGCAGCAAGGGCGGCGAGCCGATCGCCTTCCAGATCGAGGCCGACCACAGCCCAAGGAGTTCGCCGAACATCTGGCTCACTTCCGGAGAGGTGGTGAAATCGCCCTCGCGACCCAGCGGATCGCGCGACACGTAATAGCCGTGCTGCGGATGCGTCAGGCACAACTCCATGTAGCGCCAGACCGGCATCGGCCCCGACAACTTGATCAGCTTCTTGATCTCGGACAGCAGCGGCGAAACTTCGGTCACGAACCAGCCTTAAATCGACTTGGGTAAATGCGCGGATGCCTTACGGCATGCCGCCACGATGATAATAGCGCCAACAATAATCATCGGTACCGACAACAGCATACCCATGGTCAGCCCGCCCCACAGAAATCCGAGCTGCGGGTCGGGCTCTCGGAAGAATTCGCCGGCAATGCGGGCAAATCCGTAGATCGTGATGAAGCTGCCGAGGATCAGGCCCGGCCGTTTCAAGGCGCCCATCCGGATCATGACGGCCAATACCGTGAACAACAGGATGCCCTCGAGTCCTGCCTCGTAGAGCTGGCTCGGATGGCGCGGCAGCGGCCCGCCATTGGGGAACACCATCGCCCAGGGCAGGCTGGGGTCGGCCGCCCGGCCCCAGAGCTCGCTGTTGATGAAATTGGCGAGCCGACCGAGGAAAAGGCCGATCGGGCCGACGGCGGTGGTGATGTCGCCGAGCGACAGGATCGAGATGTCATTCCTGCGGGCAAACAGCATCACCGCGGCGACGCATCCGAGGAAGCCGCCGTGGAACGACATGCCGCCCTTCCACAATTCAAGGATCTCGGCCGGGTGCTGGATGAAGAAGGCAAGGTTGTAGAACAGAACATAACCGGTGCGGCCGCCGACGATGATGCCGACGGTGACCCACAGGATGAAATCGTCAAGCTGGACCAGCGTGATCGGCGCCGGCCCGCCCCAGAGCTTTTCGTTCTTCAGCAGTGAGCGGGCATAGATCCATCCCAGAACGATGCCGCCGATATAGGCGAGCGCATACCAGCGGATCGCGATCGGCCCGATCGAGATGGCGATCGGGTCGAACACCGGAAAGGCGATGGTGAGGAAGGGCATCGTGTCCGAGGTTTACGAAAGATTGCGGCGATACAGCGCCAGCAGTCTTTCCCAGTGCCGCTCCGCTGCGTCGCGGTTATAGACCGGCCGTTTCGGAAACGCGAAGCCGTGATGGGTCCCGGGATAGAGCTCGACCTCGGCGTTGGCGCCTTTCATCCCCTCTTTCACTTTCTCGACAATTTCCATCGGCGCGTAGACGTCGGTCTCCGCGCAGCCGAAATAGAGCTCGGCCCTGGTCTTGCCGGCGGCGAGGTGCGGACTGTCGGGCTGGTCGGTCGCCAGTTGCACGCCGTAGATCGAGGCCGCCGCCTTGACGCGATCGGGAAAATGCGTCGCCGCGTTGACCGCGTAGCGTCCGCTCATGCAGTAGCCCACGGTGCCGACGATGTCGGTGCGCGCAGCCTTCTGGGTATCGGCATAGGCGAGCAAGGCTCTGGTGTCTTCCATGACGAGGGGAATGGTGAGCGAGTGCATCAATTCGAACATGCGCTTGCGTTCTGGCAACTCCGGATCGGGATTGATCGGCCCGAGTTCCATGACGCCGGCGCGGTAATACATGTTCGGCAGCATGACGTAATAACCTGATGTGGCGAGCCGCCGCGCCATGTCGCGCAGTTCCTCGCGGATCCCCGGTGCGTCCATGTAGAAGATGATGACCGGGAAAGGCCCGCCGCGCTCGGGATGCGTGATGAAGGTGGTGGTCTTGCCGTCCTTGGTAGGAATGTCGATTTGCTGGTCGATCATGGGCGTTTCTTTATCGTTTGTTGATTCTGTTTTGCGGGCGCGGGTTCAATACGATTGCAAGTAAACCGCCGCATGACAAGGCGAACGCATATCACGTTAGCCTTGAACAGCGCCCTTGGGATTGCCATTGTCTCGGGCTAACAAGGCAGTTGTACCGAGGGGAGCGTTCCAGATGACACAGACCAGCAACCGGTTTTTCGACGAGATCGGCCGCCTGATGAACGACGCCGCCGGCGCGGCCCAGGGTGTCAAGCGCGAGGTCGATTCGGTGGTACGCAACCAGGCCGAAAAAATTCTGCGTGACCTCGATATCGTCAAGCGCGAGGAGTTCGAGGCGGTCAAGGACATGGCCCGCCTGGCGCGCGAGGAAAACGAGGCGCTGAAGCTCCGCATCGCGGCGCTGGAGACCAGGCTCGGCATGTCGGCAACGGCGCCGGACATCGGAGGCATGAAGACGGACGGGTAGACGCGGCCGCGTTCCCCGTCACGCCCGGGCTTGACCCGGGCATCCACGCCTTACTTTCTTTCTTTGGGAGCCAAAGGCTGGGTGGCGGGCGCGAGCCCGGTCATGGCGAGTTGAGGGGAAATCGTCCCGGCCGGCCGAAAAAATCCCCGCATTTCCTTGTCATTTCCGCCCTTTGCGGCTAAAAGCCGGCCACGTTCGCAGCCCCCGCACCCCTGGAGGCTTGCTGTAGGACGCCAACGGGCCGCGATGCGGCCTTTAACTTTTTGGAAAACAAGGACTTACGACAATGGCGACCGTCAAGGAATTGAAGGCGACCGCACGTCCGCAGAGCGGCAAGGGGGCCGCCCGGGCAGAGCGTCGCGCCGGGAGAGTTCCCGGAGTGATCTATGGCAACAACCAGCCCCCCGTCACCATTTCGGTCGACGATCGCGAACTGCGCCAGCGCATCCTGGCCGGCCGGTTCCTGACCACGATTTACGACATCGATCTCGAGGGCAAGAAGCACCGCGTGATCCCGCGCGACTTCCACCTCGATCCGGTGCGCGACTTCCCGATCCATGTCGACTTCATGCGGCTCGGCGAAGGTGCGACCATCCGCGTCAGCGTGCCGCTGCGCGTAGTGAACGGGGAAACCTCGCCCGGCGTCAAGCGCGGCGGTACCGTCAACATCGTCACCCACACGCTCGAGCTGGAATGCTCGGTCGACAATATTCCGCAGTCCATCGAGGCTGATGTCGGCGCGCTGGAAATCAGCCACTCGCTGCATCTGTCCGACGTCAAGCTGCCCACAGGCGTAAAGTCGCTGTCGCGCGAAGACGCGACACTGGTGACCATCGTGCCGCCGTCCGGCTACGCCGAAGAGCAGAAGGCTGCAGCGGCAGCAGCTGCTGGCGGCGCTGCGGCTCCGGCGGCTGGTGGGGCTCCGGCGGCGGCTGCGCCCGCGGCGGGTGCTGCGGCTCCGGCGGCGGGTGCCAAGGCACCGGCCGGTGGCGACAAGAAGAAGTAAGCCAGCGCGGGATGCCGCGTCATGCGACTCTTTGTTGGCCTCGGTAATCCCGGCGGAAAATACGCGAACAACCGGCACAACATCGGGTTCATGGCCGTCGATGAAATTGCGCGGCGTCATGGTTTTGCACCATGGCGCCGCCGCTTTCAGGGCGAGACGTCGGAAGGCACGCTCGACCATGAGAAGGTCGTGCTGCTCAGGCCCACGACCTATATGAACGACTCCGGGCGCGCGGTGCAGGAAGCCGCCAATTTCTTCAAGCTTGCGGCCAGCGACATCACCGTGTTCCAGGACGAGCTCGAACTGCCGCCGGCGAAGGTGCGCGTCAAGGTTGGCGGCGGCATTGCCGGCCATAACGGGCTGCGCTCGATCTCCTCGCATATCGGCAACGACTATCGCCGCGTGCGGCTCGGGATCGGTCATCCCGGCATCAAGGAGCTGGTGCACGGCCACGTGTTGTCGGATTTCGCCAAGAGCGACCGGCCGTGGGTGCAGGCGCTGTGCGAGGCGGTTGCCGACAATGCCGGCCTGCTCGCGACTGGGCGCGACTCGACGTTTCAGAACAAGGTGCATCTGGCGATGCAGGCAAAGGGATTTTTCGAGAAAGGCGACGACGGCGCTGCGTAACGCGCCGCCGGTCATCGCAAACAGGCTTCAGGACACGTTATGGGATTCAAATGCGGTATCGTCGGATTGCCCAATGTCGGCAAGTCGACGCTGTTCAACGCGCTGACGGAAACGGCGGCGGCACAGGCGGCGAACTATCCGTTCTGCACCATCGAGCCGAATGTCGGCGAGGTCGCGGTGCCCGATTCGCGGCTCGACAAATTGGCCGCGGTCGCCAAGTCCGCACAGATCATCCCGACGCGGCTGACCTTCGTCGATATCGCCGGGCTCGTGCGCGGCGCTTCCAAGGGCGAAGGTCTCGGCAACCAGTTTCTCGCCACCATCCGCGAGGTCGATGCAGTAGCGCATGTGGTGCGCTGCTTTGAGGATTCCGACATTACCCATGTCGAAGGCAAGATCGCCCCGCTCGCCGATATCGAGACCATCGAGACCGAGCTGATGCTCGCCGATCTCGACAGCCTCGAAAAGCGCGTCGACAATCTCTCCAAGAAGGCCAAGGGCAACGACAAGGACGCCAAGGAACAGCTCGACCTCGTCAACCGCGCGCTGGTGCTGCTGCGCGACGGCAAGCCGGCGCGGTTTCTCGAGCGCAAGCCGGAAGAGGAGCGTGCGTTCCGCATGCTGGGATTGCTGACCTCAAAACCGGTGCTCTACGTCTGCAACGTCGAGGAAGGTTCGGCCAAGGACGGCAACAGCTTTTCCAGGCAGGTGTTCGAGCACGCCAAGAAGGAGAATGCGGTCGCGGTGGTGATCTCCGCCAAGATCGAATCCGAGATCGCGACGCTGTCGCGCGAGGAGCGTACCGAGTTCCTGGACACGCTCGGCCTGGAAGAAGCCGGGCTCGACCGCCTGATCCGCGCCGGCTATCAGCTTCTGGACCTCATCACCTATTTCACCGTCGGCCCGAAGGAAGCGCGCGCCTGGACCATCGACCGCGGCACCAAGGCGCCAGCGGCGGCCGGTGTGATCCACACTGATTTCGAAAAGGGTTTTATTCGCGCCGAGACCATCGCCTATGCCGACTACGTCGCGCTCGGCGGTGAAGCCGGCGCGCGCGATGCCGGCAAGCTGCGGCTGGAAGGCAAGGAATACGTCGTCGCCGACGGCGACGTGATGCACTTCCGGTTTAATACGTGAACTGAACGTTTTTTCTGGCTCGTGCCGGCCATCCACGCCTTGTTCTCGGCGGCGCAGAAAGACGTGGATGCCCGGGTCAAGCCCCGGGCATGACGACGGGCAGATGGGCTCAACGCATTTGTCCCTGGTCGCGGATCGCGCCGAGATGCTCGTTGATGCGGAACACGATCAGGACGAATTCGGCCGCGATGCGCGAGAACACGATGCCGACGACGACGCTGGCGATCGAGGCCAAGAGCCGGATGAAGCCGCCGAACGGGCTGATCGCCATATCGCTGAGGCTGGAGAAGATACCGGAGATGCCGAACAGCACGATCACGCCGATCACCAGCCAGTAAAACGTCTTGATGATGGTGGGTGTGATGAAGCGGTCCCACTGAAACAGATCCTGGAAATCGAACATCGGCGGTTCTCCCGGCAAATCAATTTGAGTCGTACCTCGGCTGGGCCTAGCTCCGAACGGGTTTTTCGGCAAGTCAGGGGTGAGTGCTGAGGCACGGTGCTCGCCCATGGCGAACGAGCCATGCGGACGGACGGGTTGAGATTGCCACAAATAACGGCCACAATCGGGCTTCCTTCCGGTAAATCCCCAATCATGACCACGCTCACTTTCGAAGATTTCAAGCCCGGCCGTTTCGGCACATTCGGCCCCCGCCGCGTCACGCGCGAGGAGATTTTGGCCTTTGCCGGCGAGTTCGACCCGCAGCCGATGCATCTCGACGAAGCGGCGGCGAAGCAATCGATGCTCAAGGGCCTGTCCGGATCGGGTTGGCATCTTGGCGCGATCATGATGCGAATGCTGGTCGATGGCTTTATTGGCCGCACCGCCTCGCTCGGATCGCCCGGTGTCAACGAGATGCGTTGGCTGGCGCCGCTGCGTCCGGGTGACGACCTGACGCTCGACGTCGATGTGGCGGAGGCGCGAATTTCCCGCAGCCGTCCCGAGACCGGCATCGTGACGTTCAAATGCACGATCCGCAACGCGAGCGGCGAGGTGTTGTGCGAGATGGAGTCGCCGATCATCGTGGGCCGGCGTCCGCAAGCCGCGGCGGAGTAGGACGTTCATGCGTTTCTTTGAAGACATCGAGATCGGCGCGCGGCGCGAGGTCGGTTCGTTCACGTTTACGGCCGACGACATCAAGAAATTTGCCGCGCAGTTCGATCCGCAGCGCTTTCATCTCGATGAGGAAGCGGGACGCCAATCGCTGTTCGGCGGATTGGCGGCGTCCGGCTGGCACGTCGCCGCGGTCTGCATGAAGCTTCTGGTCGCGGACGGTCAGCGACTGGCAAGAGAAGCAGCCGCGCGCGGCGACAAGGTCGCGGTGTGGGGACCATCGCCGGGGTTTCGCGAATTGCGCTGGACCAAGCCGGTGCTGGCCGGCGATACCATCCGCTTTGCCAGCGAGGTCGAAACCAAGCGCACCTCGGAGAAGCGTCCCGAATGGGGCATCCTGCAGGCCCGCAACACCGGCATCAACCAGCGCGGCGAATTGGCGTTCTCATTCCTGGCAACGGCATTTGTTCCGCGAAGGAAGATGGGGTGAGGTAACGGCGCTCTCACCTCGTCATGGCCGCGACAAGCCCGGCATGACGAAGATGGTTACCTGTGATGGTTAGCAGATTGCTTCCGCGTTTCACCGCAGTCGATGATTCGCGGGAACCGTTTTTTTTGCTAACGCATTGTGAACTCTATCCCTGCCATATGAGTCTCGGGGACGAAAATTGAGGGGACGATCATGGCGGATCGCGGCGGCCTGATACTGCTCGGCTTCATCTTCGCAACCGTCACGCTGACGGTGATGCTGGCCACCGGAATGGTGGTGAAGGGCTATGCCGACGGTGTCTATACGCTCGAAGGTACCTCGTTCGTCCGCTGATAGTTCAGGCTTTGTTAACCATAGACGCCAAATCGCAAGATCGATCGTCCCGACCGATCAGCGATTCCAGATCAGCGCCATCACTACGACGGCTGCAGTCAGCAGTCCGACAAACCGGATGATGATGGTGCCCATGCCATGCGGTGAACGCCGCAACGGGATGGGATCGGTGTGCTCGGGCCGAACACTTTGCATTAAATGAATCCCCCAGCGAGTAGCCTGCCGCCGGGTGGCGGCATCCGTCCTTAGTCGTAGCGTGCGCTTTTAAGGTTCAAAACATTTTAGGTAAAGGCAGTTGTTTTGACGCGCTTTGCGCACGCGAAGCGGCGTCCACTTCGCTCGAAAACGCTCCAAATGAAAACCGCCGCCCCCCGTCCGGGAGGCGGCGGCTGTCAGATGCTGGTAGAGAATCAACTGTTGCGCAGGCCGTCGGCGGCGCGTTTCCACTGCGTGACGTTGTCGGCGATCATCCGCGTCGATTTCATCGCCGCCTGGCTGAGCTGGGCATAGCCCGAAATCTCACGCTGGACGCGCTGGCCTTCGGCGTGCAGCAAGTCGCGCAGGCTTTCGAGTTCCGAAATCAGCTTTTCGATTTCCGCAAGCGAGGTTCCGGCGACGCGCTGGATCAACGAATTGACGTTGTTGACGGTGGCATCGGCGTTC
The DNA here is from genome assembly GCA_963786115.1 of uncultured Alphaproteobacteria bacterium. Taxonomy (GTDB): domain Bacteria; phylum Pseudomonadota; class Alphaproteobacteria; order Rhizobiales; family Xanthobacteraceae; genus Bradyrhizobium. Next base: position 199,099 of record CAWAYC010000015.1, read on the forward strand.
GGTTCGAGCGGAGCCGCTTCCGGGCTCGTCTGGGGCGCGCGGCGCAGATAGGCGATATCGTTGCGCACGAAGTCGCGGATGCCGGCCTCGACTTCCGAGACCGCAGCGAGATTGCTGTCGACGTCTTCCGTAGTTGATTCAATTTCTTCCGAACGAATGCTGGCGTTCATCGGCTATTCCTCTGTTTCGCTTGAAGCGAGCGCGGACGTCCCCCGCACGACGAAGTGATCCCCACTATCAGGGCTGCCGATTTTGTCCGCATCTAGGCCATTCTGCGGCAATGGTCGATCATTCGCGGGACATGGTGGACGGCGGAAAGTCCTGCCGCTACCAGCTGCGCTTGAAGCCGGCGCTGAAACTCTTGTTGGCGACGCCTTGCGGCGTTTCGCCGACCGAGGCCGAGACGGTGACGCCGTCGAACAGCTTTTGCTCGGCGCCGACCTTGCGCAGCCATTTGTCGTCCGCGTTCGACAAGGTCTGTCCGGCGATGAAGCTGGTGCCGGTGTCGGCGATGCTCAACTTCGCGGACTGGTCGGTCTCGTAGTTGCGCGCGGGATGGCTGATGATGCCCGGCACCGGCACGATGCCCTGCTGGATCAGATTGTAGCCGTTCTGCAGCGTGAGCGAATATTGATCGCTCAGCGGCACCGACTTGCTCAACGACGTCCCGAGCTTGCTCTGGTCCGATCCGGGATCGACGCGCGCTTCCAGCGACGTCTTGTCCCAGATCGATGCGACGCCAGGCGCCGTGATCGCCGCCCAGGCGATGCCGGATGATTGCGGCAGATTGCCGCCATTGGCGAGCTTCTCCGACAGGATCTCCGACGTCGTCAGCGTGCCCTGGCGCGCCACCGTCATGTCGGCGCCGATCCTCGTGTCCCAGAATGGCGAAAGGGATTGCTTGACCGACACGGCGGAGGTGCCGTTCGGCTTCTCATTCGACGACCACGAGGTATCGGAGCCGGTCGCGCGCTTCGCCGCGGGGCTGGTCTTCGGGGAAGGTCCATCAAGGGTGGAGGCGTCGGCGCTGAGCTGGCTCCAGTCGAGCTTGCTGACGTCGATATCCTTCATGATGTCGGCGTCGCTGACGTCAGGCGCGGCTTCCGCCGCTTGCTCATCCGGCTCGCTATTCCAGGGGGAGGTTTGCGGCGACGCTTGTGCTGCCACTGATACCACCGCAGCCAGACTGAAACCGGCCACCAGCATCGGCAGCCTCGCCCGGCCAAATCGCATCGTGAAAGTCATTACCCAGCCCGCATTCCAGAACCGCAAGCGTGGCTTTGCCGTGGTGCAAAATTATGGCAGAGCCACGCGAACCCCATCAGCAAATATATCCGTCATGGCCGGGTTTGTCCTGGTTTGTCCCGGCCATTCACGTCTTACTTGGGGCTGGTGAAGAAGGCGTGGATGCCCGGGACGTCTGGCGCGAAGACGCGCTTCGCGCTTTTGCCCGGGCATGACGAAGCGAGTGCGTTAATCCCGAAAAACCCTAGACCGCCATCCGCGGCAAATGGATGGGATAGCCCACCGTCTGTTCAACGAGGTCGAACGTATCGAGCAGGACGCGGAAGCTGATGAGCTTGCCGGCCCTGAATTGCGCGAAATGTGCGAGGCGCAAGCTGATCGGCTTGTTCGAATCCAGCGCGGTGAGGGAGTACCGCATCATCGACGACGCGGAATCCACACCTAACATGATCAATTCGCGATCGAAGCGGTGGACCCGAACGTTCTCGGCGATCTGATGGATGACGTCCAGCACCGCCGCCTTGCCGCGGCGCTGGCCGAAGAATGGAAACAGGTCGATCGGGCCGTAGATCGCCCACTCGACGTCCTCGTCAATCAATTCCTCAATATCGGCGGCCTGGCGTTCGTTGATCGCGCGATGCAACGCGCGCGAGAAACGCCAGAGACTATGCTCTGTCATTCGCGTCTGTTTCCTGAAACTGGATTGCAAAGACAGCAACGGCCTTACCGGCGTCCGCGTCGACACCGTGGCAGGTTGCTGCACTTCATTGTTACGGCCTGAAATAGAGACCCGCCACTAAAACGCAATTGTCATTTTTGCATTGCACAAATGCAAGGCTTTCCATCGTCTTAATGCCCCGTTAACGGTTCCCGCTGCGTCCGGGCTCCCGTTCGATGGCGATTTCGGCGTCGCGGATGGCGATCACGCCAAACAACAGAGCGCCGCCCAGACCGCCGATAGCGGCACCGAGCGGCATGAAGGTGAAGAACACCAGCATGCCGTTATAGCCTTCAAAACTCGTGGTTTTGAAGATCTCGATCCAGGCGAGCCCGGCTCCGATGCCAAGCGCGGCACCGCCCAGCGCGCCCAATGCCAGACCCAGCAGCGCCAGCAACGCGATCTTCATGTGTCTTCTTCAGCCCCGAAATCCGAAAACAATCCCGTGATAAGTCGCGGCCAGACCCGGCGAGGTTCAGGGGAAGGGGATTAACAGGCGGGCGCGCAGCGGGGCTTTCACATGCGGGCACGCCCAGGCTTCAGCGAGGCGAGCGGGGCGATGACGACCGCTGATGCGGAACCTCGGAGCACGACGTCAGTTGACGATGCGACATCCTCTTCGGAGCCATCGCGTCATGAAACCCGCACTCGCCATTTTCGCCATCGCCACAGTCGCGCTTGCCGCGACATCTCCCGCCGACGCAAAAGGCTGTCTGAAAGGCGCCGTGGTCGGCGGCGTCGCCGGCCATTATGCCGGCCACCATGGCGTGCTCGGCGCCGCCGCCGGCTGCCTCTACGGCCGTCACCGCGCCAACGAACAGGATCGGCAGCGCCTGCAGCAGGGCCAGGCCCCGGCGGGACAGGAGAAGCTGTAGGCCTCGTCATTCGGGGAACGTCATGCTCGTACCCCGCGTTGTCTCCTTCGGTAGATGACGGAGACATCAGTGACAAAGCGGCAGACAAAAACCATCAAGCCCGTTCCAGACGACAACCAGAGCCACAAGGGCCCCGGCAGCGCGCCCGGCGTTCCCATCGACACCACCAGGGGCCATCGCGACGACGAGAAGCACAACATCCGCGAACAGGCCGCGCACGGCAATCTGACGCAGAACACCAGCAGCCGGCGGTCGGGCTGAGGTCGCCGCCGATCACACGCGTCGCGTCAGCGATTTTCTGATTCACCTGTCAAAGAGCCACCCCTGGTCGTCGCCCGGCTCGCCGCCTTCGCTAAAGCTTCGGCGCGCCACCACTGCAGAGCCGCGGCGAAGCCTCTTGACCGCCGAAGTCCGCCTTCGGACGAAGGCGGTTGGCGTCGACGGGACCGGGCGATCCAGTATTCCAGAGGCGTCAGCGCTTGAGCCGAGAGGCCGCCGCGTAGTGGACGCCTCGCCCAGTGCGCAATTACGCACAAGGCGGGCGATGACGCAGAGAACGTGGCACGCTCCCTCCGGGTCATTGCGAGCCACCCGGTCGGCGCGAAGCGCCGCCGGATGATAGGCTCCGCGAAGCAATCCATCGAGCCGCGCAAAAGGAGGAATGGATTGCTTCGTCGCAAGGGCTCCTCGCAATGACGTGGAGAGAGACGCGGTTTCGCATTCTCGCGGCACGAATGCCCGAGGTTTGAACGTTGTCCCTCTCGATGAGAGGGAGCAGGGAATGCCGGGTGCACGCTGCACCCGCGGTCTCGTGTGCAAGGTTGCACAAAAGAAGGCGCACACGAGCATACAGGTTCAGCGGAGGCAATCCGGCATTCCCTGCGCAATGGTTTTACGGCTTATGCCGTGCTCTCCTCGGCGACGAATTCTTTTTGTCACCGTCGCCAGCGGATTAAGACTCGTCCAAGCCCGGTTGGGCCGACGCATCTCCGCCGGCTTGACATCAGCAACGGATGCCAGGACCACACGGTTTTGCCGTACGCAACAAGCGCCGTTCGTCCTGCGCGCCGTACATCGCTCACGAGTTTTGCTCGCCCTGCGATCAACCTTGCGCGCCGACGCCATCGCGTCCACCGCATCCCCTCCCGCGTTCGTGACGACCGCGAAGCGCCCCTCTTGCCGGGAAAGGACGGGGCGAGCTGGTAGAACTGATTTGCCCGACGGCGAAAGGGGAATATTTTTCGCAACGGGGCTGGACAGGTTTTTGTCGCGATGACTGATTTGCCCGTCGGGTGCGCTTTTTTCTCCCTCTCCCCGTTCTTACGGGGAGAGGGTTGGGGTGAGGGGCTGCTTCCACAGCGGGACTCGCGGAGAATCCCCCTCACCCGGATCGCATCCTTGATGCGATCCGACCTCTCCCCGCAAGCGGGGCGAGGTAAGTTGATCGGACGCAAATGTGACTTGCGTCACGGCGCGTTTCGTTGCGGGCGCTAGATTGGAAGCATTCAGTCCTCATCGAGGACGCTCGAAGGAGCCGCCGCCATGAACGCCGTCGCCGCCCCGAAATCCCGCGCGCAGAACCGTCTCGAAGGCATTGCGCTCACCGCCATCTTCCAGGGGCTCCCGACCTTTGCCGCCGCTGCGATGCTATTGAAGCTCGCTGGCCACGATATCGCCGGGGGCGCCATGCTCTTCGTCGTGCTGGCCTCGACCTTCTACGCGCTGCTCACGCCCTGGCTCCCGCCGAAGTTTCCAAAATTCTTCAAGAACGGCTACGAGTCGCTGTTCTTCGACGCGAGTCTGCCGGTCGCTGAAAAGCTCGCGCGATGGCGGGTGCAGCCGGCAGTATCGCAGCAGCTCATGACGACGGTGCTGATGCTGTCGTTGCTGGCGGTGGTGCTGGTGAGCGTTGGGTGATCTTCCTCACCGTCACTCCGGGGCGCCGCGAAGCGGCGAGGCCGGAATCCATAACAATGCGTCGAGCGCGCGGGTGGATTGGACGACGGCCGCGCCGGCATTGACGGAGACCGCCACGCCCAGCACTCGGATTCATTCACGCTCCTCCAGATTATCCTGGCTGATCTGGCTGCCACGAGCTGTGGCGCCACTTACATCGTGCTGGATGGAGGCCTGAGCAGATTTCACGAAATGGCGCTTCGCCATGTCGACCGCCTGCTGCCCTAGCAACATGCCGAGCAGGCCGACGAGGGCGATCATGGGCGGTGCGGGAGAGCGGACCTGAACGAGGCCATAGGCCGCGCCCACCGCCAACCCCATGAGTAGAGACACAAGATATCCGGTTATCGCTACCCCCTATTCCTGTGGCCGCAATACGATCCGGCCTGCAGAGCCGGCCGCGACCTCGCGATAGGCTTCCTGCACCGAGCCAAGGCCGCAGGTCTTCGTAATCGGCGCCGCGCGGTAGTCTCCCGCGACAAACCCCGGCGTCAGCGCCTCGAGCACCTTCGCCGAGACTGTGAGGTCGCGCTTCAGGGTGTCTACGCCATAGAGCCGGCTTTCGTTGTGATAGAAATCAGCGATGTCGAAGCTCACCTCGCGCTGGCCGGTCGCGGCGATCTCGATCAGCCGGCCCCGGAGTGCGAGACTGTTGACGGCGTTGCGGAACATGACGCCGCCGACCAGGTCGAAGACGACATCCGCGCCTTTGCCGCCGGTCGCCGCACGGACTTCGGCCGGCAAATCCCGCGCACCGAGAATCAGCTTTTCAGCGATGCCATTGATCGGCGCGTCCGGATGCGGCGCGTGCCGGTCGGCACCGATCACGCGGGCGTTGAGGCGCCGGGCAATCTGCGCCGCGGCACCGCCGACGCCGCCCCCGGCGCCGATCAGCAAAACAGTCTCACCGGCCTTCAGGCCTGCCGCTTCGAGCCCACACCAGGCGGCAATGTAGTTGACACCGACTGATGCTGCCTGGTCGAAGCTGAGTGTGTCGGGCTTCCGGCGCAGGCTCGCTACCGGTACGGCGATCATCTCCGCATGGGTGCCATCGCGGGTGAAGCCGGTATCTCCGCCGGTACCCCAGACCGCGGCTCCAACCCACTCGGGCGGCCCGGCCTCGACTACACCGGCGAAGTCCCGGCCGGGGGTGCGAGGCAGCGTCGTCTGCTTCATGGCCCCAGCGACGTTCTTGACATCGCTCGGATTGATCGAGGCCGCCATGACCCGCACCAGCGCCGTCGTTTTGTCGGTGGCTGGCGCCACCACCTCCGCCAACTCAAGGACTGAGGGATCGCCGAAGGCCTTGAACCGTATCGCACGCATGTCGATCGCTTCCTCAGGGGTTGACTATCTTCGACGAAGCGGAACATGCCGCACTAAAATCGTGGCCACTGGCTGTAACTTTCATGTCTTCCATTGCGGCTCCGGTAACCAGGGTGCCAGATGGTTTGCGGCACTACTCGCGCGGGCAAAAGTCCAATGCCGTCGAAACGCAACGACCTGAACATAAGAACGAGACAAGGAAGGGCTATTAAATTCGCGTTTAGCCCGACGACCTGCTGAGGTCCGCTACGGGGACGTGCTGAGGTCCGTTCCGGGTGTGCTGGTGTACGCGCACGACGGAGGTATCGATCATCGGTGCCGCCCGTCTATCTGGCGTTCACAAGCTCGCATCAATCCGCATTTGGCTACACGCTAATGAGCCCATGCCCTAGCTAGCCGCCGCGGCAACAAGCCGTGTCCCTTGAACATCGGAGGTCTGTCATGCGCAAGCGTCGCGATCTCGAAAACCTCCCCTGCTTTCAGCGTCACTGGTAAGCGGCGGAAGTCATTCCCCTCGTTCGTGGCGATATCGAGCTGATCGAAAAACTCGGCCGCAACGATCTATGTCCATACGAGTCCGGACGCAGGTTTCAAAGCCTGCTGCATGAATTCCGGCGTATGACGGATCGAACCGGGGCTACTACTTTTAGTGAGCGAGCTCGGTAAGTCGATTTGTCGACGGAGCATCTCTCTCCGCGGAAGCGGAGCGAGATGTCTCGCCGGATTACCTCTTCTTCCATCCGCCCCGATGCCCCGGCGCGCCGCCGCTTGATCGCGGAGCGGGGCCGAACTCGGGGCCGGATTGGCGCGAGTCGGTTGGCTGGAAGATTTTGCTGCCGCTGCCGAGGTCCGGCTTGCGCGGGGTAGCGCGGTCGGGGCGGTAGGGCAGGGACTCCGGGCCGTGCATTTCGTCGAGGTGGGGTTTGTGGACTTTTGAGGCGGAGGCACCGCCTCGCGGAGCGAGCCCCTCTCCCCGTGAAGAACGGGCCGAGGGCGAGGAGGCACCACCCTTCTTCTTCATCGCACTGACAGGCAAATTCGCAGCGTCGCCGTATTTCTTCGTGCCCGCATAGGCGCCGGCCTTGCCCTGCACCGTGCGCTGTTTTGCGGTGGGGTCGTCGACCACGGCCATTTCCGTCGCGCGCAGGCGCTTGACCTCGTCGCGCAATCTTGCGGCTTCCTCGAAGTTCAGGTCGGCGGCGGCTTCGCGCATCCGCGTTTCCAAATCGCTCAGCACCGCCTCGAAGTTATGTCCGATCGAGATCACGTCGTCGGCCATGCCGCCGTCGCCAATCTCGACCAGCACGTGGTCGCGCTCGTAGACGGAGTTGAGGATGTCGCCGATCGATTTCTTCACGCTCTCCGGCGTGATGTTGTTGATGGTGTTGTATTCGACCTGCTTTTCGCGGCGGCGGTTGGTTTCGGCGATGGCGCGCTCCATCGATCCGGTCATCTGGTCGGCATAGAGGATCACCTTGCCGTCGACGTTGCGCGCGGCGCGGCCGATGGTCTGGATCAGCGAGGTCTCGCTGCGCAAGAATCCTTCCTTGTCGGCGTCGAGGATCGCGACCAGCGCGCATTCGGGGATGTCGAGGCCCTCGCGCAACAGGTTGATGCCGACCAGCGCGTCGAACGCGCCGAGGCGCAAGTCCCTGATGATCTCGATGCGCTCGATGGTGTCGATATCGCTGTGCATGTAGCGCACGCGGATGCCCTGCTCATGCAGATATTCGGTGAGGTCTTCTGCCATCCGTTTTGTCAAGACGGTGATGAGGCTGCGATAGCCGGCCTGCGCGGTGGCGCGGACCTCGCCGACGAGATCGTCGACCTGGGTGCGCGCCGGGCGGATGTCGACCGGCGGATCGATCAATCCGGTCGGGCGGATCACCTGCTCGACAAATACGCCGCCGCTCTCGTTCAATTCCCAGCCGCTGGGCGTCGCCGACACCGCGACCGTCTGCGGCCGCATCATGTCCCATTCCTCGAACCGCAGCGGACGGTTGTCCATGCAGGAGGGCAGGCGGAAGCCATATTCCGCGAGCGTCGCCTTGCGGCGGAAGTCGCCGCGGAACATGCCGCCGATCTGCGGTACGGTGACGTGGCTTTCGTCGGCGAAAACCAGCGCGTTGTCGGGAACGTATTCGAACAGCGTCGGCGGTGGCTCGCCGGGGCGTCGTCCCGTCAGATAGCGCGAATAGTTTTCGATGCCGGCGCAGGAGCCGGTCGCTTCCATCATCTCGAGATCGAAGGTGGTGCGCTGCTCCAGCCGCTGCGCTTCCAGCAGGCGTCCCTGGTCGTGCAATTCGTCGAGCCGCAGCTTCAATTCACTCTTGATCGACTTGATCGCCTGCACCAGCGTCGGCCGCGGCGTCACGTAGTGCGAATTGGCGTAGATCTTGATGAATTCGAGGTCGTCCTGCTTGTGGCCGGTGAGCGGGTCGAACTCCTCGATATTTTCCACGGTGTCGCCGAACAGGTTCACGCGCCAGGCGCGGTCTTCATAGTGCGCCGGGAAGATGTCGATGACGTCGCCGCGGACGCGGAAGGTGCCGCGGGTGAAATCGGCCTGGGTGCGCTTGTACTGCAGCGCGACGAGGTCGGCGATCAATTGCCGCTGGTCGATGCGCTCGCCTTTCTTCAGGGCAAAGGTCATCGCGGTATAGGTCTCGACCGAGCCGATACCGTAGATGCACGACACCGACGCCACGATGATGACGTCGTCGCGTTCCAGCAGCGCCCGCGTCGCCGAATGGCGCATGCGGTCGATCTGCTCGTTGATGGAGGAGTCTTTTTCTATGTAGGTGTCAGTGCGAGGTACATAAGCCTCGGGCTGGTAGTAGTCGTAATAGCTGACAAAATACTCCACCGCGTTGTCGGGGAAAAAACTCTTGAACTCGCCATAGAGCTGCGCGGCCAGCGTCTTGTTCGGCGCGAGGATGATGGCGGGCCGTTGCGTCGCGTCGATCACCTGGGCCATGGTGTAGGTCTTGCCGGAGCCGGTGACGCCGAGCAGTACCTGCGTGCGGTCATTGCGCTGGATGCCCTCGACCAGTTCGGCGATCGCGGTCGGCTGGTCGCCCTTCGGCTGGTATTCGGACTTGAGCTCGAAGCGCACGCCGCCTTCGGATTTTTCCGGCCGCGGCGGCCGGTGCGGCGTCCACACTCTCAGGGAGCCGTCATCCTTGCGGAACTCGGGACGGCCATCGCGGATCAGATTTTCCAGCGCGTCGGCGGTCGCCTTGACGCCGAGAGCTTCCATCTTGTTGCGCGGCGGCCGCGCCAGGGTTTCATCGTCGTCCTCCGCGGTCGGCAGCCCGAGCTGCCGCGCCAGTTCCGGATCGAGCGTGGGGATCGTCGCCGACGTCCCGTAATTGGCCTGCGGCGCCTCATCCAGGCCCGATGCGTCGCGCTTCGCGACATCCTCGCTGGTCCCGCGCGTCGAGGCCCGCGCGCGATGCGCCGCGGCCTCGCCGCCGGCGCGGCGGTCCCAGGAATTGTCCGGCGGCGGCTGCAGGCCGGTGCCCGAACCCATTCCGGCATCGCCGCGATTGATCGCGGGATTGAGCAGTTCCGCGAGCGCCGGCCCGATCGGCTGCACGTCAGGCCGATGTGCCTTGGAATTTGGCGCCTTGGACTTGGGAGTTCTGGAGCTGGGGGTTTTGCCGGATTTTTTGGAATTGTCGGGTGATTTCGCCATGTCCGGAATATGGGGCGAGTCCGGCAGCGAGAAAAGGGTAAAGGCACGCGCGCGAACACGTGGCGTCCATTGCCAACGCGTGGCTTCGACTGTCAGCAGATGTCAGCAGCAGCGCCGACGGAACCGGCTACGCCTGCGACGCCGCCTTGACGATATTGAGATGGATGCCCCCGCACCTCGTGCATCGCATGGTCCAGTATTCGGCGCTGCGGCCGGGGATAATGCGCAGCACGGCAAGCTGGGCGTTGCAGTCAGGACAGCTGGACGCCGCTTGAGGCGAGGATGGCGAGCCCGGCTCGGTTTCGCATGGCGGCATGGCTGCGGCAATTTCCGCGCTGGCTACGGCGAAGTCTGGTGTTCGGCCGATGGCGGCATCATCCCGGGCCGCTGCCTGAACTGGTCGATAAGCGTTTTCGCATCCGCGATGGCCGCTTCCTGATCCGACCATGCAAACCCGACTTCGAGCGCCGGAAACGAAATGCCATCGATGACGACCGGCGCGTGGTCGGCTCGTTGAATCCTCGCGTGCCACAGGCCTTTTCCCGCTTCGAATGAGTTGATCTCAAAGCCGCCGTAGATCATGTCGCGATTCTCCGGAGTTTTCCTTGCGCCGCAACAGATCACGCGCCGGCAAAAACCGGTGTGAACCGCTTCACAGACCGGGCGCTTTTTTCGCGGGGGCAGGAAGGCGCCAAAAATCAACGTCTGATGGCAATGTGCCCGGCAAGCACGGCCGCGTCGTCGCCGACTCCCGACAGGAACGACGACTTCATTTTCGACAGCCATTGCAGGCCGAGGAAATACAGGCCCGGCACGTCGGAGACGCCGTTGCGGTGAACCGGCTCGCCGCGCACGTCCAGCACCGGAATGTCGATCCAGCCGAAATCGACGCCGTAGCCGGTGGCCCAGATCACCGCGACGAGGTCTTCGGCCTGCAGGCCGAGCCGCCGGATCGGCTCGGTGACGCAAGGCGGGTCGGGCAGGCATGCGCGGGCGTCCGGGTCTTCCGGAAGCATCAGGCGGTGCTGTTTGACATGCGCGTCCACCGTTTCAAGGAACGCGGCGTAGATGGCATCGCCGTTCGCCAGGCTCTCGGCGAGGTCGGGCGCGATGTCGATCACGCCGTCGCGCGCCGCCTGCACGCGTCCGAGCAGCGTCACGCCATCGGCGGCGAAACGGCGGAAGTCGATGGTGTGGCCGCCATAGGCACCCGTGATGACGGGCAGCAGGCGCGACGGCCCGCGCTGCTCGACGGGTGTCTCGTCGATGCCCAACTCGGCGAGCCACCTGATCAGGTCGCGGCCACGGTAGCGGCGCGGCAGGCGGGTGTGGCGGCCGACCGAGAGAAAGACGCGGCGGCCGGCGCGATAAAGCTCCTCGGCGATCTGCGCGCCCGAGGCGCCGGCGCCGATCACCAGCACGGCCCCGGGCGGCAGCTGTTGCGGGTTCCGGTATCGGCTGGCGTGGACCTGAAAGACATCTTCATCGCGCAGCACTTCCGGGATCAGCGGACGCTGATAGGGACCGGTAGCGACGACGACGTTGTCGGCCACGATCGGACCGTCGGACGTCTCCGCAACGAAGCCGGACGCGAGGTCGCCGCGCCGCAGCCGCGTCACTTCGATGCCGCAACGGATCGGCGGCGCGACGAAGGCGGCATAGGCTTCGATGAAATCGATGATCTCTGCCGTCGACGTGAAGGCGTCGGGGTCGCGGTGTGGAAACGCAAAGTCGGGAAGTCGCACCGACCAGTTCGGGAACTGGAATTTGAGCCCGTCCCAGCGCTCGCTGCGCCAGCGTTCGGCGATGCGGTGACGCTCGAGCACGAGATGCGGAAGCCCGTGCTGCTTCAGCCGGTGGCTCATCGTGAGCCCGGCCTGGCCGCCGCCGATGACCAGCGTTTCGATCCGCTCAACCGGCACTGCGCTGGCCCTTGCGGCGGGCGGCAGGTTCCGCCGCGGTGCGGATGATCCAGCGCCGGAACGCGGCGAAATCGCGCTGCTCGGCACGAAAACCGCGATAGACCAGGTACCAGCGCATGCCCTTGGGCACGCTCAACGCAAACGGCGCGACCAGCCGTCCGGCGGCGATGTCGTCGTCGATATAGGGCCGGATGCCCATGGCGATGCCGAGGCCGTCGACCGTGGCCTGCAGTGCCTGCCCGTAGAACTGAAATTCCGGGCCGCGCGCGCTGACGCGGGTGACGTTGGCGGCCTTGAGCCAGGACGGCCAGTCGTCCGGCGAATGCGCCACACGTATCAGGGTCGGTCCCTTCAAATCACCGGGGCGTTTAAGCTGGCTTGCAAGCCGCGGCGTGCACACCGGCAATAGATCTGCGGCGAACAGCGGTTCGGCTGTCAGCCCCGGCCACGCGCCGTCGCCGAGCTGGATGCCGCAGCTCCAGTCGTCGTTGAACGGCGCCGCCGCGCCGCCGGTGGTGATGCGCACCTCGATGTCCGGCTCTTCCTTGCGGAAATCCGCCAGCCGGGGGATCAGCCATTTCATCGCGAATGTGGGGCCGACGCCGATGGTCAGCACGCGCATGCTGGCCGGCGCGGTCACCTGCGCGGTCAGGCTCGCCAGCGTATCGAAGATCGGCGTCAGCCCGCTCTGATAGGCGCGGCCGGCCGCCGTGGTGACGAGGCTGTTGGCCTTGCGCTCGAATAGCGCGACGCCGAGCCGTTCCTCCAGCAGATGCACCATGCGGCTCACCGCCGCGGCGGAGACGTTCAGCTCGGCGCCGGCGGCAGCGAAGCTCCCGCTGCGCGCCGCGGCCTCGAACGCCTTGATGCCGTTGAGAAAGAGCAACCGCCGCACAATACCCTCAGGAAAACTGATGCCGGGGCAAGATAACTCGGTTTGCGGAGCGTCTACAAGCAAGGCACAACTGGCAGCGCAAATGGATTTTGGCTGATTCTGCAGGCCGGTGTTCTTTACCTCGCCCCGCTTGCGGGGAGAGGTCGGATCGCATCGCAAGATGCGATCCGGGTGAGGGGGACTCTCCGCGAGTCCAACTCTCTCCGTCCTCGTGGAGACTCCCCCTCATCCCGACCTTCTCCCCGCAAGCGGGGAGAAGGAGAATGAGACAGTTCGCGCCGCCGTTCAACCTGAGCCAGACCAACGCCGGAGAACCTCGTGTCGCCGCTTCTGATCGCCGCGCTCGGACTATTGATGGTCGCGACCTCGTTCCTGTCGGGCCTGTTCGGCATGGCCGGCGGATTGATCCTGATCGGCGTGCTGCTCACCATCCTGCCGCTGCCGTCGGCGATGGTGCTGCATGCGATCACGCAGATGGCCTCCAACGGCTGGCGCGCGTTTCTGTGGCGCGCGCATATCCGCTGGCGGCCGGTCTTCGTCTACCTGATCGGTTGCGCGCTGGCGTTGGGGCTGTGGTCGATCACCCGCTACGTGCCGGACAAGCCGATCGCGCTGCTGTTGCTCGGCGTGACGCCGTTCATGGCGCGAATGATGCCAAAGGGCATCAAGCCCAACCCCGACAGCATCTGGCAGGGCACTTTTTACGGCTCGATCTGCATGGGGCTGATGCTGATGACCGGCGTCTCCGGTCCGCTGATGGATACGTTTTTTCTCGGCGGCAATTTCGGCCGCCGCGAAGTGGTCGCCACCAAGGCCGCCTGCCAGGTCGCCAGCCATTTCTTGAAGCTGATCTATTTCGGCGGCATCATCGATCAAGCCGCGACGCTCGATCCGGTGCTGGCTGCGGTTGCGGTCGCGGCCTCGATCTCAGGCACCACGCTGGCGCGTCGCATCCTGGAAGCGATGAGCGATGCGCAATTCCGCACCTGGGCCGGCCGGTTGATCACCACGGTCGCCAGCTACTACATCATCTATGGCGGCTGGCTCTTGCTGACGCGCAACTCCGCCGCCTCCTTTTGAGAGGAGAAAGGGCGATGCCGGAAATCGCGGATCCGCTGGTGCTTGATTTCGTCGAATGGATCGCCCGCGAGCCGCGGTCTTACGCGGAAGTGGTCGCGACCTGGCGGACGTCCTGCCCGCGGCTGACGATCTGGGAGGATGCGGCCGACCGCGGCTTTGTCACGCGCGAAACGATCGCGGGCGCCGGATTGATCGTGGCCGTGACCGAAGCGGGTGAAAAACTGCTGCGCGAGCATGGCCGCGTTGCTATCTCGCCGGCTCAGCCAGGCGCGGCCGGATGATTTCGACCATGCGATCCGCCGAGGTGCCCGGCGGGAAGAAGCCGAGATAATTTCCGTCGCGATCCATCAGATAGATGAACGCGGTGTGATCGACGGTGTAGTCGGACGCCTCCTTGCCGGCGGCCTTCGCGTAATAGACCTTGTAGGCATCGGCAGCTTTCCGGATCGCCGCGACGCTGCCGGTCATCCCGATCAGGCGCGGGTGGAACATCTGGACGTATTCGGCGAGATGTTCCTGTGTGTCGCGCTCGGGATCGACGGTGATGAAGAGCGGCTGCACGCTGTCACCGTCGCTGCCCAGTTTGTCGAGCGCGAGCCCGATCGCCTGCAGGTCGGTCGGGCACACGTCGGGGCAATAAGTGAAGCCGAAATAGACCAGCATCAGCTTGCCGCGGAAATCCCGCTCGGTGCGCTGCCGTCCGGTGTGATCGATCAGCTCGAAGGGGCCGCCGACCGGCTCCCGATTCCACATCAGGATGTCCATCACCTCCGCCGGCGATCGCGCCGGCGCATCGCCCGCCAGGGCGGGAGCGAGCGCCAGCCACAGGCCGGCGCCAACGCATGCCGCGCGAAACATCATATGCCGAAGGAGAGGCGGCTGCCGGTCGTCGTGACGAGGACCTTGTCGCCCATCTGCGCGGTCGCTTCCTGGACGAAATTCAGGCCGCTGCAATGCATCGGGATCAGCACGTCGGGATCGAGCTTCTTGATCTCGCTGACGACCTCGGTGAGGTAATCCTTCGGCGCGGGCCCGAGATGGAAACCGCCGACGATGGCGTGCACCTTCTGGATCCCCGATACCTCCTGCGCCTGTTTCACCGAATTGACGATGCCGACGTGTCCGCAGGAACTGATCACCACGAGGCCCATGTCCCTGACGTTGAAGCACGTTGCGTGCTCGTGGATGTGCTCGTCGGGAACAATCTTGCCCTCCATCTCCGCAGGCAGATAGTGGCCGACGTTGCAACCGAGGCCGTCCTTGATGCCGAACTCGACCCAGGTTTGCGGCAGGATGCGCTCGATGCTTCTTCGCGTGATCTTGCCGGTGGTGAAGGCGTGACCGGCGATCACCGTCGGCGTCTCGCACAGAACGGTCGTGACCTTCTGAGCCGCCAACTGGCGGCGATCCAGCGCGCCGAAATCGGCGAACTGGCCCTTGGTCGGCGTGGCGTTGACCCGATGGCAGAAATTGTCCTCGCCGCCGGCATAAAGCTTCACGTCTGCGGGGAGCTTGTCGCGGAATTTGTCGAGGAAGCCGATCAGGCCGCCGAAATGATCGTAATGGCCGTGGCTGACGATCAGCCCGTCGAGCTTCGAAGGATCGACGCCGACCAGCTCCATGTTGTTGAGCAGCACCTCAGGGGTATAGCCGTAGTCGAGCATTAGCGTGCGCTGGTTTCCCGCGGCCTGGGATTCCAGCCATAGCGACAGCCCCCACTCATTGTGCAGCGATTTCCTGAAATCGGCGCTGCGCGCTGGGGGTGCGATCGATACGCCGTTGGCCTGCTTGGGCCGGAAGAACTGATCG
Source organism: uncultured Alphaproteobacteria bacterium (assembly GCA_963786115.1). Taxonomy (GTDB): domain Bacteria; phylum Pseudomonadota; class Alphaproteobacteria; order Rhizobiales; family Xanthobacteraceae; genus Bradyrhizobium. The sequence continues at coordinate 214,622 of CAWAYC010000015.1, forward strand.
AAGCTGCTGTCGACCAGCACGCGGATCGACAGCTTGTCGACCGTCGGGACTTCGATCGGCGCGGCGCTCGCGATCTCGACGCATGAAAACGCATTTGCGGCGGCGGCGCCGGCAATGGCTGCGGAGGCTTTCAGAAAATCACGGCGAGCCAGTTCCTTCGGCATCGAAATCCCCCCATCAATGAATATTGTAAAATTTACGAGCAATGCGGCGAACCTAGGTGCAATCCTTGCTCAGCTCAATACGCCAGCAGGCAGGCGTCATCACTTTCGCGCGTCGTCGATGGCGCATTGACTCGGGCCGGTGATCCGCCCAAATTCATGCAATCGCATCTTTCTTCTGGTTTCCATGACAGGCAGGATCGTCCCATGATCGACCTCCATTACTGGACCACGCCGAACGGCCACAAGATAACGATGTTTCTCGAGGAGACCGGGCTGGAGTACAAAATTTTCCCGGTCAACATCGGCAAGGGCGATCAGTTCAAGCCGGAGTTCCTGAAGATCGCGCCGAACAACCGCATCCCGGCGATGGTCGATCACGCGCCGAAGAGCGGCGACAAGCCGCTACAGATCTTCGAATCCGGCGCGATGCTGCTGTATCTCGCCGAGAAGACCGGAAAATTCCTGCCGGCCGATCTCTACGGCCGCTACGACGTCATCCAGTGGACATTCTGGCAGATGGGCGGGCTCGGGCCGATGGCCGGCCAGAACCATCATTTCAGGAACTACGCCCAGGAAAAGCTTCAATACGCCATCGACCGCTACGTGAACGAGACCAACCGTCTCTATGGCGTGCTCAACAAGCGCCTGTCCGATCGCGAATTCATCGGCGGCGACTATTCGATCGCGGACATGGCTTGCTATCCTTGGGTGGTGCCCTACCAGAACCAGGGCCAGAACATCGACGACTTTCCGTATCTGAAGCGCTGGCTGGAAACCATCCGCGCGCGGCCGGCGACGATGCGCGCCTATGCCAAGGCAAAAGAGGTCAATCCGAATTTCGGCCAGCCCGCGATCCGCACCGAGGAAGAGCGCAAGATTCTGTTCGGCCAGACCGCGGCGGTCGTCCGGTAGCGGAGGCGGTCCGCGGGCTGACCCGCTTCAGACCTGAGCTCTGGTCGTGGCATGGGCATGCGCGAAGATTCGACATAATTCTGTCGTCGCTCTCCGATCAGGTCCATTGACCGGATCAGGGGGCAGCCTTGTTACCCAAGAAGTATTTTGCTTATGCCTTGGTACTGTGTTGTTTGGCCTCTCCCGCCGAGGCGGCTGGCCTCCAGCTTCTCGACTCCGATCCACATCTGGCGGGCGCCATTTGGTATCCGTGCGCGGCAGGGCCGCAGCGCGTGCCGCTCGGCAGTCTTACGGTGCAATTTATCGATTCGCTTCAGGGCGTGAAGGACTGTCCTGTCACGGGCACAAAGCTGCCGCTGGTCATCGTCTCGCACGGCCGTGGCGGTTGGTTCGGGGGCCACGATGACGTTGTGGACGCACTGGTTGACGCGGGCTTTGTTGTAGCAGCCATCAACCATCCGGGCGACAACGGCAGCGACTCCTCGCAGCGCGACAGTCTGTCCGTCCTGGCGTCACGTCCGGCGGATATGATCCGCTTGCTCGATTTCATGCTGAGTGGCTGGAAGGACCGGGCGGCCATTGATCCCGCCAAAATCGGCTTCTTCGGCTTCTCCGCCGGTGCCTATACAGGCCTGGTGTTGGCGGGAGGCAATCCGGATTTTCGCAGGATCGCGCCCAACTGTGGGGAGTCGAACAAATCGCGAGGTTGCGAGCAGTTTCGCAGCGGCGACAATCCATCCAACCTGCCGCATGAGCCTCGAATCCGGGCCGCTGTGCTTGCCGACACTGCAGTGAACTTTGCGTTTACGGAGGAAGGCTTGGCAAGGGTCCAAATCCCCCTGCTGATCTGGCGATCTGAATTGGGAGGCGCAGGCGTGGATCCGAAAAACTCTGCGCTCACCGCCAACCGCCTGCCGGGCAAGCCGGAGATTCGCGTCGTGCCGGCCGGACACTTTGCATTTCTGCCGCCTTGTTCGCCGGAGTTCGCGGCGAACTTGCCCCGCTTTTGCACAGACCCGCCCGGCTTCGACAGGATAGCTTTTCACCGTGACTTTGACGCAAGCATTGTACGGTTCTTTCGCGAGCATCTCGCCGGTGATGGCGGAACTCGCTGAATAGGTTTGATGGGCGCCGGCCTAGCCGAAGCGGCGGTGGAAGTTGTATCGGGATCGCAGCATTTCAAGCACGGAGCCGAGATCAGGCACGACGGCGGCGCATCTTGCGCGTGACTCTTCGGTCGGCGGCACCATGTCGGGCACCATGATGGTGATGGCGCCGGCGGCGTGCGCCGCGGTGACGCCGTGGTTGGAATCCTCGACCGCAACGCAGCCCTCCGGCTGCACGCCGAGCCGCGCGGCTGCGAGTAGATAGAGATCGGGACTAGGCTTGCAGCGCGTCACGTCGTCCCTCGTCAGGATCGTTTCGAAGCGGCTGCGGATTCCGGCCAGCGAGAGATGCTGATCGGCGCTTTGCCGCGACGACGAGGTCACGATCGCCATCGGGCATTCGACGGCCCGCAGCGCATCGAGCAGCTCGACGGCGCCAGCCTTCAACGGCAGTCCGTTCCGTAAAATTTCGTCGCGATTGGCGATGAAGGCCCGGCTGATGGCGGCCAGCGGAAAATCCTCGCCGTACTGCGCGATCAGCAAGGCTTCGCATTCCGGGCCGGGAAGGCCGACCATGGCGTGGCAGAGCGAAGCGACGTCGTCGGTGTAGCCGCGCGAACTGAGCGCTGCGATCAGGCTTTCAAAATAGACTCGCTCGGTGTCGAGCAGCGTGCCGTCCATGTCGAGCAGGACCGCGCTGATGTTCGATCTCTCCATCATTCTGGCGCCACGCCTGCGGCCGCCCGTAGCATGCCCCGCAGGCAATCCGGGCACAGGCAGTCGCTGCCATCGGATGGCATCGGCAGGCGGAATGATTCGTCGGAGCACCAGCAGGGGCCCGACAGCGTGCAGGAGAATTCGGCTCCGCATCGCGCGCAGGCCAGGCGACGTGGGGGTGGGATCTCTAACCGATTTGTCATGAACAGGGTCGCATCCTGCAGCGAGAATTAATCTCGGGTTCATATCGAGGTACGTTATATACTCTTCGCAATATACGTCGGGAAGTTCTCAAGGGAAACGCGATGGCCCGCGATTCGCAAGCCGCGCTGGTGGCGCTCAATCGCTTCGGATTTGGCGCGCGCGGCGGCGCATCGGGCGATTTCGTCGACGCCGCCTCCGATCCCAGAGGTTTCGTCAAGGCCGAACTCAACCGTACCAACGGTGCGCTGCTCGAACAGCCCGGCCTGTTGTCGACGCCGGCACTCGGCAAGGCGGTATTCGATTATCAGTTCGAGACCCAGCAGGCGCGCAATGCCGCCAAGGCGACTGCGCCGGGTGCCGCGAGCGAAGCTCCGCCGCAACCGCCACCGGACGCCAATGCGCAGCGGGGCAACCTTTCGCTCTCCAGCATCGCCAAGGAAATCACGGCCCGGGAGCCGGCCAGGGAATCCGCCAAGGAGCCGGCGATGCAAGCTCCGGCGAACACCAACGGCAACGCCGCGATGGCGCCGGCCGAGGCGATGCAGCCCAATCCGCCAAAGCCGCCGCAACCGCTCAACATCATCCAGAAGACCTTTCGCGCCGAGGCGCTGGCGCGGCTGCAGCGCGCGGTCATCGCAGATTGCGGCTTCGTCGAGCGTCTCGTGGTGTTCTGGTCCAACCATTTCTGCATCTCCGCCAACAAGGGTGGGCTGGCGCGGATGTGGGCGGGGTCGTTCGAACGGGAGGCGATCAGGCCGCATGTGCTCGGGCGGTTCGGTGACATGCTGAAGGCGGTCGAGCAGCATCCGGCGATGCTGTTCTTTCTCGATAACCAGCAATCGCTTGGGCCGGATTCGCGTGCCGGGCAGAACCGCAACCGCGGCCTGAACGAAAATCTCGCGCGCGAGATCATGGAGCTGCACACGCTCGGCGTCGGTGGCGGTTACACGCAGGACGACGTGATCTCGCTGGCGCGCGTCATCACCGGCTGGACCTTCGCCGGAAGACAGGGCCAGCTCGGTGCGCCCGGCACGTTCGTGTTCAACGCCAATGCGCATCAGCCCGGCGCGCAGCGGGTAATGGGAAAAGTCTTTGAAGCCAACGGCGTTGCGCAGGGCGAGGCGGTGCTGTCGGATATCGCGCGGCATCCGTCGACCGCGAAATTCATCGCTACCAAATTTTCGCGCCATTTCGTGGCCGACGATCCGCCGCAGGCCTTGGTGGGGCGGCTGCAGGATGTCTTTACCCGGACCGACGGCGATCTCAGGGCGCTCGCAATCGCGCTGGTGGACTCCAACGAGGCCTGGCAGGCGCCGCTCGGCAAGATGCGGTCGCCTTACGAATTCCTGGTCGCGTCCGGCCGCTTGCTGGCGCGCAATCCCGAAGATCCCGGCCCCTATCTCAATAGCCTCAACGTGCTCGGCCAGCCGTTGTGGTCGCCGGCCGGCCCGAACGGATTTCCCGACAGCAATGCCGCGTGGGCTGCGCCGGAAGGGATGAAGCTGCGTCTCGATATCTCGGCACGGATCGCCTCGCGTATCGCCGCCGGCCTCGATCCCCGCGATCTGCTGGAACTCGCGGCCGCGGATGCAGCTTCCGAGGACACGCGGCGGACCATCGAGCGCGCAGAGACCCGCCAGCAGGCGCTGGCGCTGTTGCTGATGTCGCCGGAATTCCAGAGGAGATGATGATGGAATGCGCTGAAGGCCTGATGTCATCGGTCGCGTCGCGGCGCGCGCTGCTGCTCGGCGGCGCCTCGTTTGCGGCGTGGGCGTACTTGCCGAAATTCGCGCGCGCCGCCGATGACCGCGATCCGCGGCTGGTCGTGGTGATCCTGCGCGGCGCGCTCGACGGTCTCGCGACCGTCGCGCCGATTGGCGATGCCGACTATGCCGGCCTGCACGGCTCGATCGCGCTGCGGCCGGATGGACCGAACGCGGCGATAGCGCTCGACGCCTTCTTCGCGCTGCATCCGGCGATGCCGGAATTCGCGCGGATGTACAAGCAGAAGCAGGCCGCGGTGATTTATGCGGTCGCGACGCCCTATCGCGACCGTTCGCATTTCGACGGCCAGGACGTGCTGGAAAGCGGCTTTGCGGGTCCCGGCCGGGTGCAATCCGGCTGGCTCAACCGCGCGCTGGAAGCGCTGCCGAAGGGCGAGCGCGTGATGAGCGCGCTGGCGGTTGGTCCCACCACGCCGCTGGTGCTGCGCGGCACGGCGCCGACGGTCGGCTGGGCGCCGGTGGCGTTGCCGCAAGCCGCCGACGATACCGCGATGCGTCTCGTCGAACTCTATCGGCATCGCGATCCCGCGCTGGCGTCGGCGCTGACTCAGGGCCTGCAGCTCGAAAAGGCTGCACTGGGCGACGACATGAAGCCGAAGCCGGGCACCAACGGCGCCGCCGCGATGCGGCTGGTGGCGCGTGGCGCGGCCAAACTGATGGCGGCGGACGATGGCCCGCGAATTGGCGCGCTCGCCTTCGATGGCTGGGACACCCACGCCAATGAGGGCGGACCGGTCGGCCGCCTCGCGCAATTGCTTGGGGGACTGGACGGCGCGCTGGCGGAATTCGAAAGCGGGCTCGGCGAGCGCTGGCGCGACACCGTCGTGGTGGTCGCCACCGAATTCGGACGCACCGCGCGCATCAACGGGACCGACGGCACCGATCACGGTACCGGCACCGTCGCGCTGCTCGCCGGCGGCGCGGTGAAGGGTGGCCGGGTTATCTCCGACTGGCCGGGGCTGAAACCTGCCAATCTCTACCAGGGCCGCGATCTCGCCCCCACCACCGACTTGCGTGCGGTGATGAAAGGCGTGCTGCACGACCAGTTCGGTGTCGCCGATCGCGTGCTGGCGGAAACAGTGTTTCCGGACAGTGCTGCCGTGAAGCCGATGAAGGGGCTGGTTGCTTAACTGCGCCCAACAACGTCGTCATGCCCGGGCCTGTCCAGGCCTGTCCCGGGCATCCACGTCCTTTGTCGAGGATGCGAAAACGTGGATGGCCGGGACAGGCCCGGCGATGACGAGATAACGGTGCAAGAACGGGGAGAGGTCGGATCGCATCGCAGATGCGATCCGGGTGAGGGGGTACAGGCCCATCAATCAGAACCGACTACGCGGATAGAGCCCCTCACCCCGACCCTCTCCCCGCAAGAGGCGGGGAGAGGGAGCGAGAGAGCCGGGCCTCACCCCTTCGTAATCCGATCGATCTCCGCAAGTTCCTCCGCGCTCAACGTCCAGCCGATCGCCTTCACGTTCTGCTCGACCTGCTCGACGCGGGTGGCGCCGGCGATGACGCTCGATACTTGCGGCTGCGACGCCAGCCAGGAGAACGCCAGCTCCAGCATGGTGTGGCCGCGCGATTCGGCAAAGGCCTGCAGTTTCTCGACGATGTCCTCGTTGCGCGGCGTGACGTAGCGGTCCTTCAGCGCCGGGGCTTTTGCAAAACGCGTGTCCGCAGGCGCGGTAGCGCCGCGCTGGTATTTTCCGGTCAGCAATCCGCTCGCCAGCGGGAAGAATGGCAGCAGACCGAGGTTGTATTCGGTTGCGGCCGGCAGCAGATCTTTTTCGATATCGCGCACCACGAGGCTGTATTCGTCCTGGCAAGAGACGAAGCGGTTGACGTTCATCGCGCGCGCGACGTATTCGGCCTCCGCGATGCGCCAGGCCGGGAAATTCGAATTGCCGATATAGCGGACCTTGCCCTGCCGGACGAGATCGTCGAGCGCGCGCAACGTCTCCTCGATCGGCGTCAGGGGATCGTAATCGTGCTGCTGGTAGAGGTCGATGTAATCGGTCTTCAGCCGCGTCAGGCTCGCTTCGACCGCGGACATGATGTAGCGCCGCGATGCGCCCTGCTTGGTGCCGTCATGGCTCATGGGTTTGGAATATTTCGTCGCCAGCACGATGTCCTTGCGGCGGTCGCCGAGCACGGTCCCGAGCACCGTCTCCGAGCCGCCCATGCCTGCATAGATGTCGGCGGTATCGAACAGCGTGATGCCGAGGTCGATCGCCTTGTGGATCACCTTGCGCGAGGTTTCGAGGTCGGTGCGCTGGCCGAAATTGTTGCAGCCGAGGCCGACGGCGGAAACGCGCAGGCCGGAGCCGCCGAGATTGCGAATTTGCATGGATCGATCCTGTGGACATGGCGAGGCGGGCGCACATTTGTGGCCCGCGCGCGGAGCGGCCGCAAGGCGTGGCGGCCTGTCAGCAGCACAACCGGCTATCGCAAAAAAAAGCGGCCCCGGTCAGATGCGGCGACTGACGGGGACCGCTTTGGGCGGCGTGTGATCTGAGACGGGGGGCCTGATCAGACGCACGCGTGAGCCTAGTCGCGCTTTGTAACGCGCCGGTGACAGCCGGATTTATCCGTAGCCGGCCCCTGATCGGCTCCCTCGAGGGGCGCGTCAGAGGAGCTTGCGATAGATCACGAATCCGGGACGCTCGGCCACCTTGTCATAGAGCTGCATCGCGGTGCGGTTGGTTTCGTGGGTTTGCCAGTAGACGCGGGATGATCCGGCGAGCTTCGCCTGTTCGTAGACGCCGTTGATCAGCGCCCGGCCGACGCCTTTTCCGCGCGCGGCCTCGTTGGTGAACAGATCCTGCAGATAGCAGGTCGGCTCGATCGACGTCGTCGAGCGGTGAAACAGGTAATGCGTCAGCCCGAGCAGCGCCCCGTCGCTTTCGGCGACGAGCGCATGGACCGGCTCATAGGCGTCGAAGAAGCGCGCCCAGGTCATGTGCGTAATCTCGGGCGCCAGCGCGGTCGCTCCCGACCGACCGTAAAACGCATTGTAACTATCCCACAGGGGAAGCCACTGATCGTAGTCCTGCCGCGTGGCAAAGCGAACAATAAGGTTTTTGGACATTCGTTTTCCGCAGGTGCTGGAGCGAACGCCGGACGGCGCCGCCAACCGTTACTACAGATGCCAACGAAGAGGATCAATCGCGGGCGCAGTGGCAGGGCGGCTTGCCGCTCCTATTCGGCGGCGCGCTGGTAGCGGATCAGTCCGCGATCGCTGCCGCCGCGCGGCGAGCGGTAGTAATCGGCGTGGTGCGGCAGGCGCTCAGTTCGTCCTCCGGCAATTCGTGCGCGCCGTTGTCGCGACAACTGCAACCGGTATCCACTCTTCCGGATCATGCTTTAGGCGCGCAGTCTGACGGTTCGTTTCAATCCTGGCGTGCCTTGACGCAGTCATTCTCAAGATCGACTGATAGTGCAGAGCTTTCGCGCTATTGAAATCAAATGCTATGCGAAAGCGCATGGAACCCCGCTCCGCGCCCAGGGGTTGGCGCGCAGTGTTGCATGAGGACGTCGATGCCCGCCATTTCTCCCTCGCTGTTGCCGATATTGATGTTGTTCGCCTCCAACGTCTTCATGACTTTCGCGTGGTATGGCCATTTGAAATTCAAGGGATACGCGCTGCCATTGGTGGTCATGGTGAGTTGGGGCATCGCGTTCTTCGAATATTGGCTGGCGGTGCCGGCCAACCGCTGGGGCAGCGAAGTGTATTCGGCGGCGCAACTCAAGACCATGCAGGAGGTCATCACGCTGGTCGTGTTCGCCGCCTTCTCGGTGCTGTACCTCAAAGAGCCGCTGGGATGGAATCACGCGCTGGGCTTCGCTCTGATCGCCGCCGGCGCGTTTTTGATCTTCCACAAATGGGCGTAGCGAGCGGTCGCGACTTATCCGCTCGCCGCCGGCCCGGTCCGGGCGGGAGGCAGGATCGGGATCGGTGGATCACGGCCCGCGCCACGGGTGCTGGTGACGATCAGCAGCGATACTGCCAGAAGGATCGCCGCCGTCAGCGCAACTGTCACAAGTCCAACAGGTGTCTTCATCATGTCATGCTCGCGATGCCGAGCATCGCTGCGGAAAAGAGTGCAAACGGAAAAGGGCTGGGATCAAATTAGCCGGGAAGCGGCATTGCCAGGGTGACCTTGATCGATAGCACCGTCAGCGTGACCACAAGGCACAGCGACAATGCGCCGATCGCGAGCGAGGTTGCGATGGCGTCGGTCACTCGGGACGAGGCGACTGGCGTTGGGCGGCTCTCAAAGCCGGCCGTGCCGGGCGGCCGGATCATGATCCAAATCCTTCAAGGCGCGGGCGAATCACCCGCGACGTTGAGGTGCAATCTCGCCACCTACGCGGGCAATATTGCGGCGACGCTCGTCGGGAAAATGGCGAAACCACGGCAAACACCGGGGTTTTGCCCGCTATCCTGGGGGTCTACCCGCTATCCCCGCTATTCAAGCCCCGGCAGGGACGCCGGCGGGATCGTCGATTTCGGCCTTCGGGCGCCAGTCCATGGTGACGAAACCGGGGGTCTGTTCGACCCGTCTGAGCCAGGCGCTGATCGCGGGGAAGGTCGCCAGGTCAAAGTCGCAGCGGTCGGCGACATGGGTGTAGCCGTAGAGCGCGATGTCCGCGACGGTGAGCTGGTCGGCGGCGAAATACCGCGAGGTCTTGAGATGGTTTTCCATCACCTGGAGCGCGCCGTAGCCGCGCTCCATCCAGTCTTCGAGCGCATGGGTCTGCAGATCGCGGCCGCCCTTGACGAGCGACAACCAGAAATAAGCCGCACCGATATTCGGCTCCAGCGCGTGCTGTTCGAAGAACATCCATTGCAGCGCCTCGGCGCGATCGATCCGTAACTCCGGCGCCAGCGAGGTGCCGCCGGCGACGTACCACAGGATGGCGTTGGATTCGGCGAGGTAGCGTCCTTCGCCGACCTCGAGCAGCGGCACCTGTCCGCTGGGGTTCTTCCCCAGAAACTCCGGCGTGCGGCTTTCGCCGCGCAGGATGTCAACCTCGATGGCTTGATACGGCGTGTTGAGCAGGGCCAGCGCAAGGCGGACCTTGTAGCTGTTGCCGGAGCGCTGCATCGAATAGAGCTTGTACATCGGTCGAGATTTCATCCGATCGAGAAGACTACGCGGCGGGCCGCGGCGGACTAAACAATGATGCCGATGCGGGTGCGTCGCAAGCCCCAGGGAATGGAAAAAGTCGAATCGTCTACCGCACCGCACGCGTGCAGAACGATTCTATCAACACGTCAAAACAACTTGGATCACGCTTGCGCGATGCGCTCCGCGCCGATGGCCGATGTGGCGCGTTCCCGCGCGGCGCGCCGCATCACCAGCACATACAGCATCTCGACCGCGAAGAGGCCGAGAGGGAGGCCGGTTGCGCCCGCGACGGCGCGTGCGAGCAGCGCTGCGGTCCACGCCGCGGCCAGCAGGCTGATGGATGATGAATGCCATGGCCGGCGCGAGGATCGTTAGATCGTAGTCGAGCACATGCGGCGAGCCCAGCAGGGGCGCAACGATCAGCGCGACCGCCTTCAGATTGCGGTCGGCGGATGAAACGCCAAAGCCATGCCACGCTGCCGACGGCCGTTAAGGATGCCGCGGCCTGCACGGCATAGGCCAGCGATATTCCGCCGCCCCACATCCGTACCGCCGCGAAGACGCTCTGCAGTTTTTCGAACCCGACATCGCCCTGTTCAAGCAGCAGTCTGCGCGAAGTTTCGGTCGATGCGGCGAACGACCACCATACATCGGGGCCGAAGGCGAGACAGGCCGCGCCTACGAGTGCGATCACGGTGGCGCCGGCAGCGAGGATCGTTCGCCATTGTCCCGCGGCGAGCAGCGCGAACGGAATCACCAGGGCAAATTGCGGTTTGTAGGCGAGCGGGCCGAATAAGATGCCGGACAGCAGCGGTCGTTGCGGCAATGTCAGCAGTGCAGCCCCCAATAATCCCGCGGTGAGGAAGCCCTTTTGACCGTGGCCGAGATTGACGAAGACCGCAGGGAACGCGGCGGCCGTTGGCAGCCACGCTTGCGCGATGGTGGCGCTGTCTTGCCGCAACCTCTGCAGGATGGCGGCGATGACGGCCAGATAGAGTGCGAAGGTCGCGCTTTGCCACGCCGCCAGGGCCAGCGGGTAGGGCAGCATTGCCAGCGGCGTTGCGACAAACAGGAAGATCGGTGGATAAAGCCAGCCGAAATAGGGCGTGGCGGCCCCGAACATCTGCTGCTCGCGGGCATAGTGCGCGGCCATGCTGTAGACGTCGCTGCTGCGGCCTTCGAGAACCAGCGAACCGGCGGCATAAAAGCTGGAAAAATCGGTGCCGATCGGCTTGCCGTTGCGATCGATGAGGCCGTCGGACAGCGCGATCCAGCCGATGATCGCGATCGCATAGAAGGCCAGCAGGGTCAGGCTATAGGCGCGCGCCCGGTCTACGGTCAGCCATCGGCCGGACCGAAGCTCTTGCAAAGGTCACCCTTGCCAGAAATGAGTCATTTCGCCGCAGAATTTTTCCAAATGTTGCGCGGGAGCATAGCCATCCTGCTTTAACGTTCCCTAAACTTTTGCCCCTTTCGGGCCAAGCTTCTTGCGATGCAGCGTGGCACGGCCTAGGGTGTGTCGATCCCATTCAAATAGAGTCGTGAACTCCCTTGTCACGACGTTTGCCAGGAGATGATGATGCCCTTCCTGTCCGCTGCGCTGGCCCGTGTGAAGCCGTCCGCGACGATTGCGGTCACGGATAAAGCACGCGCGCTCAAAGCGGCGGGCCGCAACGTCATCGGCCTTGGCGCCGGCGAGCCGGATTTCGATACGCCCGCCAACATCAAGCTGGCGGCGATCCACGCCATCGAGGCCGGCAAGACCAAGTACACCGACGTCGGCGGCATCCCCGAGCTGAAGGAAGCCATCATCGGGAAATTTCAGCGCGAGAACGGCCTGACCTACAAGCCGAACCAGGTCATCGTCGGCACCGGCGGCAAGCAGGTGCTCTACAACGCGTTGATGGCGACCATCAATCCGGGCGACGAGGTCATCATCCCGGCGCCCTATTGGGTGAGCTACCCGGAAATGGTGGCGCTCGCCGGCGGTGAAACGGTGCCCGTGGTGTGCACGGCGGAGCACGGCTTCAAGCTGAAGCCGGAGGACCTTGAGAAGGCGATCACGCCGAAGACCAAATGGATCATCCTGTGCTCGCCGTCGAACCCGACCGGCGCTGCCTACACCCGCGCCGAGCTCAAGGCGATCACCGACGTCCTGGTGAAGCACCCGCATGTCTGGGTGATGACCGACGACATGTACGAACACCTGGTCTATGACGATTTCGTCTTCACCACCCCGGCGCAGATCGAGCCGAAACTGTACGAGCGCACGCTGACCGTGAACGGCGTGTCGAAAGCCTATTGCATGACCGGCTGGCGCATCGGCTATGCCGGGGGACCCGCGGACCTGATCAAGGCGATGGCGACGATCCAGTCGCAGTCGACCTCGAACCCGTCGTCGATCGCGCAATGGGCCTCGGTCGAGGCGCTCAACGGTCCGCAGGACTTCATCCCGGTGCACAACAAGGTGTTCAAGGAGCGCCGCGACCTCGTGGTGTCGATGCTCAACCAGGCCAAGGGCATCGAGTGCCCGCGGCCCGAAGGTGCGTTCTACGTCTATCCGTCCTGCGCCGGCACCATCGGCAAGACCACGCCAACAGGCAAGGTCATCGGCAATGACGAGGATTTCGTCACCGAGCTCCTGGAGAATGAAGGCGTCGCTGTCGTGCAGGGGTCGGCATTCGGTCTCGGTCCGGCGTTCCGGATTTCCTACGCCACCAAGACTTCCGATCTCGAAGACGCCTGCAAGCGCATCCAGCGCTTCTGTGGAAATTTGAGATAGAGCGTTTTCGAGCGAAGTGGAATTCGGTTCGCGTTAAGAAAACGCGTCAGAAAAAAAGCGTATCAAATCACGTCGCCGTCGCAGCGTTGATGTTTTGAAGACTTCTTCTGGGAGTGCCTTGTTTTCGACATGGCGCTTCCTTCCTGTCCGCTCCGCAATCACTGCACATGTGGAGACCAGGACTTATGCGACTTTCGACACTCACTATCGCCATTACCGCGCTCATGGCGTCCATCGCAAGCGCCAACGCGCTGCCGCCGGTTCGTGCCGGCATCCTGCAATGCCAGGGCGGCCAGAATGTCGGATTTGTCGTCGGCTCGGTGACGAGTTTGGAATGCGTGTTCCTGAGCGAAGGGCGGCGGCCTGAACCTTACCTCGCGACCGTGCGCCGGGTCGGCGTCGATCTCGGCTTCACAGAGCAGACCCAACTGGCCTGGGCCGTGAACGCGCCGACCGGCGCCCTCGGCCGCGGCGATCTGGCCGGCAGTTACGGCGGTGTCGGCGCCAACGCATCGGTCGGCGTCGGCTTCGGCGGCAACTTCCTCGTCGGCGGTCCGCAGAATTCCTATGCCTTGCAGCCGGTCAGCGTGCAGGGCCAGACCGGGCTGAACGTCGCCGCCGGCGTCGCCCAGATCGAGCTGCAGCCAGTCCGCTTCGGCGGCCGTCCGCACCATCATCACCGGCATCATCGTCATCACCGGCACCGTCATCACTAGAGCATGATCGGTTCTGATTGAATCAGAACCGGGGCTCTCGATTCTTGTTTTGACGCGTTTTCTTCACGCGAACCGGCATCCACTTCGCTCGAAAACGCCATAAGCAACGCCGCCGCAAAAGTTGAAGGGAAGAGGCCTGCGAAAGCGGGCCTCTTTTATTTTGCCCAGATCGCCAAATCTGGCACGGCTGCCGATGTTGTGGCATAGACGGGCGCGCGCCGCTGACACGGCGCCGTTTTCGTTTCTCTGCTCGCATCACGTCTTTCAGCCGGAGATTTCTTCATGCATCGCTCGCTCATCCTCGCAGCTGCCGCCGTCACCATGCTCGTTGCATCGATCGCCGGCGTCGGAGCGCAAGCGCCAATGCAGCGCGTGCAGGTCGGCATTCTGGAATGCCGCGGCGGCGCAAGCGTGGGTTTCATTGTCGGTTCCGTGACCAATCTCGGTTGCGTGCTGCGCGTCGACGGCATGCCGGAGGACCGCTACATCGCGACCATCCGCAAGGTCGGTCTCGATCTCGGCCTCACCCAGGAATCGGCGCTGGCGTGGGGCGTCTACGCACCGGCGGCGCGGCTTGGGCCCGGTGACCTCGCCGGAGATTACGCCGGCGCGCAGGGCAGCGCGACGCTCGGCGTCGGCGTCGGCGGCAACGTGCTGGTGGGCGGTTCCGAGAATTCGATCGCGCTGCAGCCGCTGAGCCTGCAGGGACAGGTCGGCGTCAGCATCGCCGCCGGGCTGGAAAGCCTGGAACTCCGGCCGGGGCGTTAACTCCTCCCCGTGATTCCGAGCATCGACCTGTCCGCCGAATTTTTTTGGCGAAGGCGGATCGCGACAAAGTAATCCATGTTTCCGCATAGGGATGATGGAATGCATTGCACAGCCTGACATCGGGCGCGCATTCGCGCGGTCTGTTGGCTTGCAATGACGGGGCCAGTTGCGCGCCTCACGATGCAGCGCAGCGACGTTTTCCCGCTTGCCAAATCGAGCGCCCGGGCGGAGCATCGGGGCTGCCGACCCAATCATGGGCCGAGCTCCAAACGAGGAGGCGGCAATGGGACAAGACGTCAGAAGTCCCCGCGGTCCACGGTGCATTGCGCTGGTGGGCCCTTTCCAGAGCGGTAAAACCACACTTCTTGAAGCGATACTGGCGAGGACGGGCGCCATCCGCACCCCCGGAACCGTCGATAGCCGGAACTTCCGTCGGCGACGCCAGCCCCGAGGCACGCCACCACAAGATGAGCGTCGGGCTCACGGCTGCCACCACCAATTTCATGGGCGACAGCTACACCATTCATTGATTGTCCCGGCTCGGTCGAATTCGCGCAGGATATGCGCGGCGCGCTGCCTGCGGTCGATGCCGCGGTGGTGGTCTGCGAGGCCGACGAGAAGAAGCTGCCGCAACTGCAGCTCATCCTTCGCGAACTGGAAGACCTGGGCATTCCGCGTTTTCTATTCCTGAACAAGATCGATCGCGCCCACAAGCGCGTCCGCGAGACGCTCGCGACACTGCAGCCGGCCTCGCGCGTGCCGCTGGTATTGCGGCAGATACCGATCTGGAAAGGCGAGTTGATCGAGGGCTTCGTCGATCTTGCGCTGGAACGCGCCTTCGTCTACCGCGAGCACAAGGCTTCCACGGTGGTCAGTCTCGAAGGCGGCGATCTCGACCGCGAAAAGGACGCGCGGTTTTCGATGCTGGAAAAGCTCGCCGACCATGACGACGCGCTGATGGAGCAATTGCTGGATGACATCCAGCCGCCGCGCGACGCGGTGTTTGACGATCTCGCCCGCGAATTGCGCGACGGATTGATCTGTCCGGTATTGCTCGGCTCGGCCGCGCGCGAGAACGGCGTGCTGCGGCTGATGAAGGCGCTGCGCCATGAAGCTCCAGGCGTGGAAGCAACCGCAAAGCGTCTCGGCGTGCCTTCCATCGGGACGAAGGAGGCGCTGGCCTATGTGTTCAAGACCCTGCATCTGCAGCACGGCGGCAAGCTGTCGCTGACGCGGCTGCTCGCCGGGCATCTCGACGATGGCGCGACGCTGCAATCCTCGTCGGGCGAATCCGGGCGTGTGTCCGGCATCCTCGCCGTCAACGGCGCGACCGACAGCAAACGGACCGCGGCGGAGGCCGGCGACACCGTGGCGCTCGGCAAGCTCGACGCCATCAAGACCGGTGACACGCTCTCCAGCGGCAAGACCGCGCCGCCCGCGCTCGTCAAAGTCGAACCGACGGCGCCGGTGCTGGCGATCTCGCTCTCGTCGAACGACCGCAAGGACGACGTGAAGCTCGGGCAGGCCCTGCTGCGGCTGAACGAGGAAGATCCGTCGCTGAGCATGATCCAGAACCCGCGCACCCATGACATCGTGCTATGGGGCCAGGGCGAGATGCATCTGCGCGTCGCGCTGGAACGCCTGCGCGATCGTTTTGGCGTCAACGTCAAATCGCAGCCGCCCGCAATCGGCTATCAGGAGACCATCCGCAAGCCGATCACCCAGCGCGGCCGGCACAAGAAGCAGTCCGGCGGTCACGGCCAGTTCGGCGACGTGGTGCTGGAGATCAAGCCGATGCCGCGCGGCGCAGGTTTTGAATTCCAGGAGAAGGTGGTCGGCGGCGCGGTGCCGAAGAACTATATCGGCGCGGTTGAAGAGGGCGTGGTCGACGGGCTCACGCGCGGGCCGCTCGGCTTTCCCGTGATCGACGTTCACGTTACGCTGGTCGACGGCTCGTACCACAGCGTCGATTCCTCCGATCTCGCCTTCCGCACGGCGGCGCGGATCGGCATGAGCGAAGCGTTGCCGCAGTGCCAGCCGGTGCTGCTGGAGCCGATCTACATGGTGGAGATTGTCTGCCCGACCGATGCCACCGCGAAGATCAACGCGATCCTGTCGGCGCGGCGCGGCCAGATCCTCGGCTTCGATACCCGCGAGGGCTGGCCGGGATGGGACTGCGTCCGCGCCACCATGCCGGAGGCGGAGATCGGCGATCTGATCGTGGAGCTGCGTTCGGCGACCGCCGGCGCCGGCGGTTTCACGAGGTCGTTCGATCGCATGGCCGAAGTCAGCGGACGTGCCGCCGAACAGATCATCGCCGCGCATCGGGTGGCGGCGTAGACGTCCGGATCGTGACCCTCGAAGCGAGGTCATGATCCTTGGCAATAGAGAGAGCCAACGGTAGCTTGCGTGCCATGGTGGGTGCGCAAGACCGCGATGCTTGATTCACGCCGCAACGTTGCGTTGGCCTGCGCGCTGGCGGCGCTCGCCGGCTATGTCGATGGCATCGGCTTTTTGCACCTCGGCGGCCTGTTCGTCTCCTTCATGAGCGGCAACTCGACGCGGATGGGCGTCCTCCTGGTGCAAGGGCAATGGTCGAGTGCCGTCGAAGCGCTCGGCCTGATCGTGCTGTTCGTGATGGGCGCTGGCGCCGGCAGCCTGATCGTGCTCGGCCGCGGGGCCCATCGCCAACCGTGGCTGCTGCTGGCGTTGGCCTTGCTGCTCGCCGCCGCCGCGCTCGCTTACGCATTCGATCTGCCCAACCTCGCGATTGGCGCGATCGTGTTCGCGATGGGGCTGGAGAACGCGGCGTTTCAGATCGATGGCGGCGCCGGTCTCGGTCTCACTTACGTCACGGGCGCGTTGGTGAAGGCAGGTCAGCTCATTGCCATAGCGCTGACGGGCGGAGTACGCTGGGCTTGGGCGCCAAATCTCCTGATGTGGGCGGCGCTGGTGATGGGATCGGCAGGCGGCGCCGCCGCCTATTACTGGATCAATCTGGGCGCGATCTGGTTTGCGGCCGGCTTTGCGCTGGCGCTGAGCGGCATCGTGGCCATGACCGTACACCGGTAGAGTGCCATTGACAGCGACCGCCGCTTGCCCGATTTGACGTCCATGACAACTGTGAACAAAGCCCGGGCCGCATGTCTGATCGGATGGCCGGCGGCGCATTCGCGCTCGCCGCTGATTCATCATTACTGGCTGCGGACGCTCGGCATCGAAGGCGGATACAATATCGAGGCGATTCCGCCGGAAGGCTTTGCCGAATTCGTGATGCATCTGAGGACCCACGGCTTCGTCGGCGCCAACGTCACCATTCCGCACAAGGAGCGCGCGCTGGCGCTGTCGGCGCCGGATGCCCGCGCCCGCGCGGTCGGTGCCGCCAACACGCTGTGGTATGAGGATGGCGAACTGCGCTCGACGAACACCGATGTCGAGGGCTTTATCAACAATCTCGATGCCAGCGCGCCCGGATGGGACAAGGCCGACGATGCGCTGGTGCTGGGTGCCGGCGGCTCGGCGCGGGCAGTCGTGTTCGGGCTGGTCGAGCGCGGCATCAAGCGGGTGCATCTGGTCAACCGGACCATGGAGCGCGCCTGCGCGCTTGCCGGTCAATTCGGCGCGAGCGTCTTGCCCGCCACATGGGAGACGATCGACGAATTGTTGCCGCGCGCCGGGCTGTTGGTGAACACGACTTCGCTCGGCATGCATGGCCAGCCCGCGCTTGAAATCGATGCTGGCCTGCTGCCGCAAAATGCCGTTGTTGCCGATCTCGTCTATGTGCCGCTGCAAACGCCGTTGCTGGCAGCGGCCCGCGCGCGCGGACTGAAGACTGCCGATGGCCTCGGCATGCTCTTGCATCAGGCGGTGCGCGGATTCGAATTGTGGTTCGGGCAACGCCCCACCGTCACCCCGGAACTTCGTGCGCTCGTCGAGGCCGATCTCACACATGTGTGATCGGCCAAGCCTGTGAGCGGCCTGATCGTGCGCTTTTGAGCGGGAATACCGTTGCGGAAACGGGGTCAATGGCTAGGTGAAAGCCCGCCGGAGATTCCTTTATGCATGCTCCTCGTTATCATCTCATTCGTCCGCTGGTTGCCGTCGTTATGGTTGCCGCGTCCTCGCTCTATGTGATCGCGCAGCAGTCGCCTTCGCCGACGCGCGTTCGCGGCACCATCGAGGGCGTCGACGGCGATGTGCTCGCGGTCAAGTCCCGTAGCGGCGAGGAGCTCAAGCTGCATATGACCGGCGATATGCGGGTCGTGGGCATCAGCAGAATTTCGCTGTCCGATATCAAGGTCGGCTCGTTCATCGGCACCACCACGGTTCCGGGACCGGACGGCAGCCAGAACGCGGTCGAGGTGCATGTCTTCCCGGAAAACATGCGCGGCACCGGCGAGGGCTCGCGGCCCTACGATCTCAAGCCCAACAGCAGCATGACCAACGCGACGGTGGCCGAGTTCGTCGTCGGCAATGACGGCCAGACGCTGCTGGTCAAATACAAGGGCGGTGAAAAGAAGGTGCAGGTTTCTTCCGAGACGCCTGTTGTCACCTATGTCCCCGCCGACAAGTCCGACCTCAAGGCCGGCGCCAAGATCATCGCCTTCACCAAAAAGCTGCCGGATGGCTCGTTCGAAACCAGCCGTGTCAGCGTCGGTCGCGACGGGCTGACGCCGCCGATGTGAGTTCGCTTGAGGACGCGCGGAACAGGGCTAAAGCCGCGGTGTTTCTCTTGTGTCGGAAAAAAGCCCTGGGAGGGACGTCATGCCGAAGCTTTCTTCACTGCTCGCTTTGCTGGCTGTCGTTTTTGCAGCTTCGGTGGCATCGGCGCAGCAGCCGCCGACGGTCCGCATTCGCGGCACCATCGAGGCCGTCGACGGTCCGATGCTGTCGATCAAATCGCGCGACGGCACCGACATGAAGGTGCACGTTACCGACAACGTTGCGGTGTTCGGCGTCGCCAAAACCGATCTGTCGGAAATCAAGCAGGGCTCCTATATCGGTGTCACCGCGATGCCGGAACCCGACGGTACCCAGAAAGCGGTTGCGGTTCACATCTTTCCGGAGAACCAGCGCGGCGCGGCCGAGGGTTTTCGGCCCTGGGATCTGCGTGCCAATAGCACCATGACCAACGCCACCGTTGCCGAGACGGTCAAGGGTACCGACGGCCAGAACATTCTGGTCAAATACAAGGACGGTGAAAAGAAAGTCGTGGTGCCGCCGGGCACGCCGGTCGTCACCTTCGTCGCCGGCGACAAGTCCGAGCTGAAGCCCGGCGCCAAGATCATCATCTTCGGCGCGACCAGGAAGGATGACGGCACGCTGGAAGCCAACCGCGTCAATGTCGGCCGCGACGGCATCGCGCCGCCGATGTGACGCGAAAGTATCTCAAATCTATCGTCGTCCCGGCTCGCGCGGGGACGACCCGTTGAGGGACTTGCGAATGGCTAAAGCGCCAGCACGTGCTCGTCGATTTCGGCGATGGTGTTGACCCCGCACAATCCCATCGTCGTGATGAGTTCCTTCGCCAGCACGTTGATGGCCTCGGCGACACCCTCCTGGCCGCCGGCACCTAGTCCATAGACATAGGCGCGGCCGATCATGCAGGATTTGGCGCCGAGCGCGAGGGCGCGCATCACGTCCTGACCGGAGCGGATGCCGCCGTCGAACAGGATCTCCATCTGCGAGCCGACCGCGTCGACGATTTCGGGCAGCATTTCGATCGAGGACGGCGCGCCGTCGAGCTGGCGGCCGCCATGATTGGAAACCACAAGGGCCTGCGCGCCGGTCTTGGCGGCGATTTCCGCATCCTCGACGTCCATGATGCCTTTCAGGATCAGCTTGCCCGGCCAGATGCTGCGGATCCAGTCGATATCCTTCCAGCTCAGCGAGGTGTCGAATTGCGAATTGATCCACGTCGACAGCGAGGTGATGTCGTCGCTGACCTTGAGATGGCCGGCGAGATTGCCGAAGGTGCGGCGCTTGCCGCGCAACACCCCGGAGACCCAGGCTGGCTTGGTAGCGAAATCGAACAATTTCGACAGCGACCATTCCGGCGGCACCGTCATGCCGTTCTTGATGTCGGCATGGCGCTGCCCGATCACCTGCAGGTCGACGGTCAGCACCAGCGCGCTGCATCTGGCTGCGATCGCCCGCTCGATCAATGCCTTGATGAAACCGCGGTCCTTCATCACGTAGAGCTGGAACCAGAACGGCTTGTCGACGGCGGCGGCGATATCCTCGATCGAACAAATCGACATCGTGCTTTGCGTGAATGGAATGCCGGCGGCCTGCGCGGCGCGGCAGGCGTGAATCTCGCCGTCGCCATGTTGCATGCCCAACAGCCCGACCGGGGCGAGGATCAGCGGCATCCCGGCGGGCTCGCCGAGGATGGTGGTCTTGAGGTCGCGCTTGGAGACGTCGACCAGGATGCGCTGGCGGAACTTGATCTCCTGCAGATCGGCGTGGTTGGCGCGCAGCGTGTCCTCGGAATAGGAACCGCGATCCGCGTATTCGAAAAACGCTTTCGGCACCCGGCGTTTGTGCAGTTGGCGCAGATCTTCGATGCAGGTGATGTGCTTCATGGACGCTCCCGGCCGTCTTGTATTCTTGAGCTGGGCCGTCATCTACCATGGTTGGGTCGTCTGCCCAATCGCTCTGGCGGGATCGACCGGACAGGAGGCAGGATGAGGAAACCAGTCGCCACCCCGAAAAATGCACCGGACCCCGAAAAGCGCCTGCTGGACGATGCCCTGGATGAGGGCCTCAAGGAGACCTTTCCGGCCTCAGATCCCGTGAATGTCACCCAGCCGGCGCCGAGCAAGGGCGACCATCGCGTCAAGCGGAGCGGCTGAGGCTGATGCGAAAAGGCTGGCCTGGAAGCAAAAATTCGTTGTTTTACAATATGTTAGTGGATATCCGTGCCATCCGGCGGCGGTAATGATTTATCATATTTTTTGAAGTCATTTAAGTGCATGAGGGCTTATAACGCCTTGCGCGCTATGATGGTGGGTGTTCGAGGCTTCTTGCCGGAGGGGTGGAGAGGTCGCGAAGTTGCTTGGGGGGCGTATGAGCCGCAAATATTTCGGTACCGACGGGATTCGGGGTCGTGCCAATGGTCTGATCACGCCGGAGCTTGCGCTCAAGGTCGGGCAGGCGGCCGGACTGGTGTTTCAACGCGGCGAACATCGCCATCGCGTCGTGATCGGCAAGGATACGCGGCTTTCCGGCTACATGATCGAATACGCCATGGTCGCCGGCTTTACCTCGGTCGGCATGGACGTGCTGCTGCTCGGCCCGATGCCGACGCCGGCGGTGGCGATGCTGACCAAGTCGATGCGCGCCGATCTCGGGGTGATGATTTCCGCCTCCCATAATCTGTTCGAAGATAACGGCATCAAGCTGTTTGGCCCGCAGGGGTTCAAGCTGTCCGACGACGTCGAGAAGCAGATCGAGCAATTGCTGGACGAGCCGATCGAGCGCCGTCTGGCGCAAAGCGCCAGCCTCGGGCGCGCCCGCCGCATCGACGGCGTCCATGACCGCTACATCGAATTCGCCAAGCGTACGCTGCCGCGCGATCTCTCGCTCGACGGCTTGCGCGTGGTGATCGATTGCGCCCATGGCGCGGCCTATCGGGTGGTGCCGGAAGCGCTGTGGGAGCTCGGCGCCGACGTCGTGCCGATCGGCGTCGAGCCCGACGGCTTCAACATCAACAAGGAGTGCGGCTCCACTTCGCCGGAGGCGCTGAGCCGCAAGGTGCGCGAGATGCGCGCCGACATCGGCATCGCGCTCGACGGCGACGCCGACCGCGTCATCCTCGTCGACGAGCGCGGACACCTGGTCGACGGTGACCAGTTGCTCGCGGTGATCGCGCAAAGCTGGAAGGAGGACGGCCGGCTCGCAAGGCCCGGCATCGTCGCCACCGTGATGTCGAATCTCGGGCTGGAGCGCTTCCTGCATGGCCACGGTCTCGAGATGGTGCGCACGCCGGTCGGTGACCGCTATGTGCTCGAGCAGATGCTGAGCCGCGGCTACAATCTCGGCGGCGAACCCTCCGGCCACATCATCCTGTCGGACTACGCAACCACCGGCGACGGCTTCGTGGCTGCGCTGCAGGTGCTTGCCGTGGTGCAAAAACTCCGCCGCCCGGTCTCGGAGGTCTGTCACCGCTTCGATCCGCTGCCGCAGATCCTGAAGAACGTGCGTTATCGCAGCGGCAAGCCGCTCGACGACGCCGAGGTCAAATCGGCGATTGTCGACGGCGAGCAGCGGCTCAACGGCCACGGCCGCCTGCTGGTCCGTTCCTCCGGCACCGAGCCGGTGATCCGCGTGATGGGCGAGGGCGACGATCGTATCCTGGTCGAGGAAGTGGTCGATCATATCGTCAGTGCGCTCGGTCAGGCCGCCGCCGCCGCCGCTTAACCGCGCGATTTGCATCACAGCTATCACCTGGAGGTAGTAGTCGGCCTCGCGCCCGCGTCGTAGGACGGCGGGGCCGCGTACGAAACCGTCCAGGGATCTCACATTGAACAAGCCGGTTGTCGTCTCCGAAGAAGGACGGGCCGCTCCGGTGCTCGTGCCGGACGCGGCGCCGGGGCTGGCCGCCAAGGTCGCCGCGGCAGGGCCGGCCTATGTCGTGCTGACGGGAATCAGCTTCTCGCATTTCCTCAACGACACCATGCAGTCGTTGATCGCCTCGGTCTATCCGATCCTCAAGGACAATTACGCGCTGGACTTCGCGCAGATCGGCATGATCACGCTGGCGTTCCAGTTCACGGCCTCGCTGCTGCAGCCCCTGGTCGGGCATTTCACAGACAAGAAGGCGCAGCCATTCTCGCTCGCCATCGGCATGGGCTTTACTTTCTTCGGCCTGCTCCTGCTCAGCGTCGCGCATCGCTACGGGATCATCCTGATCGCGGCATCGTTGGTCGGACTGGGTTCGGCGGTGTTTCATCCGGAGTTGGCGCGGATCGCACGGCTCGCCTCCGGCGGACGCTACGGCTTTGCGCAATCGGTGTTTCAGCTCGGCGGCAGTTTCGGCACCTCGATGGGCCCGGTGCTGGCGGCGCTGGTCGTGGTGCCGTTCGGCCAGCCCTCGATTGCCTGGTTTTCATCGATCGCCTTTCTGGCGATCGTCATCCTGTGGCGGATCGGCGTCTGGTACAAACCGCAGATCGGCTCGAAAAAATCAGCGACGATGGAACGCCATCCGGATCATCCGGATTCACGGCGCATTCGGATCGCGCTCGCCGTGCTGGTTGTGCTGCTGTTCTCAAAACAGCTCTATGTGTCGAGCCTGTCGAGCTATTACATTTTCTATCTGATCGACCGGTTCGGCGTCTCGACGCAGGCGGCCCAGCTCTATCTGTTCGTCTTCCTCGCCGCCAATGCGGTGGGTGCCTTCTTCGGCGGCCCGCTCGGCGATCGCTTCGGCCGCAAATACGTCATCTGGTTCTCGATCCTCGGCGCACTGCCGTTCACACTGGCGCTGCCCTATGCCGGGCTGGCCGGAAGCGCCGTGCTGACGGTGTTCATCGGCCTGATCCTGTCGTCGGCGACGTCGTCGATCATCGTGTTCGCGCAGGAATTGATGCCGCATCGTTTCGGCATGATCTCGGGCGTGTTCTTCGGCGTGGCGTTCGGCATCGGCGGATTGGGCGCCGCGGTGCTCGGCAAGCTCGCCGACCACACCGGCATCGCTTTCGTCTATCATGTCTGCGCCTTCCTGCCGGCGATCGGCTTGTTCGCCGTGTTCCTGCCGAAGATGCCGCGCTACGCGCGCTGAGACGCCTTTCGCTCCGGTCGCAGTCGCATCAAGACATTGTTAACAGTGCAGCGTGGTCGCCGCTTTCAGTGCTGCAAGATGCATCGCCGGACGCGTGTGGTTTCAAGATCGTCAGAGATTATCAACCTTAAAAATTAGGGTTAAGTGGCGCTTAAACATTTCGTGCGATCGTCCGTCTGTGAGTTTCAGACGTGAGGCTTTTTCAGCTTGCCTCACTGGCCAAAAGGACGAAGCCAATGCGTAGCGTTAAGTCTCTCATTGCCGCCGGAGCGGCGACCCTGATGTCGTCGATGGCATTTGCCGCCGACATGCCGATCGCCCCGCCGCCGATGGTTTACGCGCCGCCGGTCGAGGATTTCGGCGGATGGTATCTGCGTGGCGACATCGGCTTCAGCAATCAGAGCGTGAAGAACCGGGATTGGTATTCCTATCCTACGCTGTTGTCGCTTGATCAAAGTTCGGGCTTCGACACTGCGGGCATTTTCGGCATCGGCGTTGGTTATCAGTTCAACAACTGGTTTCGCGTCGACGTCACCGGCCAGTATCGCGGTAGGTCCAATTTTCACGGAGCCGATGTTTTTTCCTTCAGCGATGCGGGCGTGCCTACTCCCGGCGTGGACACCTACACGGGAAGCAAGTCTGAATGGCTGGCTCTCGCCAACGGCTATGTGGATCTCGGTACCTGGTGGTGCGTGACGCCGTACATCGGTGCTGGCGTCGGCTTCTCACGCAACACAGTGTCCAATTATGTCGATACCAATACGCCGGCCCTCGGCGTCGCTGTCGCGCCGGCAGGCTCAAAGTGGAATTTCGCCTGGGCCCTGCACACTGGTCTGGCCTATAAGGTCAACCCAGGCCTTACAGTTGAGCTAGGCTATAGCTACGTAAATCTTGGCGATGCAACGACTGGAATCGTTTCCGATTACACGGGATTCGCGAACAACCATAGAATGATGTTCAAGGATATTACCTCGCACGACCTGACGCTCGGCCTGCGCTGGAACATTGACAGCGCACCGGTCTACGCGCCGCCGCCGCTGGTGCGCAAAGGTTAATTCGAACCATCATCGGTTAACGATTGCAGACGGTGCGGGAGCTTCCCGCGCCGTTTTGTTTTTGCGACGCGCGCCGCGCAGTTTTTCGACGGCCGCGCGTTCAATCGAAGGTCGCGACAACCATTGGTTAAGGTTAACAGGCGATGATCAGCGCGAGGTTGGTGCTGTCGATGGGGGTTGCGATGCGTAGGTTTTTGCTGGCGGCGGTAATGATGGGAGCGGCGTCGTGCGCGCAGGCAGCCGACATGCCCGATCTTCCGATTCTGCGAGGGAGTTACGTCGACGGGTTGACCACCTCGCAGGTCAATTGGCAGGGCTTCTATGTCGGCGGTCAGGGCGGTTACGGATCGTCCGACGAAAAATTCGCCGGCTCGAATGCGAACATGATTGACACCCTGCTGGACCATAATGTCATCCAGCAGATGCAGGTTTCGCAATGGAATCTCGGCCTCGCAGGGCAATCGGCGCGCTCGTCGGCCTACGGCGCCTTCGCCGGATATAACTGGCAGTGGGATGACGTCGTGGTCGGCCTCGAGGCAAGTTACGTGCACGGCTCGTTCGGCGGAGCGTCTCGCGCGACCAAGGAACTCGTCAGCGGCTCGGCGTTGTCCGACACCTTCTTCCACGACGTTGCCGTCGATTCATCGGCATCAATTTCGATTTCGGACATGGCAACCTTCCGAGCGCGCGCCGCTTACGCATGGGGCTGCTTCCTTCCCTACATGTTCGGCGGATTTGCCCTCGGCAAAGCCGACATCGCACGCTCCGTAACGATCCATGACGCCGTCAGCACCACGATAAACGGACCATTCACGCCGCTGGCAACATTGAATGCCACGGATGCCGTGCACAATCACCTGATCTATGGCTATACGGCAGGCCTTGGCGTCGACGTCAATCTGATCGGTGGTCTCTTCATGCGTGCGGAGTGGGAGTATGTCCGCTTCACATCCCAGGTGGACACCAACATCAATACCGTGCGCGCCGGTCTCGGCTATAAATTCTGAACAGCGTGTTTGCTGCTTCTGCCAGCATGACGGTTGACAGAAATGCTTCCGGCTGGTGCTCTGTAGGTCCATCCAAGACGGCGGCCGGACATGAAGATTTACGGCGACAGCAATTCCGGCAATTGCCTGAAGGTGAAATGGGTTTGCGACCGCCTGGCGCTGCCCTACGACTGGGTCGCCATCGATACGCTCAAGCGCGAGACACGCACGGCGGAATTCCTCAAGCTCAACAGCGCCGGCCAGGTGCCGACGATCGAGCTCGCTGACGGCCGCACGCTGGCGCAGTCGAACGCCATCATCCGCTATCTCGCCCGCGACAGCGATCTCATTCCGACGGACGCCTTTGCGGCGGCGAAGATGGACGAGTGGTTGTTCTGGGAACAATATAGCCACGAGCCCCATATCGCCGTCTGCCGTTTCCAGATGTTGTATCTGGGACAACCCGCCTCCGATCTCGATCCCGACAAGGTCAAGCGCGGCTATGCGGCGCTGGCGCGGATGGAGCACCAGCTCGCCATGACGGCATTCCTGGTCGGCGACGCCCTGTCGCTCGCCGACATCTCTCTTCTCGCCTATACGCGGGTCGCGCATGAGGGCGGCTTTCATCTCGACGGCTACGCCGCGGTGCGCCGCTGGATCGGCGATGCGGAGCGCTCGCTAGGTCTGCCGCCGGCGCGCTGAAACTTATTCAGGAAATATCCATGGCCGCAGCTTCATCCGTCACCATTCGTCGCGCCCGCCGTGACGACGTCGGCATCATCGTCCAGATGCTGGCCGACGATCCGCTCGGCAGCGCGCGCGAACGGATCGAGGATCCGATGCCGGCGTCGTACTTCAGGGCATTCGAGACGCTCGATCGCAATCCGAACATCCAGCTTGTGGTCGCCGAGGATGGCGAGGGGGCGGTGGTCGGCTGCCTGCAGCTGTGCGTTCTGCCGGGGCTAAGCTCGCAGGGCGCCTCGCGCGGCCTGATCGAGGACGTCCGCGTCGCGAAGCATTGCCGCAGCCGCGGCATCGGCGAACAGATGGTGCAATGGGCGCTCGCGCAGGCGCGCGCAAATGGCTGCATCCTGCTCGAGCTGCTCACGCATCACACCCGCGTCGATGCGCAGCGGTTCTATGAACGGCTCGGATTTCAACGCAGCCATGTCGGGATGACGATACGATTTTGATGCGGGCCCGAAGTTGCGTGCGCGCCGTTGCTGCGGCCTTGGGTACTGATCAGCGATGCGGCCGAATTGCTCGCCCAACAGCCGGTGCCGCCGGTCGACGACCCATCAATCGCTCGTGATCTCCGGATCATACCTGGCTCCACCGAAGTTCCTTGACGATCAGGCGTCTTTCCCTTATGCACCGCGGCGGGACACCTCCCCCCAACGGGAGGCTAGCTATCTGGAAGGATAGATTATGACTGTAGCGAAGCCCGCTTTGCGGCCCAATGTGCCGCATTTCTCCTCCGGCCCCTGTGCCAAGCGCCCCGGCTGGAATCCACAAAATCTCAAAGACGCCGCCCTCGGCCGTTCGCATCGCGCGAAGATCGGCAAGGCGAAGCTCAAGCTCGCGATCGAACTGACGCGCGAAGTGCTTGAAGTGCCGGCCGATTACAAGATCGGCATCGTGCCGGCGTCGGATACCGGCGCGGTCGAAATGGCGCTGTGGTCGCTGCTCGGTGCGCGGCCCGTGACCACGATCGCCTGGGAATCCTTCGGCGAGGGCTGGGTCAGCGACATCGTCAAGGAATTGAAGCTGAAGGACGTCACCAAGCTGCATGCCGGCTATGGTGAAATCCCCGATCTCTCCAAGGTCGATCCGGCTTCCGACGTCGTCTTCACCTGGAACGGCACCACGTCAGGCGTGCGCGTCCCGAACGCCGACTGGATCAAGGCGGATCGCGAAGGCCTCACGATTTGCGACGCCACCTCGGCGGCGTTCGCGCAGCCGCTCGACTGGGCCAAGCTCGACGTCGTGACCTTCTCCTGGCAGAAGGCGCTCGGCGGCGAGGCAGCGCACGGCATGCTGATCCTCAGCCCGCGCGCGGTGGAGCGGCTGGAAACCTACAAGCCGGCCTGGCCGCTGCCGAAAATCTTCCGCATGACCAAGGGCGGCAAGCTCAACCAGGGAATTTTCGAAGGCGAGACCATCAACACGCCGTCGATGCTGTGCGTCGAGGACTATCTCGATGCGCTGAACTGGGCCAAATCGGTGGGCGGTCTGAAAGCGCTGATCGCGCGCGCCGACGCCAACACCAAGGTGCTTGCCGACTGGAAGGCGAAGACGCCGTGGATCGATTTCCTGGCGAAAGACCCCGCCGTTCGATCCAACACCTCGGTCTGCATGAAGGTGATCGATCCCGCGATCACTTCGCTGACGCCCGACGCGCAGGCGGATTTCTCCAAGAAGCTCGTGGCGCTCGTGGAGAAGGAAGGCGCCGGCTACGATTTCGCGCATTACCGCGATGCGCCGGCGGGCTTGCGGATCTGGTGCGGCGCCACCGTGGACGCGAAAGACGTCGCGCTGCTGACGCAGTGGATCGACTGGGCCTTTGCCGAGACCAAGGCCACGCTCGCCAAGGCGGCCTAGCTTTCCCAATCGTCGTCCCGGGCAAGCGGCCCTTCGCCGCGCCGGCCCGGGACCCATAGCCACCACCGGGAGTATGAGTCCCGGCTCTGCGCGCCAAGCGACGCTTCGGCCGGGACGACAGCTCATTTTCAAAGGATCCGTATCCAATGACAAAACCCAAGGTTCTCATTTCCGACGCGCTTTCCCCCGCTGCCGTGCAGATCTTCAAGGACCGCGGCGTCGATGTCGACTTCCAGCCCAATCTCGGCAAGGACAAGGAAAAGCTCGCCGAGATCATCGGCAATTATGACGGCCTCGCGATCCGCTCGGCCACCAAAGCGACCGCCAAGATCATCGACAAGGCGAAGAAGCTGAAGGTGATCGGCCGCGCCGGCATCGGAGTCGACAATGTCGAAATTCCGGCCGCGACCGCCAAGGGCATCATCGTGATGAACACGCCGTTCGGCAATTCGATCACGACCGCCGAGCACGCCATCACCTTGATGCTGGCGCTGGCGCGCGAAATTCCGCAGGCCGATGCTTCCACGCAAGCCGGCAAGTGGGAGAAGAACCGCTTCATGGGCGTCGAGATCACCGCCAAGACGCTCGGCGTGATCGGCTGCGGCAATATCGGCTCGATCGTCGCCGACCGCGCGCTTGGCCTGCGCATGAAGGTGGTCGCGTTCGATCCGTTCCTGTCGCCGGAACGCGCCAAGGACATCGGCGTGGAGAAGGTCGAGCTCGACGAGTTGTTCAAGCGCGCCGATTTCATCACGTTGCACACGCCGCTGACCGAGAAGACCAGAAACGTCATCAATGCGGCTGCGCTGGCGAAGATGAAGAAGGGCGTGCGCATCATCAACTGCGCCCGCGGCGGCCTGGTCGACGAGCAGGCGCTGGTCGATGCGCTCAACTCCGGGCATGTCGCGGGCGCCGCCTTCGACGTCTTCTCCGAAGAGCCGGCAACCTCGAACGTGCTGTTCGGGCATCCCAATGTGATCTGCACGCCGCATCTCGGCGCTTCCACCACGGAAGCGCAGGAGAACGTCGCGCTGCAGGTCGCCGAGCAGATGTCGGATTATCTGCTGAGCGGCGCGATCTCCAACGCGGTGAACTTCCCGTCGATCACGGCGGAAGAGGCGCCGAAGCTGAAGCCGTTCATTGAGCTGGCCGAAAAGCTCGGTTCGTTCGCCGGCCAGCTCACCGAGACCGGCATCGCCAAGGTGCAGATCACCTATGAGGGCCATGTCGCCGAGATGAAGATCAAGGCGATCACCTCGGCGGTGCTGTCTGGACTGTTGCGGCCGATGCTGGGTGAGGTCAACGTGGTTTCGGCGCCCGTCGTCGCCAAGGAGCGCGGCATGGTGGTGGACGAGATCGTTCGCGCGGCGCAGAGCGATTATGAAAGTCTGATCACCGTTACCGTGACCACCGAGCGCCAGGAACGGTCGGTATCTGGCACGGTCTATCACGACGGCAAGCCGCGGCTGGTCGATATCAAGGGCATCCGGATCGACGCCGAGTTCGGCAAGTCGATGATCTACGTGACCAACGAGGACAAGCCGGGCTTCATCGGCGCGTTTGCGAGCTTACTCGGCGACGCCAAGCTCAACATCGCGACCTTCCATCTCGGCCGCGTCAAGCAGGGCGGCGATGCCATCGCCCTGGTCGAGGTCGACGGTACGGTGCCGGCCGATGTGCTCGCCAAGGTGCAGGCGCTGCCGCAGGTCAAGCAGGCCAAGGCCCTGGTATTCTGAGCCGCTGATATTCCGAATTACGGGAGAACGGGCCGTCTTCCCCAGGGGGGAGGCGGCCCGTATTCGTTCCGCCGGGGCGGAACGTCCGCATTTCTGTTGCTTCGACCGAATATCTGTACGAATACGGTGCAAGGAGCCACACTCGGCCACCATAAAGGGAGAGAGAAAGATGCGTGAAGCCGTAATTGTTTCGTATGCGCGGACCGGTCTGGCGAAATCCGGGCGCGGCGGGTTCAATATCACCCCACCGATGTCGCTGGCGGCCCACGCGGTCAAGCACGCCGTCGACCGCGCCGGCGTCGACAAGGAATACGTCGAGGATTGCTATCTCGGCAATTGCGCCCATGGCGCGCCGAACATCGGCCGTCAGGCGGCGCTGCTCGCCGGCCTGCCGAAATCCACTGGCGGCGTGTCGGTAAACCGCTTCTGCTCGTCGGGCCTGCAGACCATCGCGATGGCCGCCAACTCGATCCGCTCGGATGGCGCCGATTGCATCGTGGCCGGCGGCGTCGAAAGCATCTCGATCCCCGGCGGCGGCACGCCGAAGGAATCGATCGATCAGGAACTGCTGAAAGTCGCGCCCGCCATCTTCATGGCGATGATCGACACCGCCGACATCGTCGCGGAACGCTACAAGGTCAGCCGTGAATACCAGGACGAGTATTCGCTGGAATCGCAGCGCCGCATGGCCGCCGCCCAGCAGGCCAACAAGTTCAAGGACGAAATCGTCCCGATGAAGACCAAAATGAAGGTGGTCGACAAGGCGACGAAGGCCGAGAGCATCGTCGACTACGTCGTCGACAAGGACGAGTGCAACCGGCCCGAGACCACGTTGGAAGGCCTCGCCAAGCTCGAGCCTGTGAAGGGGCCCGGCAAGTATGTCACCGCCGGTAACGCCAGCCAGTTGTCGGACGGCGCGGCGGCCGTCGTATTGATGGAAGCCAAGGACGCGGAAAAGCGCGGTCTCAATCCGCTCGGCCGTTTCGTCGCCTGGGCGTCGGCCGGCTGCGAGCCGGACGAAATGGGCATCGGCCCGATCTACGCGGTGCCGAAGCTGTTGAAGCGCCACGGCCTGAAGATCGAC
This sequence comes from uncultured Alphaproteobacteria bacterium, assembly GCA_963786115.1. Classification (GTDB taxonomy): domain Bacteria; phylum Pseudomonadota; class Alphaproteobacteria; order Rhizobiales; family Xanthobacteraceae; genus Bradyrhizobium. Next base: position 246,150 of record CAWAYC010000015.1, read on the forward strand.
GACATCGATCTGTGGGAGCTCAACGAAGCCTTCGCCAGCCAGTGCCTCTATTCGCGCGACCAGCTTGGCATCGATCCGGCGAAGTACAACGTCAACGGCGGTTCGATCGCGATCGGCCATCCCTTCGGCATGACCGGCGCACGGCTGACCGGCCACATCCTGCAGGAAGGACGCCGGCGCAAGGCCAAGTGGGGCGTCGTGACCATGTGCATCGGCGGCGGCCAGGGCGGCGCGGGTCTGTTCGAAATCTATAGCTGAGCCCCTAGCGCGGCAGCGAGCCTGCCGCAGCAATCACCACCGGCAGCACGGCGCATTCATCGCCGTGCTGCTTTTTTGTGGCTGCGCGTTGCGACTTTCCGTCTCCCTGCCGCGCCTTTGCTGCGCCTTACGGAAGCCCCAATCGAACCGGTTCCTGCCTCGCTGCGTCTCACCACCAAGCGTGGTGTGACTTTTCACCCGGCCGGCATCACCGGCCGGACGAGGTTGCGCGCGCCGTCGCGAGCTCTGCAGGAGGGAACGATGCGAATGATTGCCAAAAGTCTTGTAACGACCAGCCTTGTGGTGTTGACGGCATTTGCCGCCGCACAGGCGCGGGCGGCTGACGTGAACGCCACCTCGGCGATCGATGCCGTCACCGTCTATCCCGATGGCGCCAGCGTCACGCGCGTTATCGCGCTCGACCTTCCGGCCGGCGACAACACGGCTGTCCTGAAGGATCTTCCGCTCTCGCTCGATCCGTCGTCGCTGCGGGTCGAGGGTGAGGGGGGCGCAAAACTCACCATTGGTTCGATCGACGCCCGGCCGCCACGCGCGGCGCCGCCGGTCAATCTGCCCGAACTCGACAAGCGCATCGAGGCGCTGAACGACGAGCGCGTCAACCTGCAGGGCGCCATCGCCGCAGCTACCGCGCGGCGCACATTCGCCGAGCGCTTCGCGGAGACCTCGCCGGCCGGACTGGGAGAAAAGGGCGAGGCGCGGCCGATCGCCGAATGGCGCGCCGCGTTCGCGGCCGTCGCCGAGGAAGTCGCGTCCGCCAATACCGCGATCCGCGACGCCGAACGCAAGCAGCGCGACATCGACCGCGAGATCGCGCGGCTGGAATCGGACCGGGCGCAGAAGCCGCCGAGCAAGCTCGAAGTGCGGATCGACCTCGCCGCTGCCGCGGCGACCAAGGCGACGCTGCGGGTGACTTACGCGGTGCGCAACGCGCACTGGGCGCCGCTTTACGACGCGCGCCTCGACACGGGGGCAAAAGACCGCAAGCCCGCGCTTGAGCTGGTGCGCCGCGCCGACATCACGCAATCGACCGGCGAGGACTGGTCGAACGTGTCGCTCGGCGTCTCCACCGTGCGGCTGGCCCGCGGCGGCAGCGCGCCCGAGCTCGGCTCGCTGATCGTGCAATATCCGCAAGCTCCGCGGCCGGCCCCGATGGGCGGGGTTTCCGAGGCCATGCGCCCCATGCTCCGCTCCGCGCCGGCGCAGAAAGCCGCCGATGCACGCGACCAGGCGGCAGAGGAGCAGCAGGCCGTCGCGGAAGTAGGCGATTTCCAGGTGACGTTCAGAATTCCCGGCCGCGTCAGCGTCGGCGCGAGCGAAGGCACCAAGGCGTTGCGCATCTCGACCGCGACGATCGCACCCGATCTGGCCGTGCGCGCCGCGCCGGTCAAGGATCCGACCGCGTTCCTCGAAGCGAGTTTCAAGCAGAACGAGGACGCGCCGCTGCTGCCCGGCCGGGTTGCGATCTATCGCGACGGCGTATTCGTCGGCCGTGGGCAGATGGCGCCGGCGAGCAAGGACGAAACATTGCGGCTCGGCTTCGGTGCCGACGACAAGGTTAAGATCGAGCGTTCCGTGGTCAAGCGCAACGAGGGCTCGGCGGGCTTGATCGTGACCACGTCGAAGACCGACGAGCGTTCCTTCAAGACCAGCGTACGCAACGGCCATGACTTCCCGATCCGGATCGCGATCGAGGACCAATTGCCGGTCAGCGAGAGCGAGGACATCGTCGTCGAAATGCTGCCGCAGACGACGACCCCGACCGCGACCAATCTGCGCGACAAGCGCGGCGTGCTGGAATGGGCGTTCGAGGCGAAGCCCGGCGAGGTCCGCGACATCGCCTTCGCCTGGCGCGTGCGCTGGCCGAAGGACAAGGGCGTCGTGATGGTGCCGGCGGGCTGAGTTGCGGAGGCCACGGCGCTCATCTGCGTGCACGACATCAGCCGCAGCGTTGCTTCTCCCTCTCCCCGTTCTTCACGGGGGAGAGGGCTGGGGTGAGGGGCCGTCTCCACATTGGGATTCGCGGAGGCTCCCCCTCACCCGAAATTCAAGCTTTGCTTGAATTCCGACCTCTCCCCGCAAGCGGGGCGAGGTAAACAAAGCGCTCACTTCGCCTTCAGAAATTCGCCGACCTCGAGCAGCACGAACTCGTTGTCGTCGGCCTTGTTGGGATCGCGGCTCGACGAGAACGGCAGGTTGTTGTCGTTGCCGACGATGATGTGCGTTTCATCGACCCGATCGACATTCTCGATGGTGAAGAACGGGAAGGTCAGAACGCCGTCGTTGAGAGGCTTGCGCGCCTTCTTGTCGGGATCGCGGATATTCATCAAGTCGATATAGGCGATCTTGCGGACCGGCTTACCGACGTTGGCGTCGGAAAGCTCGACCTTGTAGACGCGCTTGAATTTGGCGATGTCCGAAAAGCAATTCTCGGCGCGGGTACCTTGCGGGCAGGCCTTGTCGGCGGTGCCTTCGCCATTGTCGCGTTCGATGATCAGGCCGCTGGCGGCGTCGATCATGTTGAAATCGCCGATGGCGTTGCCGTTCTGCTCGAACACATATTGCCAATAGCGGCCGGTGAATTTTTCCGCGGCGACGTCGAATTCGAGGATCCGCGAGGCTTCCTTGCCGTCGACCTTTTCCCAATCCTTCTTCTCGGCATCCCACAGCGGGCCTTCCAGCAGCCCATACAGGAATTTGCCGTCCTTCGAGGATGCAAAACCCTCAAAGCCCTTGGATCGGCGCAGGTTGACGTTGGTGTAGGTCGCGCCCGGCGCGCCCGGCGACTGCACCGACCAGTGATCGGGTGAGCGCACCGGCTTGCCGTCGGCCATGGTTTCGAACACGGCCAGGATCTTGCCGCTGCGGTCGGCCTTTAGGATGTAGGGGCCGAACTCGTCGCCGATCCAGAAGGTGTCGCCGACGACCTGAAAACCTTCGGTGTCGAAGTCGGCGCCGGTGAGGTAGCGCTTCGCGGTATCCTCATGCACGATGCGGAACGGCACTTTCTTGTCGGGATCGTGCAGGAAGATGGTTTCCTGGCGCTCGATCTTGCCGGTGGTCCAGTCGATCTTGTGCCGGTTCAGGTACAGCATGGAATCGGCAGAATTGTAGCGCGAGCCCATCCCGTTGTCGGTGATCACCCAGAACGAACCGTCCGGCATCGTCTTGATGCCGGAATGGCCCTGCAGCGGCTGGCCCTTGAACGGCAGCGACACCCCGGTCGGGCGTTCGTTGGATTTGCCCATCACGCTGCCGATGGCGTCGACCCGGCGGCCGGTGGTGTATTTGCCCGAGGTCTTGAGATCATCCGGTGCGTCGGCGGGCGCGTCGATGAAGGATTGCGCCGGCAGCACGGCGTGCCCGGTCAGCGTCGCCGGATATTCGCCTTCGCCTTGGGCAAACGCGGCGGTCGAGGCGAGCACTAGCGATGCGACGGAACAGAGCAAGGATATCCGCATGGTTGACCTTCCTGGGAGTAAACGATGCGGTGTTGTGGGGAGTGCGTGTTACAGCCCGCTGACGGTTTTGTGAAACACGGGTGACGCCGTTGGAGAAGCATGCGACGTTACGCCGCCATCATGCCTTACGGCGTGGCGACCGGAGCCGCGAGCGGCTGCATGGTCTGCGGCAGCAGGAACGGTACACCGTCAGCGGTGTGCTGAATGACGACGTCGATCTCGAAGATCCGCCGGATCATGTCGGCCGTCATCGCCTCGGCGCGATCGCCATCCATCGCCAGTTTGCCGCGATGAAGCAGCACGATGCGGTCGGCAAACCGCATCGCCAGATTGAGGTCGTGCAGCACGGCGATAACGGCCGTGCCGTTCTGCGCGCGCAGCCTTGCCGTCTCCACCAGATCGATCTGGTGACGCAGGTCGAGGCTTGAGGTCGGTTCGTCCAGCAGGAGGAGTCCGGGCCCATGCAGCGTCTCGCCGCAGGCGAGCTGCACCAGCACGCGGGCAAAATGCGCCCGCTGCTGTTCGCCGCCGGACAGCGTCGGCAATTGCCGATGACGGAAACCATCCAGCCCGACCTCATGCAGCGCCGCGTCGACCAGACCGTACGAGGCCGCGCGCGGGCTGTCGCCGGCGCCCATCTGGACAATCTCTTCGACCGTGAACGGGAAGGTGACATTGACGTGCTGCGACAGCATCGCGCGATGGTGGCTGAGCAGGCGCGGCGGATAGGCGCCGAGGTCGCGCTGCTTGAGCGTGATGCGGCCACGGGCAGGACGGAGATCGCCGGACAACAGCCGCAGCAGCGTCGATTTGCCGGCACCGTTCGGCCCGACGATGGCGATCATCTCGCCGGCGTCGACGCACAGGTCGACGGCGTCAAGCAGTGTCGCACTGCCGACCGTCATGGAGATCGACTGCGCTTCGAGCATCGGCGTCACAGCGACACCAGCCCGCGCTGCCGCAGCAGCATGCCGAGGAAGAACGGCGCCCCGATCGCGGCGGTCAGGATGCCGATCGGCATTTCAGCCGGCGCGACGATGGTGCGCGCCAGGGTATCCGCGCCGACCAGCAGCACCGCGCCAAACAGCATGGAGGCCGGCAGCAGCAGCCGATGCGCCGGCCCGACCACGAGCCGCAACAGATGAGGAACCACGATGCCGATAAATCCCACGACGCCGCATACCGAGACCGCGACGCCGGTCATCGTCGAGACCAGCACGATCGAAATTCGCTTCAGCCGCTCGACGTCGACGCCGCTGTGAAAAGCCTCGGCCTCGCCGAGCACCAGCACGTCGAGCCCGCGCGCGATCCACAGGCATGCGACGGCGGCGAGCGCCAGCACCGGTGCGAGGGTGGCTGTCTTGGCCCAGGTCGCCCCGCTCAGCGAGCCCAGCATCCAGAACGTGATGTCGCGCAGTTGGCGGTCGTCGGCGATGGACACCAGCAGCCCGATGCCGGCATTGGCGATGGCCGCAATCGCGAGCCCTGCCAGCAGGAAAATCGCGATCGAGGTGCGCCCCGAACGGCTGGCGATGCCGTAGAGGATGATGGTGGTGACCAGCGAACCGGCGAAGGCCGCGAGCGGCAGCAGTTGGTTTTGCATGAAGCGCAGGCTTTCGCCGATCTGGCTGTCGATGAAAACGATCGCCGTGGCCGCCGCGAACGCGCCGCCAGAGGAAACGCCGACCAGCGCCGGATCGGCGAGCGGATTGCGAAACAGTCCCTGCATGATGGCGCCGGATACCGCGAGCAGGCCGCCGACCATCGCCGCGGCGGCGATGCGCGGAATCCGGATTGACCACAGCACGAGTTGGTCCCGCGCGGTCAGCGGATCCGGGGACGCGTCGGTCCACAGGCCGAGCGCCGCGGGCAGCCGGGCGAATGGAATGCCGGCAGCGCCGACGGTGAGCGCGGCCAGCGCCGCGCCGGTGAGCGCGAACAGGAGACAGAGGATGGTGAGCAATGCGCCCGGGCGTCGCGAACGCCGGAGGCGTGCTGCGGCGCGGTTCGCATTGTCTTCAGCCAGCGCGGTCATTGCCGGCACTTTGCTGTGATCGCGGCGGGCGCAATTTTTTCGGCCTGCTGCGCCAGCGCCGGATAAAGCTTGAGCGAGAGGTCGCGCGCCGCGGCGGCCGTGCGCGGTCCGAAGCCGAGCAGATAGAGGCCCTCCATGGAAATGAAGGACCTGTTCGCAACTACCGGCGTCAGTGCAAAGGCCGGATGGGCGTAAACCGCTTCGGCCTCCAGCGTATCCTTGCCGCGCTGTATCGAGAGCACCGCGTCGGGTTTTGCTGCGACGATCGCCTCGTCGGTGATGGTCTTGTAGCCGTCATAACCCTCGATCGCGTTGACGGCTCCAGCCAGGCGGATGATCTCGTTGGCCGCGGTCTTCTCGCCGGCGGCCATGGCGCGGCCGTTGAGCAGCGACATCACGAACATCACGCGGACCGGCTTCGTCGCCCTGGCGCGCAATTCGCGCAATTGTGCCAGATCGTCCGCGACCGCCGCAGTCAGGCACTCGGCGCGCCGGTCCGCGCCCATGGCGTGGCCGACCAGACGGATCTTGTCGAGCAGCCCCTGCTCGGAAAACGTTTCGGGCACCAGCACCAGCGGCACCTTCGCCGTCTCCAGCACGTCCATGGTTTCTTTCGGGCCAGATCCCTGCACCGCAAGCACGAGCGATGGGTTCAATCCGAGCACGCCTTCCGGCGAGAGCTGGCGCATATAGCCGACATTGGGTTTGTCGCGCAGCGCGGCGGCTGGATAAAAGCTGGTCGCATCGACGCCGGCAATCCGGTCGTCAAAGCCCAGCGCGTAGAGAATTTCAGTGACAGCGCCACCGATCGAAACAATCCGCGCCGGATTGTCGATGACGACGTCGCGGTTGCGCGCGTCGTGCACCACGATGCCTTCGGCGGCTGCCGGCCTGCCGGTCGCGACAGAGAACGCCAGCGAGAACAGCCCGATCGTGCGGCAAATTGTCATCGCCAAGCTCACTTGGTCAGGATCAGTTTGTTTTGCGAGGTGAGGCGCAAGCGATACGCCTCCTCGCCATGCGCGATGATGATCTCGCGCTCGGCTGCGAACAGGTCGCGGCTGTCGATCCGATTGCCGGTCATCGGCAGCGATCTGATTGCAGGAGCGGCATTTCCCGCATGCTTTCCAGCGTCTCCGGAGCTTGCGGTCATTTCTGTTGTCGTGCCTCGCAAATTGCAAAAGGGTCAGCGTTTGTACAATTGGCCCGAGGTCCATTCCAACCGCTGCAATTTACAATCGATGTAAAGTGGTTCGCCGGATTATTGACCGCCTCGCTGAGGCCACGTAACCAATGACGGCACGATGCGGGCAGTAACTCGTGTCCTGAAGATTCGTAGCCAGCTAGCAACTGCGTCGACCGCAGCTCGCCCGCCAGCCAAACCCAAGAGACAGATTATCAGGTTGGGGCAGTATGGCTGACGGGGCTAGGCATTCGCGCGCCTTGATTTTGGGCGCGTCGGTATCTTTGGCGGCGTTGATGTTTTCAACGGCCGGCATGACACAAACGGCTGACACGAACGTCGTCAGCCGTGCGTCCGAGCAAAAGAAACAAAAGCAATCGAAGCGCCGGCCGGCGCAGCAAGCGCAAGCGCCGGTGCTCGATGCGCGGGCGCAGGTCGGCGGCACGCCGGTGCAATCGCTCGACACGATTACGGTCGCGGCATCGAAGACCGAGGAGCGAGCGATCGACGCGCTGGCGCCGGTGAGCGTCGTGACGCTGGAGCAGATCCAGGGATTGCAGCCGAATAGGCTGTCCGACATCCTCTATAGTGTCCCCGGCGTGTCGGTTCAGGAGCGCGGCGACGATCCCGCGACAGTGATCAATATTCGCGGCCTGCAGGACTTTGGCCGCGTCGCTGTGATCGTCGACGGCGCGCGGCAGAACTATCAGCACACCGGCCATAACGCCAACGGCTCGTTCTTCCTCGATCCCGAACTGATCGGCGGCGTCGATGTCGTGCGCGGTCCGACCGCCAACATCTACGGCTCCGGCGCGATCGGCGGCGTGGTATCGTTCCGCACCAAGGACATCAACGACGTGCTGCGTCCCGGCGAACGCTGGGGTGTCGACATGACCGGCTCCTACGGCAGCAACACGGACCGAGGCCTTGGCTCGGTGTTTGGCGGCGTCCGCGCCGATCCCAACGTCGATATCTTCGGCGGCGCCGTCTACCGCACCCAGGGTAACTATAAGGACGGCAACGGCACCGAGATCGGCAACACCGGCAACGAGATCGCCGGCGGCCTGATGAAGCTCACCGTGCGGCCGGCCGAAGGCCACGAGATCAAGTTCGGCGGCGTCTTCCAGGATTACCAGTACAGCATCGGCCAGTTCAACCGTGGGCCGGTGCTGACCCCAGCGCAGCGTGCGCTGTATCAGGGTTCGTCGGTCTATGCGTCGGACGCGAAGAACTACACGGGGACGATTACCTGGAAGTACTCCAAGCCGGACGACATGTGGTTCGACTGGAACGCCTCGGTCTACGGCAACCGCACTGACAACGATCAGACCAAGACCTATCATTACAGCACCGCCGGTGCGGTCTTTTGCGGTCCCGGCGGTGCCGGCAACAACATCTCCGGCTGCGTCGGCGACAAGCGCGGCTATTTGCTCGATACCCTCGGCTTCGACGTCAACAATACGACGCGCTTCAACGTCGGCGACTGGCGTAACGCGCTGACCTACGGGTTCGACGCGTTCCAGGATGACGTCACGACGACCGACAGCCGCGGCAACTCCAACATCACGACGCCGAGCGGGCTGCGGACGGTTTCGGGCGGCTTCGTGCAGTTGAAGAACAACTACTCGACCTGGCTCGAAGTCGTCAGCGCCGTCAGGTACGATCGCTATGACCTGCATTCCGCCACCGCCGGGGTAACCACCGGTGGCGACCGTTTCTCGCCGAAGATCACCGTCGGCGTGACGCCGGTGGCGGGCTTCACACCCTATGTCAGCTATGCCGAGGGCTATCGCGCGCCGTCGATTACCGAGAACTCTCGTCACGGGCGCGCATGCCACCGGCGGTGGTCCGGCATTCTTCCCCTGTCCGGACGGCTCGACCGGCCTGTTCTGCTTCCTGTCCAACCCCAATCTTCTGCCGGAGGTCGGCAAGAACAAGGAGGTCGGCGTCAACCTGAAGTATGACGGCATCTTCTCGGCCAATGATAGCTTCCGGGGCAAGTTCAACGTGTTCCGCAACGATGTGGACGATTACATCGATCTCGTCCCGTCGGCGCCGGTTGCGGTGCCGCCGTTCGGCTCGTTCAGCCAGTTTTACCAGTACCAGAACATCACGCATGCCAGGATCGAGGGCGTCGAAGCCGAGACGCTTTACGATGCCGGAACCTGGTTTGTCGGCATCGCCGGCAACCTGATGCGCGGCAAGAATACCGAGACCAATATTGGGCTCGCGACCATTACGCCGCGCAAGGTGACGACGACGGCCGGCGTGCGGCTACTCGACCGCACGCTCATCCTCTCCGCGCAGTGGTCGTCATTCGGCGCCAATAACGATCTGCCCGCCGGCTATCTGCCGTCGACCGCCTATGAGCTGGTCAATCTGTACCTGACCTGGCAGGCGACCAAAGACATCACCTTCACCGCGTCGGTCGATAACCTCCTGAACCAATACTACCGGCCGTACGCGATTCCAGGCAGCTCGACGGACGGCACGACGCAGAACGACGTGCTGTTCTCAAGTCCCGGACCCGGCACGGTCTACAAGGCCGGACTCAAAATTCATCTTGGCGGAGCGTAACTTGACAGCTTGACCTTTCAATCCAGTCGCACCGGGCCGCGCCGATGCCTCAGCGCGGCCTTGGCGCGCGCGTGTTTCCACCCGATCGATCGGCCGCCTGCGAACAGGACAGGCCGCAACAGCTAAGGAGATTTCGAATGTTTATCGCAATGAATAGATTCCAGGTGAAGACGGGCGCCGAGCAGGCCTTTGAGATTCTTTGGGCGACGCGGGAATCCTATCTCGGCAACATGGCCGGTTTCGTCGAGTTTCATCTCCTCAAAGGCGCGCCCGCCGACGACCACACGCTGTATTCGACGCACACCATTTGGGTCGACAAGGCGGCCTTCGAAGCCTGGACGCGCTCCGACGAATTCCGTCGCGCCCATGCCCGCGCCGACAACAGGACGGGCGATAGCCTCTATCTCGCGCACCCCAAGTTCGAAGGCTTTGAGGTGATCCAGACCGAGCGCAAGTCGAGCGCGGCGGCGTAAACGGGAGGATCGCATGTTGAGCACGGAACTTGCCGATCTCAAGACCTATATGGCCGAGAACCCCGGCGCGGTGATCGAAGACGTGGCGCGGCAACGCAAGGTCACGCCGCGCGCCGTGATCGAGGCGCTGCCGTCAACCATGGCGCGGATCGGCCGCGGCGGCGAGTTTGCCGCCGCGATGCAGGACATCGCGCAATGGGGTGAGGTGACGCTGATCGTTCACACCGACGATGCGATCTTCGAATTCACCGGCGCGATACCCGCCGGCGAAATCGGCCGCGGCTATTTCAACCTGATGCAGCCCAAGGGCCTGCACGGCCACCTCAGGCACGAGCGGTGCGACGCGATCGCCTTTGTCGAGCGGCCCTTCATGGGCAAATCGTCGGCGTTCATCGCGTTCCTCAATGTCGACGGCGGCATCATGTTCAAGGTGTTCGTCGGCCGCGACGAGGCGCGCGCCCTGCGCGGCGATCAGCTTGAGCGCTTTCATTCGCTGGCGGACAGGATCGCGCCGGACCGCACGGCCTGAACAGCGCATACGAGCCCGGGAGGCGACCATGCAGCGAAGTTTACGCGAGGTAAGAAGCCCTTCGCGTCTGAAGGTGGCCCGCCTGATTGGGTTCTGCGCAACGCTGCTGCCTGGCACGGGTTTCGCGGCTACCGACGCCGCGCTTCTGCCGCGCAATCTCTCGCCATGGGGCATGTTCGTGAATGCCGATGTCGTCGTGAAGGCGATGATGATCGGCCTTGCGTTGGCGTCGCTGCTCACCTGGACGGTCTGGCTCGCCAAGACCATCGAGCTCGGCCGCAAGACCGCTTGTGCCAGGCGGCGGCTTCGCGTGCTGGAGAGCGACACCACGCTGGCCGAGGTCGAGCGTCAGAGCCGCGACGCCAACGATGCCGTCGCGCAACTGATCCAGTCGGCCGCGCGCGAAACCAGCCTCTCGCGCGGCATCGTCGATGACGGTTTGAAAGAGCGGATCGCGTTGCGGCTCGAGCGCGTCGAAGCCGCGATGTCGCGGCAGATCGCGCGCGGCACCGGCGTGCTGGCGACGATCGGCGCCACGGCGCCGTTCGTCGGCCTGTTCGGGACCGTGTGGGGCATCATGAATTCCTTCATCGGCATCTCGGAAGCGCATACCACGAACCTCGCGGTGGTGGCGCCGGGCATCGCGGAGGCGCTGCTCGCCACCGCGATGGGACTGGTAGCGGCGATCCCGGCGGTGGTGATCTACAATCAATTGGCGCGTTCGATCGCCTCCCATCGCGCGCTGCTCGGCGACGCCTCGGCGCAGGTGCTGCTCCTGGTCAGCCGGCAGCGCGATCACCGCGCCTTTCCAATGGCGCGGGCGGCGGAGTGAGCCATGGCAGTGAGACTGGGCGCGCGCGCCGCGGCAGACGAACTGGTTGAGGTCCATGAGATCAATGTCACGCCGTTCATCGACGTGATGCTGGTGCTGTTGATCATCTTCATGGTGGCGGCGCCGCTTGCCACCGTTGACCTTGGCGTGGACCTGCCCGCCAGCACCGTCGAACCGCAGCCCCGCCCGGACCAGCCCGTGTTCGTCACCGTGAAACCCGATCTTTCCGTGGCGGTCGGCGAGGACGTGATCGGCCGCGATGCGTTGAGCGCGACGCTCGATGGCGCGACCAGGGGCCGGAAGGACGAACGGATTTATGTGCGCGCGGACAAGGCGGTCAGCTATGGCGACCTGATGGAGGTGATGAACCTGTTGCGCAACGCCGGCTATCTCAAGATCGCATTGGTTGGCCTCGACGGGCGAAGCTGATCGGCATGAACGCCTTCGCGCTATATCAAGGCACCGACCAGGCCGAAATCCGCCGCTGGGGCATGTGCGCAGCGGCGATCCTCACGGCGCATGCCCTGCTCATTGCGCTCGGCATGAACTGGTACACGCAGCCGCCAACGCCGGGCGTCAGCTTGCCCGCGATCATGGTGGATATGGCGCCGGTATCGTCTTCGCCGCAGCCGACGCCGATGGATTTGGCGCCGGGGCCCGTGATGCAGCAGGCCGACGCCTCGCCGCCGCCGGAGGCCGCGAAGCCGGAAGCGGTGCCGGAACAGTTCGCGCCGACCCCGCCGCAGGAGAAGCCTGAAGTGATGGCGCCGCCCGAGCAGAAAGCCGAACCAGCGCCGACGAAGCCCGAACCCGCAATCATTGCTCCGGAGCACAAACCAACTCCGGTGAAGTCGAAGGTGGTCCGGGCGGAGGCGAAGAAGCCGACGGAGGCGACACCGGCCCCTCGTACCACCGCGGCGCCGAAAGCCGAACGTCGGGCGCCGGCGGCGTCCGCCGTCAGCAGCGGCGCGTCGGCGGCGGCGATCGCCTCCTACAACCAGCTGGTCGCCGCGCATTTGCAGCGCTTCAAACAATATCCGCCGGCCGCAAAGGCCGCCGGCCAGCAGGGCGTGGCACGGCTGGCTTTCACGCTGAGCCGCGGCGGCCAGGTGCTCGCCAGCCACCTCGGAGGATCCTCAGGTCATGCCGCGCTCGACGCCGAGACCATGGCGATGGTCCGCCGCGCCCAGCCTTTCCCGGCATTTCCGCCCGACATGAAGCAGGCCTCGATGGGCTTCAGCGTGCCCGTTGCGTTCTCGATCAGGTGACGTCAGGCGGCTTGGCCCGCGCTCACACGCCCTCATAGACCAGGCGGGCGAAGAAGCCGGGGTCGATGACGAACTGGCCCCATTTCGCGTCGAACGCGGCCGTGGGCTTGGCCGCGACGGCCTCATCCCGGGTGCGTCCGTCCTTCTTGAGCTTGGCGACGTTATCCCGGATCGCAACCAGCATATCCCGGAATTCCTGCAGTTCGGCTTTGTTGCTGACGGGCCGGCCGTGGCCCGGAATGATGATCGTGTCGTTGGTTGCCGCCGCCAGATTGGCATTGGAGGCCGCGATCATTCCGTCGATGCTGCCGCCGGTCGAGTAATCGATGAACGGATAGATTCCATTCCAGTAGGTGTCGCCGACATGGATGATGTTGGCCTCGGCAAACGTGACGGAGATATCGCCGTCGGTATGCGCAGGCCCGTAATGTTTCAGGGCGAGCGACGCGCCGTTGAGCTTCAGACTGTGCTCCTGCGCGAAAACTTCGCTTGGGACCGCGCCGGAGGGAGGGGGAAGGAAATTGTAATCCCAATCCTCCACCCGCTGGATTCCCGAGAGATGCTTGCGCGTACTGTCGTGGGCGATGATCTTCGCGCCGGCCGAATGTAGCCACTCGTTACCGTCGGCATGATCGAAGTGCCAATGCGTGTTGACCAGATGCGTGATGGGCTCCGGCCCAAGCGCGGCCAGTGCAGCGGCCAGCTGCGGGCGTGACACGCCGATGCCGGCATCGACCAGGACCTTGCCGTCCGACCCGGTCAGCACCGCGATATTGCCGCCGGATCCCTCCAAGATGCTGATATTGTTTCGCAGCTTGTACGTCGCAATTGGCGACACCGCGGCGCTATCCTTAATCAGGCTGACAAGCCCGCGCGCTTCCGCGAACGCCTGGCGGGGCGTAAGCCATCCTGCGCTGGCGACAAACGCGGCTCCGCCGACACAGCACAGGCAAAAGCCCCGTCGCGACAACAAATCACTCGCCCCGTTCATGATGCCCTGCTCCTGTTATGGTTCGCAGACCGGTTAACCGGATGATCAATGCAGCGAAGGTAACACACCCGAAAACGATCGGCCTGGTGATTTCCCGGCCTGCTTTTTGGGCAACCGCGCAACCCAGCGCTTCGGGCCGAACGCCCGGTGTAGACGGGGACGCGCGCCGCCCGCTCGAAAGGGTTGCGCCGGGTGCCTGGCCTATTCTTTGACTGCGCCGGTCAGCGACGACACGTAATAGTCGACGAACAGCGAGTAAAATATCGCGACCGGCAGCGAGCCGAGCAGGGAGCCGGCCATCAGCGCTCCCCATTGATACACGTCGCCGGACACCAGCTCGGTCAGGATCGCCACCGGCACGGTCTTGTTGGCGCTGCTCTGGATGAAGGCGAGCGCGTAGATGAACTCGTTCCAGGACAGCGTGAACGAGAAGATGCCGGCCGAGATCAGGCCGGGCACGGCGAGCGGCAGGGTGATCCGCCGCAGGATCTGCAATCTGGTCGCGCCGTCGACCAGCGCGCATTCCTCCAGCTCATAGGGGATCGACTTGAAATAGCCGATCAACAGCCATGTGCAGAACGGCACCAGGAAGGTCGGGTAGACCAGGATCAGCGCCATCGGGCTGTCGAACAGGCCGAACTGCACCACGACAGTCGCCAGTGGAATGAACAGGATCGACGGCGGCACCAGATAGGCGAGGTAGATGCCGAGGCCCACATAGGGGCTGCCGCGGAAGCGCAGCCGCTCGATCGCGTAGGCCGCGAGCGTGCTGGCGAACAGCGACAGGAAGGTCGAACCGACCGCGACGAACATCGTGGTCTTCAGCCAGCGCGGATAGGCGGTGTTGAACAGGAGATACTTGATGTGCGCGAGCGTCGGCGAGGTGATCCAGAACGGATTGTGTTCCTTGTAGTTCAAAAGCTCCGCGTTTGGTTTGAACGAGGTGACCGCCATCCAGTAGAATGGAAACAACAGGATCAGCACGAAGCAGGACAGCGGCAGGTAGATCATCATCATCCGCCGCGCGCGGCTGTCCCACGCCATCGTATCAGGCGTGGCGCTGGCGACATTGGTGGATTGCGCGACCGCGTCAGTCATTGCTCTCTCCCTGCTGCCATTTGCGGCGCGCGAGGCCGAAGTAGCTGAACAACGTCGCGAATACCAGGAACGGGATCATCGATACCGCGATCGCCGCGCCTTCGCCGAGCTCGCCGCCGGCAATGCCGCGCTGGAACGCCAGCGTTGCCAGGAGGTGCGTGGAGTTGACCGGACCGCCGCGGGTGATGGCGTAGACGAGCTGGAAGTCGGTGAAGGTGAAGATGATCGAGAATGTCATGACGATCGCGAGGATCGGCATCATCATCGGAAAGGTGATGTAGCGGAAGCGCTGCCAGGCGGTGGCGCCGTCGAGCATCGCGGCCTCATAGAGCGAGGGCGAGATGGTCTGCAGGCCGGCGAGCAGCGATATCGCGACGAAGGGGATGCCGCGCCAGATGTTGGCCGTGATCAGCGAGAAGCGGGCCGGCCACGGCGCTCCCAGGAAGTCGATATTGGTCGAGCGGATGTGCAGCACGTCGACCAGCAGATAGGAGATGATCGAGAATTGCGGATCGTAGATCCACCAGAACGCCAGCGCCGACAGCACGGTCGGCACGATCCATGGCAACAACACGATGGCGCGCAACAGGCTCTTGAACGGAAAATGATTGTTCAGCAGCAGCGCCAGCCAGAAGCCGAGCGCGAATTTCCCGAAGGTGGCCACTCCCGTATAGAAAATGCTGTAGAACACCGCGCCCCACCACAAGGGATCGCTGAGCAGATACTGAAAATTCTCCAGGCCGACGAAGACGCCGCGCCGGCCGATGGTGGTGTCGGTGAAGGCGAGCCAGACGCCGAGCCCCAGCGGATAGGTGAGGAACACCGCGAGCAGGCCGATCGCCGGCGCGAGGCAGATCACGATCAGGAATGGTTTGTAGTCGAGCAGCCGTGCCAGCCAGCCCGGCTGTCGCTGCACGTAGGTGCGAGCAGGAATTGTCGTTACGGACATTGGATGCTTGTCCTCGGGGTCCAGTCATTCCGGGGCGAAGCGAAGCATCGAACCCGGAATCTCGAGAATTCCGTGTCTGGTCCTTCGGACCATCCCGGAATGACAGAATTACTGCCGGTCGCGCCTTACGAGCGGCGGAAATACCGCTTCGCCCGCCGCTCGGCTTCCGCGGCCGCCGCTTCCGGCGTCGCGGCGTCGGTGGCGACGGAGGCGCACATCTGCACCAGCACGTAGTCGGCGTTGACGGCGCCCGTGGCAGTCGAGATCGGGCCCTTGTAGCCGGTGTAGTACGGGCTCTTCATGGTGTCCTTGAAGATCTTGACCTTGGGATCGCCGGACCACACCGCCGCATCGGCGTAAGCTGCGAGCGGCTGCGCCCAGTAGCCGCTGTTGGCATTGAGCCACGGCTCGTACTGTTCCTTCTCCAGCATGAACTGCAGAAATGCCTTCGCGGCGTTCGGATACTGGCTGTGCTTGAACACCATGGCATTAAGCGTCAGGCCCGTCATCGGCGAGGTCTTGGCAAGGCCCAGCGGCAGGAATTGATGCTCGGTGTCCTCGGCGATGGTCCTGGTCGCCGGATCGTTCTTCAGCGAGAAGTACAGCGAGACCCCGTTTGCGGTCAGCCCGATTTCCTGTGAGGAATAGGCGCGGTTGTTGCTGACATCGTTCCACGACGGTGTGCCGGCGATGAAGGTCGGGTACAGCTCCTTCAGGAATTTGAGCGCGTTCACCGTCTCCTTGCTGTTGATGATGAGGTTGCCTTCCTCGTCGAGCAGCGAGGCGCCGTGCGACCACAATATCCAGTGCGCGAAACCATTGCCGTCGCCGACCGCGTTGCCGAGCGCGAAGCCGGCCGGCTTGCCGGCCTTTTGCAGTTTGCGGCAAAGATCCAGAAACCCGGCATGATCGTCCGGCACCCTGTCGAAGCCGGCGGCATTGATCAGGGACTTGCGGTAGACGAGGGGACCACCGCTGGCTCCGAACGGAAGCCCGATCCAGCTATTGCTCTTGCCCTTTTTGCCGTACTTCTCCGCCAGCGCCAGCCAGCCGCCATAGCGTTTGCCGATATAATCGGCGACGTCGGTGAGCTCCACGAGCTTGTCGACGTAAATGTGCGGCGCGTCGCCGAATCCGATGATGATGTCGGGGCCGGCGCCGGAATTCGAGGTCACTGCGGTCTGCTGGTTGATGTCCTCCCAGCCGACGAAATCGACCTTGATCTCGACACCGGTCTTTTCGGTGAATTTGGCCGCGTTGGCGCGGAATACGTCCTCGTCGGCCTGCACGAACCGGACCGGCCGCAGCATGCGAAGGCTCGCGCCTTTCTCGATATTCAAAGTGGGGGCGGGGACGTCGGCGGCTTTGACGTTGGACGCGGTTTGCGCTTGTGCGCCGGTCGCCGCCAGCGCTGCGGCCGAAACGCCCAAGACAAGCGCGTCACGCCGGGTGATGTCGTTCTTCATGAGTCTCTCCCTGTTATTCTTCTCGTTCCCGGCGTTGATCGCCAGTGAACGCCCCGTCGGTTGGTCGTCTTAGCTGTTGGGCCCGCGATCCATGCTGACAGGCTGCCAGCGTCGAAGCGCGGTGTTTTGCAGCACCGACGGATTGACGCAGCTTACCGGCCACATGCCGGAAAGGACCAGTGACAATTCGTAGCCCACGCGGCGCTTGCGCGCCTCGTCAAAACGTGCCGAGGCCGAGGCGACATGGGCGGTCAGGGTGACGTTTTCCATGCCGAGCAGCGGGTTGTTGTGCGACGGCGGCTCCTTTTCCAGCACGTCGAGCGCGGCGTGCGCGATCCAGCCTTCCTGCAGCGCCTTGATCAGGGCTTCCTCGTCCACCGTGGCCCCGCGGCCGGTGTTGATGAAGATGGCGCCTTTCTTCATTTGGCGGAAATGCTTCTCGCCGAGCATGTGGTGCACCTCGGGGCGCGCCGGCGCGTGCATCGACACGAAATCCGATTGCGACAGCACCTCGGAGAGCGTCGCCGGAATCACGCCATGCTCCGATATCAGCGTCTCCTGGAGGAAGGGATCGTAGGCCAGCATCCGCAGGCCGAAGGGCGCGGCGCGCCTGGCCACCGCGCGGGCCACGCGTCCGAACGAGATGAAGCCGAGCGTCTGCCCCATCAGCCGCGGGATTTTCAGAAGCGCCGGGCGGCCCTCGGCCCAGCGGC
Source organism: uncultured Alphaproteobacteria bacterium (assembly GCA_963786115.1). Classification (GTDB taxonomy): domain Bacteria; phylum Pseudomonadota; class Alphaproteobacteria; order Rhizobiales; family Xanthobacteraceae; genus Bradyrhizobium. Next base: position 264,001 of record CAWAYC010000015.1, read on the forward strand.
CGGTGCGGACCATCCTGTCCTGCTCGACCAGGCGGCGGAAGCCGGAGAGCAGCAGCATCATGGCGTGGTCGGCGACTTCCTCGATGAAGGTGTCGGGAATGTTGGTGACGGGGATGCCGCGCGCGGTCGCGGCCTTGACGTCGACGCTGTCGACGCCAACGCTGCCAAGCGTGATGACCTTGCAGTTTTCCAGACGCGTCGATGATCGCTTTGGTGATCGGGATGCCCTTGGCATAGATCGCGTCCGCGGTCTTCGCGGCGGCGATGAATTCCGCCTCGTTGGCCGGCGCCTCGATGATTTCGGCGCCGATCGGATCGAGCGCCTCCTTTTCATAGTCGTAGCCGCCGCCGGCGACGGTGAAAGAAGCGCCCTTCGGCGTCACCACCTTGAATTTCGACATTTGCGTGCTCCCGTTTGATCTCTTTGGTTGGGCCGCCGCGTTGCGCCGCAGGCTTCATATTCTTTTTCGCGACCGAACGATGCTCTCCACAATCTCCGGTTGGTCTGATGCCATCCTTCCGGAGTTTTACGGGGGAATTTCGTAAACCACCCGGTAAAGGGTCTCACATTAGGGTGAACCGAATCAATCCACCCAATCGCGCACCTCGTCCGCGCAAATGCCTGGAGATGCTCCCGTGAAGCTGACCAACATGAAGATTACCCCCAAGCTCGGTATTTTGGTCGGTGTGGCGCTCCTCGGCCTGTGCGCGGCCGGCTTCCTTGCGGGTCGGCTGATGCAGCGCGAGATGCTCAATGCGCGCATCGACCAGGTCAAGGCCATCGTCGACATGGGCCTCAATCTGGCGGCCGGCCTGAAGAAGCAGGTCGATGCCGGCCAGATGACCAAGGAGGCCGCGCTGGCCGAATTCGGCCGCCGCGCCAATTCCATGACCTACGACAAAGGCGCCGGATACCTGTTCGGCACCACCAATGACGGTATTACCGTGATGGCCCCCGATCCCAAGCAGATCGGTACCGACCGCATGGACGTGGTGACCAATGGCCGGAAACTGTCGCGCGAGTTGATGGATGGCGTCAAAGCCAACGGCTCCATCCTTTTGACCTATGAATATATGAGGCCCGGCGAGGAAACGCCGGTCCGCAAGATCAGCTACGCCGTTGCGGTGCCCGGCTTCGACATGTATCTCGGCACCGGCGCCTATCTCGACGATCTCGACGCCAAGATGAAGCCGATCGCCTGGGTGCTCGGTCTCGCCATCCTTGGTATCGCGGTGATCTCCGGCTCGATCGCCTGGCTGATCGGCCGCAGCATCTCGAAGCCGCTCGGCGAGCTCGGCGCGCGCATGCAGGCTCTGGCCGACGGCAAGCTCGACGGCGAGATCCCCGGTCTTAATCGCGGCGACGAGGTCGGCGCCATGGCGAAAACCGTCCAGATCTTCAAGGACAACGCGATCCGTATCCGCGGCCTCGAACAGGCCGAAGCCGAGACCCAGGCGCGCGCCGCGGCCGAGCGTCGCGCCGCGATGGAGAACATCGCCAGCGATTTCGAGCGCAGCGTCACCGGCATCGTCCGTTCGGTCTCGACCGCGGCGGCCGGCATGCAGACCACCGCGCAATCGATGACCGCGACTGCGAGCGACGCCAGCGCGCGTGCTGCCACCGTCGGCGCGGCCTCGCAGAACGCGTCGAACAATGTCGGCACAGTTGCCGCCGCCGCCGAAGAGCTCTCCAGCTCGGTTGCGGAAATCTCCCGTCAGGTGGCGCGCTCCAGCGAAGTCGCGAGCAAGGCGGTCGCCGATGCCGAGCGGACCAATGCCACCGTGCAGGCGCTCTCCACCGGCGCCGAGAAGATCGGCGAGGTCGTGAAGCTGATCCACTCGATCGCGGCGCAAACCAACCTGCTGGCGCTGAACGCCACCATCGAGGCGGCGCGCGCCGGCGAATCCGGCCGCGGCTTCGCGGTGGTCGCTTCCGAGGTGAAGGCGCTCGCCAACCAGACGGCGAAAGCGACCGAAGAGATCTCGGCCCAGGTCGCCGCGATGCAGGCGTCCACCGGTGAAGCCGTGACCTCGATCGGCGGCATCACCGAAACCATCGCGCAGATGAGCGAGATCACCACCTCGATCTCCGCCGCGATCGACCAGCAGGGCGATGCGACGCGCGAGATCGCCCGCAACATCCAGTCGGTGGCGGCAGGCTCCAGCGAGATCAACTCCAACATCGGCGGCGTCACCACCGCGGCGTCGGCCACCGGCAAGGCGGCGTCGGAGGTTCTCTCGAACGCCCGCGAGCTCGACAACCAGTCCGGCATGCTCCGCAACGCCGTGGATCAGTTCCTCGTCAAGGTTCGGGTGGCGTAATTTCAGATCGCGGCAGCCGTAGTAACTGGGCAAGGCCAACGGGTCGCGCGAATGCGCGCCCGATGACAGGCTCCGCGTGCCCACCATTCAAGCTAACGGTTGCGGATAGATGGTGGGCACGGCGCGATGCGCCCTTGCCCCCCTGCGCTGGCTTGTCCCGGGCATCCACGTCCTTGCGATCTGCCGGACAAAGAAAGACGTGGATGGCCAGGTCAAGCCCGGCCATTACGAGAAAGAATAATGTGCTGCTGCACCCCACTCGTCATTGCGAGGCGCGTAGCGACGAAGCAATCCATCTTTCCTCGTGCGGAGCCATGGATTGTTTCGCGGGTTGGCTCGCAATGACGGAGCGGGCCTTGGCCATCTCTACTGCTTCTCGATGCCGCTGTGCCGCGCCAGCCCTCACAATCATCGCCGCGTTCATGGCTTGGTCGAAGCTTGCCGCGACGCGATGATCACGCCCGCGAGCACCAGCGCATAGCCGATGAGATGAAATGGCTGCAAGGCTTCGCCGAGCAGCAGGATCGCCATCGCAGAGCCGAACACCGGTACCAGATGGAAGAACGGCGCGGCGCGGTTCGGGCCGATCAGCGCGACGCCGCGGTTGAAGAACAGATAGGCCAGCGTCGAGGGGAAAATCAGCACATAGATAAGCGTGACGAGAGTCAGGAAATCGAACTTCATCCTCGCGCCGGTGGAGAATTCCCAGACCGAGAACGGCAGCAGCAACAGCGCGCCGCACAAGGTGGTGAAGGAAATCAGCGACAATTGATGCGTCACCGGCCGGCGCGGTATCAGCGCCGAATAGAGCCCGAACGACAGTAGCGAGGCCGCGAACATCACGTCGCCCTTGTTAAAGCTGATGGTCGCCAGCGCCGCGAAATCGCCGCGGAGGATGATGGCCAGCACGCCCAGAAGCGAGATGGCGATGCCGGCGAGCTGCGCCGCGGTCAGCCGCACTCCGAACAGCACCAGCGACCACAGCGCCACGAACAGCGGGCCCGACGACTGGATCAGCAGCGCGTTCAGCGCCTGGGTGTATTGCATCGCCCAGTAGGAGATCGCGTTGTTGAAGGCGAAGCCGATTGCCGACAGCAGCACCATCAGCGGCAAATGGGCGCGCAGCGCCGGCCAGTCGCGCTTGAGATGCGGCCAGGCGAACGGCAAGAGGATCAGAAAGACGCCGAACCAGCGGATCGTGGTCAGCGTGATCGGCGGCACGTGGTTGCCGACATGGCGCGCCAGCACGATATTGCCAGCCCAGAACAGACCGGTCAGGCTGAGCAGCAGATAAGGCTGGTTGTTGAGCCACCGGACCGGGTCGAAGGTGGGCGGCGCTGGCGCGGGTTTGGTCATCGTCTTGCCCGTAAGTTGTGCGCAATTCTTGCCACGCGACAAGTCCCGTCCCCGCAATGCTACAATGTCTCGGGTTATGGAATGCCGTCGAGAGCAAGGTGTCAGGAGCAAGTTATGGGCGTGGATCTGTTGAACGTCGAAGGCCTCAGGGACCTGGAGGATCAGGGACCGGTGGTGATGGTGAACCTGATGCGCTTTCGCGAGCGCTCGCTCGACGGCGACGGCTCGGGCTGGGATGCGTATTTGCGCTACAGCGCGCTGACGGTGCCGATGATCAAGGCGCGCGGCGGCACGCTGCTGTGGACCGGCGACGCCAAGGCAGTGGCGCTCGGCCGGCAAGACGGTAATCAATGGGACTATCTCGCCCTGGTCTATTACCCCAGCGTCGCCGCGTTCATCGACATGATGACGTCGGCCGATTACGAAAGCCGCTGCGATCCCCATCGCCAGAACGGCTGCGCCGAGCACGTGATCATCGCGACGAATGAGGCGTACAGCAAGTTCAAGATCGGGTAGGGCTCCCGTCGTCATGCCCCGCTTCAAGCGGGGCAGCCAGTACGCCGCGGCCTCTCAACACTATCACTGCTGCGTCTGGAATACTGGGTCGCCCGGTCGAGCAGGGCGATGACGTTTGGAGGTTGCTCACGATCGACGGCGGAATCGCTGGCCCAGAAGGCGGCACGTCAGCGTCTGCCGCCGGGCCCTCCAAGTTTCTGGTCCGCCTTGTTCACGGACTGGCTGATCTCGCCGAGCATCCTTCGCGTGTCGGCCATCAGGCTACCTGATTTCTTGTCGAAACTCTCGATCAGTTCGCGCAGCGAGACGATGGTCGGCAACAGCTCGCCGCCATATTTGTCGCTGCCGAGGCCCTTCAGGAAGGCCTCCGTCCTGTTCATGGCGTCGTCCACGGCGTTGACGCCGGAATCGGCGATGCCGATGATGCTGGTGATCCGCTCGCCGTCGCTGGACAACGATGCGGTGAACGATTCGAAATTCCGAAGCGTGTCCTTTACCGCGACTTCATTGTCGGCGATCACCTTGTCGACGTTGCGCAGCGCCACGCGAATCTTCTCCTGCAGGCCCAGCGTTCCCTCGGGATCGGCGGTCAATTCCGGAATGCCGTCTGCTCCCAACGGCGGAGGCGGCGCGTCGTCGGTGCCGCCGGTGAAGGAGATCGCGGCGATGCCGGTCAGGCCCTGGAATTCGAGTCCGACCTCGGTGTTCTTGCGCAGCGGGGCGTTGTTGTCGATCATGGTCAGCGCGACGACACGGCGGGGATTGTCGAGCTTGAGCGACACCACCTCGCCGATCCGGATGCCGGCAAAATTCACGCTGCCGCCCCTCCGCAGGCCGGAAGCGGAGCCCTCGAAGATCACCCGGAACGGCGTCCGCTGGTTGATGCCGGTGTATTTCTGGTAGCCGAACCGCGCGCCGAAGGCGCCGGCGATCAAGACCAGCGTCAACGTCCCGATCATCACATTGCTGGCGCGCGCTCTCATTTCCTGACCTTGCAAAGCCACCGACATAGATAGCGGATTTACGGTGCCGAGGCCACCAGAGACGGCATCGACCTGAGGTTCGGGCGACACCGCGCGGTGCCGCCTGTGCCACTACGCCTGAGGCTTCCGCGACGCCACAAAGACGCCGGCCAGCACCAGCGCGAAGCCGATCAGGTGGAACGGCTGCGGGTGCTCGCCGAGGAAGCCGATCGACATGACGGTTCCGAACACCGGCACGACGTGGAAGAACGGCGCGGCGCGGTTGGCGCCGATCAACGCCACGCCGCGGTTGAAGCAGAGATAGGCCAGCGTCGAGGGGAACACCGCGACATAGAACAGCGACAGCAGGTTGTTGGCGTCGATCTGCATCCGCGGACGCGCGAACAGTTCCCAGATGAACAGCGGGATCAGGCACGCCGCGCCGCAGCCGAAGGTGAAGGCGACAAAGGACAGGCCGTGGATGGCAGGGCGTTTCAACGACAGCACGGAGTAGAACCCGAAGATTGCCAGCGCCACGATGAAGATCAGATCGCCGTTGTTGAACTGGATGTTCGACAGCGTGGTCAGGTCGCCATGCAGCAGAATCATCAGTACGCCGGCGAGCGACAGCAGGATGCCGAGGGCCTGCGCCGGGGTCAGCCGCACGCCGAGCAGGATCAGCGACCACACGGCCACGAGCAGCGGCGCGGCCGACTGCAACAGCAGGATGTTCAGCGCCTGGGTATGCTCCAGCGCCCAGTATTGCAGGGTATTGAAGGCGCCGATCCCGGTGATCGAGAGCACGATCATGATGCCGAGCTTGCCGCGGATCGCGGCCCAGTCGCGCACCAGGTGCTTCCAGGCAAAGGGGAGAATGAGCAGGAAAGCGAGCGACCAGCGCAGGAACGACAGCGTCACCGGGGGGATATGTCCGGCTGCGAGGCGCCCGACGATGGCGTTGCCGGCCCAGCACAGGGCGGTGATGCTGAGCAGGAGATAAGGCTGGTTGGCGATCCAGTTGCCCGAACTGGCGGGTGACGTGGTTTCGGAAGCAGACATTCAAAAGGCCCGGTTCATGGCGCCGCGCCCGCCCGGCGGCAGCCGCCGGGCCGGAATGTTCGCCCGGCCGTGTCACAGACACGGATTCCGCCCGTCCATCAATGGGGCAGATGCATCGCGACCATGCGCGAGCCCGCATGCTGTCGCATAGCGCGCGAAGTGAATTTCGGTTCGCGTGAGGAAAACGCGTCAGGCCCCTAGCCGGCATCTCCGCGGGGGCTGCCCTGGCGCCTGACGATCTGTTCGGTCAGCTCAATCAGGATGCACTTGGTGTTATGGTCGCGCAGCTCGCGAAAAAGCCGGAGCAAGCGCAGTTCGAGCAGGGTTTGCAGCGATTCATCATTCGTACGGGGCGCGGCTTTTCCCTGGCCGGCTCGGTCTTCGAGGCGTTCCGCCGGAAGCCCCAGCGCATCTGCAATTTGTCTGAGGCGGCCGGGATCAATGTCGTCCTTCGCAGTTCCGTCCGGCTGTCCGCCCAGCACTTCAGCGAGGTCTTGCTGCGAAAGCCCGAGCGCGAGCCATCGCGCCTTCACGAGTTGATCGAGCTGGTTGTCCGTGGTGCTGTTCGTCATGGATTGGTCCCGATCCGGGCCAGAAACATCCGCACCGCATCCCGATCCGCGATCCGTAACGCGGGGTGCGCACCGCCGTGCGCCCCCGAGTTCTCAAAGGAGGGCATAAAAATCTTCCCGTCTAGCTTCTATTGCTGCCAGAGACGGAGCAGTAGCGCAACTAAAAGATGAGTAATGTCCAGAACCCAACCTGGATGTGCCCTGACGCGCCCGGTCCGGGCCTTTATGATCCGTCCAATGTCGATCTTCGACGGCAGACCGGCACGTCCACGAAAGCGCCCATGCCGGCCGAAGGAGCCGAAACCGGGAAGCGGCACCGGTTTGCCGTTCGCGCCAACTCGATCCTGGCTTTTGTCGAATGCCCGGAACAGCAGCCGCCGAAGCCGCGCAACGCCATCGTCGACGCAATGTCGCGGGCGCAGACCCAGCCGAATTGAGATTGGCCGGACGGTGTCCTTGCTGCTTCGGTCTGTTCACAGGTCAATGATCCCCAGGGCGATGCTCTTGGCGACGCCATGGGTCTTGTTTGACGCACCGAGCTTGCGCAGCGCCTGCTTGATGAAGCCTTCGACCGTCTCCGGGGAAATTCCGAGGATTTGCGCGGTGTCCGCAACCGTCTTGCCGCGCGCGGCCCAGGCCATCACTTCCCGCTCGCGGGCTGTCAGCTGGACCGAAGCGGCATCGTCGGCGAGCCGCAGGATCGCGGACGCGTTGCGCTGGTCGCGGTTGACGATGTCCATCGCCCGCTGCACCCAGTAGATCATCAGGAGGTGCAGTTCATGCCGATGGCAGGTGAACAGTTTGTCGAACCAGCGCGGCTCGTCCTCCCAGAAGAACACGGTCGAGCTCGAATGGATGGCGCCAAGCCGGTCGCGATAGTGGAAGGGCACGACGAAGCCCTCCTTGAATCCATGGTCGCGCGCCGCGTCCATCATCCTCAATTCCGGCGGCCGCTTTCGCCCGACGCGTTCGGGCAGTTTGAGGTCGCCCCAATGGAACGGCGTGTTGGTCCGCCGCACCCGTGCCAGTGCCGGATCGGAATGCACGAAATCGTTCTGGATGTAGGCGCGCTCCCAGGCCGGCGGATAGGTACCGGTGTGATACGGGATATCGAGCTCGGGTCGTCCGGCATCGATGAACGCAAATCCGGAAAACCCGTAGTCCTGGATAACGCGATGCAATGACGAGCGAAGCTCGTTCATCGTATCGGCTGCTTCGATAGCGGCGATTGCCTCTTCCAGAACCATTTGACTAAAACCCCCGGTTTCAGGGGGTACCATAAGTAGGGGTTTCTGTTCCAGATGATGCGTCATTTGGAGACAGGGCATGACGCAATCCTTGCGCCGGTACCATGCTTTAATTACGACCGAGGAGGTCGATCCCGCTGCCGTACAGGCGATGTTCCGCATGCGCAAGCGGCTGTTCGTCGACCAGTGCGGCTGGGTGCTCAACACGACGGGCGATGTCGAACGCGATCAGTTCGATGTCTGGTATACCCAACACTGCCTGTTGTTTCGCGGCGCTGAGCTGGTCGGCGGCTTTCGGGCGATCCGGACCGATTATCCATATCTGACCCAATCGGTATTCCCCCAGCTCGCCGTCCGGCGTTTCCCCAATCGCCGGAACGTCTGGGAAATCAGCCGGTTTGGCGTGTTGCCGGCGGCCGCCGAGGCGCGGTCGACGCGGCTGAACTACGCGCTGATGTTTCGTTTCGCGCAGTTGCGCAAGGCCGAGGCGTTGGTCGCGATGGCCGATCTGACCTACGAGCGCTTTCTCGCCCGCATGAACATCCGCACCCGCCGCTTCGGCCCTCCGCAGCTGATCGGCGCCGATCGCCGCGGCCGGCCGCTGACGGCGGTCGCCGGCGAAATTCCGATCAATGAAACCGACAATCCCGGTCTCGGAAAATTCCTCGATCTTGGACGACAACTGGAGATAAGCGATGCCACACATGTTTTCGGACGTTCGAGCATTCCGGCGTGATCCGCTGCAGTTCCTGCTGGCGCGCGGAAACACCGCGCCGCTGGGGCTCGAGCCGCTGTATCTCGGGCCAAGCCCGGTCTTGCTGGTCAACGATCCGGATCTGATCCGGCCGATTCTCAAGGCGCCGGAGACCGAGGTCGGCAAGGGCAGGCTGATCAAGAAGCTGACGCCGGTGCTCGGCCAGAGCTCGTTGATGTTGCATGGCGACGAGCACAAGCGGCGGCGCGCCGTGCTGCACAAGCACATGGCCAAGGGCAGCGTCGAGAGATATTTGCCGCAGATGTGCGCCGAAATCCGTGCGGTCGGCGCCAGGCTCGCGCGTCTTGGTTCGTTCGATCCGCATCGTTTCACGGCAACGCTTGCGCTGCGCACCATCTGCATTGCCGTGTTCGGCGCGCAGGTGATTTCCTCCGGCGACGAAGAGGCGCTGATCCAGGCGGTGGGGACCATCGAGGACGATCTCGCGGACGAGATGTTCCGCGCCCTGCCGCTCGGCCCCTTCTCCTGGTATCGCCGCAACAAGAACCGGGTTTGCGCGAAGCTTGCGATGTCAACCGTGGTGCAGCGCCTGCGCAGCAGCGCCGGGTCGACCAGCGCGCTCAAGGACCTCGAGGCCCTCGGGCTCAGCGACCGCGATCTGCACGACGAAATTCTGACATTGCTGCTCGCCGGCCACCACACCACAGGATCGACCGCGGCGTGGCTGTTGTATCACATGGCCGCCGAACCGGGCTTGATGGACGAGGTCGCCGACGAAGCAGCTGAATGCCTCGGCGACAACGGCGAACTGCGCGTCGAGGCGGTGCGGCGCGCCGACGTCAGCACCACGCTGGTGAAGGAAGTGTGCCGGCTCTATCCGAGCGCCTGGTGGTTCTCGCGCGAAGTCATGCAGCCGGTTACGATCGGCGGGCGCGAACTCAAGCGCGGGACCTCGCTGTTGATCTGCCCATGGCAGCTGCAGCGCGATCCCCGGCACTGGGAATCTCCCGACAAATTCCTGATGACGCGGCGCTATACCACCGACGCCTATGTGCCGTTCGGCGCCGGTCCGCGCGCCTGCGCCGGGATGGGGGTCGCCATGCTCGAACTGCAACTGCTCGCGCTGGAGATGGCAGCCGCCTATCGCTTCACCGGCGTTGCACCGAACCCGGCGCCCTGGCCGAAGGCGTCGGTGACGCTGATTCCGCCGCCCATGCAGATCGACATCGAGCTGCGGGAGGTGCGGTCGGGCGGGATGCGCTTCGAGGAGGTGCTGGAGCTGCCCTACGTGCCGCCGTTCAGCGCGGTTGCCGAAGCGCTGCAACCCCAGTCGTCATGAACGCGTGAAGCGAAGCGGAAGAGATTATGAAGCAAGAGATCGATACGGATATCGTTACGGCCGAACTGCGTGCGCCCGATCTGCGTGAGGTCATTTCGGTGTTGATCGAGCAGCGCAGCCAGGTCGCGGGGACCGGGGCCGAGTTTGCCGCGCACCTGATTGATCTGGCGATCGTGCAACTCCGTTTGACGGTGCATGGCATCTCCAAAGAGGAGCTATCGGGGTTTACCGATTTCCTCGACAACAAGCGGATCGGCGACGAAAACCTCAACTGAGGGCGACGGCGCCGCCCCGCGCCGGTGCCCTACACCGCCAGCGGCCGCACGATCGCGGCCGCGGCCTTCACCGCATCGTTGGGATCGAGCTCGATCTGCAGGCCGCGCTGCCCGCCATTGAGGAACACGCTCGCGTGCCCAAGAGCGGCTTCCTCGATCGCGACGGGCACGCGCTTCTTCTGTCCGAACGGGCTGATGCCGCCGACATGGTAGCCGGTGAGCCGCTCGGCATCGGGAGGCCGCATCATCTTCGCGGCCTTGGCCCCGAAGGCCGCGGCAAGCTTCTTCATGCTGACTTCGCGATCCGACGGCACCACAACGCAGACCGCTTTGCCGTCGGCCTCGGCCATCAGCGTCTTCAGCATCCGCGCCGGCGCAACGCCGAGCGCTTCGGCCGCCTGCAGTCCGATGCTGTCCGCGTCGGGATCGTAGTCGTAGCTGTGCAGCGAAAATTTCACGCCTAGCTTTTCCAGCGCCCGGGTCGCGCGCGTGGTTTTGGACATCCTTATCAGTCGCTCCCTACCTGCCCCGCCGCCTTGGCGCTGCCGCAAATTTTCAGGGGATATCAATGAGTTGGAGTCCATCCAAAAGGCTCAAATTGTCCCGTTATTGCTTGCCTAGTCCGGCCCATTCCTTTATCCGATTGGAGCCTTGTGTGCGACCGGCTCCGGCCGTGATTTTCGGCCGGGCAAATTAATGCATGAACGGGAAGGCCGGGATTCCTTTCCGCGCGTTCATGTTCGAACCTCTAGAGTTGCAAGGAACACGTTCGAAATGGCCAATGTTGTCGTCGTCGGCGCCCAGTGGGGTGACGAAGGGAAGGGCAAGATCGTCGACTGGTTGTCGGAACAGGCCGATATCGTCGTGCGCTTCCAGGGCGGCCACAATGCCGGCCATACTCTCGTCATCAACGGCGAGACCTACAAGCTCGCGCTTTTGCCGTCCGGCGTGCTGCGGCCCTCCAAGCTCGCGGTGATCGGCAACGGCGTGGTGTTCGATCCGCAGGCCTTCCTCGACGAGGTCACGAAACTGAAGGGCCAGGGTGTCGCCATTGGCCCGGATAACCTGCGCGTCGCCGAGAACGTCACGCTGATTCTGCCCCTGCATCGCGAACTCGACGCCCTGCGGGAATCCGCCAACGAGGCGACCGCGATCGGCACCACCCGCCGTGGCATCGGCCCCGCCTATGAGGACAAGGTCGGCCGCCGCGCCATCCGCCTGATGGACCTCGCCGATCTCGACACCTTGCCGCACAAGATCGACCGCCTGCTGGCGCATCACAACGCGCTGCGCCGCGGCCTCAATCTGGAGGAGATCGACGGCAAGGGCATTTTGAAGGAACTGACGGCGCTGGCGCCAAGCCTGCTGCCCTACGCCGAAACCGTGTGGCGGCTGCTGGACATCAAGCGCCGCGAGGGCAAGCGCATCCTGTTCGAGGGCGCGCAGGGCGCGCTGCTCGATGTCGACCACGGCACCTATCCTTACGTCACCTCCTCCAACACGGTGGCGGCGCAGGCGGCGACCGGCACCGGCATGGGCCCGGGCGCGGTCGGCTATGTCCTCGGCATCTGCAAGGCCTACACGACCCGGGTCGGCCAGGGGCCGTTCCCGACCGAACTGAACAACGAGATCGGCGAAGAAATCGGCCGCCGCGGCAAGGAATTCGGCGTCAATACCGGACGCAAGCGGCGTTGCGGCTGGTTCGACGCCGTGCTGGTGCGGCAGACCGTCCGGACCTGCGGCATCACCGGCCTGGCGCTCACAAAACTCGATATTCTGGATGGTTTCGACACCATCGAGGTCTGCACCGGCTATATGCTGGACGGCAAGGAAATCGACCATTTGCCGGCGGGCGAGGGCGCCCAGGCGCGGGTGGTGCCGATCTATGAGACCATCGAGGGCTGGAAACAGCCGACCGCCAGCGCCCGCTCGTGGGCGGATTTGCCGGCCCAGGCCATTAAATATGTCCGGCGGGTGGAGGAACTGGTGGGTTGTCCGATCGCGCTGCTTTCCACCAGCCCGGAACGCGAGGATACTATTCTGGTACAAAATCCGTTCGAGGCTTAACCAGTTGTTACCCATAAGGCCGCAATTTGAGTTGGTATGGCTGACTACTACCCGCTGATCGCCCGCGCCATCGCCGGACTGGACCCCAGTGCTCCCGGCGAGAGCCGCCGCGCGCTTTACGAGCGGGCGAGGGCCGCGCTGATCCAGCAATTGCGCGGCGTGCAGCCGCCGCTCTCCGAATCCGAGATCACCCGCGAGCGTCTGTCTCTGGAAGAGGCCGTGCGCAAGGTGGAGTCCGAAGCCGCCCAACGCGCCCGCGAGATCTCGCGCGCCGGCGGCGCCCCTCGCGGCGGCGACGCTTTCCGCCGCGCCAACGCCCGACCGCCGGAAACCGCGCCCGCGCCCGGCGCAGCGCCGCGGCCCCGCACGCCGTCGCCGCCATCAGGCCCGCCGCGTGATCGTTCCCCGCCTGACGGCGAGGGTGATCAGCGCCCGCCGCGCAATCTGCGTCCTGACCCGCCCCCGCGACCTCGCGTCCGCAGCCGCCGGACCCGCAATTGCCGCCGACCCGCGAACGGTCAGGCGCGCCGCGCCGTGGCGATGCCGCGCCGCCGCCGGTACCGCCGGGCATGCGTGGCTTCCGCGACCTCGCCGCCGACGCCGATGATCTCGGCCGCGCCGCCGCCCAGGCAAACCGCAATGCGCGGAAAACCTACGCCAACGTGCCGTCGCCCTCGCCGGAATTCGACCGGCTCGAGCCGAGCATGGAGAACCGCGGCGCCGATCCGGACGCGCCCTATTCCTATGACGAGTTGGTCGAGGAGGCCGAACGCTATACGGCCCAGCCGCCGCAGATGCCGCCGCCGCCGCGCTCGCGGGTCGGCAGCGCCGATCGCGAGGTCAAGAAGCGCGCCCGCGGCGGGGCGGTGTTTCCGTTCAAGACCGCGATCGCGGTCGGTATCGTTCTGATTCTGGTCGGCGCCGGCATCCTCTGGGGCAAGTCGCTGGTCACGACTGTGAGTGGCCTGTTCAAGTCCTCGCCGCAGACCGTGGAAGCGCCGAAGGATTCTTCAACGCCGGCCTCGAGGCCGAAGATCGCGGATCGCGTCGGCCAGCCCGGCTCGGAATCGGTCGCCCCAGTGGCGCAGCGCGTCGTGCTCTATGACGAGGATCCGTCCGATCCCAAGGGCAGGCAATATGTGGGATCGGTGATCTGGCGCACCGAACAGATCAAGGCGTCCGGCAACCAGAAGGCCGACATCGCCGTGCGCGCCGACATCGACATTCCCGACCGCAAGTTCAAGATGACGATGTCGTTCCGCCGCAACACCGATTCATCGCTGCCGGCGAGCCATACCGCTGAGTTGACCTTCATCCTGCCGCCGGATTTTTCAGGCGGCGGCGTCGGCAACGTGCCGGGCATTTTGATGAAGTCCAACGAGCAGGCCCGCGGCACGCCGTTGGCCGGGCTCGCGGTGAAGGTGACCGACGGCTTCTTCCTGGTCGGCCTCTCCAACGTCGACGCCGACCGCGCGCGCAATTTGCAGCTCCTGAAGGAGCGCTCCTGGTTCGACATCCCCCTCGTCTACGCCAACCAGCGCCGCGCCATCATCGCCATCGAAAAGGGCGCCCCGGGCGAACGCGCGTTCAACGAGGCGTTCGCGGCCTGGGGGGAGTAGGGCGGGGCTGAGTCGCTGAACCGCCTCAACTCTCATGACGCACCACTTGTCATCGCCCGGCTCCGACCGGACGATCCAGTATTCCAGAGACATCAGTTGTAGAGCCGAGAAGCCGCGGCGTATCGGATGCCCCGCCCCAGTGCGCAATTGCACACAAGGCGGGGCATGACGGCCGAGTGCAATTGCCTCAATCGAATCCACTGCAACCGAGTCGAATTTTCCGCAGAACCATCGTAAAACAAAAGCCGCATCTGATCCCGCGTTCGGAGTTGCGGCATGAAACGCTATCTGATCTTCGCAGCGCTCGGCCCGTTCATCGGCGGCTTCCTGCTGTTGTTCGCGACCACCTACCAGTCCGGCTACTGGACCGAGGTTACGGCCGGCGAGGTCGCAAAGCTGTTCGTGGTGTTCGCCAAGACGCTGCAATACAGCTATCTGTTCGGCATCGTGCCGGCGCTGATGCTGGGGGCGGTGGATGACATCCTGATGCACGTCAGGAAGATCGGGCCCGCGGTGCGCATGGTGCTCATCGGCGTGCTCGGTTTCATCGCGGCCGAATTGCTGTACGGCTCGCGCGGGCCGGATACCGGCATGGTCCAGTTCATCCTGTACGGGCTGGTCGGATGCGTGCCCGCGACGCTGTCATCGTGGTTGGCGCACAAATTTGCCGAAGAGCCGCAGCCGGTGACGTCGTCATAGCGTTCAGGATTGGTGGAGAAACTCCGCCTCAAACCGTGCCGGATTTTTGCTGCGCCCTGAACGTGTCCCTCGCGAATTCGAGATACCAGTCGAGGCAGCCGGGATTGGCCATCGCTTCGCGGTTGATGACCTTCTCGATGGCGTGGCCGAGCAGCAATTTCTTGATCGGCAATTCCTGCTTCTTGCCCGACAGCGTTCGCGGAATTTCAGGAACGGCGATGATCTCGTTGGGGAGAAAGCGGCGGGACAGGCCCGCCTCGATGGCCTGGTTGATCCGCGTCTTCATCGGTGCGTCGAGCGTCACGCCTTCGCGCAGCACCACGAACAGCGGCATGTAGCTTTCCCGGCCGAGATATTCGAGGTCGACCACCATCGAGTCCAACACTTCCGGCAGGGCTTCGATCGCCGAATAGATCTCGCTCGTTCCCATCCGCAGGCCGTGCCGGTTGATCGTGGCGTCGCTGCGGCCATAGATCACGCAGGAGCCGTCGGTACTGATCTTGAGCCAGTCGCCATGGCGCCACACCGCGCCGCGGCCCGTCCCGTCGTAATTATCCGGATAGGTCTCGAAATAGCTGGCGCGATAACGCGCGTCCCCCTCGTCGTTCCAGAACCGCAGCGGCATCGACGGCAGCGGCTCGGTGCAGACGAGTTCGCCGACTTCCTCGATCACGGGACGGCCGCGCTCGTCGAACGCCTCCACGGCGGCGCCGAGCAGCCGGCACTGCATCAGTCCCGGCGTTTGCGGCAATTCACGGTTGGCGCCGATGAACGCGCCGGCGAAATCGGTGCCGCCGGACATGTTCGCCCAGAACATGTCGGCCTGCTCGTTGTTGCCATTGGTGGCGGCGATGCGGGCGAAGCGCTCGTTGAACCATTGTTGGGTATCGGCGGAGAGCGGCGATCCCGTCGAGCCGAGCGTGCGCAGCCGCGACAGATCGCCGACGCTGGCGAGGTCGATGCCGGCCTTGGCGCAATTGGCGAAGTAGGCTGCACCGGCGCCGAAGACCGTTGTCTTCGTCTCCGAAACGAAACGCCACAGGACAGTCCAGTCCGGCTGTTCCTTCGATCCGCCCGGGCTGCCATCGAAGATGCAAATCGTGGTGCCGTTGAGCAGGCCGGCGATCTGGCAGTTCCACATGATCCAGCCGGTCGAACTGTACCAATGGTAGCGTTCGCCGAGCGAATTCGGCCGGTAGCTGCAACCGATATCGTTGTGCAGCACGTTGAGCGGCAACGCCACCAGGATAACGCCGCCATGGCCGTGGACGATCGGCTTCGGAAGTCCGGTGGTGCCGCTGGAATAGACGATCCAGAGCGGATGATCGAACGGCAGCCATGCGGGCTCAAAGGCGTCGACCTCCGGCCCAGTCGCGGACAGGATGTCCGAAAGCCGCGGATCGGAGGTTGCGTGCGCCGCCTCGCCATGGATGACGACATGTTCGACGGTCGGAAGCGACCGGCGCAATTCGTCGATCACCTGCCGCCGATCAAGCTTCTTTCCCGCATAGGTTACGCCGTCGCATGCGATCAGAACTTTTGGCTCGATCTGCTTGAAGCGGTCGATCACCGCGGGCGCCGCCATATCCGGCGCACAGACGCTCCAGATCGCGCCGATGCTGGCGGTGGCGAGAAAGGCGATGATGGTCTCCGGGATGTTGGGGAGGTAGGCCGCGACCCGATCGCCGGCGCCGACGCCGTGCGCCCTGAGGTGGATCGCGAGCGCGGCGACCTGACGCCGCAGCTCCGGCCAGCTGGTTTCCTTCAGCGCGCCGCTTTCGTCGCCACTGACGATCGCCGGCATGTTGGCGGCATGCGCCGCCTCGACATGCCGTATCACCTGACGCGCATAGTTGACCTGTGCCCCGGGAAACCAGACCGCGCCCGGCATCTTGCGTTGCGCCAGCACCGCGGTGTGCGGCGTCGGCGAACGCAGGTCGAAATATTCCCAAATGCTCTGCCAGAAAGCGTCGATCTCGCGGACGGACCATTGCCGCAGCGCCTCGTAATCGGCGAAGTTTTGACCGTGCCGCTCGCTCAGCCAGCGGCGGTAATGGGCGATATGCGGGGTAGCGGGTGCCGTCATCGTTTCCTTCGATAGATTGCGCGAACGGCCGGGAATCGGGAGCCATTCGAGAAAAGTCTTTTGTCCGGCAATGATGTGTCGAGTTTGTCCCAAGGTCAAACAGGGACAGGCCGACTGCCGGCCGGACCGGCGCTTTTACGGGTCGAGGCACCCGACGGGCAAATCAGTCTTCGTGACAAAAAGCTGTCCAGCCCTCCCGCAAAAAATATTTCGCTTTCGCCGTCGGGCAAATCAGTTCTACCAGCTCGCCCCGTCCTTTCCCGGCAAGAGGGGCGCTTCGCGGTCGTCACGAACGCGGGATGGGATGCGGTGGACGCGGCAGCGTTGGCGCGAAAGTGTGTTCACAGGGCGGTCTTCCGTGAGCGAAACAACAGCGCGCGGACGAACGGCGCTTCAACGCCTTCGCCAGAATTCGGCGGACAGCACATGGTCCGTCGAGAGCTTTGGTTGAGGTCGCTGCGTACGGCGAAGTCGTGTGGTCCTGGCATCCGTTGCTGATGCTAAGCCTTGCGGAGGCGAAACCGGCCCAACCGGGTGAGGTCGCCGTCAATCCGCTTGGCGACGGTGACAAAAAGGAATTCGTCGCCGAGGAGAGCTCGAAGGAAACCGTTAAAACCATTGCGCGGGGAAAGCCGGGTGATTTCCGGTGGTACTCGTGGTGACTACCGTGTGCTTACTACCAATGCACACGGGCTACGGGTGCTCCGGGCACCCGGCTTTCCCTGCTCCCTCTTCAATCGAGGGACAAACGTTGATGCAAAACTCGGGCAATCGTGCCGCGAGAATGCGAACGCGCATCTGCTCTTTGAAATTTGAATCCGCACCCCCAGAGCCAATGCAGGTGAAACAGCGGTAATGTGCCGCAACTTGCGTGCGTTCTGCGAATTACCATCTGATGGCCATGACTAGCGACGATATCTATTCGCCCAGCCGCTCGCGCTCGCAACGCCCGTTCCGCGAGGCGCGGGCGCGCGCCAAGACGATCGACCAGGAGGGGCGTGAAATTCCCGATGCGGAGCTCAATCCGCAGTTCGACGGCTTTCGGTTCGATTTTGGGAACGGCACCGCCAACCCGTTCGGCAACCTCACGCGCGAGCAACGGCTGGCGCGGCTCGATGCGATCGCAAAACTGCTCGACGTCGCCTTCGTCCTGCCTGGAACCAAGATCCGCTACGGCATCGACGGCCTGATCGGATTGATCCCGATAGTCGGTGACCTCATCACGACCGCGATCTCGCTGTGGCTGGTGCGCGAGGCCCGCGCGCTCGGCGCGCCCTGGCACATCACGGCGCGGATGCTGGCGAACGTCGCGCTGGACGGCGCGATCGGCATAGTGCCGCTCGTCGGCGATGCTTTCGACGTCATGTTCCGCGCCAATATGCGCAATGTCCGGATGCTCAAGCGGTGGATGGAGAAGCAGCCGCGGTAACCGGCCAGACCAGGCGTTCAAAAACAAAAGCCCCCGGACGAGGTCCGAGGGCTTTTCGTTGGAGAGAGATAGATGTTTACGCCGCGTCGGCGTCGGCGTTGCTGGCGGCCTCCGCGGGGCGCGGACGGCGCTCCAGCGGAAACGCTTCGCTTTCGTAGAGCGTGCGGATACCGCTCTGGTCGAAGCGGGCTTCCTCGACCTGCAGATAGGCGCCGTTCAACGAATCCGCCGGCAGTTCTTCCATGGCAAAGCGCACGGCTTCCGCCGCGGTGCCGAAGCGACGATAGGCAAAGCCGGCCCGTTTCTTCTTCCGGATGGCGGCGGGAAACAGTTCGGCGGCGGTATTGAAGTTGAACGGACGCAAGGTGCGCATGGTCGACGACCTCTTTTATCTTCTTGGTGCTAGTGCAAGCGAATGGGGGAGACGGCGGGCCACAGGAGCGGCGCACCGCGCACGTCATTACAGACCCTAATATAGGCCTGTTTGATAAAAATGCGACCCCTGACCGGCCCCGACAGACCACATGATGAATCCGCGCATGGCAGCTCTTGACGGAATAGAAGTCCTTTATTTTCAAATAGTTAAATGAATTACAGCTTGCCAAGCAAGACCAGGACGAGCACCACGATCAAAATGACCCCGAACAGACCCATCCCGGAATGGCCGAGCCCATAGCCGTAGCCGCCGATCCGGCCGCTAAACCCGCCGAGCAGGATGATGACCAGGAGGATGATGAGAATTGTTCCGAGCGACATGGCACTCTCCGCAGCGACGCGGGCGGCGGATGGAATGATGCCCCCGCAGGGGAGAGCAAAGCACATTCCGGGCACAGAGTCCGCAGGGGAGACGCCGGAAAACGGGTTGGGAGCCGGGGTCTCGGTGAACGTGCCGCAACATCGACGTCATTGCGGGGGGCAAGGCGACGAAGCAATCCAGCCCCCCTGTATGGCCATGGATTGCTTCGCGGACGCTGTCATCGGGCGCGCCTTCGCGCGCCCCCTTGGCTCCCCGATGACGAGATGTCGTGTCGCCCTATTTCCTGCCCTCGTCGATCGGCAGCACCTTCAGCGGCGTCGCGTAGGGTTCGACGCGCAGCGAGTCGTTGGCGATCAGGCCTATCTTTCGCAGCGGTGCCTGTTCGAGATCGCCGCTGGCCGATTTATGCACCGCGTATTGCCACACGCTCATCGAGCCCTTGGCGACCAGCATTTTTGCGATCCCGCCGGCGTTCTTGCCGTCGACCTGCGCCAGTTCGGCGTCGGTGACCCCGATGACGATTTCATCTTTGGAGGTGACGATCTTGAACAGCGAGACGTTATCGGCGGCAATGGCGGGCTTAATCACAACGCTCTCCATGATGAGGCCGGCAAGGCCGAGACCAAGCAGCAAACGTTTGGATATTCGCATCTGAACCTTTCCTTGTTCGCGGCGGTGCAGACCGGACAAACCGGAAGTGCAAACAAAAGCCCCGCGCGACCAGCTCTTGGTCGCACGGGGCGGGAAACGGGTTCGACGATTCAGATCGTATTCAAGCGAAGTGGGTACCGGCTCGCCTGAAGAAAAAGCGTCAAAATGAGCGCCTATTTCGGCTGCAGCTTCAACGCCGCCGAGTTGATGCAGTAGCGCAGGCCGGTCGGGCCGGGGCCGTCAGGAAAGACATGGCCGAGATGGCCGTTGCATTTCGAGCACAAGACCTCGGTGCGGATCATGCCGTGACTGACATCGCGCTCCTCGTCGACATGGCTCTCGGCCGCCGGCTGGGTGAAGCTCGGCCACCCGCAGCCGGAATCGAACTTGGCATCGGACTCGAACAGCGTCTGGCCGCAACCGGCGCAGGTATAGGTGCCCTTGCGGTGCACATGCTCGAATTCGCCGGAGAACGGCCGTTCGGTCGCCTTCTCGCGCAGCACGGCGTACTGCATCGGTGTCAGCTCCTTGCGCCACTCTGCGTCGCTCTTCTGAACCTTGCCGGTCGTTTTGGTGTCGGACATGGAAACTCCTCAAAATTGGATCGTCATTGCGAGGAGCGAAGCGACGAAGCAATCCATCTCTGCAAGAAAGACAGAGTGGATTGCGTCGCATCGCTCGCAATGACGAGAAGCGCTGCCTCAGTTGGTGACCTTGGCATTGCTCACCAATGTCGGCTTCTCGATATAGTTTTCCGCAAAGATCTTCTTCAGGTTCTCGACCTTCGGAATGTCGTTGTAGGCAATATAGGGTTGGTTCGGGTGCAGCGTCAGGTAGTCCTGATGATACGCCTCCGCCGGGAAGAACCCCTCCAGCGGCCCGACCTTGGTTACGATCGCCTTCTTGTAGACTTTTGCGGCGTTGAGCTGGGCGATATAGGCCTCCGCGACCTTCTTCTGCTCGTCGTTCGTGGTGAAGATCGCCGAGCGGTATTGCGTGCCGCTGTCCGGCCCCTGCCGGTTCAACTGCGTCGGATCGTGCACGACCGAGAAGAAGATCTGCAGGATCTTGCCGTAGGAGATCTTCGCCGGGTCGTATTTGATCTCGACCGATTCCGCGTGTCCCGTGGTGCCGGTCGAGACCATGTTGTAGTCCGCGGTCGACTTGCTGCCGCCGGCGTAACCGGAGACGGCATTGACCACGCCTGCGGTGTGCTGGAACACGCCCTGCACGCCCCAGAAGCAGCCGCCCGCCAGCACCGCGGTCTGGATGCCGGAGGCCGACGGCGCGTCGGCGGTCGGGGCGGGGATGATCACGGCGTCCTCCGCGGCGCGCGAGGGCGCAACGGCAGAGGCAGCAATCGCCAGCGCGCCGACGGCGGCAGCGCAAAGCGACAGACGGCTAAAGCGGTGACGGGACATGGTTTCCTCATGCGGGCTGTTGCAAGGCAGTTTAGGCCGGGCGCGGCGTTTCGCAATCGCTGCGCGCGTCCCGATGTCCCAAGATACGGGCCGGCGCAGGCATTGTTACCGGTGGCAGGACACGGTTCCGTGAAGAAAACCCCGCCCACCCGGGCTTTAGACCACGATGCTAAGCCGCTTCGCGGCGCGCGTGATGCCCGTATAGAGCCATCGCGCGCGGCTGTCCTGGAATGCAAAACTTTCGTCGAACAGCACGACGTCGTCCCATTGCGAACCCTGCGACTTGTGCACGGTGAGCACGTAGCCATAGTCGAATTCGTCGTAGGGCTTGCGCTGTTCCCAGGGGATGGTCTCAATGGCGCCGCCAAAACAGTCGCCGCGTACCGAGACCTTCGTCACCTTGTGACCAAAATCCTCGTCCGGCGTCAGGCGCATGGTGATGATCTTGGATTTCGACTGCGCGCGCGACTTCACCCGCCACAGCCCGCCATTGAACAGGCCCTTCTTGCGGTTGTTGCGCAGGCAGACCAGCTTGTCGCCGGCCACCGGCAGCGGATCCTCGATGTTCTGCCGCTGCCGCATCCGCATGTTGTAAGCGCGGCGGGTGTTGTTGCGACCGACCAGCACCTGGTCGGCGCCCATGACGCGCTGCGGATCGAGCTCGTTGCGCGCGACGACTTCGCTTTCGCCGTGGCGGCCGATTTCGAGCTCGCGGCCCTCGCGGATATCCATCGACATCCGGACGATCGGGTCGTCCTGGGCCTGGCGATGCACTTCGGTCAGCATCGCGTCGGGCTCGGAGTCGGTGAAGAAGCCGCCGCCCTGGATCGGCGGCAATTGCGCGGGATCGCCGAGTACCAGCAGCGGGCAATCGAACGACATGAGATCGCGGCCGAGCTCGGCATCCACCATCGAGCATTCGTCGATCACGATCAGTTTTGCTTTCGAGGCCGGCGCGTCGTCCCACAATTCAAAGCTCGGCTGCTCGACGCCGGATTCGCGCGCGCGATAGATCAGCGAATGGATGGTGGAGGCGTTGTCGCAGCCCTTGTTGCGCATCACCAGCGCCGCCTTGCCGGTGAAGGCGGCGAACTTCACCTCGCCCTCGACGCCCTCGGCGATATGCCTCGCGAGCGTGGTCTTGCCGGTTCCGGCATAGCCGAACAGACGGAAGATCGGCGGCGTGCCATTCCTGCCGGGCTTTGCCTTCATCCAGTCGGCAACGGCCTTCAGCGCGGAATCCTGATGCGGTGTAAAAATGGTCATGGGGTCTCGGCGGAGGACGTGAGCGGGCCGCCGATGCGACCGCGACTCATCCTCCCCAAGCTAATGATTCAGGCCGTCAGCGCAAGCCGTCCGGACCTATTGCCAGCCGGGAACGCCGCGCATATCGGGCAAATGATGGGCAATGCCCTTGTGGCAGTCGATGCAGGTTTTCTCGCCCGTAAACAGGAAGCGCTGATGCGCTACCGACGCCCGCGGCGACTGCCGGGTGATGTCCATCGATTCCGCGCTGTGACAGTTGCGGCATTCGAGCGAATCATTGGCCTTGAAGCGCGCCCATTCGTGCAGCGCCAGCTCGAGCCGGTTGTCGAGGAATTTGTCGCGGGTGTTGATGCTGCCGAACAGATGGCCCCAGACCTCCTTCGAGGCCTGCATCTTGCGGGCGATCTTGTCGGTCCAGTTGTGCGGAACGTGGCAATCCGGGCAGCTCGCGCGTACCCCGGAACGGTTGGAGAAATGGATCGTGGACTTCAGCTCCGCGAACACGTTGTCGCGCATCTCGTGGCAGCCGGTGCAGAATTTCTCGGTGTTGGTCAATTCCAGCGCGGTGTTGAAGCCGCCCCAGAACACCACGCCAGCTACGAACCCCGCGAACACCAGCACGCCGAGCCCGAACACCGAGCTCGGGCGCCGCAGCACGTCCCACAATTCGACGACAAACGCCCACAGCCGCGCCAGCCACGACCGGCGCGGCGCCGCCGGATCGAGCTTGCTCATCGCCGCCCTCCGGGATTGGCACGGCTCAGCATGGTGTCGATGTCGATGAAGTCGTTATCGATCGGCGGCTTCACGACGTTCTGTGGCACGTGGCATTCGGTGCAGAAGAAGCGCCGCGGCGACACCGAGGCGAGGAACTGGCCGTCGCGATCCATGAAATGGGTGATGCTGACCATCGGCGCCTGCGATTCTCCGGTGCGGGCGCGGGCATGACAGGACAGGCATTTGTTGCCGTTGATGTCGATCTGGTAGCCCTCGATGTTGTGCGGGATCACCGGCGGCTGCTCCGGATAGTTCCGCACTTCCTTCTCGGCAGAGTTGCGCAGCGGCGTCATCGGCGCCGCGGGGCCCTCCTCGTTGAGCGGGGTCGATCCGCGAAGGCCGGAGCTCACGGTCTGCGCGACCAGCGTCGTCGAAGCGGTCGCAGCGATAATTGCCAGCGCCAGAAACCAGGGTTTTCCAATCATGAGCTTTGCACCCGCTCGATGCGCACCGCGCATTTCTTGTAATCGGTCTGCAGCGAGATCGGGTCGGTGGCATCGAGCGTCACCTTGTTGATCAGCTGCGCTTCGTCGAACCAGGGGACGAACACCAGCCCGCGCGGCGTCTTGTTGCGGCCGCGGGTTTCGACCCGGGTGCGGATATAGCCGCGGCGCGACTGCACCTTGATCTCGTCGCCGCGTCGCAGCTTGAGCTCGGCTGCATCGTCGGGGTGCATGAAGCAGACGGCTTCCGGGAACGCCCTGTAGAGTTCCGGCACGCGGCGGGTCATGGTGCCGGAATGCCAGTGCTCGAGCACGCGGCCGGTGGAGAGCCAGAACGGATATTCGCTGTCCGGAGACTCCGCGGGCGGTTCATAAGGCAGCGCGAAGATGCGTGCCTTGCCGTCGGGGAAGCCGTAGAACTCGACGCCCTTGTCGCTCTTGACGTAGGGGTCCAGCCCCTCGCGAAAGCGCC
The DNA here is from genome assembly GCA_963786115.1 of uncultured Alphaproteobacteria bacterium. Lineage (GTDB taxonomy): Bacteria > Pseudomonadota > Alphaproteobacteria > Rhizobiales > Xanthobacteraceae > Bradyrhizobium. The sequence goes on from CAWAYC010000015.1 coordinate 288,051, forward strand.
ACTTTGTCTCCTGGCCGTTGACGACCGGCCAGCGCATGCCGCGCACCTGATGATAGGTGTCGAACGGCGCCAGGTCGTGGCCGTGACCCCGGCCAAAACTCGCATATTCCTCGAACAGGCCCTTGTGGACGTAGAAGCCGAATGCTTTCGATTCATCGTTCAGATAGCCGGCTTCGATATCGGACACCGGAAATTGGTCGACCTGACCGTTTTTGAAAAGCACGTCGAACAGCGTCTTGCCGCGATATTCGGGCTTCTTGGCCAGCAGTTCTTCCGTCCAGACGTCCTCGATCTTGAAACGCCTGGAGAATTCCATCAATTGCCAGAGATCCGATCGCGCCTCGCCGGGCGCGGTGACCATCTGGTGCCAGAACTGGGTGCGCCGCTCGGCGTTGCCGTAGGCGCCTTCCTTTTCCACCCACATCGCGGTCGGCAGGATGAGATCGGCGGCGAGCGCGGTCACGGAAGGATAGGCGTCGGAGACGACGATGAAGTTTTCCGGATTGCGATAGCCGAGATAGGTCTCTTCGTTGGCGTTGGCGGCGGCCTGCAGGTTGTTGTTGACCTGAACCCAGTAGGCGTTGAGCAGCCCGTCCTTCAGCATGCGGTTCTGCAGCACCGCGTGATAGCCGGGCTTGTCGGGAATGGTGCCCTCCGGCAGCTTCCAGATCTGCTCTGCCTTGTCGCGATGGGCCTTGTTGGTCACCACCATGTCGGCGGGCAGGCGATGCGAGAAGGTACCGACTTCGCGCGCGGTGCCGCAGGCGGAAGGCTGGCCGGTGAGCGAGAACGGGCTGTTGCCGGCTTCGGAGATTTTTCCGGTGAGCAGGTGAATGTTGTAGACGAGATTGTTGCACCAGACGCCACGGGTGTGCTGGTTGAAACCCATGGTCCAGAAGCTCGTGACCTTGGTCTTCGGGTCAGCGTAAAGTTCGGCCAGCGCCTCGAGGCGGTTGAGCGGCACGCCGGACATCTCCGCCGCCTTCGCCAGCGTGTAGTCGGAGACGAACTTTGCATATTCCTCGTAGCTCATGTCGGTGGAGTTGCCGGCCTTGGCGGCGCCGGTTGCCTTCTTCTGCAGCGGATTTTCCGGGCGCAGGCCGTATCCGATATCGGTCTGTCCGCGCCTGAACAGGGTATGGGCCGCGACAAACTCCTTGTTGACCCGACCGGTTTGGATGATGTGGTTGGCGATGGCGTTGAGGATGTAGAGGTCGGTCTGCGGCTTGAACACCATGCCGATATCGGCAAGGTCGAACGAGCGGTGCTCGAACGTCGACAGCACGGCGACTTGGACATGCGGCGCGCTCAGGCGCCGATCGGCGACGCGCGTCCACAGGATCGGATGCATCTCCGCCATGTTGGAGCCCCACAGCACGAACGCATCCGCGGCCTCGATGTCGTCGTAGCAGCCCATCGGCTCGTCAATGCCGAAGGTGCGCATGAAGCCGACGGCGGCCGACGCCATGCAGTGGCGCGCATTGGGATCGATGTTGTTGGTGCGGAAGCCGGCCTTGAACAATTTTGAGGCGGCATAGCCTTCCCAGATCGTCCACTGGCCGGAACCGAACATGCCGACGCCGCTCGGCCCGCGCTTTTTCAGCGCGCCCTTGAATTGCTCCGCCATGACGTCGAAGGCTTCGTCCCACGTGACCGCCGTGAACTCGCCGTTCTTGTCGTACTTTCCGTTTGTCTTGCGCAGCATCGGCCGGGTGAGGCGGTCATGGCCGTACATGATCTTGGAAAGGAAGTAGCCTTTTACGCAGTTGAGGCCGCGATTGACCTCGGACTTGATGTCGCCATGGGTTGCGACCACGCGATTGTCCTTGGTCGCCACCATGACGCTGCAGCCGGTGCCGCAGAACCGGCACGCCGCCTTGTCCCATTTCAATTCGCTAACGGCGCGCTCGGTGACGAGATTGGCCGCAACCGACGGCGTCGTCATGCCGCCTGCCATCGCTGCCATCGCAGCCGCCTCCAATTTCAGCACCTGGCGGCGGTCGAGTTTGGGTTCGGTCATGGGAATATTCCCTGGATTAGATGTCTTGTTTGCGCGGGATCCGGTCCGAAAACCGGTCTCCATTTTTCGGGATCAGGCGCCGGCATCGATGGCGTGGAAAACGAGCGAGGCGGAATAGATGTCGGGCAACAGCGCGATTGTATTGAGCGTTGTTCCCAATGAGCCCGCATCGGGCGCGTCAACTACGACGACGAGCTTGCCCTTGGGATCGCGCCCGTAAATCTCGCAACCGGCCAGTGTCACGATGGCGGCTTCGACGCCGGCAAGGCGCTCCGGCCGCGCCTGCACCAGAATGCTCGCGATCTCGCCGCCGGGCGGCGCGACGATTCGGTCGGGATTGAGCAGCCGGCCGGTGATCAGGGCCCGGCGATCGATGGCGGAATGATCTGCGGTCATGATGATGGTGCCTCCAAAAGGCTGCGTCACCGCGCGGGCGGGCCGGGCGGACCGGCCAGCATCTGGTAAACCCATACGGCAAGCCCGTAGCTGCCGACGGTGGCGACCGCCATGGCCGGCATCAGGACTGCCGTCAGAAACAGGAACGCAAAGATCTCCATGCGCCTGCGGCGCGGCCGTCCATACCCGTCGTCGCCAGCGGCCGACATGCTGTGTGTTCCGTTTCGATGTGTTGATTGACGGCATCAGGGCCGCTACCCGCGCGGAACGGTAGATTTCCGGTCGAGAGTCGCCTTGATCTAGATCAACCAGCGCGGCGGCCCGTTTGCTGCAGGGCCGAGTGGCCAGGGCTTTATCCTGACGTCGATTTCTTCCGTCCGGCGGAATTGGGCCGAGGCTGGACTTGCGCCCTGCCGGCAATACACTGCCTCAAAACAACAAGCGGTCGGAGAGAGACGTCATGAAATTCGGTATCTTCTATGAGCTGCAACTGCCGCGTCCGTGGGAAGACGGCGACGAACTCCGCCTTTACCAGAATGCGCTGACGCAGCTCGAGACCGCCGATCGGCTCGGCTACGACCATGCCTGGGTGGTGGAACATCATTTCCTGGAAGAGTATTCGCATTCGCCGGCGCCGGAATCGTTCCTGGCTGCGGCGAGCCAGCGCACCAGGAAGATCCGGCTCGGCCACGGCATCTTCCAGCTTACCACCAATCATCCTGCACGCGTTGCCGAGCGCGTCGCGGTGCTCGACCTCCTCAGCAACGGTCGCTGCGAATTCGGCATGGGCGAGAGCGCGTCGATCACCGAGCTGACGCCGTTCGGCCGCGACATGGAAACCAAGAAGGAAGTCTTCGAGGAGGCCGTCCAGGCGATCTTCCCGATGTTCACCAAGGTCGGGACCGAGCATCATGGAAAATATTTCGATATTCCCCTGCGCAACGTGGTGCCGAAGCCGGTGCAGAAGCCGCATCCGCCATTGTGGATGGCGTGCTCGCAATTGCCGACCATCGAACGCGCGGGCCAGCACGGCTTCGGCGCGCTCGGCTTCCAGTTCGTCAGCGCCGACGCCGCGCACGCCTGGGTCCACGCCTACTACAATGCGATCACCAAGCGCCTGAAGAAGCTCGCCGACTACGAGATCAACCCGAACATGGCGCTGGTGTCGTTCTTCATGTGCGCCAAGACCGACGAGGAAGCGCGGGCGCGCGCCGACGGCGCGACCTTCTTCCAGTTCGCGCTGCGCTATTATGGCGCCTCGCAGAACCGCCAGCGCCCGGCGCCGGGCACCGTCAACATGTGGGACGAGTACAACAAGTGGAAGCGCGAGAATCCGGAAGCGCAGGAGGCGGCATTGCGCGGCGGCCTGATCGGGTCACCGGAAACCATCCGCAAGAAATTGCGGCGCTTCCGCGCCTCCCACATCGACCAGGTGATCCTGCTCAACCAGGCCGGCAAGAATACCCACGAACATATCTGCGACTCGCTCGAACTGTTCGCGAAGGAAGTGATGCCGGAATTCCAGAACGATCCCGAACATGATGCCTGGAAGAAGGGTGTGATGAGCGGCGCGATCCAGCTCGAGGAAATCGATACAGAAGCCTTCAAGGATCGCTATGGTAAGTTGGCCGTCAGCGTTGCGCCGTCAGCAAAAGTCGCTGCTGCCGGATGATGATTTCATGAGCAGCAGGAGCTTCACGTTTCCGTGCTGAGAAAATTTCGCTGCAGCCGCTTCGGTCAATAAAAGAAACAGCGCGTCGAACGCCTGCATGACAGTGCGGGCATCGCTATTTTTTGCAGGCGCTCGACAGCTCCATTTGCCGGCCCCATCATCCTGACATCGCGTGATCGCATGCCTGTTGCGTGCATCATCGTCAGGAGATGTTCTGCAAATGAAGCGTCGGGAGTTTCTCAAGCTGTTGTTCGGCTCTGCCGCCGTCGCCGTGTTGTCGTCGCACGCGCGGGCGGATGCGAGCGTGAAGGAAATTCGTATCGGCTACCAGAAGAACGGGGTGCTGGTCATCGCGCGGCAGCGGGCAACCCTGGAAGATCATTTCAAGCCTGCCGGCATCGAAGTGAAATGGGTCGAATTCTCATCCGGTCCGCCGATGATGGAAGCGATGAATGTCGGCAGCATCGATTACGGCGCGGTGGGCGACTCGCCGCCGGTGTTCGCGCAGGCCGCGGGCGCGGCAATCGTGTACGCGGCCGGCCAGCCCATCACCAACGGCCAGGGCATCCTGGTGCCGCAAAATTCGCCGATCCGCACCATCGCCGATCTGAAGGGCAAGCGCGTCGGCTTCACCAAGGGCTCCAGCGCGCACAACATCGTCGTGCAGACGCTGGAGAGCGGGGGCCTCGGCTATGCGGATATCACGCCGGTCTATCTGACGCCGCCCGATGCGGGCCCCGCCTTCGCCAATGGCAGCATTGACGCCTGGGCGATCTGGGATCCTTATTTCGCCATTGGCGAGACCAAGCAAAACGGGCGCATCCTGGTCAATGCGCACGAAATCACCAAGAGCAATTCCTTCTACATCGCCAACCGCGATTTTGCGCGAAACCACGGACCTGTTCTGCAGCAGATCATCGAAGTGACGACCTCGACGGCGGTATGGGCCGAGACGCACCGCGACGAGGTGGCGAAATCCTTGAGTGCCGTTACCGGCATTCCCCTGGATATCCAGACGATTGCGGCCAACCGATCCGTCTTCAGCGTCGGCCCGATCACTGACGACATCGTCGCGACCCAGCAGGGTGTGGCCGATCGCTTCTTCAAGCTCGGCCTGATCCCGAAGCAGATCGCGATCCGCGACATCGTCTGGCGCAATACCCAGACCTGATCCTGAACCATTTCAAGTCAACGATAGAGGACGTCACCATGAGGCGTTTCATTCGACGGTGGATCACGAGCGCTGTGCTGTCAGTCAGCATCGTCGCTGCCGCAGTCAGTGCTTCCTACGGAAATGAAAAAGTTGTGCGCATCGGCTTCCAGAAATACGGCAAGCTGGTGCTGCTCAAGAGCAAGGGATCGCTCGAGGAGAAGTTGAAGGCGATCGGCTACAAGGTGGCGTGGACCGAGTTTCCGTCCGGGCCGCCGCTGTTGGAGGCCCTCAATGTCGGCGCGATCGATTTCGGCAATACCGGCGAAGCTCCGCCGATCTTCGCGCAGGCTGCAGGGGCGCCGATCCAGTATGTCGCCTATGAGCCGCCTGCGCCGAAGGGCGAGGCGATCCTGGTGCCCAGGGACAGCAAGCTCAATTCCGTTGCTGACCTGAAGGGCAAGAAGGTCGCGCTGAACAAGGGCTCCAATGTTCACTATTTACTGGTGAAAGCGCTGGAAAAGGCCGGCGTCAAATATTCCGAGATCGAACCGGTGTTCCTGGCGCCGGCCGATGCCCGCGCGGCCTTCGAGCGCGGCGCGGTTGATGCGTGGGTGATCTGGGATCCTTTCCAGTCCGGCGCGGAAACGGCCACCGGCGCGCGCACGCTCGCCGACGGCAGCGGTGTCGTCTCGAACTACCAGTTCTATTTTTCCTCGAAGCAGTTCCTCGAAAGCGATCCGAAGGTCGTCGATCTCGTGCTCGCGCAGCTAAGCGAAGTCGACGACTGGGCGAGGGGCGATATTCATGCCGTCGCCGAACAGCTCGCACCGGCGATCGGTCTGTCGGTGCCGGTGGTCGAGGTCGCGCTGAAGCGCCAGTCCTACGGGATCAAGCCCATCACCGACAGTGTCGTCGCCGACCAGCAGCAGGTGGCCGATACGTTCTTTGCCCTCGGCCTGCTGCCGAAGCCAGTCAAAATTTCCGACGTCGCACGGAGGTCCGGATCATGAGCCCGCAACCCAACACCAATATTCTCTGGTTCCTGCCGACCCACGGCGACGGCCGCTATCTCGGCACCGCAACCGGCGGCCGCGAGGTGAACTTCAACTATCTGCGCCAGATCGCGCAGGCCGCCGATCAACTCGGCTATTACGGCGTGCTGCTGCCGACCGGGCGAAGCTGCGAGGATTCCTGGGTGGTCGCGTCGGCGGTCGCGCCGTGGACCGAGCGGCTGCGCTATCTTGTGGCTGTCAGACCCGGGCTGCAATCGCCTGCGGTTGCCGCGCGCATGACCGCGACGCTCGACCGAGTGTCGAATGGGCGGCTCTTGATCAATGTCGTCACCGGCGGCGATCCCGTCGAGAACAAGGGCGACGGCATTTTCCTCCCCCACGACGAGCGCTATGAAGTGACGCGCGAGTTCCTCAACGTCTACAGCGATCTGCTCGCGGGCAAGACCGTCAACGTTGAGGGCAAGCATATCCGCATCGAGGACGGCCGCCTGCTGTTTGCGCCGGTGCAGTCGCCGCGGCCGCCGCTCTATTTCGGCGGATCGTCGGATGCCGGCATCGACGTCGCCGTCGATACCGTCGACAAATATTTGACCTGGGGCGAGCCGCCGGCGCAGGTCGCCGAAAAGGTCGAGCGCGTGAGAGCCGCGGCAGCAAAGCGCGGGCGCAAGCTCTCGTTCGGTATTCGCCTGCATGTCATCGTGCGCGAGACCAACGCCGAAGCGTGGAAGGCCGCCGACGAATTGATTCAGCACGTCACCGACGAGACCGTGGCCTCCGCGCAGAAGATATTTTCGCGCATGGACTCGGTCGGTCAGCAACGCATGGCGCAATTGCACGGCGGGCGCCGCGACAAGCTCGAGATCAGTCCCAATCTCTGGGCCGGCGTCGGTCTGGTGCGCGGCGGCGCGGGTACCGCGCTGGTCGGCGATCCCCAAACGGTAGCGGCGCGGATCAAGGAGTATCAGGAGATCGGCATCGATACTTTCATCATGTCGGGCTACCCGCATCTCGAGGAAGCCTATCGCTTCGCCGAACTGGTATTCCCGCTGTTATCGCTGGCGCAGCCCGGCAACGTGACGCCGATCCGCGTCAATACCGGACCATTCGGCGAAACCATCGGCAACGAATACCGTCCGCAGAAACAGGCCTCGCAATCGTGAGTCTCATCGACAGTCTTCCGCGCGCTCGCGCGCCAAAATTGCCGCGGGCCGACGGCCTGATCCCGTGGATCGTACCGCTTGCCATCATCCTGATCTGGCAGCTTGCCTGCGTGACCGGTTTTGTGCCGACGCGGGTGCTGCCTGCGCCAAGCGACGTCGCGCTGGCAGGGTGGAAGCTCCTTCTGTCTGGCGAGCTGGTCCGCAACATCTGGGTCAGTTTCTGGCGCGCCGGCATCGGCTTCCTGATCGGCGGCGGCATCGGCTTCGCTTTCGGCCTGGCCAACGGTCTGTCGCAGCTCTCCAGCAAGCTGACCGACACGACGCTGCAGATGGTGCGCAACATCCCGCATCTGGCGCTGATTCCGCTGGTCATCCTGTGGTTCGGGATCGATGAATCCGCAAAGCTGTTCCTGGTCGCGCTTGGGGTGTTCTTTCCGATCTATCTGAACACGCTGCACGGAATTCGTACCGTCGATCCGCAATTGATCGAGATGGGGCGCATCTACGGCATGACCGACGGCGAATTGTTCCGCCGGGTGATCTTTCCCGGCGCGCTGCCGTCGATCTTCGTCGGCTTGCGCTTTGCGCTCGGCATCATGTGGCTGACGCTGATCGTGGCCGAGACCATCGCCGCCTCGTCGGGGCTCGGTTACATGGCGATGCAGGCGCGCGAGTTCATGCAGATCGACGTCGTCGTGCTGTCGATCCTGATCTACGCCTTGCTCGGCAAGCTCGCCGACAGCGCCTCGCGCGCGCTCGAGCGGCTGACCCTGTCCTGGCATCCGGCCTTCCAGAAACACTGAGGAATTGAAAATGCAAGAGGCGCTTCGTTTTCGTCCCCTGGATGCCGAGACCGTGGACCGCGCGGATTTTGTCAAGCGGCCGCGGCTGCTGCGGCGTGATGCGGAAGCCTTGTTACGTGGGCTTTCCCTGACCATCCGGGGCTTGCACAAATCGTTCGGTGACAACGCGGTGCTCCGCGGCATCGATCTGCACATTCCGGCCGGCCAGTTCGTCGCGATCGTCGGTCGCAGTGGCTGCGGCAAGAGCACGTTGTTGCGCCTGATCGCAGGTCTTGATCGTGCGACGGCAGGGACCATCGGCTTCGGCGAGGACGCGCGCGAGCAAGACGTCCGCGTGATGTTCCAGGAGCCGCGGTTGTTGCCCTGGGCGCGGGTGCTTTCGAATGTCGAAGTCGGCCTGGGGCGCGAACGGGCGTCGGGGGACGCGCAAGCGCGCGCGGAAGACGCGCTCGTCGAGGTCGGGCTTGGCGACAAGCGGGAACAATGGCCTTCGGTGCTGTCCGGCGGGCAGAAGCAGCGCGTGGCGCTGGCGCGGGCGCTGGTCAGCCGGCCGCGCGTGCTGGCGTTCGACGAACCGCTCGGCGCGCTCGACGCGCTGACGCGGATCTCGATGCAGCGGCTGCTCGAGCGGGTCTGGCGCGACCAGGGCTTTACCGCGATCCTGGTGACGCATGACGTCTCCGAGGCGGTGGCGCTTGCCGACCGGGTGCTGGTGATCGAGGACGGCCGCGTTGCGCATGACTTCATCGTCGATATCGCTCGTCCCCGGCAACGCGGTTCGGCCGAGCTGGCATCGCTGGAGGGAGCGATTCTGAAAAATCTGCTCGAAGGTACCGAAGACACATCCGATTTGTGAGGCAGCCATGAACTCCGTCGTCCGCGACATCACGATCGATCGCAAGATTTCGTCTGACGATTTTCGCGGCGCCATGCGTCACCTGACCGGTGGGGTCAGCGTCATCACGGCAGGACGCGGCAGGGATATTTCGGGGATGACGGTCACCTCGGTATCATCGCTGTCGGTCGATCCTCCGGCGCTGGTCATCAGCGTCAACCGCGCGGCGTCGTCCTGGCCGCTCATCAGACGCCACGGCGCCTTCGGCGTGAACATCCTGACGTCCGATCAGATCGATATCGCCGAGCGCTTTACTGGCAAGGGCGGACTGAAGGGCTCCGATCGTTTCGCCGGCGCCGAATGGACCGCGCGTGTCTCCGGCGTGCCGTTGCTGGTCGGCGCCCTTGCTGCGATCGATTGTGAAGTCGAAGACGTCGTCGAGCGCCATTCCCACGCGATTGTCATCGGCCACGTGCTCGATGTCGAGGTTTCGGCGCGCAGCGCAGCGTTGGCCTATTGGCAGGGGCAATATGTTGCGATCGATCAGGACGAGGCTGCGATCAGGCTCGCGGACGTCAGCCTGCCGCAACCGCGAGTGATCCGCTGATTCTGGAGGACGCGAGCAGCCTGTCCCGCGGCTTGCCTAGCCGAGGATCGCGCTGAGCGTCGCCGGGCTGTCGATGGTAACCGTACTGCCGCGCACGCCGGACCATACCGCTTCAATGATCTGCCACCTGATCGTCAGCGGCACGCCGACGACCAGTGTGGTGGGCACCCGACCGTTAAGGGGTGGCACCTGTTCGCTATAGGTGAACCCACCCACCACAGGCGAAACGGCGCCGTCGATGGAAATGCCGACGTTTCCGCCGGGAAAATTATTGCCCTGCGCGAACGGGAGCGGCAAATTCAGAATGATAAGCGCCAACGTGTTGACGCCCTGCGGAAGCGCGATCCTGAGGCCGGGAATCGGCACGAACGAGGCGGAATTTGTCGAATGCGTACCACTCGTTTGCACGAATAACGCCATGATCGCTCTCCCGCCGCTCTGCTAAAATTATCAACAAAAAATTGAGCTGCGCAACGGGATTTGGAACGGACAGCCTATGAAAATCCGGCGACACGCCACCGTGACCGCATTTTATAGCTCTGGTGCTTGACCTGGTCGCGGACTAGAAGCCTCGTAAGTCCCCTCGGCACGTCGCCAGGGTTGGCTCAACGCGGTGCAGTGACCTGATGAAGCGAATAGCAGGCTGGGTTTTTTACGGCATCGGCGCGCTCGCGATCGCCTACCTCGCGCTCTATGCCTACGCTGTTTTCACCGGGCGCGACCTGCTGCCCGGCGATCCCATTCATATCTTCCGCAAACCGGACGCGCCGAGTTATTCGTAAGCGGGATTACCCCGCCGTGGCAAAGCGCTGATAGTCGCCGGCGCCTGCGGGAGGGATCGGCAGGCCGCCGTCGGCATATTCGTTCAGCTTGTTGCGCAGCGTGCGGATCGAAATGCCGAGAATGTTGGCGGCATGGGTGCGGTTGCCGAGGCAGTGCTTCAGCGTCTCCAGGATCAGGTCGCGCTCGACGTCGGCGACGGTACGTCCGACCAGCGCGCGCGTCACCTGTTCGGCGGCAAAGGTGGCGTGCGCCACCGCGGGCGGGGTCCTGGCGAGATCGAGACGGTCGCCGTCTGGCGTCAGGATGGCATCTGGGCCGATCTCATCGCTCTGCGCCATCAGCACCGAGCGGTGGATGGTGTTTTCCAGTTCGCGGACATTGCCCTGCCAGCGGTTCGACGTCAGCACGCGCCGCGCTTCCGTCGAGATCGGACGGACCGGCACGCCGTTGGCGTCGGCGTATTTCTTGGCGAAATGCTGCGCGAGCTCGAGAATGTCGGCCGGACGATCGCGCAGCGGGGGGATCTTCAAGTTGACGACGTTGAGGCGGAACAGAAGGTCCTCGCGGAAGGTGCCATCGCGCACCGCGTCGGCGAGGTTGCGGTTCGAAGTTGCGATGATGCGGATATCGACCGGCACCGGCTTGTTACCGCCGACGCGGTCGATCACGCGTTCCTGGATCGCGCGCAGCAACTTGGACTGCAGCCGCACGTCCATTTCCGAGATTTCGTCGAGCAGCAGCGTGCCTCCGGAAGCTTCCTCGAACTTGCCGATGCGCCGCGTCACGGCGCCGGTGAACGCGCCCTTCTCATGGCCGAACAGTTCGGATTCCAGGAGGTGCTCGGGGATCGCGGCGCAATTGATCGAGATGAAGGGACGCTTGGCGCGGGCCGAGCGGGTATGGACATAGCGCGCCAGCACCTCCTTGCCGGTGCCGGACTCGCCGGTAATCATGACGGAGGCATCCGATCCCGCGATCTGCTGCGCGAGCTTGATCACCTTGCCCATCGCCTCGTCGCGGTAGACGAGATCGCGGGAATCGTTGGCGACGGCAGCGAGCACCGCGGCGATCAGTTCCGGATCGGGCGGCAGCGGGATGTATTCCTTGGCGCCGGCGCGGATCGCAGCAACCGCGGCGCGCGCGTCGTTGGAAATGCCGCAGGCGACGATCGGCACGTGGATGTGCTCGGCCTCAAGCCGCATCACCAGATCGCGGATGTCGAGATTGACATCGACGAGCAGAAGGTCGGCTCCCTTGCCGCCGCGCAACACCGCCATCGCCTGCTCGACGGCCTCGGCATGGGTCACGGAGGCGCCGTTGTCCATCGCGATCTTGGTCGCGGTCGTAAGCTGGCCTTTCAGGGTGCCAACGATGAGAAGCCGCATGATAGTCTCCTGTTCGTCTGGTCGCGTGGGCCGAGCGCCGCGTTGTTATCAAGGCTAGTTGCGTTCGGACTTGATGATTTCCGTCATGGTCACGCCGAGCTTGTCTTCCACCAGCACCACTTCGCCGCGCGCCACCAGGCGGTTGTTGACGTAGATATCGATGGCTTCGCCGACGCGGCGGTCGAGTTCGAGCACGGTGCCGGGCCCGAGTTTCAACAGCTCGCCGACGTCCATCCTGGAACGGCCGAGCACGGCCGAGACCTGCACCGGCACGTCGAACACCGCCTCGAGGTCGGCCGCGATGCGCGAGGCTTGTTCGTCCTCGTTGTAGGCGATGTCATCGACCGGCGGCGCGTCGGCGGCGTTGAGATCGGGAAGCGGGACCTGCGTGTCGGTGTCACTCATGTTTCAGTCCTCAATCGCCGCTAGTTGGCCTGGTCGCGGGGCGCCATATAGCGCCCGACGAGCTCGTTGATCTTGGCTTCGATCGCCGCACGCTCCAGCACCACGCCGCCGTCGGCCCATTCGATGCGGCAGTCGCCCGTGGCGATGTCAGGCTCGGCCAGGATCACGAGGCGGCCCTCGAAGCCGCTTTGCGCGGCGAGCCGCTCGATCTTTTCCCGGGCGCCCTCGTAGAGGGAATCGTTGATGCGGACCACGAGATGTGGCGTCGAGACCAGGTGCGAGAAGCAGTCGGCGACCAGCGCCGTGATCTCGCCTAGCGGTTCGCGTGAGATCAACTCGCTGCACAGCTTGCGGGCCACCGCCACCGCGACGTCTACGGCTTCCGTCTCCATTCGCGTTTCGATGCCGGAGAAGCGCGTCGCGATGCCCTTGATGGCGAGCGCGATCTCCTCCAGCGCCAGCGCGGCGCGGCGGTCGCTTTCGACGCCGGCTTCGCGCTGCGCTGCGTCGTAGCCGTTGCGGTAGGCCTGCGCCTCGGCGGCGGCGATCTTCTGGGCGATCTCCGCCGACGTCGCCGGCCGCTCGCGCGACTTGTCCGGCGCCGAGAAGTCCATGTCGAACAGGAATTTTGCGGGAGCAGCCATCAGTACACCAGCTCGTCGTCGGCACGGTTCTTGGTCAGCATGATTTCGCCCTTGGCGGCGAGATCCTTGGCGAGGTTGACGAGCAGCGCCTGCGCCTCGTCGACATCGCGCAGGCGTACCGGTCCGAGCGCGGCCATATCGTCGAGCAGCATCTTGCCGGCGCGCGAGGACATGTTGCCGAGGAAGAAGGCGCGCACCTCCTCGTTGGCGCTCTTCAGGGCGATGCCGAGCTTGTCCTTGTCGACATTGCGCATCAGCGTTTGCGCCGAACCGGAGTCGAGCTTGACCAGGTCGTCGAAGGTGAACATCAGCGCCTTGATGCGTTCGGCGGCTTCGCGATTGTCCTCTTCCAGCGAAGTGATGAAGCGGGTTTCGGTCTGGCGGTCGAAATTGTTGAATATTTCGGCCATCACCTCATGGGCGTCGCGGCGGCGGGTCTGCGACAGGTTGGACATGAATTCAGTGCGAAGCGTCTGCTCGACGCGCTCGATCACTTCCTTCTGCACCGCTTCCATCTTGAGCATGCGGTTGACGACGTCGAGCGCGATATCCTCCGGCAAGATCGCGAGCACGCGGGCGGCGTGCTCCGACTTCAGCTTCGACAGCACCACGGCGATGGTCTGCGGATACTCGTTCTTGAGGTAGTTGGCGAGCACCTCTTCCTGGACGTTGGAGAGCTTCTCCCACATGTTGCGGCCCGCAGGTCCGCGGATTTCGTCCATGATGCCGTTGACGCGCTCGGGAGGCAGGTATTGCTGCAACAGCCGCTCGGTGGCGTCGAACGTTCCCATCAGCGCGCCGGAGGCCGACATGCGGGAGACGAATTCGAGCAGCAGGTCTTCCACCACGTCGGCTTCGACGGTGCCGAGCGTCGACATGTGAATCGAAAGCTCGCGCACCTCGTCGTCGTCGAGCAGCGACCACACCTTGCCGCCATATTGTTCTCCGAGCGCCAGCATCAGGATGGCGGCGCGCTTCGGTCCGCTCAGAGGCTCGCTCTTCGGCCGATTGCTCTGCCGGCTCGCCAGCGAAGCGATAACGCTGGTGATGTCGTTGGCGTTGGTGGTTTGCGGTACTGCGGCCATGTCAGCTCTCGGCGGGCTCGCTCAGCCATTGCCGAACAATGGTGGCGGTTTCGTTGGGATTGCGCTCGGCCAGCTCCCCGACCCGATGTACCGCCTGCGCGTGCACCTGGCCCTGGATCTGGGCGACGTCGATCAATTGCGCGGCGCCGCCGGGAACGAGGGCCTGACCGGGGGCGCCATCGGCGGCTTTCGTGCTGGCGTCGGTCAGCGCGGGCAATTCCGCGGGCGCGGCGGCGGGCTCGGCGGCCAGGATGCGCTTGACTAGCGGGCGGATCACCATGAACAGCACGACGAGGCCGAGCAACATCATCACACCGAGTTCGATGACGTACATCACGTCGTCCTTGGTGAACTGCAGGATGCCGAGCAGGCCAGTCGGTTCGGCTACCGGGGCAACGGCCGGAGCTTCGGCGAAGCGGAGGTTGACGACCTCGACCTGGTCGCCGCGCTTCTGGTCGAAGCCGATCGCCGAGCGCACCAAGGCGGCGATGCGGTCGAGCTGCTCCTTGGAGCGGTCCTGATAGACCATCTCGCCTTTTTCGTTCTTGGAATAGGCGCCGTCGACCAGCACCGCGACCGAGATGCGGTTGACCCGACCGGCTTCGGTGACCTCGGTCTTGGTGGTGCGGGAGATCTCGTAGTTGTTGGTCTCTTCGCTCTTCTTGCTCTGGTCGCGGGCCTGCGCCGAGCCACCATTACCCTGATTGCCCGGCAGCTCGTTGTTGACGGTGACCTGGCCGCTGCTATCCGCGGTCAGGCTGGATTCTTCCCGGGTCTGGGTCGAACGCAGCACGCGTCCCTCGGGATCGAACTTGTCCGAGGTCTGGGTGATCTTGTTGTAGTCGAAGTCGGCGGAGAGCTGGACTCGCGCGCGTCCCGCGCCGACCACCGAGGACACGATGTCCTCGACCTGCTTGCGCATCCGCTTTTCGAAGGCGGCGCGGCGTTCGTCGCCGACCGCGCTGTCGGTATCGGTGGCGGCGCCGTCGGCGAGCAATTGGCCGGCTTCGTCGACGATCGAGACCCGTTGCGGCTTCAGGCCGTTAACGGCGGAGGCGACCACGTGGCGGATGGCGCGGATCTGCTGGGGTTCGAGGCTGCCGCGCACCCGTACCACGATCGAGGCCGAGGGCTCCGGCGTCTCGCGCGAGAACAGCGGACGTTCGGGCAGCACCAGATGCACCCGAGCGGCCTGGATGCGGTCGATGGCACGGACGGTGCGGGCAAGCTCGCCCTCCAGGGCGCGCAAGTGATTGATGTTCTGGACGAAGCTCGTGGTCCCCAGCGCATCCGATTTGTCGAATATCTCGTAGCCGACGCCGCCGCCCTTGGGCAGGCCGCCCTCGGCGAGCTTCATGCGCAGCCGCGTGACCTTGTCCTTCGGCACCATGATTACGGCGCCATCGTTGCGCAGCTCGAACGGGATCGCCTGCCGCTCCAGGTCCTTGATGATGGCGGAGGAGTCCTCGGTGGAAAGATCGGTGAAGAGGGTGGTCAGCTGCGGCGTGGTGACGCGCATGATGACGAAGGCAAAGAAGCCGATCAGAGCGGCGGTTACCGCGACCATCGCCGCCAAGCGCGCCGCGCCGAGGCCTTTCAAGAATGCAACGAGACTTTGCACCAACTGCCCCCAGGGGATTCGGCCCGAGGGGACCGACTGGGCAATTATTGCCTAGGTGATGGTTTCCATATGGTTAATGAGGATTAACGTCGGCGTCGAAAATCCGGCATGAAAAAAATCGGCCTCGCATCGCGAGGCCGATTTTCATCGAATATTCCGGTTCTGGGAAAGCTTACTGGCGATATTGCTGGATGCGGGTGGTCCGCAGCCCTGCCAAGCCGTGCTGGTCGATGGAAAATTGCCAGGAGAGGAATTCGTCGACCGTCAGCGTGTAGCGGCTGCAGGCTTCCTCCAGGGACAGAAGTCCGCCGCGGACCGCGGCTACGACTTCGGCCTTCCGGCGAATAACCCACCGTTTGGTTCCGGGCGCGGGCAGATCCGCGATTGTTAACGGACTGCCGTCAGGCCCGATGACGTATTTTACCCTCGGGCGATGGGGTTCTGTCATGGTGTACTCACAAACTCTCAACCACTGAACTCACGGTACCAACCTACGCCCGCCGACTTAAAAATTGACTAAGCTCCAGGGTTCAATACGAATCTCCTTGAAAATGCCCGCAAGGGCCCTCGCGGCCTCACTGATGATGCCGGGCGCCCGAGTGCTATCCGCCGGACCGGACCTTCTGAACTGCGTGCGGACGATCACGCCTACGACGGCGTGCGCACTCTTCATCGCCGCGATTGCGGCGCGTTAGCTCGATGTCGAGGCGCGGACGATACGCTTGATCTGGGAGGTCGTGTAATTCTGGCCGCCGATCGAGAGCAGCGGCGGATCGGCTGTGAGATCGACGGAATCGACCACGCCCTGGACTTCGGTCGAGATGGCAACGTCATTGCCGGAGCTATCCTTGGCGGTGGCCGACATTTTGTAGGTACCGGCCGGCCACTGGGTGCCGTCGTTGCCCTTGCCGTCCCAAACGAAACTGGCGTTGCCTTCGCTCAAATTATATTTGCCGCTATAGACCGTCTGTCCCGCCGAATTTGTAATCGTGATCGTGGCGTTCGATTGCTTCGGCGCAATGAAATTCCAGGTAGCCTTGGAGCCGTCGAACTTCGCGATGCTGCCGTCGACGGCGACATTGTTGCCGACGTAGATCAGCGCTTGGGTGCCCTGCGCGCTCTTTTCCAGAGCAACGAGCGACTTGAGCTGATCGTTCGATTTGAGTTGCTGCTCGACGCCGGCGAATTGCACGAGCTGTGCGGTGAACTGATTGGTGTCCAGCGGATCGAGCGGGTTTTGGTTCTGAAGCTGGGTAGTGAGCAGGGTCAGGAAGGTCTGGAAATTGTCGGCGATTCCGGTCGTCGTCGACGAGCCGGAGCTGCCGGAGTTCGATCCAGTGTTGGTCCCGGGCGCCGAAACGAGCGGCGTCGGCATGCTTACATTGGCTGCCATTGTGATCTTTCCTTACACCCTGATGTCCACGCCGCTGCTCGCACCGAGCATGCGGCCATAGCTACGGCCCGCAACAGGAATGCCGTCTTCTTCGCTGACGATCAGGCGATGGGCGTTGGGGTTGGACTGATTGCCGCCGTTCTGACCGGACGAAGACTGATCGCGCAGACTGAACTGCAGGCCGCTATTGCCGGTCTGCAGACCCGCGTTATCCAGCGCGCGCTGCAATTGGGTCGCGTCCTGGCGCAGCATCGACAGCGTTTCCGGCCGTTCGACCGTGAGGTGCGACGTCACCTGGCCGTTGCGATCGACGTCGATGCGGACATCGATGCGGCCGAGGTCGGCCGGATCGAGCCGGATTTCGAAACGGCTCTTGCCGCTTTTGGCCGACGCGGCGATCTCCATCGCAAGCCCGCTCAAGGGCACCGCGGCCTGGGTCGCGGCCGTGACGGTCAATTGCGTCGCGGGGGCTTGCGAGGCCGACGCGGCCGGCAGCTGTGGCTGGATCGCACCCGCGGCCTGCGCCCCATTGTCGGATGAATTGGCCAGCATCTGCGCCGCATCGGCAGCTGCCGCATGGGTGGTGATGGCGGCGTTGGCGCCCGTCGTCAGCGTGGTATTGCCGGCTGCGTCCGCCTTCACGGCGTCAACCGCCTCGCCCTCGACCTTCGCTTTGCCGGTGACCGCGGTTGGTTGCGGCACGCCTTGAACGATAGCGGTCGGCGTAGCCGCCGTGGAAGTGTCCGTCGTGCCGGCCGCGCTGTCTTGTTGGCCCGCTGTGACAACGCCTCCCTTCGCGGCAAGCGAGGGCCTGGGCGACGTCGCCGCCGTGGTTTTCGGCGAAGCCGTGGCCGCGGTGGCAACGGATGCAGCTAATGCAGTGCCAGCTGCGGGCGCGGTCGCATTAGCGGCCGTTGCCTGAGCGCCGGCATCGTCGCTGACGGCGGCCTGTGCATCGGATTTGACGCCGGCCGCCTTTGCGGCCGCCGCGGTCGCTGTGGCCGACGCCGCGGTGGCGGCGACTGTGGCCGACGCAGTCTCCGATACCGACGAAGCGGCAGCGATGGCCGCGGCGGCGATCGCAAGCGGCGCCGTAGCCTTGCCGGACGCAGGTGCGGTAACGGCGGGAACGTCGATCGCTGCCGCGGCTGTGGCGATTACGACGGCAACGGCATCGCCGGTGGTTGCGAGCTTTTCCTCCATCGGGTCGTTCGCCGAAGCGTTATCTCCCGAAGGCGATTTCAAAGCCGATTTCGTCTCGTCGGACTTCGCTTTGTCGGACTTCGACGCGGCGGATTTCGATTTGGTGCGGCCGGCGGTATCCGCACTGCCGGCACCGGCATCGTCGCGCGGCGCGTTATCGGCGGTATCGCGATCATCCCGGTCGTTCCGTGCAACTCGGTCGGAAGCGGTGTCACTGTCGCGTGACCTGACCTCCGCTGCCGGCGGCCGATCGTCGGCGCGGCGCGGCGGGGTGGGCCTGGTGCTCGATGTATCCTGAGAACGGTTGTCGTTGCCCGCAGCGGCATTGCTGTCGACCAATGCCCCAAAGGTGTCGTTGCGCGCCGATGGATCGGAAGCGGGACGCGAGGATCTCGCCGAAGTGGCCTGAAAAGCCACGTTTGCGGATACTTCTGACGGGACGCTGACCACCGATAACCCTCGCGATGAAACCTTCGCGGATCAATGAGCAAGGACCGGGCCAGCTGACGTTGTCTGAAATATACAGTTATTTCAATTGCTTATGAGCTTTCTGCTGGAATTTTGAGATATCCGGCGGTCCTCTTTTTGCCCCGGGGCGGCAAGATTTGCCGTCTTTCAACCTCTCTAAAAGCACGGTCGGCTGATTGCTTCGGTGGAATACGGCCTATATTAAAGGGCGGCCTTCCAGGGCAATCCCGACCAGGCCTGTCCGCCTTTTTCGGAAGCGCTCCAAGGCCTTCTATGTCAAAGGCTTTTTCAACGCTGGTCGCGAACCGCCCAAAAGGGGCCGGTTGCGACTGAAATCGATGACCGGAACCATGCTCAACAGTCTGGATCTCGAAGGACGTCCGCAGGACACAAGGATCGTGGTCGCCATGTCCGGCGGCGTCGACTCCTCGGTGACGGCTGCGCTTCTGAAGTCCGAAGGCTACGACGTGGTCGGGATCACGCTGCAGCTTTACGATCACGGCGCCGCGACCCACCGCAAGGGGGCCTGCTGCGCCGGACGCGACATTCACGACGCCCGCAATGTCGCCGAGCGGATTGGCATCCCGCATTACGTGCTCGACTATGAGAGCCGCTTCCAGGAATCGGTGATCGACAATTTCGCCGACAGCTACGCATCGGGCGAAACGCCGGTTCCCTGTATCGAGTGTAACCGTTCGATCAAATTCCGCGATTTGCTCTCGACCGCGCGCGAGCTCGGCGCCCAGGCGCTGGCGACCGGACATTATGTCGCGTCGCGCCGCCTCGCCGACGGATCGCGCGCGCTGGTGTGCGCCGCCGATGCCGATCGCGACCAGAGCTATTTCCTGTTCGCCACCACGCGCGAACAGCTCGATTTCCTGCGCTTTCCCTTGGGCGACATGACCAAGCCGCAGGCGCGCGAACTGGCGCGTCGCTTCGGTCTTGAAGTCGCCGACAAGCAGGACAGCCAGGACATCTGCTTTGTGCCGAGTGGGCGCTACACCGACATCATCGGCCGTCTGAAGCCGAACGCGATCGCGCCGGGCGACATCGTCGATCTCGAGGGCCGCGTCATCGGCCAGCATCAAGGCATCGTTCATTTCACCGTCGGCCAGCGCAAGGGGCTGGGCATCGCGGCTGGCGCGCCGCTCTATGTCGTGAGGCTCGATGCTGCGACACGTCGCGTAGTGGTCGGCCCGCGCGAAGCGCTGCGGATGGATCGCATCGTGCTGCGCGACCTCAACTGGATCGGCGATGGCACGCTCGACCGCGTCATCGGCGACGGGCTCGAGATTTTCGTGCGGGTGCGATCGACGCGCGCGCCGCAGCCGGCCTGGCTGCGCGCCGCCAATGGCGGCTTTGAGGTCGAGCTCGTCGCCGGCGAAGAGGGCGTGTCGCCCGGACAGGCCTGTGTGTTTTACGATGCGCCTTCGGGGCAGGCGCGCGTGCTCGGCGGCGGATTCATCAAGAGCGCAACCGCGAGGAACGCGGCGAGGGGAGGGGCGCAGGAGACGATCGCGCCGCAGCCGTTCGCCGAGGTCGCGCGCGGATAGGAATTTCGGGGCAGGGGAATGGCTGCGGATATCGACCGCGAGGGGGTCGAAAAGGCGTATGGGCGCTGGGCGCCGGTCTACGATCTGGTATTCGGCAAGGTCTTCGACCACGGTCGCCAATCGACCATTGCGGAGGCCGACAAGATCGGCGGCCGGATTCTCGACGTCGGCGTCGGCACCGGGTTATCTCTGTCGGATTATTCGCGCACCACGAAATTATGCGGCGTCGATATTTCCGAGCCGATGCTGCGCCGGGCGCAGCAGCGCGTGCGTGCCCTCGGGCTCACCAATGTCGAAGCGCTGGCGGTGATGGACGCCAAGAATCTGGCGTTTCCGGACGGGTTTTTCGACGCCGTGGTGGCGCAATACGTCATCACTGCGGTGCCGGATCCCGAGGCGACGCTGGATGATTTCATCCGTGTGCTGAAACCAGGCGGCGAGCTCATCCTGGTCAACCACATCGGCGCCGAAACTGGCCCGCGCCGCATCTTCGAGCTGGCATTCGCGCCATTGGCGCGGCGGCTCGGCTGGCGGCCGGAATTTCCGTGGGCGCGGTTGACCGATTGGGCCGCCAAGCATGGTGGCGTCACCCTGGCCGAGCGCCGCCCGATGCCGCCGATGGGGCATTTTTCGCTGATCCGTTTTCACAAATCGTGAAGCGTGCCGCGCTTTTGCGCGGAACTCCCGCCCGGGCGCGCCGTTTTCTCCCCATGCGGATGAACCAGTCACTCTTTCTTTCATGCCTGCTGATTGCGGTGCCCGGAATAGCGAGCGCGCAGGCCCCGCCTGCGCCCACAACCCCGCCGGCCCAGACCGCGCCGCCACAGCCGGCGCGTGTCGCCAATTGTTCGCCGATGCCGCAGCCGCAGGATCCAAGCCGTGCCGCACCGGAGGGAACGACCACCGGTCAGGCGCGCGAGCCCCTAGGCGACAAGCTGGCGCGCTCCGACGGCGTGCTATGCCCGCCCGCGGGCGTCGACCCGGAAATGCGCGCGCCGACCCCGGAAGGGGGCAACACCCCGGTGATCCCGCCGCCCGGCAGCCCCGGTGGAGATCCCTCGGTGCGTCCGAAATAGCGCCTTTTTTGCAGCAACTTTGCCGAGCGGTCGGGTTTGCTTGACAGGTCGTCGACCCACTCCTTATATGCCGCGCGTTCGTGATTGCGGCATATCTTGCAGCAACTTGCGACGCCGTGGCGGGGTAGCTCAGCTGGTTAGAGCACGGGAATCATAATCCTGGGGTCGGGGGTTCGAGTCCCTCTCCCGCTACCAAGATTCCGTTGTAGTATCAGTCGCCTATTTGGCCGAAGGCCCGCTCGCGAACAATGTCGTAGCAAATCGGTAGCGGCGCGCATCAAGTGCGTTACCGTCGGCGCTCGCCACGACGAGGGACAGCAAGCTCAAGCCGTCTCCGGATCTGCATCGCGCGCCTGCACCTTCTCGGAATCCTCTTCCTCGACCGGATGTTCGAGCAGGAGCTTCTGCTGCTTCAACGTTTCGGTCTGATCGTCCGATCCGTAGCTTTCAATCTCGTGCTGGACCCGCAGCCTTTCGGCTTTCCGTTCCTCAAGCCTGCTGTCTTGGTCGGGTTGCCAGTCGATCGGCAGGTAGACCGGAGACGGAGATCGTTGTCCCTGTCGCAAACCCTATCCGGCTGGGTAGTTGATCGAGAATCGGGCAATGCTGCCGTGTGATGAGGGACCTTTGCAGGCTCATTGGATGGATGGTCGTCGATCTGATCCGGTCGCGGGCAGCGATTGAGGCAGAGATTTGGACGTTGCGGCAGCAAATAAACATTCTACGGCGGACTGCTCCTAAGAAATTCGTCTTCAGCGCTATCGACCGATTGATATTCGTTGGTCTCTATCGATTGTTTCCTAAAATTTGCGATGCGTTGGCGATCGTTAAGCCGGACACCATTGTCCGTTGACACCGCGCTGGATTCAGATCGTACTGGCGCTGGAAGTCGCGACCTCGTGGCGGTCGGCCGACGGTTCCGCTAGAAATACGCGGGTTAATCCGCGAGATGAGCATTGCCAATCCGCCGTGGGGAGCGCCGCGTATCCATGGTGAGCTGCTCAAGCTCGGCATCGAAGTCGGCCAGACGAGCGTGGCCAAGTATATGGCCAGGCGAAGACGCCCGCCATCTCAAGGGTGGAAGACGTTCCTTCATAATCATGCCGATGGCATCGCGGCGATGGACCTTTTCGTCGTGCCGACAATCTCGTTTCGTCTGCTTTATGGCTTGTTGATTGTGGGGCATGGTCGACGACA
Source organism: uncultured Alphaproteobacteria bacterium (assembly GCA_963786115.1). GTDB lineage: Bacteria > Pseudomonadota > Alphaproteobacteria > Rhizobiales > Xanthobacteraceae > Bradyrhizobium. Next base: position 310,523 of record CAWAYC010000015.1, read on the forward strand.
GATCCTATGGTTTGGCGTCACAGCGCATCCGACCGCAGAATGGATCGCAAATCAACTCACGGAAGCTTGCGGCTGGGAGCAAGCTCCCCGCTATTTGATTCGTGATCGAGATCGGGCCTATGGCGAGGTCTTCATCCGAAGACTTCGATCAATGGGCATTCGCGATCGACCGACGTCGCCGCGTTCCCCATGGCAAAACGGATATGCTGAACGACTTATCGGTTCGATCCGACGGGAGTGCCTTGACCACGTTGTTGTGTTCGGCGAATGCCATCTGCGCCACGTGCTGCTCTCGTACATGAGCTACTACAATGGCACGCGCACCCATTTGTCATTGAACAAGGATGCACCGGTCTCGCGCGCTGTCGAGAGGGTCGGAAACGTTATCTCTCATCCGATCCTGGGCGGACTGCATCACCAATATGCCCGGATTTGATTTGCGGTAGGCACAGGCCGATCACGTTGTGGGGGTGAATGTCGACCACACCACCATTGCGCTCGGCAACGGAGGCTGCACGGTAAATTTGACCGGGGCGGGATGCAATACCGTAACGACCGGAAGCGGAAATGACGTCATTTCCCTGTCTGGCACCGGCAATTGGGTGGACGCCGGCGCAGCGGGCACGTTCAATACGATTTTTGGCGGAGCAGGCAAGGATACGTTCGTGCTGGCGCCATCTGGATCGGGGATGGATAAGATATTCAATTTCGACTTGTTTAATGGCGATCAACTCGATTTGCAAAATGATCTGTCGGGCACGCACTGGGATGGGAAAATTGGCGACCTCAACCACTTTCTCACGACCGAGATAGTAGGCGGCAACACGTTTCTGGAATGCGCTACCCCCTCTGGTGCTACCGCAACGGTAGCCGAACTAATGGATGCACACTATTCGCTTGCGATGCTCGAGGCCCACCACTGTCTACTTGTTTGAAGCATCGGATGGTACTCAAGGCAGACATTGCCAGTTCGTACCGTCAGTCGAACGGCCTTGCGCGTCACTGCGCCTGCAAAAAAATCCGAGTTGTCTGCAGGCACAGTCTATTTTAAGGGGGGCGTCTGGAGCTCGGTCGAGCAGATTATGCCCAAGTAATACGAAGGGGTGCTCGCGCGCAACCCACCGGCCGCGTGACCACGTCGCGGAAAGCGAACACGACAGTGTTCCTGGCGAGCCCTGTGTGTACCGAAAACCTTATCCGAGTTGATGACCTGATGGAATCACTTAAGCTGGCGGAATGACCGGGCTGCTCTGTTTCGTTCTGGCCGTGCTGGTCTCGCCATTCAAGTCGAAGTTGCGGCTTGAAGCTGAGAACGCGGTGCTTCGACATCAATTGAATGTCTTGAGGCGGAGGCTGCTTGGTCGCGCCCGGCTTACGAACCATGATCGCTGGTTCTTTATCCAGCTGTATCGCTGGTTTCCATCAATCCTGACGGTTGTCACAATCATCCGGCCGGAGACCCTCGTGCGTTGGCACAGGGCCGGCTTTCGCTGCTACTGGCGTTGGAAGTCGCGCCCACGGGGAGGGCGACCACAGATCGACACCGAGCTGCGCGGATTGATCCGGCGGATGAGCGTTGAAAATCCGCTTTGGGGTGCGCCACGCATTCACGGCGAACTGCTCAAGCTCGGGTTTCAGGTCGCGCAGTTGAGCGTCGCCAAGTACATGGTCAAGCGGCGAGGGCCGCCCAGCCAGGGATGGCGAACCTTCTTGCGTAACCATGCGCCGGACATTGCCGCCATGGTGTTATTTGGAGAACTATCGCGATTTCTGTTGCCTGAATTTTAAGGATGTATTAAGTTTGCTGTACACCCCAACCCGTACAGCGTATGGGCTGATTTGGTTGAGAAAAGTGTCGGTATTGGTATCGGCAAATGATCGCTCATGACTACCCGATCGAACAGTCAAACGGACGAGTGGCTACAAACGCTCAAACGAGCGGCTGGCACTTGTGGACGGTGATCATTCCGCGACGATCGATCTCGGGAAAGCTCGTTTCCGGACAAGTCTGGCGACGACGCCATGGCGCGAAGTGGGCTTACAAGCAATTTGTCGAATACGCGGATCGGGACATCACAGGGTCGGGTGCGCGGCACGAAGCGCCAATCCGGTGACTTCCCGTGAAACAAGCACAATGAAGCCGACCGACTACGACATGGTCAAACTGGCGTTGAACGTTGAACAGTGTTGATCTGGTGATCCTCCGCTCGCTGGTCCAGCAGGCGACGAAACGCAGGCCCGACTCCGACTGGCAGCGGCTGGACTTATTTGCCCGCGCCCGCGCCCGCGCCCGCGACCTGCTGGCCGAATTCTACATGGAGGTAAAGCTGTGAGATTTATCATTCTGATGGCGCTGCTGGTGATCGCCACCGAAGCAGCCGCTCAGCGGCGCTGCTGCAGAGTGCGGCCTCGCGTTGCAGGCGTGAGGTCGCTTTACTCGTCCAGGGTAATGGACATGGTCGTGAGCTTGGCAAGTCGCGAACGCGGACCGGCGTTAACCCACAGGCGAAGCCTCTGCGCGCCTATGGCGCTTGCTCCGATCACCTCTCCCGCATTACGCCTCGCAAACGGTCTTTGAGCGGGCGGACCAAATAGTCAAGAACCGTTCGCTCGCCGGTGGGGAAAATCACGTCCGCGGGCATTCCAGCTGACAAACGATCCTTCACGAACGATGGTATGTCGTCCACGACAACTTGAGCAAGGAAGTACGGTTGTTTGGTCTGTTCGTCTACCAGGCGATCGCGGGAGACACTCTCTACCTTCCCCACAACGATCGGAAGGATACGCGTTTGAAATGATGAGAACCTGACTTCCGCGAGCATACCAGGCTGGAGGTTTTCCGTATCCTGTGGTTGCACGTGCGCCTGCACAATGAGGGCGTCGTACTCGGGGGCCACGTCGACCATGGGCTCACCCGCTTTGACTACTCCGCCAGTGGTAAAGACCCGCAGATTTTGTGCAACGCCTGTGCTGGGAGACAAGATGTCCACTCGAGACAGGACGTCCTGCGCGACTCTTACCTTCTCACGAAGATCACTGATCTTCTGTCGCGTATCGAGCATCGAGTTGGCAACATCCTCCTGGAACTTTTGGCGAAGTTGCCGGATCTGCAGACGCGCTTCTTCGATGCCGTTCCGGGCCTTTGATTTATCCGCAGTTGAGCGCCCAATCAAGCCTTCCAGGCGGCTCCTTTCGCGCTCGAGCGCCATCAATCGACTTTTCTGGGTTAGCTGCTTTGCAAACAGGTAACGGACGTCAACCAATTCTTCATCTACAAACTTGAGCTGATTGGTCGTTCCGCTTCGCTCCTGCTTTAGGCCTTCGATCTCCGATCGATATTGATCGATCTTGGCGTCAAGTATTTGGACCTGACCTTTGAGGGAGCCGCTCCTCTCCTGAAACTGAGCCGCTTGGTCGGCAATCGCCCGCTTGACGTTTGGATCGTCGGCGCGATCAAGCAGCTCCTGTGGAAATGCTATTTGGTCCTGGCCATCCCGTTCGGCGATCAAACGCGCTTCCTGGGCGATCGCTGAATTTAGCTGGTTTCGCTGCAGCTCATATCCAGCCTTTGGCTGCGTAAGGTCCAGTCGGAACAAGACCTGCCCGGCTTGCACGTGTTGTCCCTCGCGAACGCGGATTTCGCGAACGATACCACCCTCCAGATGCTGGACGGTCTTGCGGTTGGTTTCCGCGGACACAACTCCCGTGGCGGTGATCGCACTATCCAGCCGAGCAAAGGCAGACCATCCACCCAGAACGAGAAAAGTGCCGGCTATGACGACGTAGCCGACTATGGCTGGAACTCTCCAGTCCGGAACGGAGTTCTTCTGCATCATCGCACCTATCGGACGACTGTCGCGCCACTGGCGACCGCCGCGATTTTCGGACCGCCCATCAATCTAGAAAGCACCTCAACGCGACCGCCGAACGCCGACACCCGTCCCGCTTCAAGCACTAGCAACCTGTCCACCGCAGCAAGCATCGCGGTCTTGTGCGTTATAACGACAACGGTCGAGCGCGCTCGCTTCAGCGCCTGGATCGCCTCCATCAGGGCAGCTTCGCCTTCCGAATCCAGGCTCGCATTTGGTTCATCGAGTATCACGAGCGGTGGCTTTCCATAGAGCGCGCGAGCCAAGCCTATACGCTGCCGCTGCCCACCCGACAGGGCAAGTCCGCCTTCGCCTACCTGGGTATTGTAACCATCGGGCAAGCCTTGAACCAACTTATGAACTCCAGCCATTTCGGCCGCAGCAAACAGCTTCTCTTCGTCATGCTCGCCGAACCGCGAAATGTTTTCTGCAAGCGTACCGGAAAACAGCTCAATGTCTTGCGGAAGATATCCGATATAGGGGCCAAGCTGATCGCGATTCCAATGAGCCAACTCAGATCCGTCAATTCTGACTTTCCCAACGGCGGGTCGCCACACCCCAACCAACGCCCGTGCCAAGCTGGACTTACCTGCTGCGCTCGGACCTATAATTCCCAAGACCTCACCAGGCTGCAGCGCGAAGG
>CAWAYC010000016.1:0-284794 GCA_963786115.1 uncultured Alphaproteobacteria bacterium
TCAGATCAAGCCGGCATTGATCGGCTCGCACCTGAGTGCGGTTCGCAGCTCTTCGATGGTGTCGAAGGTTCTCACCCACAGCAGGTTCTCCTTCAAGATCCCATGGGGAGGTGGATAGCGACCGGCACTTTGGCAGAGTGAGGTTGCTACCACCCACTCTGGAGGCGACCATGCAAACCGTAGCTGACCGACCCGAAGCACCGACTGCTATCCGTACTGATCTTGGCGCGATTTTTGTCTCGTTGGAACTCAGTCAATCGACATGGCTGATCACGTCGCTGTCGCCAGGCGGCGGAGAGAAGATGTCGAAGCAAGTGGTGCGTGGTGGCGATGTGGCCGGACTACTGGAGCGCTTTGCGCGACTTCGCGAGAAAGCGCGGGCGAGGACGGGCAAGGTCTTCCCGTTCGTCGTCATTCAGGAGGCTGGCCTCGACGGATTCTGGATCGATCGCGCGCTGCAGAATGAAGGGATCGAAAGCCACGTCGTGGATCCGGCCTCGATTGCGACGTCCCGTCGGCGCCGGCGTGCCGGCCGAAGACTGACGGGATCGACGGCGAAGGGCTGGGTTCGCGCGCTGCTGGCGTACAAGCGGGGTGAACCTCGGGGTCTGTGCGATGATCAAGGCACCGACTCCCGAGGAAGAGGACCGCCGCCGCCTCTGCCGCGAGCGCAAGGTGCTGATCGTCGAGCGGGTCCGGCACGTCAATCGCGTCAAGGGGCTGCTGTTCTCACAGGGGATATCTGGCTACGAGCCGCTGCGCCGCGACCGGCGACGACGGCTGGATACGCTCCAGACCGGCGATGGTCGCCTATTGCCGGTTCACCTGAAGGCGCAGGTTTGCCGTGAACTGGATCGGTTGGAACTGTTGCTCGAGCAGATCAAGGCGGTGGAAGCTGAGCGGGATGTGCTGCTTGCCACGCAACAAGTCGCAGCGCCAGCGCCGGCGGCGATGTTGCTCGATATCAAGGGCATCGGGCCGGAGTTCGCCGCCATCCTCTGGTCGGAAGGGCTCTTCCGACACTTCGACAATCGTACGCCAGTTCTATGCGGGCCTAGCGCCAACACCCTGGCAAAGCGGTTCGGTTGATCGCGAACAGGGCGTGTCTAAAGCAGGCAATCCGCGATTGCGAACAACGCTCATCCAACTCGCGTGGCTATGGCTGCGCCATCAGCCGCACTCGGCGCTGGCCCTGTGGTTTGAAGAACGGGGTCAGGCGCAATGGCGGCCGTCTTAAGAAGACGACAATCGTGGCGCTGGCGCGCAAGTTGCTGGTAGCGCTCTGGAAATATGTGACCGCAGGCGTTGTCATCGAGGGAGCCGTGATGAAACGTACCTGACGATAAACGCTGACCGTATCCTTAAATCTTCCAGGACTTGATCAGTCCTGGCGGATCCAGGTGGACGAACCGCACCCGAACATGGCCTAAAAAAGCCCGTCTTCAAGAATGGTCTCGTCTTCCTGAGCCCCGACCGCCGCAAGCGGGATATTGGTGCAGCCGTTTCGCGCGGCGACCGAATGTGAGGTTGATCGTGCTCGGAAACGAGCCGCGTCATGCAATCGGGCTCAGACCTCGGATACCGAACAGATACTGGAGATCTGCGGATGTCACCCTAATACGACCCCCTTGACCCGAACCTCCCCATGTGAGGTTCGAATGAGCGCTCTGTGACGCCGTTGCCCTCGGGCTCTCGCACGGAGGAGGGCGAAGCTTCGATCCCCGGCATTGATTTCGTCCTGGAATCGCCGGACATGTAGTTGGAGCCATGATCGTGACACAGCTTCGATCCACGCCCACCCCGGCGCGATGGCTCCGAAGCGCCGATGCCGCCCCTGACGCACCGGCTCCAGGGCCTCGAAGCGATTGGCCGACCGCGATGCATGAATGCCGACGACTTCCGAATTGGAGTGTTCCACGGCGACGAAGACATTGGCCGTGCCTTCCCGGATGGTGATCGTCTGCGTCATGTCGGTTCCCCACATTTCATTGACCTTGCCAGTGATGATCGTCCCATCGTGCGGCTTGGCCTCGGTGCGTCCAACGCGATGCGGCGCGAGCAAGCCGTTCGCGCGCATCACCCGTCGCACACGCCGGGACTTGCGCGAACGCCCGCGAAGCGCAATCGCGCCCATAACTTGCGGTAGCCCTCGCCGTGAAGGCGGGAGGCGGCGATGTGCTGGCGGATGTGGTCTGCCAGTTCCGGGTCCGAACATGCGCCAACCGGACCAGGGCGACGGGCGCTCGGGTTCGGCGGCGTCTCCTTGAGAGAGCGATAGACGCTGGCGCGCGAGATCTTCCACGCCCGCGCAACGCGCGCCAGACCATAACAGCGAGCCAAGGAGGGCGAGAGTGTCTGGCTCATCGTCTCGGCCTCCTTTGGGCCAAAGGGCGTTTGCCCTCCAGCGCCGCGATCTTGGCGCAGAGTAGTTCGTTGTCCATGGTGATCTCGCCTACCTTGGATTTCAGCCGGGCGATCTCATCGTCGCGGTCATCGCGCTCACGTTCTTTCAGGGCTGTAGCCGCGCCTGCCAACGCGCGATCGCGCCACTCGGTCAGCCTGGCGATCGAGACATTCGTCTCCCGGGCCACCAGTTCCAGCGGCTCGCCGCGCAACAGTCGCGCCACGATCGCCATCTTTCGTTGAACGGAAAAGCGCTTCGGGCCATTCCCATCAACGCCCGAAGCGGCGCCTGCGCCAGCTTTGGGGGAGCGCTCCGGCGCCCCTTCGGGCTTGCGCCCATCATCATTCGTCATGGGTAACACTCCGGTTGAGGTTCAATTTACCTCAGCCGGGTGTCTCAATTATCCGTGCCGCACCTCAGTTGCCAGCAGCGTTCAAACACACACTCAATGTCCGCTTAGCACCAGCGTCTTGATCGGCAGCACCAGGGCCTGAATCCGCAACAGCAACGCGTGCACAACTCCGGTCGCATCGACGACATGCAACCCGAAGCTCTTGAACGAACCGAGTTTCCCTGAGGAGATCAGTTCGTGATTGCTGGTGTAGGCGTTAGCGATACAACTGCTGCCGGGCGTCACGCCCTCCAGCCCGCCCTTGTAGATCGGCTCCATGGTAACGAGAATGGTGCCCGGCTGCGCGACCTGCTGCGCCTCGACCAGTTGTTCGCCACCCCTGAACTGGCCTGCCGCGATGTAGTCCTGCACATCGGTAACCACCATCGGAATGATCGTCCACGGCTTGGAAATGCAGGTGGCCTCGGCCACCATTCCGACCTTCATGACCTGAGCCTCGATCTGCCCAAACCCCGCAAGGAGGGCACGCCGTCCCGCACCCTCCGGAATCAGAACGCCGGCCGTCCGTATCATTGGATTGACGATATCACCCGGCCTCAGTCCGAACTGCTCGACCCGCCCGTTGACACCGGCGCGAATAAAGGTCTTGTCCAGATCGACCTGCGCTTCGGCCAGTGCCGCCTCCGCGCTTGCCTTCTCCGCCGGCAGCAGAGCGCTCAGTCGCGTCATCAGGGATTGTTTGGAAGCGGTCGCGGCGTCGAGGGAGCCCTGGCGACCCGCAACGGCCACTTGCAGCTTTTCGATGTCGCGTTGCGGAACAATGCCGGGATTGCGCCTCTGCAATTCGCTTTTGGTGTTGAGTTCGTCCTGCGCCTGCTGCAGCGAGCCTTTTGCCTCCTGAAGCTGGCCTTCCGCCTTCATGACATCGGCCTGCGCCGCCAGCATGGCGGCATCGACTTCGGCGATCTTGCGCTCGGCTGTCAGGAGCGACGCTTCCTGCTTGGCGCTGTCGAGTTTGAAAATCACGTCACCTTGCTTGACGGGCGCGCTGAGATCGACGTTAACTTCCGCGACCCGGCCGATTCTTTCGGCCATAATCGGGACGGTCCGATAGTACAACGTCGCCGAATTGGTCGACGGATGAAAGTAGAAGATCATCGTGATCAGCGAGACCGTGAGCATCAGGCAGCCGATGATGCCAAATCGCAGCTCGAACCAAACCGAATAGAGCGTGATTTCGTGGCCGAAGCGCTTTCCCTGCCGATAGCGGCGATAGAGATAGTCCGGAAGGATCGTGAAGGTGGCGCAGAGGAGAAGTTCAAGCATTGCCCGTCCCTCCCCGCTTGAGATCGCGCTGGATCTTGCTCTTGATCTCTTCGACGGCAGCGCTGGTCTTCGCCACGTCTGAGATTTTTGCCGCATGAGGGGCGGCATCGTCCGGCGCTTCGGCAGCATCCGGCTCCGGTGGAACGCCGGCCATTTTTTCGACTGACCCAGCGATCCTCCGCAGCGGCGTGCTGAAGTCCGGCAGGTCGATCATCGCAAGCAACAGGCCCGCGATCCAGAACAGGTGTATATGGGTGAAGAGCGCCAGCAAGCCCAGCACAGCCACGATTTCGAATTGCAGCTTTTGTGACTTGTGGGCCATCCGCTCCGGCATCGTGTGCAGGTGCAAATAGAAGATACCGACCATGAGAACGGCGCCGATCAGAAAAATGCCGACAACCACCATAAGGGTATCGGTGTCGCCCGGAGCAGTGATGAAGCCGGGTAGGTGATGGGGGGTACTTGGATTCAGTGCCTCGCTCACGTACTACTCCTCCGAATACCCGGGGCCAAACCCAAGACCGGGCTTGGCTCCCTGCATCCTTGTACAATGATGGAACTTGGCAAGCTCGGCTTGCAGCCAGCGCCAACGACGGTCTCCCGGAGGTTCGCTAGGGGAACTAGCGGCGGTCGAATCTCCGTTGAGTGCGACAATTTGGTCTTCGCCGCGTCTTTATCCTGGTTCGGTTTCTCGTCGGACGATGTCATACCCTGACGGTGGGGGTGAACCAAGAGGATGCCTTGAGATAAGTCAATAGAAGATCCGTAACAAATGGTTGAGCCAGCTCCTCGCGCACAAAATCGCATAGATGATGCCCGTGAGATTGGGCGGCATCCAGAAATCCATTCCCCGGTTCCGCACCCTCCTCACTTGGAGTATTGCGAAGTCGGGTTTGCCGAGGGATCACAAGTCAGGTCGCTTTCCGGCCAGCAAAGTACCCGTAAACAAAAAGGACGATGATCGCGCCGACCACCGCGCCGATCAAACCAGCTCCTTCGCCCGGTCCCGGCTACCACAAGCTGCGCTGAAGGCATTAGATGTTCCAGCCCTGCCCGGCAGCGTGGAGCACCCCTCCTTCCATGCGTCCAGGTCTCATTTGGGGTCAAACTACTCGGGCTTCCTCCTCGGGGGCCGCGCGTCCAACTTCCGCCGAGTGCAGACATTGGTCCGGGGGGCAGTCCGTTGGTGAAGCTGCGCAATTCTGCTTAGCGAAAATCTTATAATCCCTTGGGCTCGCTCGCCGCCTTGTAACTAATGTTCGGCTCCCCATGTGATCATGTGAGCTACCAAAAAACGGCGACATACCGAAGTCCACGTTCCCTCGTCGCAGCACTGATGCCATCGGCAGGCATAGTAATACTCCAACATAGAGCTACGTTCGTATCGCGGGTGCCGCCTGGCATCCGTATGGCACGTTCGCGCGCTCCTTATGGCTTGCAATCGCTGCACATTCCATTGCGCTTGTGCGATGCTTGCACCACGGCGAGCCGTCACGTCTTGCAACCAGGGAGGAATACCATGAAGCGATCTATCACAGTCATGACCACGAGTTTGGCGCTGCTAATTCTGGGACTCGCGTTCTCCGTCGGCACCGCCGTCGCACAATCCGCGAAGGACCTGGTCGGAACGTGGACACCTGTTTCGGCGGAGGTATTTGGTCCCAATCCAAAGGGCAACCTGACCTTCGAGGCGAATGGCCGCTTCTCGCTCCAACTCTTGCGCGCTGACCTCAAAAAAATCGCGGCAAACAAACGTGATATGGGAACCCCCGAGGAAAACAATGCAATCGTGCACGGGAGTATCTCTTACTATGGCACATATACAATGAACGGGACGGAGCTAGTGCTCCACGTCGAGGCGTCTTCGTTCCCGAATTGGACTGGAACCGACCAGAAGCGAACGAATGTCTCTCTCACAGCCGATCAACTCACGTACACAAACCCGGCGCCATCGGTTGGTCCAGGAACGCCCACTATACTGGTGTGGAAACGAACGCCAGCAGTGCGCACAAACTAAATCGCGTCACTTCTAGGTTGGCCCGCTCGGGCTTCGGCCGAGGGGCCTTTTTGGACACAAATGATCCACGAATAGTGAAGAGACGGAGGGTCCGTTCAGGGTTCAAACCCGGACTTCCTCCTTGGGAGCCGCACGTCCGCTTCCGCCGAGTGCAGACATTGGTCCGCGACGGCAGTCCGTTGGCAAGCGGCGCAATTCTGCTTAGCCGCCATCGGCCCTGTCCCTGTCCGTCCCGGCGGCAGCTTCGCCCGGCGCTTTGCCCGCCGCCCGCAGGATGAGGGCAATGTCGACATCCGCAATGAAGCTGGCCGGATCGATCGGTTCGGCGAGCGGCGGATATTGAAGCCGCCGCCGAAGCCAAGCTCGCAGCTCAAGCCTGTCGAGCCTCACCGCCGCCGCCAGGAACGCCTTGAAGAACCGGTCGCGCTGCGCGGAGTTGAGCCTCGCCCAGCCTTGCATCGCCGCCTCGAAAAGATCAGTGCGCCGCATCTCGTGAGCCTAACTGTGCGGGTGTTCAATACCTTTGGGTCCAAATCCGTCAGCCGTGACGGATTTGTCGCCTGCCGTCCTGTACGCGCTCGCCGCGCCGTCACGATAAGCGAAATTCAGCAAACGAAAATGCAAAAACGAAAATCCGAAATACGCTTAAAGCCCGCCGTCGCGCGGACCCCCCGGAGGGTGACGGTCCCCAAAGGACCCGGCGGGCTCGCTGGTGGGCGAGGGCTCTCTATGCAGTCTCATGCCGCCCCTTTGCATTTGGCTTCTCCTGCGCCCGCGCTGCTTTATCTGCGGCGCGTTTAATCGGCTTGCGCACCACCAACATCCCTCGTTTGGTGCCAACGTAGCGCACTCCGTCCGGTATGGTGCTCGCCTTCATGGCCCGCTTCTCATTCTGTCTGTGCTTGGCTTCGATCCGCCGGATGTCAGCGCACGGGGCGCAATAGAGCCTGCTCCCACTGACACCGGCACTGCATCGCGCACATGACCTGACGATGCCCATTATCGCCTCCTCGTTGCCATGGCCTTCTCGACTGCCATCGGGATGGTGCGGACCAGCTCGCGCGACATGGACATGGCGTAGTCCTCATAGAACGGGACGCGCTTCGGTATCTTGGTTTGGTGCTTGAGAACATAGAGCAGCGTGAGCTTGCCCTTCTTGTCGCGTGCGTACAGCACGTCGCCCTTGCGCAATGCAGTAGGCATGTTCTTCGGACGCAGGCGAGAGGGGACGCCGCGCGCACCCTTCGGGACTGAGCTTGCTGGCACAGCGAGGTTCGATCCACCTTGCGGGCTTCGCGTGCCGCCCTTGCTCTGCATGACCAGATTGCCGCGCTGCAGCTTGTCGTACAGCTCGACGGCCAGCGATCCCTTGCTTGCGCGGCCGTCCTTTGTGGTGAGCGATGCGGCAATGAAACTGGCGTTGCGCTGATGTACGTGCTGCGGCCATGTGGTCTTGATGAGCAGGTTCCTTGTGACATCGGCAGCGCGGTTCAAGGCGAGCGACAGCGCATAGGGCACTTGATCTGCGGATGCGCCGATCCTGATCGCCGCGGCTTCCAGCTCGCTGTAATCAATCTCGATCTTGAACATATGCCTATGCTTCCGGGTCTTTTTCGTCCTGCGCGAGTATTATTTGATAAAGCTCACGACTGTATTTCATGTGCTGCCTGATGGCGGCTTGTGGCTGACTTAAAAACTCATTCGGGTTTACCCGATAGAATTTGGCGAGCCAGTAACAGTCCCGCATGAAAGCCTCGCTGGGCTTCTTTTTCTTCATGTGGCCAGCTTCTTGCTGATCTTGATCCGTAGCAGATCACCGCTTTCGATGGCGGGCTTGTCCTTGCCGATCCAGAGCGACAGGTTAATTCGCTTGATAACCAGCCACCAGCCATCTGATACCTCATCATAGAGGTCGGACTTGCCGACGACGTTGTAGACACGGTGAACCCGCTCCTCGACGCGGGAGGCGACCTCCTCGAATTCGAATTCGCTGAGCGGGTCGTTCATTTTCCCTTCTCGTTCTCTAGCCACGCTCGGAGTACGGCGCTGGCGCGCGGGTGCTCTGCATTGCGTGGGTCAGCCATCGCAGCGATGACGCACCAATGAATGCCCATGTCGGCGATGACGCGGGACGCCAGCGTTTCACCCATGATGTCCTCGCAGGCTTCGCGGATATCCATATTGCTGCCTCATTCCGTTAGCCGCCGCCGTTAGATGTCGTTACACAATTTTGCAAATGACTGACGCGACTCATCTTTTTTCCGTTTACTCATTTATTTTCAGCCGCCCATACCGTTCACTGCCTTGCCTGTCGCCCACCAAAACGGCTTCTGAATACCGATGATGCCTGCATCCCTGAGCTTGTCGCCCGCGCGTTTGAATGAGCCGCGAAAGCGATTGTCGGCTGCGACCTCGTCGGCGTCGTCATCGACCACCTTGGCCCGCATGGCGGAGCGGACACAGGCCACGTCGACCACCTTGGTAATGGAAGCCGGGAGCGGGAAGGGCGGCGGAACACCGTACTCGGCCAGCGCGTCATAGAGCGCGTGCATCAATAGCCGCTCGTTGGCGCTGGCGTTGTAGCCGCCGCGCAGATTGGACTGGCCGGTCTCGTAGGGGATCACCACGCAAGAGGTCTCTTCGTTGCCCCACTTATTCCGCCCCACACAAACCACGGGCAGGGTAAATTCCCACTTGATGCCTGACTTGCCCTCTCGCTGCTTGCGCACCGTGGCGCGGTGGATGTTGCCGCCGGTCGAGGTGCGCCTGTCGGCGACAATCTCGAATTCGATAGTCGTTTCGAAGTCGGCTGTCAGAGATGAGTGGCCCCTCGGACTGCCACCTCCCTTCGGTTTATGGTGAACGAGAACGACTGCAACGCCGAACTTGTCCTGCAGCGCGACCAGCCGCTTGCGTACCATCGATACGTCTTGGCTGGCGTTCTCGTTCATTCCGGGTGCTAGCGCCGACAGGGTGTCGATGACGATCAGGACAAGCCGCTCCTGATAGGTCTTGCCGACCGCGATGATCTCCTCGATCAACGCAACAAGATCGGCGTCGTCACAGAAGAAGTCGGGCCGCTTGGTGCAGAGATAGAATGGCAGGACAAGGTCTTTCGACAGGCTGTGCTCGATCGCGTAGGCGAGCTTACGCTTGCCGAAGCCCTTGCCAGCCTCTGCGGCGACATAGACAACGAGACCCGGCTCGACGTTCTTGCCGTTCCAGATGAGACCGCGCGCGATCGACATGGCCATGTCGAAGGTGCCGAATGATTTGCCGCTTCCGCTGTCGCCGAAGATGAGGCTGATCTCACCCATCGGGAAGATGTCCTCGACCAGCCACGTATAGCCGGAGGCGTGGCCCAGCGTTGCGATTTCTTCCCATCGCTGGCCGCCGAACTTGGATGCGAACGGCGCAGGCGACCAGTCACGGGTCTTGTCGACCAGCCCCTGCAATGCCTCGGACGTTCCGCCGCACTTGATCCAGTCCGACACATCGCCCTTCTCGGGCATCAAGTCCCAATGCCGGGAAAGATCGAGCACCCGGATGCGAGCCGCGATGCCGCTGAAATGTTGGGCGACGGCGCGGGCATGATCCTGACCGGACTGATCGTGGTCCGGCAAGATGACGACATCCGCCCCTTGGAGGTACTGGCATAACTCCGCACGCCACTTGCCAGCGCCACCGGGGTTGCATGTTGCAGTCAGGCCGATGGCCTTGAGGCTTTCAACGTCCTTTTCGCCCTCGACAATGTAGACCGTGCGATCCAGCGAGACGGCCTCAAGCAGATCGGGCAGGCGATAGGGTACGATGCGGACGCCGCGGACGGACCATGACCATGCGCCGGTCTGGTCCTTGCGGCGCTGCCGGAAGGTCTTCGGCTCAAAGCGGACAACCTGAAAGATCAGCTCGTCATGCTCATCGACATAGTCGTAGTGCGCAACTTCCTTGCCCAGCCTGCCACTTCCGTTCCCTTCTCTGGCCTCCAGGTATCCGTGTTCCTTCATCCATGCGACCGCGCTCTTATGATCGCGACCTGTCTGACGCGCGATTAGATCGAGGACGCCGCCGCCGGTCTTGCTTTCGTGGTCATAAAAGCGACCACCCTCGACATCGATGTGAAGCGATCCGTTGGTGCCATAGTAAATATCGACATCTGACGACAGGCGCAGATTTGGTGCGCCTAACAGCTCTTGCGCGACAGCCGCGATATGCGCAGCAAAGGATGATGCCGGTTCGTGCATGTTCACGCCGACCGTCCAAATAAAGCTGTTGGTGTAAGGGCAAGTCTCGGATCGAGGATCGAGCACATGAAACTCCAAATTGCCAAAGCATCGGCCTCGTTGTCGTCCTTGACGATAAAGCCCATCGCGCGGCATTGCTGCATTACCAACCGCTTCGCCTTGGCGCGCGGCGGGTTGCAGCCAATGAAGTACAGCCGCACGTCGCGTGTATTTGCTTCTCGAATGTCGAATACGCCGTTTTTGTAGGCGACCGCGCCGATGACGGCGGGCAGGCCGAACAGGATTTTAGTGACAGCGTTTGTGGTCTTGCCGCTCTTGAAACCAGCAAGTGGCGCTTCCCAGACAACTGTCTTGATCTGGTGGTGCCAGCACATCTCTTCCATCCATTCAGCGGTAGCGGCGAAGATTGCCTCGTGACTAGCACCCGGTTTCGCAAAGCGGATCGAGCCATGATCTTCGGGATACATTATGCCCGGCTCGCCAATGGCCCAGCCAGATGTCGATGCGAGGTCGAGAGCGAGGACGATGCTCATGGCTTCCCCATTACCCATTCGGCGGCGTTGCCATTGCGTATCGCCTCTGCGGCGGTTACGGCAGATCGATCGATCAGAGCAAAACTGTCGGCGTTATACACTTGGTAGCTCGACATCTCTTGCACGAACTTCTGTGGAAAGTAGGCGTTGATCGTCGTCTTTTTTTCGTCGGTCGGGACCAAGTCGCACCGACACTTGCCCTGACGAACAGCGTTCGCACAAGCTAGCCGATACTGAAGCATCCTGATCGAATGTATCGTGTGCGTTGACGGCGCGTAGAAAAGCAAATGCTCTGCTGCTGATCGAACGCTCCAGCCAACGACATAGAGCCTCTGCTGTGGCGCGGTGTGGTTAACGCGAAACAACTCGAACAGCACGTTGCCGGTTTTGTCGAAATGCCGGTCATACTTCCCTTCGACACTCCACCATTCACCGGTGCCTCGGCGGACACGAAAATCGACATCACAGTCCTGCCAATGCTTGTCTGAGCGGACATCTAGAACGCACGCCGTGTCGGGGTCAGCACGAAGAAATTTAAGGAAGATCGCTTCTCCCACTTTGCCAGCGTCCATATAGCCGCCAGAGTAGCTTCGCGGACGCGAGGCGCTTGGCGTTGTGTCTGGCAAAGCGGCGTCATTCAGCGGCATCACGCACAACCTCGTTGCCGAACGGGCGCATCCATCCAGCCCGGCCAGCACCACGGCAAAAAATCTCCAGCGATGTTTTGATCGAGCTTGGATACATCTGCTCGATCAATTCATAGACGCAAGGCGGCTTTCTGGAGTGATCGGTCGTTGCGGCTTCGATGACGGACTGCGGAAGCTCGTTCTCTACTTCAGGCAAAAATGATCCGCGAATTCCAAGCAACATCAGTTCGTGTCGGCTGTAGTTGTAGAAGCCGAGCTTGCCGTAGAGCGCTTCTTCTTTGACCCATGCGAAATTTGTCTTGTAGTCAAAACCCCATGCCGCCATGACGCGCTTGCCGTCATCAAGCAGAGGGTTCGTGACCCACAAAAAAAGGGCTGCATCCTCGGCTACAGCATCTCCGATGGTCATGGCGCATATGTCATCGGTCGGCATCGTCGGGTAGTGTTCTTCGGCTGAGCCGAGAAAGCCGCTATTGCTGTATTGCCAAGGCGGGTCTGCATAGATGACGTTGGCAAGGCCGAGCTGTTCTGCTTCAAACTGCTGCTGCTTGCGTGTGACGCCGCGCTTGAAGTCAGACACCTGTCGGCGAAGGTCTTTGGTAGACCAACCATGAGCTTCGGCCTGATCAAGAAATCTGTCAGCATCGTTGGGCGGCAGACGCGCGACTTCCCAGTGATGGGACCAACTGAGTTTTTCGTGTCGACACGAAAATTGGAACTTGCCAGCTACCCATACCGCATCGGCTGCTTTCTGGTATTGGAAGCCCAGCTCGACCGCCTCATCATACTTCTCGCCCCACTCACGCACTTGACCGAAGCGCAACCAGTCGCCGAGCCACCACATCAACCCGGTGTCCACCTCGTGAAGTGTCTTGCCGATTGCCTTCCAGTCGGGGCGCGACAGATCATCTGGCAGGTCGAGGCCGACGCGGCTCAGTTTGCCCGGTAGATGCAGCAAGTTGTTTTGCTTAAGCGGAATAACCTTCTGCATCACGCACCTGCCTGCGCGTGAGTGCCCTTGCCATCAGCGCGCGCGAGTGCCGCCGCGCCCAGCGGCGTGTCCCCGAACTCGCCCAGCTTCTCCGACAGCATCTCGTATTCCGAGCGCTCGTCCTGCTCGAGGTCGGCAGTCAGACCATCGATCTTGCGCTCGAGGTCGCGTTCCTTGATCTTCATCTTCAGCAGCTTCTTGCTGATGCCGCGATTGCTGGCGCTTTCGTATTCGTCCGCCACGATCTTGCGGATGGTCTTGCACTTGAGCATGTAGGCCGACTTCTCGACCAGCAGATCACCATGCAGGCGCTCGATGGCGTCGACGGCTTCCTGTACGTGCTCTGCGAATGGTTCGTTTGCGGTTGCTGGATTGGCCATGCTGGCTCCTCTGAAAGGTATGGCATCGACGCACAGCACAGAGCGCGCGCGCTGAATGCGCGCTCGGCATTTCATTCGAAGAGATTTGCTGTGCGGGTCGCTATTGATGCGCCACGCGAAAATAGTTGGTCAAGCGCAAAACATGAATGCCGACGGATTTGAGTGTCAAGTAGCCGACACCGCTGACGCGATATTGCCGCATTCCGTTAGGCGATCTCCGTTACATCATTTATTTTCGCGGTTCCGAAAATCAGTTGGCACACTCCGTGCAATCGCGCGTGCGCGCGCAGTAGTTTTATAAACTACTACCTATCTAGTGGTTAGATTTACGCTGATAGCGAGACCTCCCGTGTTAGGTCTCGCGTTACATCATCGCGTTAGATCGCGTTACGTGGATTTTTTTTGCAAAAGTTGTCGGGTGTTTGACAGACAGCCGCGCTGCTTCGTGTTTATGATCTTCCTGAATTCGAGACCTCACCACCTTCGCATCAGCCTGACTGGCGGATTAGCGCTTTCATCGGGCTTTGCCATTATGGCAACGCCCGATGCACCCTGACTGGCGGATTAGCGCTGACGCGCATTCACAGGACGTTTTGCTATGTCGGATCAATCCATCGCTGCCATCGCCCGCTCCCTTGCCGCTGCGCTTCTGGCCCCGGAGGACCAGCCGGAGCTGATGGCCGAAATCGAGGCGCTGAAGAAGCGCGCGGAGGAGAAGCGCATCGCCTCACTGCAAAAGGAGCTGTGCGCCGAATATCACAACGAAATCCGCGTAACGCTGAAGGACTAACCATGATCGAAGTGATCCGATGGAATGGCGAGCCGATCTCGCAGCCGGGAATTTACAGCGGCATTCCGAATGAGGCTTACCACAGCGCCGACATCTGCGTCGGTCCCTCGATCTCATCGACAATGCTGCGGACCATCAGCACGTCCTCGCCAGCTCACGCCTTCGCGCACTCGCCGCTCAATCCCAATCGTGCCGAGCCGAAAGAAAGCGAGGCGATGAACCTTGGCAGCGCCGTGCATTGGGTCGTGGCGCGCGAGCCGGGCTTCGGCGACCGCTTCGTGATCAAGCCCAAGATGTTTCGCGGCAAGCCGTGGAGCGGCAACAGCCACGACTGTCAGCACGAGCTGAAGCGCTGGAAGCGCGACGGCAAGACCGTGCTGACCGAGAAAAACGTCGAGCAGATGACCGGCATGACGGCGGCGCTTGGCCTGCACCCGCTGGTCCGCGCGGGCATCCTTCGCGGCCTGCTTGAGCATTCGATGGTCTGGATCGACAAGGAAACTGGGCTGTGGATCAAGAGCAGGCCCGATGCGATCCCGAATGACAGCGGTGACTTTGCCGACCTGAAGACCACGCAGTCGGTGATGTACCGCGATCTGCAAAATACCATTGTCGAGTACGCTTACCACCAGCAGGGCGCGCTGATCCTAGAGGGCGCTCGCGCTCTTGGGCTTGAGGCTTCCTCGTTCACGCTGGTGTGGGTCGAGAGTTCAGCGCCCTATGCGGTACGGGTGACGCAGCTCAAGGACGACGATCTCAATCGCGGTCACAAGCAGAACGTCGCAGCGCGCGCAATCATCGCCGACTGCCTCAAGAGCGGCGTTTGGCCCGGTCCCGGCGATGGCCACGACGATGCCGAGTACATCGATCTGCCGGACTGGAAGCGTGAGCAGATCGACGCACAGTTGAAATTCGATCTACGAGAAGCCGCATAAGACCAAACAGGAGACAAACCCTATGCTCAGTACAGCACCAGCAACCGTTTTCCAGCCAATCATCAACGAAGGGCGCGTGCTCGTCGGCCCGACACTGGCCGCGCAAATCTTGGCCAAGTGCGAGTATTCCAATCAGCGGAAGGTGCAGGAATGGCACATCGATGACTGGGTCTACGCCATCACCAACAACAGGTTTCGGGACAACGAAGGCAGCCTCACCTTCGCAAGATTGAACGGCGTTCTCTACCTCATCAACGGCTACCATCGCCTCAATGCGATTGTTCGCGCCGGGCGTGAGTCCTCGTTCAATGTGCGGATCGTTGATGTCCAGAGTTTGGAGAAGCTCCACGATGAATACGGCACCATCGACACCGTCGATAAGCCGAGAACCTTGAAGGACATCATCGTCGGTCACGACATGATCGATGAGGACATCACCATCAATTACCTGTCCGCCATTTGCGAGGCGGCGGCGATCATCGACGGTCGCTTCCGCAACGTGGCACCCGCCAAGCGCAGTCGCGAGGCGAACAACAAGCAGGCCCGCGCGGCTTCGGCCAGCAGGTGGATAGCTGAAGCGAGGGTGCTGAAGGCGCTGCTCAAGGGGCAATCGAAGATCGGGAAAATCGCCACGTTTTTCCATAGCTGGCCGTTGGCGATCTCGCTTGTGATCCTGCACTACGAACCGGAGACCGCGAGGAACTTTATCTCGATGACGATGGCGAATAACGGTTTGCGCAAGGGTGAGCCTTCGCGGGCGTTGCTTGAAGCGTGGTCGCGTCCCGGCGTTCGCTGGACCCGCTACGAAAAAGGTCAACTCATGCAACTGGCGTGGAATGCCTTCTACAAGGAGCAGGAGGTCCACATCCTCAAAATCCCGAAGGGCGCGGAATTCTATCTTGAAGGCGTCCCGTACTGAGGGGTGGAGCATGACAACGACAATGCCGGTCAACGCAATCACGATTGGTAAGCGACATCGCAAGGACTACGGCGATCTCGCTGGACTTGCGGCATCGATCAACGACACGGGTCTGGTAACTCCGATCACCGTCCAGCCCGGCGGTCTGCTGATCGCAGGCGAACGCCGCCTGCGTGCATGGCAAATGAGCCGGTTCGCCGGGCAGGACATCCCGGTCTATGTCATGGACCTTGAGGATGTCCTGAGTGGCGAATACGCGGAGAACGCAGAACGCAAAGAGTTCACGCCCTCCGAAGCGGTGAACATCATGCGGGCGATGACGCCCATGGTGAAGACCAAGGCGAAGGAGCGGATGTTGGCGGGCAAGAAGATACCCTCCGCTAATTTAGCGGAGGGTCAAAAAGGCGATGCGGGCAGAGGCGATGCCCGCGTGATCGTCGCGAAGATGATCGGGAGGTCTCACGGCGGCTTGAGCCATGCTTTCCAGATCGTTGCGGCGGCTGAAGCCGACGCAAAGAAATACGGGCACCTTGTCGAGGAGATGGACCGCACCGGTAAGATTTCAGCCGTCTACAGGAAGCTCGCGGCCCTTCAGGGACGCAGAACATACACACAAAATAAAGCACCAGCGAGGCCGTCAATGGAGCCACATCCTTCCTTCTGCAAAGAGCCGAGCGGCTTGTATTCCGTCATCGTCGTGGACGGTGCCGTTCCTGATCTGGCCGCGCGGCTCAAGCCGTTTGTCGCGGCTCCAGCCGTCATGTGGGTTTGGGCCGACAATGATCTGCCAGCTACCGACAGGCTGCTCAGTGAATTCGGCTTCGTCCTGCAGCGTGTCCTCGTCTGGCAAGGCACCACCAAACGCAACTCCGATGTCTGCCTGATCGCAGCCAATGGCACGTACCCGCTGTTCAGGTCCGGGCCGTTGCTCCATTTGAGTGCGCCCCGTGGCCGCTGGCAGCGTCCTATCGAGTTCATCGCTCTTGTCGAAAAGCATTGCCGGGCCGACCGCTTCCTTCAATGCGGCGGCGAAAACCCGGCCCGCACCGGCTGGGACTATCTCAATCTGAGCGAGAAGGTGCGAGCCGCATGCTGATCACCTTACAGCTCGAACTAGACCGCAAGACGAAAGGGGCTCTCCGCTATCGCGAGCTTGATGATGGTGGTGCCCCCGTTAAGAGCGATCTGGCCCATGTAGGAACGGTCTATGTGCGAAAGAGCGCCTTCAACGGCGAGGAGCCCAAGAGAATTTCGATTGCCATCAGCGCAGATGAGCGATGAGCAACTGAAGTTCGAACTGAGGGAAGTGGCATGAGCGACGAAACGATGCGCGGCCATTCGGCTGAAGCAGCTATGGCGGATGAAATACCGGGCGTGAAGTCGCGCGAGCACGACGACACAGGCCGCGTCACCCGGCGCGATCTAGCTGAAGGCAAGATCGAGAGGCTCCCGCCGGAACGCGGGGCTATGGTCCAGATGGGCGATGCGATGGGCGGGCTTGTCTTTCGCAACGCCTTGGAGCTGGCCGACGCAGCGAAGTACATGAGCGCAGCAGGACCGCTGTTGCCGCCCTGGCTGCAAGGCAATGTCGGCGGCTGCTGGGCAGTGCTGTTGCGATCGCAGGAGACCGGCATCTCGCCGCTTGCGCTGGCGCAGATGATGTACATCGTCGAGAAAAAAGGCGTGCAGCGCGTCGGCTATGACTCGGTTTATTTTCGAACGATGGTTGAAAAGTTCGCGCCGCTGAAGGCGCGGCTCAATGCGCGCTATGAGGGCGAAGGCGAGGACATGGTCTGCATCGCCTATGCGACCTTCCGTGGCGAGACGGAGCCGCGCCAATTTCCAGTGAAGGGCACCGAGAGCCAATTCACGCTGAAGAAGCTGCACCCCGGTCACAACGAATACGGCAAGGTCTCAGGCTCGCCGCTGTGGGACGACAAGCCAGCCTTGCAGTTGTTCTACGCCATGAGCCGCGATTGGGCGCGCATGTGGTGCGCAGACATCGTCGCCGGTTGCTACACAAAAGACGAGCTGACGCAGGCTGGCTTCGCTGAAGCTGTGGAGGTGAAGCAGATCAGCGATATGTCGCCTCGCCTGCGCGAGCGTCTGCGCGGGCCGATCGATGCGCATGACATGACCGCTGATTTTGATGCCGCGATCAAATCGGCGCGCGTCGAAGAAACCAAGAAATCGGCAAAGGCTGCTGATGCGGCCTCTGCTGCTGCGGATGCCGGTTCGACGGATAGTGATGCGTCCGTCGAGACCGCGTCGTCGCTTCAACCTGGCCCCAGCGCGAGCGACGGCGCGGTCAATCATCCATCAGAGGAGAAAGCGCAATGATGAGGCAAACCATCACGCCGGTGCCGTGGCGCGGCATTTCCTTCAGCGAGCGTTGGGCGATCGATGCTGCGACTGCGGTGCTGTGGCCGCTGCAGTCCGATCAACGCATGACGGTGCTCATCAATCTGCTGGCGGAGCAGATCGAGGAAGAGGATGAGGTCGACGCCATCAGCGACATGCTGAAACTGAGCCTGAAGGATGCGGGCAAAGGACATGGCCCGCACGGTCACTGAGTGGATCGGCAAGAGCTATGACGATCCGGTGCCGCCGCGTGTTCGGCTCCGGGTGTTCATCAGGTTCGGCGGCATCTGCGGCATCTGCACCGTCAAGATCAGGTCGAAGCGTTGGGTTTGTGACCACAAGGTCGCGATCGTCAACGGCGGAGAGAACCGCGAAAAAAATTTGTGGCCGATCCACGAAGCCTGCGACCGCAAGGTCAAGACGCCCGCCGATGTCGCCGAGAAGAAGATCAACAACCGGGTGCGGATGAAGCATCTCGGGATCAAGAAACGAAAGAGCCGACCGATGCCGGGATCACGCGACAGCGGCATCAAGATGAAGATCGGCGGCGGATGGGAGCGACGATGACAGTCTGCCTGCAGAACAAGGTCACGGCGCTGTTCGGGACGGCCAAGGTGCGCTACGGCGACAAGATGGTGCGTGGCATCACCGTGATGTGCGGACACGCGCCTTGTGCCGAAGAAGAGAGCCTTCCGGTCAACCACTTCGCTGGCAGAAACGGTGAAGGCGACGAAGCGGAATTGCAGTTCATCACGCGCAAGCTGGAAGGGCGCGGCTGGAAGATCGGCAACAAGCCAGATCAGCATCGATGCCCGAAATGTTTTGCGGCGATCAAGGCATCAGCGGCGCGCAAAGCTCAATCCAAAAATGGAGAACCGTACATGACCGTCACGCCGATTAAGTCGCTCAAGGATGCTGGTCAGCGCATGCTCGGTCGCGACGACCGCCGGATCATTTTCACGAAACTGAACGAGGTCTATGTCGGCGAGAAGATCGGGTACGGCGAAGGCTGGACCGATGAAAGGGTCGCAAACGATCTTGGTGTGCCGCGCGCATGGGTGAAGCTGGTCCGCGACGAGAATTTCGGCGAGGAGATGGCGAACGATCAGATCAGGAAGATGATCAGCGAGGCAGAGGCGCTGATGAAGGAAGTCAAGACGGCGGTTCCGTTTGTCGAAGATGTCATGACTAAGCTCAGGCGCCTGACCGACGAGGCGGATCGCATTGGCAAGTCGCTCGACGCAATCCGCAAGGCGGTGGGCGGTGGCTAAAAAGCCGGTGCAGTCGCTGAGCAAGCGCGAGCGGCTGCACGACATCCTTGGGCGGTTCGGCGACGACCTGATCACGCGGGAGCAGTTCGAAGCGATGATGAAGGATCACAAGCTGACCGACGACGACATCGATGCGTATTGCAGGGGCGAACTGAAATGAAAGAGATCGGCATTGTCAAAATGAGGACGCCGCAAGGCCGTCAGTCACACATCGCCGTGTCGGTGAATAAAAAGGGCACCGTCGACATTGTCCTCAGTCGATCTTCAGAGGGTGAGGCACTGGTCATGCTGCCCTTCTACGCCGCCACAGAGTTGAGCGTCCTGCTGGCCTTGGCTGTCGCTGAGGGAGATGTCGAATGATCGACCGACAGAACGGCCAGATCGTCATCGAATGCGACGCCTGCGAGAGCGTGTTCGATCCCGCAGCCGAAGGCATGACGCTGGCTATCTCCGAATGGGAAATCGTCTGGCCCGCCGCGAAGCGCGACGGCTGGAAGGCCCGCAAGATCGGCGATGACTGGCTGCACTTCTGTCCGGTGTGCAAGCCATGATGATCGAGAAGCCGACATCTCGCGAGATAGAGAACGTCATTCACCGCATCCAAGCGACCCGCGACCTGTGGCACAGCAATCCTGGCTATGCCCGCTTCCTCGACATCGAGCTGCACGCACTGCGGCTGCTGCTGTTCACGACGCTGATCGTCGAGGAGGAATGCGAGATCGCCGCAGCCCTTGGCATGGGAGAGACCACCGATGGATGATGAGCCGACACTGACGCCGCGCGGTCAGTTGCACGTCGTCATCGCCGACGTGGCGCGCGAGCAGCGCCTCGACCCGGAGCTGATCTATGAGGGGCACGCACGCCTGCCCGGCGTTCAGTTCGCGCGCGCCGTGGTCGCCGCCCGGCTGTTCGATCGCGGCATACCGCCGAAGCGGATCGCACGGCTGATGAAGCAGCGCGAGAAGACGGTGCTGGACTATCTGCGCAAAGTGCCGCCGCGCAGCGAGATCACAAGCGAAGGAGGGAGTGACCATGGCAACGAGCAAGATGGGACCGAAGGAAGCGGCGATGCGCGCGCAGCGCGAGGCGCGGGTCGCCGCTAACAAGCGGCTGATCGACAAGATGAAGCTGAAGGCGGTGAGCAGCAAGGTCGTCAACGTGAAGGCAGCGAAGCGCGGCGCGCGGGGGCGATAATGGCACGGCAGAAAAACGTCGATGCGGCGGTAGAGCGCCTTTGCGGGCGAATATCGGAACATCTTGACGCCGCCGCCGCAGCAGCCGCTGTTTTCCGTCTTGACCGCGAGTGCTTTCTGGAAATCGCCGAACGCGCCTTCGACTTCGTAAAGACCGTACAGGAGACAGCGGAAAAAGAAGAAGCCGAGAGGGAGCTGCAATGAAGAAGTCGCCGCACGGGCAGCCCTGCAATGGTTGCGGACAGTGCTGCATGGACCAGCTCTGCCCGCTCGCCGTCGGGCTGTTCGGCGAGCCATGGGATCGCCGCTGCCCGGCGCTGGAGCCGGACGGCGACAAGTTCATCTGTGGGCTGATCGCGCATCCGATGGCCCTACAACATGCGAATGACCCTGCTGCATGGAAGGGAGGTGATGTCCCGAACTGCCGCACACCTCGTCGGCGCTGGTCGCGGCTGCGATGCGCAGCTCGATGACGAAGTCGCCGACGAGGCTTTCCGCGTGCGGATGCGGAAAGAGCGCAACACCACATTGACCGACCGATGCCTGAAAGTCTGGGGACTGAGCCGAAACTGAGAAACGGAATGGAGACCAAGATGAGAATTCCGAAAAACTGTGCCATCGAACTCAAGACCGACAACGAGCTGGTCGAGCTGCACATCAACGCCGCGATCACGACCAAGTCGCAGGCGAAAGAGCTTGCGAGTGCGATCCGGCAATTCGAGAGCGTGCTGGAAGGCGAGAAGAGGGTGCGCAAGCCGAAACTGGTCGCGAGCGCTTGAAGCGAAAACCGAAAACCGAAATCACCAGAAAAATCCCGCAGCGAATTGTCAGCTCGACGGTCCATCCATGAGCCATGGTGATTGAGAGCACCAGACACGCAGAGCGAGCCAAAACAGTCGAGAGCACCACAAGCAATGAGCGAGCCAATCTACCGCGATCAACGAGAGGGAAAATGGACGATGTAAAGGAAAGAGTGCCGCTGGCCGACAAGCTGGCGCTGTCGCCCGAGCAGGCAAGCGAGCTGTCGGGCATCGGGCTGACGCGCATCCGCGAAGCGATCGCCGATCGCACGTTGATCGCGCACAAGCATGGAAGCCGGACGATCGTGCTGCCTGACGATCTGAAGGCGTGGCTGCGGTCGCTGCCGCTGGCAGGCGACGAAAAAAAAGACCGCCCCGAATGAGGGGCGGCCATTTGTGTGTTAATTTTTCGGTTATACTGGGTTCGCGGGCCTAAGCAAGGTTCAGTCGGTTGACCAACGGATGCGCCTTGGAATGCGGTGTCGGCTTTCGCCAATTGCGGACGTGCCGTCGCACACGTCCGGGGCAGCTATGTGCCGATTTTGTTGCAAAAGTCTTTTTGGGGTGGCGAACGAAAAGTCTTAGAGCCGCTGATGCGTCTTACGCGCGGCGTCACGGACCTCCGTAGTAGCGTTGAAAAGCGTCGCAGCAGCAGAGAAGTCCAAAGATCAACTTGCGCGAGATTTTTAGGGTCGTTCGATTTTCGACTTTTGCAACAAAATCTGCCAAAACCTGACCTTCCATGCTGGCCCTCCCGACCACAAGCACCCTCACTACGCCAGCTCGTCGAGTAGAGCCTTGGCCTGCTTCAGGTCCAGCGTATCAAAGCCCTCGGTGAACCAGCCGTAGACTGGGGCGAGAAGATCTCGGGCCTCATCCCGCTTCCCTTGCTCGCGCCACAGCCGCGCCATGCTGATAGCCGCGCGCAGCTCCCAGGATTTCGCCTGCTGCGAACGTGCGACCGCGAGCGCATGCCCGAAACAGTCTTCCGCTCTTGCTGCATCACGCTCTGGCGACATCAGGGCGATCTCGCCGGCAATGCGATGGACCTCGGCCTCGTACCACTTTTCCTTTGTCGTTTCGACCGTCGTGATTGCTTCGCCAATGTGGCTCAAGGCCTGATCGAACTGGCCAAGCTCCCCATAGGCCCTTGCCAGAAGGGATAGCCATCCCGGCCGATGAATTGTTGCTCCCGTCGAGCGCAGTGCGGGGATCGCTGCGGAGAAGATGCCGACTGCGTTCGAGGCTTTGCCGGTTAAGGCCAGAAGGCAACCTCGCACTAACATCCCGCCGGTCTTATAGGGACTTGCGTCTTTTTCTTCGGCCAGTCCGATCAGCTCATCAGATTGCGCCTGCGCTGTTGCGTAGTTGCCGCTGATAAGTTGGGTCAAGCAAGTCTGCTGTATCGATTGCATCAATGCGCCGGCGTGGCCGGTCTCACGCGCCTCACGGAGCGCTTGTTCTGTGCCTGCGAGCCCAGCCTCAGGATAGCCAAGCGCCCACAGCGCCAGCGACCGCCAGCATAATGCTGCCACGCGGGGATCTTGGAGAAACCGCGTCGCCAGCGGCAGATGTTCGACCGGATCGTAAAGCGCAAGCGCCTGGTCTGCGTGTACGACGGCTTCCGCGAAATTTCCCGTGAATACCAAGGCAATACTCATGGCGCGATGCCCGTGCATGAGCGGGACCTTCCCTCCCTGTTTCTCGGCAAGCGCCAGGATCTGCGCGGCACGCTCGCGCACTACATCGCCGTTGAACGCTACAAGCTCCGCGTTAAACAAAGCGTAGAGAGCCGAAAACCGCAGCAGCGGATCCTCGGGAGGCTCGCCAAGTGCTTCCGCCTGTTCGATAAGCAGACGTGCCCGCTCCGCGGCCGCCTTGGTTTCCGGCGTGGCTTGCCCTTTGACATGCTGGAGTGGGTATAGCAGTGCAACTTGAAGCTTGATTTCTTCGCGACGAAGCGCCGGCGTGCTGGGCAAGGTCGCGATCTGCCCAAGCGCACGCGTGAGCTGCTCGACGGCCTCAACCAATGCCGAGCGCTCCACTGACCGCAATCCTGCTTTGCCCCACAGGCTCGCGGCCTTGTCGATCAGCCCGGCCTCGGTGTAATGCCGCGCCAGCAGATCCGGCTGGCCCTCGGCGATGTCGGCAAACTGCCTTTCGATTGTGTCGGCGATACGAGCGTGGAGTGCGCGTCTCGGCTGGCGCAGCAAGGTGCCATAGGCCGCGTCTTGCACCAGGGCATGCTTGAACAGATAGGTCGCGTGCGGCGGCAGGCCCTTGCGGAACAGCAAACCGGCCTGGATCAGACGGTCGAGTTCCGAGCCGAGTTCGGCCTCTGGCTTGCGCACCACCGCAGCCAACAGCGCATGAGAAAACTCACGTCCTATCGCCGCCCCGATCTGTGCCACCTCCTTGGCCGGGCCGAGCCGGTCGAGCCGCGCCATCAGGGAAGCATGCAAGCTCGCGGGGACCGCCAGCGCAGGGGAGGGAACCGTGGCCGCGGTCTGCATCGCTTCCAGTTCGCCCCCGGCTTCCAGCACCGCCTTTGTCATCTCCTCGACGAACAATGGGATGCCGTCGGTACGCTCGATGATGTCCTTTCTGATGTTCGCCGGCAGCGGCTTGTTGCCGATGACGCCGTCGATCATGGCGCCGATGTCTCGCTCTGCCAGACGGTTGATCGTCAGCGCGGTCACATGCGGTTGTCCGACCCAGGGCGCCTCGAACTCCGGCCGGAACGTCACGATCAACAGCGCGCGAAGGCTCGCGATCCGGTCCACTATGCGACCGAACGTTTCCAGGCTCGTGGGGTCGCCCCAGTGCGCATCCTCCAAGATCTCGAGCACGGGGCTGGAGCGCGCCAGGGTTTCCAATTGTAGGCTGAGGACTGCGAGCGTTTTCTGCCGGCGCTGTTCGGGAACAGGCTCCAGAGCGGGATAGCGTCCGTCGTTGGGAAGCGACAACATCTCGGCCAACAGCGCCGCGTCCTGCCTGGACGTCGAGGTCTGCGCCAGCAGCGCATCGAGCTTGTCGAGCTTTGTTTGCGGTGTGTCGCCGTGCGCAAATCCGGCGGCACGCTCGAGCTGCCCGATGATCGGATAAAACGCGCTGTCGGTATGCTGTGGCGAGCAGAAATAACGCAAGCGCGTATGTGGTTCGGCCGCGATGGCCTCCATGAGCGCAGCGGAGAGCCTGGATTTGCCGATCCCGGCCTCACCGGACAGCAGCACCACCTGGCCTTCGCCGGTCTTGGCTCTCGCCCAGCGCCGCAAGAGCAGTTCAAGCTCTTCCTCTCGTCCGACGAGTGCAGTCAGGGCGCCCGGGTGCATCGCCTCGAAGCGGCTCTCGACGGAACTTGCCCACAGCACCGCGAAAGCTGTCACCGGCGCGGCGATCCCCTTGAGTTCCTTTGGTCCGAGGTCCCGTAGCTCGAAGAGATTGCCGAGCAGCCTGCGGGTCGCCTCGGCAATGACGACCGTGTTCGGCTCGGCGATGGCTTGAAGGCGTGCCGCGAGGTTCGGTGTCTCGCCGACAATATCGTGCTCCTGCGCTTCGCCGGACCCCACAAGATCCCCGACCACCACCATCCCGGTGGCAGCCCCAATCCGCACTTGTAAGGGCTCAGGAGCCGGGAGCGCGGCAACCGCATCGATCAGCGCAAGGCCGGCCCGCACTGCCCGCTCGGCGTCATCCTCATGCGCGGCCGGATAGCCGAAGTAAATCAGCACACCATCGCCCATGTATCTGGCGACGAAGCCCCCGAAGCGGCGCACGGTGTCGGCGACGCACCTCTGGTAGGCCGAAATGACCTCGCGAAGGTCCTCTGGGTCCATACGTGTGGAAAGCGCCGTCGAACCGACCAGGTCCGAGAACATCACGGTGACCTGGCGGCGCTCGGCGGTGTCCTTGGCGGCTTCGTCGGTTGCCGGGGGAGCGTCGGATAGTGGCGTTGGTGCGCTCGCTCCAGCGCGCAAGGCAGCGATGGCGTCGAGCAGCTTACGGCGATCCCCGACAAATCCGACACCAAGGTCCTTCAAGTCCTCCGCCGTCAAGCTCGGCAGGACCGTGTCGTCGATCTTATTCTCGCGGAAAGCCGCCTCATATTGTTCGAGACCAAGCCTCCGCAGCCAACCTCCTACGTCCATGGTGGCCCCTGGTTCGCCGACCGCTACATGATCCCCCAGGGGAGACAGCCTGTCTAGGGTACTGCTTTTTGAATGACCGGTTTTGGGTCAAACCCGGACTTCCTCATTGCCTTGGGGGCCGCACGTCCGTTTCCGCCGAGAGCAGACATTGGTCCGGGAGGGCAGTCCGTTGGTCAAGCTGCGCAATTCTGCTTTAGCCTGCATGCTCGTCGCGGCTGCGATAGTGATCCTCTAACGAAAAAAAATTTGCCTTGGATTAGGAGACCAGCCGCAGCGCGGGCTTGTCGGCTTTGGGCTTCGCGCCGGTCTTGGGCTTGATGTAGTCCGCCCACGCCTCCATGACCTCTCGCCGCCGGTTCAGCATCTCGCCGGTCCAGTAGGACTTCTCGGCTTCGTCGCCGACGCGATGCGACAGGCAGTGCTCCAGCACTTCGCGGCGGAAATTGTGCTCGACGCTTTCGCCGCCCCAATTGCGGAACGTGGTGCGCATGCCGTGCATGGTGGCCTCGACGCCCGTGCGCTTGATGCAGTTTTTGAGGGCATGGCGTGCGAATGGCTGGTGCTCGGTGACCAGATGGCCGTCGGATGGGAATACATATTTTCCGACGCGGGGCATCGACTGGATGATGGCAATTACCTGATCGGTCAGCGGGACCAGATGCGGCTTGCCCTCGGCGGTCTCGCCTTTGATCTTCATCTTCCAGCCGGGGATGAGCCACGTCCTTTTGCCGAAGTCCAGCTCGTCCCATTCCATCCAGCGCACTTCCTGATTGCGGGTTGCGGTCAAGATGCCGACCTCGACGCAGCGGGCGATGTTGCCGACATCATGGCGCAGCGCGTTCATGAGCTGCGGAGCCTTGGCATAGGGCACCGAGGCGTGGCCCTTCTTCTTGTTGAGCTTGCGGGCGGACGGAAAGATAAACTTGAGGTTACCCATCCACCTCGCCGGGTTGTCGCCGTTGTTGCGCAGCTTCTTGACCCTAGCCGCGTCAAAGAGTTTTTCGAGGCGCTGGCGGGTGCGGTCGGCGGTGATTGGCTTTTCATACCAGATGGCGTTGAGCGCCGCGATGACGTGCTCGCTGTCGATTTCGTTCATCTTGAGGGCATGCAGGCTCTCCATATCGGCGATCGAGCGCTGCCACGATTTCTCCTCGTCCGGGTGTTTGCCGACGCACCAGCCGGGATAGGTTTCGTCGGCGAATTCCTTGAACGTGGTGCCGCCCTTGATGTCAGCTTTCCTCTTGGCGCGGGGATCGATGCCGTCGCGCTTGAGGGCGAGCTTGTACTGGAGGCACGTCTCGCGGGCGGTGCTGAGCGTCATGCGGTCGCCGGCATCGCGGTCGCCATACTTGGCGAAATCCATGCCCGCCCGCTTGCCCTCAGAGGTGAAACGGAATTGCCAGATGCGGGAGAGGTTGTCGCCGCTGCCCCTGACGCAGAGGTACAGTCCGCCCTTGTCGGCATAGCCGCCGGGCGGCAGTGTTTTAATTTGGTTCGGATTAAGAGGCACTTTAGGGTCTCCTTTAGGTGGGCAGGACCATTCCCGGCCGAAGGAATAGCATCCTGCGATCCCGGATACTTTTCAATAGCAGGGCCGCCCCGTTTACCGGTTTTTTACCGGCGGCGGGTGACGTGCAGTGAAGCCGGATAACGCGGGATGACGAGAAACGCCCGGTTTTACAGGGTTACTTGAAACGCGGTGATACGGGATGATGCCGCATGATAGCCCATAAACACGCATTTTTGGATACATGATCCGGGACCGTGATCGCATCTACAGTGCTGTCGTCAGACGTCGATTGCGTGCCATGGGCATTCGGGACAAGCCAATTGCACCAGCCTCGCCCTGGCAGAACGGCATTGTCGAACGGCTGATCGGATCGATCCGGCGCGAGAGCGTCGACCATATGATTGTCCTAGGCGAGGCACATCTGCGCCGGATTCTGAAATCTTACGCTCGCTACTATAATGAGACGCGGACGCACTTGGCCTTGGATAAGGATGCGCCCGTTTCTCGCCCGGTTGAGCGAAACGGCGTGGTCAGGTCACGCGCCATCCTGGGCGGACTTCATCACCACTACGCAACAACAGCAGCACCTCACGGTGATGCTGCGCGGCTTCTACCAGTACTTCGCCTTGCACCACTGCGACCGCAAGCTCAGCTGGATCCGCCACGAAGTCCAGCGACACTGGGTGCACGCCCTGCAACGCCGCGGTCAACGACAGCGGATCAGCTGGGTGTATCTGAGCAATCGACCGGGGTTCGAGCTGCCGTCAGCTCGCACATTGCATCCAGCGGTATGAAACGGAGATCTTCGCAAAAGTCATCTGGGGAGCCCAGTGCGGGAAATCTGCACGCTGGGTTCTGCTTGGGGAGACGAGTTCAAGAAGCCACGCTCGCTCGGTGAGGGCACTGGCGCGAAAGCGTCAGATAACAGCGAGGCTCCGCAAAGGGCTACCGCTTCAAGGCTCGTCTCTACCATCCCCCGAGCTTAAGTTTTCGGTACACACAGCCCGCCGATCAGGCGGGCATGGCTCGCGACGGTGTCGATACTTCTTCATCGGATATTCCTCGTTCGAAGGCGCCGGCTGGCGCCGAATGTGAATAACGGCATCGTCGTCATAGTTTGGCGACCGCGACGACGTACCAAGAGTGCAGTGGCGTAAAGCGTATCCAAGCCTCTCTGCTCTCCTGGAAAAGGAGAAGCACAGATGGTTTCGGAAAAACACGACAAGGCGACGGAGATGCGTGCGGCGACATTGGATGAGGCTTCCGAGCTGCTGCGCAAGATCGCAGGGCAGCGGCAAGCTGGAGAATCCATCAAAGCAGTGTTTCGCCGATTGGGCCGAACGCTGACGGATTGGTCGTCGAGCCGGATCCGCGACGTCTGGTATCGCGACGGGCGTGTACGTATTCGCGCCGAAACTATGACAGCGACACCACTCTGATCGCTGCAGGATATTCACAAGCCTGAAAAGAAAACACTCAAGTGTGCAGCACATGCTCGGCGACGCACCCCATAATGCCGTCGTGTTCGCTTCGGTGCATCACTTGGAGCAAGTCTTGGCAGAGAACGATCACAAGGGACATGCCGGGCGCCATCGCCAACCTTGGGATGGTCACGATCAAACAAAGCGATTTGTTTGATGCGGGCGGAGCCCGTTTTGGTGCGGCTCCGAGACCGTGCCCCCGCGGCGTTCGCGATTTCATGCGGAACGAGCGCAACCATTTTGTGACGCTGCCGCATGCCGCCGTGTTGGCGGTGTTCCGGAAGCAGATGCAGGAGCACCAGACTTGGCTGCAGGAGACCGGCGGCCGCCGCGGCTCGGCATGGAAGCGAGGTGATACCGTGCGCGTTGACGCCGACGGCGGCGCCTATGCGGGCCTCATCGCCACCGTCGACAAGATCGACAGCCGCGGCAGGATTGAGGTATTGCCGGGCATGATCCGGCATACGCTGCCGGCTGATATGGTGGTTGCTGCTTAGAGGTGAAGTGAAAACGCTATTACGTTCAAACCTTAGCAATAGCCCCCGCGCGTTCGAGACTAGCCCGCGCTACGGCTGCCGCCGCCACTTTCTGAGCTTCTTCGTATGCTAACTCCACCACGGTCTCGCGGGTATCCGGCGGAAGCACGCTCACCAGATAGTTTAAATATTTCGATAGTCTATATTTGTAACCGCGCCAGTAGCCGGCAAGCCCAACGACAAACAACATCGCGGCCTGGACGGCTATTATCAGAATCGGGCCGGGTGAAATTGGCTCCCAGCCGCCGTGTATCTGTTTGTACGATTCATCTGACAAAGTCAGCACTTCCGCGGCGGACCACAAGCTAGAGCTGCACACGGCTACTAGCAAAACAGTGGCGACCCCATATCGCGAACATCGTGTGCCGATCCAGCGGCCTACAAGATACATCACAAAGAAATTAAAGATTGCCGCCACTGCACCTAGAAGGAGGAAATCTTTTGTTTCTAATTCATACCCTATTTCTGCGATTAGAAATTCAACTAATTGTAGGCATAAGGGCTGGATGCCAGCCACCGCGGCCGTCCCGTACACAACCATCAATGGCCATGCAATTCTGAACGAGCCAAAATCATAAACTGGTTTGCGCCGTCCAGCGGCTACACTTTTCCTTCCTTCATCCCTCTCGAGGGTTTGAGCGATTACTGGGCCAAGCATAAACGGCGAGGGTATTAAAAACACCGCCGTCGACAAAAGGTCTTTTTGCCCAATAGCGATGAGCAGTACAGCGGCACCGGCAAATAGAGAGAACCCAATGGCGAAGGCGATTCCAAATCCAATCGCAAGATGCTTCATAGGCGACTCCCGTCTGCCTACTTTGCCCGCCCTTGAGTAGAATCTACTGCTGATTGCAATGTCTGAAAAGCAATTTGTGTTCAACCCAGAGCTTCTCGCGGGCCGGATTGCAGGCGCTGGCGTCGTGGCGCAAGCGCGAGGCGCTGAGATTTCAAACTGACATACTACCGGCCTGTGAATAACAAAACGAGATAGTTGCAGGTAATCCGCAAATCACATAGCGCTCAATT
Source organism: uncultured Alphaproteobacteria bacterium (assembly GCA_963786115.1). Lineage (GTDB taxonomy): Bacteria > Pseudomonadota > Alphaproteobacteria > Rhizobiales > Xanthobacteraceae > Bradyrhizobium. Next base: position 29,865 of record CAWAYC010000016.1, read on the forward strand.
GTTCGGTCGCGCCCCGACGTGCGGCTGATGTGGTTGGAAACTGATCGTGCCGCGAGCCTCAGTGCCGCTGTCAGTGCTTTCAGGGATCACCCCGCCGGCCAAGGCCGGACGAAGCCGAGGCGGATTCCGCTTCTCAGGCTCCTGTAACTTCGCCAAAAAATTGACCACGAGGCGTTTCGCATGGGCGACGTCGTCAACGTATCATTTGGTCAGCCACCAAAGGACGGCGGCAAAGCCCGCATCCTCGCGAGGCGAAAGGCGTGCGGTCTACGCAAGCCCGATGATCTGGCGATGGATCATGCTGACCCTGAAGACACGCGACCGAGCGAACTTGCCTAAGCCTCTAGACGTCAGGCAGCGCAACCGAGAGCACGACGCCAGGCGTAGGACCGAGCAGCCTTGGCGGAAGTGGTACTCCACCTCACGATGGCAGGCTGTACGGCTTGCGCAGCTACGTAAGCAGCCCTTGTGCGAGCGCTGCCTATCCCGTGACATGGTGGTTGAGGCCACGGTTGGCCGTCGGCGCCGCGCTCTCCTATGACGGAGGATTTTTCAATCCTGCGTCGCCCTGGGATGACCCGAATTACAGTCTGGTGTCCTATCGCGACACCATGAACCAGCCCTTCGTTCGCCTGGCCGGGCCGGCGCTCGGCGCGATTGCCGTCAAGACCCGCAACGGCGGCGGCCACGTCACCTTCGTTGCCGGCCGCACCCGCGGCGGCGCGCTGGCGTGCTGCGGCGGCAATCAGAACGACGAGGTCAACGTCTCGCCGTACCGGCGGGACGTGTTCGTGGGCTTCTATTGGCCGAAGGGCGCGCCGCTGCCGGCACAGGTCGGGCTCATCAATTTGCCGATCGTCAGCAACGCCGGCCGTCCGGTCTCGTCCAAATCCTGAAAATTCCGCCGCGCGACGGCATCGCGCAATCAAGCATCATCGGAGAATGAACGTGAACACGAACCTGATTCATAACATCCTGAACATCGCCATGATCGTCGTCGCCGGGCTGGCCGGCTTCGATTTCGTCGGGCTCGGCCTTGATCCGATCCTGGCGGGCAAGATCGTGGCCGGCCTCGGCACCGCGAAGATGATCATCAACGTCATCCGCGACGGCTTTGCCGGCCTCATGAAGCAGCAGCCGCCGGTCCAGTAATGTTCTCGATCGCAGAAGCGATCGCGGCGGTTGTCGGTTTTCTGCGCGATCTGCTCGGCTGGAAGCAGCGCGCGGAGGACCGGCAGGCTGGCCGCAACGAGATTACGGCCAAGGTCAACGCTGAAACCGTGGAGACAAAAGATGCGATGGACGACGTTGCTCGCCCTTCCGATGATGCTGTTGCTGACAGCCTGCGAACCGGAAGATTCTGAAGTCGTCGTCAAGACGATCTGTCCGCGCATCAACGAATACGACGCCAAGACGCAGGATCGTGCCTTGGCGGAATACAGCGCCCTGCCGGCAGGGTCCGCGCTGCGGCTGTTCATCGGCGATTACAAGCAGTTGCGCGACCAGATCAGAATTTGCCGGGCGCGCGGCGCGCCAGCGAAATGAAACGACCCGCCGCGGCGCGCTGGAACGCCACGACGAGTCTGACCGCGCTGAAGTGCGGCTTCACCACGGCTGGGAATGTTTCCTAGCGGAAAATCCTTAAGAAGCTGGGAATCCTTGGAATGGTGATCGACACGACGATAAACCTCAGCAACGTCGCGACGGCGTTGATTGCCCTCGTTGGTTTTGTGATCGCGTTCACAAAAATGGGCGGTCGCATCGACCTCCTTACTCAGCGTGTCAAGGCAGTCGAGGAGGCGCTGAAAGGTCAAAGCGATGTCGTCACCCGAGTCGCCATTATCGAGACCCGGCAGGCCGCGCAAGAGCAGCTAATCGCCACGCAAGGCAAGGAGCTGTCCGACCTCCGACGCGGGCGCGGGTTCGTTCAAGAGCGATCTGCCGCCGGCGTCGACGGCGAGTATAAATAACCCATCCACAACGAAAGCATCACATGAAAACCCGCCTCATGGCGGCGCTGGCGCTCGCCTGTGTCGTTACTTCCGCTCGCGCCGAAACCTGCATCGCGTCTCAGTACGGCGTTGGCGACGGCTACCACGGCAAGCGCGCCGCGAGCGGCGCGATCTTCAATACCTACGCAGCCAATCCCTACACGGTGGCGCACAAGACGCATCGGTTCGGAACGGTGCTCACGATCACCAATCTGGGCACCGGGCGCGCCATTCGCGCCGTCGTGACCGATCGGGGCCCGTTCGTCAAAGGCCGCTGTGTGGACCTCGGACGGGCAGGGGCGAACGCTCTCGGCATGGGTAGTACGGCAAGAGTGTCCGTCGAATGAACGTTGAAGCTACCTAATTCGGCGCTTGCGCCGTCCCGAGGCCCGCAAGGGCAGCCGAGTGAATGGCCCTCTGTTCGCTCTGTTTGACTCCCCAAGAGTGACTTGCCCGGCGCCGTAATGGCGTCGGGCTTTTTTATTGCTCCACCTCGTACTCAAACGCCACGCCTTCCGGATCGTTCTTCTCAATCCATCTTTCTGCGGCTTCCTTGGTGGCGAATACCTTCAGATCCTCGCCCTGATCGTAGATCCAGACTGTCATGAGAGCGCCTCTGGGAGCGGTCTGACCGCGGCGGCCTAAAAGACCATTTGCGCCGAGTGGCCCCAGTCCCTACCAGGGGCATGGTTCCGTCGGAACTGGGGCCTCTCATGATGTGCCGCAGGATAGTTCGTCCGTTTCTTCTCTTACCACGGCACGGCCTGCTAATGTGCACCCTTGAAAATCGTTCCAAAATTTCTGTGGCCGGCGAGCGCCCTCCACCCCACGAAGCCTTGATCTGCCACGCGACCGATCGCGAGAGACCCCAGCTCTCTCGGAGCTGGGAGACGAGGGGCAGGGTACGTCGCCGCCAAACTTACGCGAAACGGTTGAGATCGTTCCTGTTGCCTGTGGCTAGCAAGCGCCTTGCGGGAATTAGAACTAATCCCAGATGCGGCTGAAGACTGGCGTTGCCGATCACGTCGTCGGGGACGTTTCTCGGCGGCCCTTAGTTGCTCCAGGTGTGTTCGCCGCACTTGCATTCGAACATGCGGATACTTCTTCCGGTATACGAATCGAGTATCTGCCGCATCGCGTCGCCGGCACCTGCGATCTTCTCGCGTCTCTTTGTCTGCTTATGGCTGCTGAAAAAGTTCATGGCTCACCGCTGCCCGGTGAGACCTTAAGTTACAAAGTGAACACTTGCCCTGCGCTGCAAAAATTAATCCCTCTGGACGCTGTTCGGCTGCTGTTCATGTTCGCCTGTTATGCTCGCCCTGTTTCAGCACCAAATCGATCTTAAGCACGATAAGCCTGCCGGCATCCACCGGCGGGCTTTTTCGAAGCAGGCGCGGCAGTGAACTTATCATGGTTGGCTGATAAGGCGAGGTCGGCCACTAGCATGCGCGTGGACGGTTTGGATCAATAGAGATGCCCGCGTGCTCGGGGGAGACGACGATGGAAGACTACCGCGCCTACGTCATCGGTCCGGATGGTCATGTCAGGGACCGTGTTGATTTTTCGTGCCGGGATGATGAGGCGGCGAAGGAGCGGGCCAAGAAGTTGGTAGACGGTTACGACGTCGAGCTGTGGCAGCTAGATCGGAAGATCGCGGTATTCTACGCCCAGGAGTAATTATCGGCGGGTGGGAAGAACAAAGCTTCGTCTTCGTGGTTGGTCCGTCTGGAAGGCGGACATGCTCATGTGTGAAAAATGCGAAGAACTCGACGATAAGATCGAGTACTACCGCAACCTGATGGCCCGGATTACCGACCGGCAGACCAATGAAGGAATCGGAAAGCTCATTGAGCGCGAAGCTGACTAGCGCTGCCGACCTGAAAGATCAATTTTAGTCCGAACGCAAAAAGTCCGAGCGCAAGAAGAGGGGCAGGTCGTCGGTTTCCTCGTCGTCCGGGCGGTCCGGTTCAGGAATTTTGTATGACTTGCATTCCATACGCGCCCATTTCACCGCCTCGAAATAGGTGGGACAGCGGACAACCATCTCCCGACTTCGAACCGCAACCACGACATGGCAAATCGGGGAATCCGGATAACGTCGGATAATAACCGAAGGCGGTGTACATGCGCCCTTGTTCAGATCCTTAAACACGGCATGCTCCTGGAGGCTCCGCCGGAAAATGGCCCCAGAACTGGGGCCGGGGCCGCCAACCTGGTCGGCACGGTTTCTTCCGGTGGGGCCGGGGGCTTTGGCCGGAAGCTACAATTCGACGTCTCGCCAGCCCAGCGGTTCCAACCGTTGCAACATTTTTCCGCCAGCGGCTTGACCAACCGACAGCGGCCGAACGGCGCCGGCGGGCCGCTCCCGACCGGCCGCAAGTGGGTCAGAGAGCGGGCGCGGGAGATGGCGGCGGACGGCAAACAATCCAGAGTTTTGCCGATTGCTCCGTCGGCTCGGCCGCTGTCAGGCGCAGATCGAGGCCGAGCTAAGCAGAATTGCGCATCTTGACCAACGGACTGCCCTCACGGACCAATGTCTGCACTCGGCGGAAGCGGACGTGCGGCCCCCAAGGAGGAAGTCCGGGTACTCGGACGTGGGCCTAGCCGACATCAGCCCACAATTGTGCTATTGACCATTCAGTTTCCCCGAGCCGGCGGGTGCATCTTGAGCAGCGAGCACGTGGAGCGGCGATTGGCGGCTATTCTGGCGGCGGATGTCGTGGGCTCTTGCCGCTTAATAGGGATCGACGAAGAAGGCACGCTGGCGCAACTGAAAGCTCTCAGAAAGACGCTTTTCGATCCCAAAATCGCTCAGCATCACGGACGTATCGTCAAGAACACCGGGGACGGCGCTCTCGTTGAGTTCGCCAGCGTGGTCGACGCCGTGCGCTGTGCCGACGACGTCCAACGCGGCATGGCAGAACAAAATACCGATGTGCCGCAGGGCAAGCGGATCGAATTTCGTATCGGCATTCACCTCGGTGATATTATCATCGCAGACGATGATATCTTTGGTGATGGTGTCAATATTGCAGTGCGTCTCGAAGGGATCGCAGAGCCGGGTGGGATTTGCATTTCCGACGATGCTCACCGGCAGGTTCGTGGCAAGGTTGAGAGCACCCTAGAGGATATGGGCGCTCAAACTCTCAAGAATATCGCCGAGCCGATGCGGGCTTGGCGCGTGCGCACCGGTCCAAGGGCAACAAAAACGCCGACCGAGACTGCGCAGCCCCTCGCGCTGCCCGATAAACCCTCCATCGCCGTGCTGCCATTTGAGAATATGAGTGGCGATCCCGAGCAGGCGTATTTTGCGGATGGGATGGTTGAGGAGATCATTACGGCGCTGTCCCGGTTCAAATGGCTGTTTGTGATCGCGCGCAATTCGAGCTTCACCTTCAAGGGCCGAGCGGTCGATATCAAGGAAGTCGGGCGAAGGCTCGGCGTGCGCTATGTCCTCGAGGGGTCTGTGCGGAAGGCGTCGGGGAAAGTCCGTATCACAGGGCAGTTGATCGATGCCGTTACTGGCGCGCATCTATGGGCGGACAGGTTTGAGCGTGACCTGACCGACGTTTTTGCTCTTCAGGACGAAGTAACCATCGCCGTTGTCTCGGCTATTCAGCCAAAAATGCTTCAAACAGAAATTGCAATGGCGACGCGGCGGCGACCGGAGAACCTCACCGCCTATGATTTTTTTCTCCGTGCCATACCGCAGTATGACCTGATGACCCGCGAAGGGTTGGCCGAGGCAATCCGACTGTTCCACCGAGCCTTGGAGGTTGCCCCCCGGTTTGCTTCGGCCGCTTCTCTGGCGGGTGTCAGCCACATGCTCAACGTCGTTTTGGGCTATGCCAACGATCCCCAGTTCGACCGCAAGGAAGCAGTTCGGCTTGTTCGTTTGGCATTGAGCATCGACGAAGGTGATCCGGAAACGTTAGCAATGGCTTCCCTGACCTCGGCGTTAATGGTCGGCGATAGTGAAGCCGAGATCGAAATGGCTGACCGGGCGGTCGCGCTCAACCCAAATTCATGGATCACATGGAACGCCAGAGGCACGGTCTATAGACTTGCGGGGCTGCCGGAGGAAGCGATCCGGAGCTATGAACGCGCCGTTCGCATGAGCCCGGTAGACCCGCGACTATACATGACGTTTGAAGGCATTGGGCGGGCCCTTATTGAGCTTGGTCGCTTTGACGAGGCCATCGTGGCAGGGAAGAAAGCCCTTCGTCAGAACCCCTATGTGGCAAGTTACCGCTGCCTCGCGTCCGCCTTCGCCCATCTGGGACGTGACGCTGAGGCGCGTGAGGCGGCGGCGCGTGCGCTTGAGGTCGAACCCGGCTATACAATATCGGCGAGCATCGCCCGGGGCGGACTATCAAACGCAAAGCTGTTTATTGAGGGTCTTCGGAAAGCAGGGTTGCCCGAATAGCCCGGTGCGCAGTACGGACGAGGCGATCTGGCACATAGCTGCCCCGGACGTGTGCGACGGCACGGCGAAAGCCGACACCGCATTTCAGGCGCATCCGTTGGTCAACCAACTGAACCTTGCTTAGACGCGCGTGTCCCCACTCAGAAGCCGCGGAGCGGCAGCGCCAACTGCACACCGATCGCCCGCCCGGTGTGGCTCTCGATGAACTCCTGCAGCGCCTCGGAAATCTCCCGGCCTTCCTCAGCCGCTCGCCGCGCCAGCTCCTCAGCAACCTCTTCGGTGATTATCGATCCGAGCCGGTAATCCACGCGGGCATTTCTTCGGGAAGGCCCAGATTCTTCCGAAACATCCTGATCCGAAATTCCTGCTCAGACAGATACCGTAGGTACCCTTCACGCTCCGCTTCCCGTTGATAACCGCCGGTCTGCACACCGAGAAAAAGCATGATCACAAAAATGGTGACACAATAGCCGACAACGATTTTGAAGCGACTGTCAGTTCCGAAGATGTAGACATTTAGGCCCGCCAAAAGGGCAAGCACGGCGGGAAGCACGTTACCGATTGCAGGGGATCTACTTAATCCGGTCAGAACTCCCGCTGAGAAGCCGATCAGCGAGATCGGCAGTGCAAATGCAGAATAGTAGAGCAGTACATCGACAAAACGTCTCTCGCTTGAGATCGACCGCAGCACAGCTGAAAACAAGAGCGAGAAACCAAGGCAATACAGCGCCGGCCGCCAAAGGACGCTGAACACATAAAGGACAGGACTGAAAACGTACATCGCCCTTAGCAGCCGAAAATGCAACCAATGCCTTTCAGAGGATCTCTTATGATACCGCCGACATCGTTATTTGGACCGATGCCGTGGATTATGTCGCCACTAGGACCATCGTTAAGTCCATTTGGAGGATCTACGAATGTGGTGCAGGTCGCACTCGCTACACATTGTCTCAACAGGGCTTTCTCCGACTCGTCGACCAGGAGCCGCGCGGCCTTGGTGCACACGACCTGACAGGAGGACAGGGACGCTTGCTGCGCCGGAGAAGGAGCTGGACTGTTTACAAAGCAGACCGCCAAGAGAAATATAAAATTCTTCCGCAGCATTTGTTTAACCCGCGGCTGAAAGAGCATCGGCAATTACTGCGAGTGTATGTCAAACTCGCAACGTTGGGAAGTCTATCATTCAGCAATCCGGGCTCGCTCGACCCCGGGGCCGAACCTCACGGACTATGCCGGATTGAACGCCACCACGCGCAGCGGCTGGTCATACTGGCCGGTCAGCAGGTCTCTGACGATGGTGGGGAAGTCGCTGTCGGTTTCGTCCGTCTCGCGCCACGCCGCGCCCTGACGGAACTCCTCCAGCACCAGGTAGATATCCCGATCCAGCCGATCGGTAGGGATGATCGATGGCGACTGACGCATACGCAACTCCATGGACCCGAGTCCAAGGTAGGTCATTGCGGGCCTGTCACGAAAAGCTCGTGGAGGAGGGCCTCTCGTCGGATGAGGCCTCGCAATTGCTGGCGACGATCACGGGCGCATTGGTGGTGGCCAATGCAGTGAATGACTTCGCGACATACGATCGAGCGACGCGTGAGTTCACCCGGCTGTGGAAGCCCGCGCCGGCGAAAGCTGGTCGCCAACGCTCGAAGTAAGCCTTGAGCTCGCGCCGCGTGAATTCCGTTTCGAAATCACGGCTAACGAGGGGCCGCTCGGCAGGAGCGCGATCCGTCGCCGGGCCCCGGCAGGAGAAGTAATCGCTCCCTTCATATTCGCCCGGCGCAACTCCGCCCGGCCGCCAGATCCTAGCTGTCTAGTTCGTGGCTCATCGTCGCCCAAGAAACCTGAGAGCGACGGATACGAGCAACTACGGCGAGCTCGCATATTCTGCGCTACCGCTAGATTATTTTTGGTAAGTTTTTGGTGAGTTTTGCTTTCAGCCCCATCGGGAGCAGTAGGCTAAGTATGGGGCTGGCGCACCCGACACGAGGGGCTGCGCGCCAACAGAAACCCGCATATTCATTGAATAACTTGAACGCCTGCCGCTTCAGTTGATACCACCTCTGTGTCCACCGCCAACCGCATTTTATGGGCAAGCTCAGAGAAGCTATGGCGTCCCCTAGTGGATACGGCGAGCGCGTGCAGAAACACCGATAAAACGGGCGCAAATCAGCTTGGCTGCTTGCCGATTGCTACCACCTCCTGCTTACTATCGGGCAAGTGGGGACTGCTGTTTGCAAATTTTGGCGAGGCTATCTTGTCTTCGAGCGCAGAAAACGCAGCGCCTCGGTGACGACGTGAAGGAGATTAAGCAACTTGTCTTGAAGCAACCTCAATCCATGTCAGCGTATCGCAGATCAAACAGCCGCGAGATGTGATTGGATGACAGTCACCGCCATAATATCGAAGATGCCGCCCGTGTCTGTGTACTTGGGATCAGAAAGCTCATCGTAGCGCCCGCGCTCGTCGTAGGTCGTCTGGATGCCTTCATTTACCTGCCCTCGAAAGGGGCCTTCGAGAAAAAGCTCATTCTCGCGGTGGGTCTCGACGGTGCTTCGTATCGCCGGATCGGCGACCTTTTCCAATGTCACTTGCCTTATATAAAGCGCTTCCTCGTCCGTTATGTCGAACCTCGCCCTCATCTCTGCTATCATGTCCTGCACTGAGACTTTCACCGGAGGCGGACCTGCGCCCTTATTTCCGCTAGTGCGCTGGCGTTTCACGGGACCGCCACTTGTCAACACTCCCTGATACTGAACTGCGGCTTTGCTGACTTCCGTGGCGCGAACTTGCTTCATCATATCTGAAACAGAACCCGCTTTCACGAGTTGTGGGCCGACATATTCGGCAAACGCCGCAAACTCCTTCATCTCCGGTGGGTAGGTGAAGAAGCAAGTCATGAAGTGGAAGCTCTTCACGAAGGCGGGCCAGCAAATACACGTACGCTTTGCGCTGCTCGAAATCTGTAATTCTTGTCTGAAAGTGGGTTCGCAGCTCACTAATCTTGAACTGGATTTGGGCGTCAGTGCCCTCGCTGATGAGTTTTACGAACTCCGATGCGTCATTTTGATTGAACACTTCTGCAGCAAGAATCTCTCCGCGGAGTCTCGGACACGAGCCTTCGTCGGGCTCGGCATAGGGGGCATAGTTGAACGACGCCAATCTGGCATCATGCGGAGACATTCTGCCATCACTCGTTGAGCGTCCTCTATTCTCCCCGCTCCCACGTAGATCATGATTGCTGTTTGCAGTCCTGGAATGAAATAAGGAGGAAACGCTCGAATGGCCTTGTCTGCCCAGTTTGCTGCCTCTGCAAACCTACCAGCGTTATAATGTCCAAAAGCCATTCCGAGCATCGAAGTGTAGGAAAATGGATCGCGCGGACTAAAGCGCATATTCCGCTCGAAGTCGGCAATCGCCGTATCCGACCCGCCGTCCCAGACCCTCAAGAAACCTCTGGAAAGATATGCCGACCCATAATTTGGATTGGATCGGATAGCCCGATCAACCATATCGATACCGACTTCGTAGTCCACCTCGCTAACGCAGAGCGCAAATCCTAGGCCGCTCAGTGCGAAAGCATCATCTGTGTTCAGCTCTTTAACGCGCTCGGCGAAGCGAAAAAGCTGGGCACTGTCTTCTGCATTGTTTTTGGGCCATTTGTTAACGCGTCGCCACATAAGACACATGGCGGCTCCGCCATACGCAGGTGAATAAGTAGGATCAATCGTTATCGCATTCTTGAAATGTTGTAAGGCGTCGTCGTTATTTTTGGCGTTGGTTGGCCACTGGGCGTGTGGAATGCCACGATAATACTCGGTCACCGCATCGACGTTACCGATAGGCCTTCGGCTCGCCCGCTCAATCTCGGCCCGATCAATTTCGGGGGCGATGGCTCCAATTACCTGTTGAGTTACCTTGTCCTGCAAGTCGAAGACGTCTTCGAGCGCGCCGTCAAATCGATCCGCCCACAAATGGGCGCTAGTCGTTACGTCGATTAGCTGTCCGGTGATGCGAAGGCGACCACCTGCCTTACGCACGCTGCCTTCGAGCACGTATCGAACACCAAGCTCCCGCCCAACCTGTTTGATGTCGACAGCCTTGCCCTTGTAGGTGAACGACGAGTTACGGGCGATAACGAACAGCGACTTGAACCGGGACAGCGCCGTGATGATGTCTTCCACCACTCCGTCAGCAAAATAATCGTGCTCGGGATCGCCTGACATGTTTTGGAAGGGCAGAAGAGCAATCGAGGGCTTGTCGGGAAGGGCTAGGGGTCTAGGATCAACGGGATGCGAAACGTCTTTCGCTGCTGAAGGTGCTTCCACGCCTTGCGCCCGAACCTCATAGGCGCGTATGGGCTCCTCGATGTTCTTGACAGTCTGCGCTCCGAGGTCCGTGAACTGCAGCGGCAGGATTTTCCGCACCTGATCATAGGTCACACCGGAGATGCAGAGCCCACCAGCCTTCGCAAGCGTCTGCAGTCGCGCCGCGATGTTCACCCCATCGCCAAACAGGTCACCGGCACGGACCATCACGTCACCGACGTGCACGCCCATGCGGAAGCTAACGTGACGGGTCTCAGGAAGATGTGAGTTGGCCTTACCCAATGCACCCTGAGCCTCCACGGCGCACCGGACGGCATCAACCGCGCTGCCAAACTCAGCCAGCACACTGTCGCCTGCCGTGTTGGCTATGCGGCCCCCATGGCTCGCAATCAGCCCGTCCAGGATTTCCCGGCGCGCGGTAAGGGCATCGAGGGTAGCGACCTCATCGGCCCCCATGAGGCGACTGTAGCCCTCTACGTCGGCTGCAAAGATAGCCGCTAAGCGTCGCCTTGTTTCGATGGGCTCGGCCAAAGGTGACCCCCAGTGCCTTCGGTTTCCGTGGGTGTACTTTGATACGCTCGGGTAACCGGGTCAACCACGTGTAGTTGAAGGACATCGCAAAACCCCTGAACGCCCGAGGTGTCGCAACGGCTCGCGGGGGCCGGGCACGCGAAATCAGTCAGCAACATCCTTGAGCGAGCATAGGGGAACGACCATGCGGGCGACCACTGGATCACTGTTAGTGGCCCTTGCGTCTGTTTGCGCTGGTTGCAATCTGGACCGCACTGGCGCCCGGCGGCGTCGGAGTATGGCTCATCTTGCACAGCGCGTGAAGCCGGGGGGTCCGCAGCTCTCACCGCAAATCGAACAGGCAGGTCGGGCCATGGGGCCTCGCGTGGGAAAATGAGCCTCTCCGCGCTCAATGGATGATCCTAAATTGCCCGGAGCTCGCGGATCGATTTCGAGTTCCTTAGCTTAAAGCTGCTGCCGCCGCCGAGGTTACAGCAGCAGTGTACTTCTCGTGCTTCGGCTTCGGCCGCTGCGCGCGAAAGCTCGACAACCGCCAACACATCAAACTCGGACGGAGGTTCGCGCGCGTTGAGCAGGCGGTAGCGCAGCAGTCGACTTTATCGTACAAATAGCAGCGCGAAAGGTTAGCCTGCCATGGTGCAAGAGCGGCCAGTCCGGGTCGAGCGCAGGTTGTCGGCGATATTGGCCGCCGACGTGGCTGGCTATTCGCGGCTTATGCATAGCGACGAAGAGCCTACGCATGCCAAACTGGCCCTGCTCCTAACGAACGCGGTCAACCCAGCGATTGCGGAACACGGCGGCCGCATCGTAAAGAACACCGGAGACGGGTTCTTGGCGGAGTTTCCGAGTGCGGTCGAGGCGGTCCGGGCCGCGATGCAATTCCAGACCCGTATTCATGAGCTTACCATCGGAGACGCAGAAGACAGGCGTCTTCGTTTCCGTGTCGGCATCAATATCGGCGACGTGATTGTCGAGCCTCATGACATTTTTGGGGACGGCGTGAATATTGCGGCGCGGCTTGAGAGCATCGCAGAACCGGGCGGTGTCTGCATCTCGTCGTCCGCCTACGATCACGTTCGAGGCAAGGTGGGGGTTGAGTTCGCCGATCTTGGCGAGCAGAACCTCAAAAACATCGCTCGCCCGGTTCGGACCTACGCCGTCGTCCGGGATGGACCTAGCTCGGCGACACAGGCCGCGCGCGCGGGACTGGGCCTGCTTTCACCACCTCATCTCTCCATCGTTGTGTTGCCGTTCGCCAACCTCAGCGGCGATCCCGAGCAAGACTACTTCGTCGATGGTGTAACCGAGAGCTTGACCACTGACTTGTCCCGCATCAGCGGCTCATTCGTCATCGCCCGCAACACCGCGTTCACTTTCAAGGGCAAGGCCGTCGATGTGAAGCAGGTCGGGCGGGAGTTGAACGTCCGCTATGTGCTCGAAGGCTCCGTACAGCGGAGCGGCAACCGGCTTCGGGTGAACGTGCAGCTTGTCGATGCTGGAACCGCAAATCACTTGTGGGCCGAGCGGTTCGACAAGCCGGTCGCCGACCTCTTTGATATGCAGGACGAAATCGTATCGAGGCTCGCCAACACGCTTAGAGCCCAGCTCATTGCTGCTGAGGCGAGATGCGCGGAGCGCACGTTGCACCCTGATGCGATGGACTTGGAATTCCAGGGCAGGGCTTGCCTTTACAAGGGGGTGACCCCCGAACACTTGACGCAAGCGCGCGGGTTTTTCGAGCGTGCCCTGGAGCTCGATCCCCGCAACGTCGATGCAATGGTCGGCGTGGCGAGTGTCGATGCGACAGCTGGAGCCTTGTTCATGACGGACGACCGGACCGCGTCGCGGTTTGCGGCAGCCGAGGCGGCCTCGATCAAAGCTCTTTCCCTCGCGCCGAACCACGCTTTGGCCCATCTGATCTTGGGCGGCGTGCAAATGTTTACGAGGCGAGCCGATCAAGGCATTCGCGAATATGAGCAGGCGTTGGCGCTGGATCGAAATTTTGCCAACGCTCATGCGCTCATCGGTTTTGCCAAGTATTTTCTCGGCCGTGGCGAGGAAACCGAAACACACATTCAAGAGGCATTACGCCTTTCTCCTCGCGATACCTTGGCCTCCCGATGGATGCTGTGGGTCGGCTTCGCCAAGGTGCAGCTCAACCTCGATACCGAAGCAGTCGTCTGGATGCGCCGGGGCCTCGACGCAAACCGAAACTACTCCGTCGCGCATTTCAATCTCGCGGCTGCTTTGGCGCGGCTCGGCGCGCTGGACCAAGCGCGGGCTGCCGTGCAAGCAGGACTTACGCTCGATCCGAACTTCACCATCCGCCGCTTCCGCGCCATCGCCCTGAGCGACCATCCTACATACCTCGCCGGGCGCGAGCGCATCTATGAGGGCATGCGCTTGGCAGGGGTGCCGGAAGGGTGATGTCGGATATGGGCAGGTCGAGTAACTGGACCAAGTCCGCTATAGTGCGTGCAATACCTGAACGGCTCGGCGGGTTGATACTCACACATTGCATTCCCCAAGCGTCCCGCAGAAGCCGATGGTATCAAGTGGGTACCGCACGGGCGACATCGCACTCTTCAGGACAGCAGACGCTTTATTAGAGCATAGGAGAGGGTCTCTCTTGGTTGTCCTCGCGGCGATCGCGGTTTCCGCTGGAGGCACACTGGATGGCACTTACGCTCCTCGGCGCGGGGCTCTGGTTAATCCTGCGCTCGGCCTGAGGCCAAGGGCATCGCGGGGAAAATGAGCCTCTCCGAGCGCACCGGGCCCCAAATTGGCTACACTCGGACTGCCAATTTCGAGTTCCTTGGCTTAAAGCCACGGCCGTTGCCGGGGTCACCGCAGCAGTGTGTTCGCCGTGCCGCGCCTGCCCATGATGGCACCAGTGAGCCATGGCAGTCGCAATGGATCATGCTACCGCTGTCAACCTGCCATCGGCATCCGAGTTTGCGCGAAGCAGACGCTTGCGAATGGCCTCTTCAACAAGCGCGAGCGCTTCTTTGGCTTCTCGTGCTTCGGCTTCAGCCACTTGGGCGCGAAGCTCTACGGCCGTCAACTTATCTTCTTGGGCTTCAATACGCGACTTGGCTTGCTCAAGCGCTCTGCAAGCATCTTGCAGCTTATGTTCTGCAGTGATGATGAGTTCACGTTGCGCCCGCTCGGCGGCCTCAGCTCGCATTTCGGCAAGCCGCAATCTTTCTAAAGCGCTCGCGCAAAGCGACTGGGCGCGGGCCTCGGTCTCGCGGGCGTGCTCCTCCATACTGCGGAAGGCATCGGCCGCTTGATACACCAGATCGAGGGCTGTTGCGCCGCTGTCGCGTACTGATGGCCGAAAGAGGCTCAGAACGTTATCGCCTCTTCCAACTGACGCGCCGAAATTGCGCTGCGTCATGTCTTCCAAGCTCCGTCGCGGATAGCTACGGACTACATCGTGAACAGTTATGGTAAATATGCGGTTAATGACCAACGCGTGCCGCGCGGAGACTGAGGCGCCTTAGTGAGCGCCTGACGTAGAGCGCCGGTCCGATGCCCCGCGCCAACTCGCGGGGGCGTAGAGCGGCTTCGGGCGTTGAACTGACTGCTTTGCCTCCGAAACAATCCTTAGAGCTGGGATCGCTTTCGGCTGCGGGCCAGATGGCCGGGTCACCGAAAGTGGCTTTAAGCCGAACTGCCTCGCCATCAAAATCTCCCTGCTAGTTGTCAGTGGGCTGGACCTTGGTGACCCAAGTCTTCCCTTATAAAGCGCCTTTAGTGAAACACGTCGCGACTGAGCGCGCACGTTATGCTTTGCCGGCGGCTCGCTTTCTCAACGGGATCGGCGAACCAATCTCAGTACTCGTGACCGTCTTGCAGCCCGAGCAACGGAACACCCGCACGGCCTCATGGAGCCCAATTGACGATAGGTCAGCTAGATGCGTCATCGGGGCACTACAGGCGTCGCATGTGCTAATCGGAGGTTTTAGCAATGAGTTGACGGCGAACGACATGACCGGCCCTCGCGGTTCGAGTGCGCGACAATGATTGTGCCTAATAAGGCGTAAGGAAGGAGAATACGTCCGTAGGATCACGGGGCATCCTGGTGGGTCACCTTGGGCAACCCAAGGCTCCGCGTCGCCCGCAAGACCACCGTAGAGGCCGTGAAGGCAGAGGCAGACAGATACGCGGCGAACGTGCTGCCCATCATACGGGAGGCACAGAAGGCCGGTGCGAGCACGCTGCGTCAGATTGCTGACGCGTTGAATGCACGGGGTATCCCAACGGCGCGCGGTGGGCAGTGGTACGCAACGAGCGTGAAGAACTTGCCTGAGCGTGCGTAAGCGCACCGGAAAAGATGGGGACAGCGAGATGGCAACGCTCGAAACGTTCTTGTGCGGCCTCGCGATCCTTGCGGTCGCCTTGGAGAGCCACGGGACTGCCTTGGTACTCGGTGGCCTCGCGGCTGGATGCTCACGCATGCGGGGCCCTAATGAGCCTCCTTTGGTCGACCGGGCCCCTTCGTGACCGAGCCCGCACCTGAGCTGCTGCCGGTTTGATGGACACCAGGTTTAGGTGTTTCATGAAGCCGGAGGTAGGTCATGCGGAGACGGAAGTTTAGTCGAGAGTTCAAGATCGAGGCGGTGAAGCTCGTCAGGGAGCGCGGGGTATCGGCGGCACAGGCTGCCCGAGACCTGGACGTTCATGAGAATGTGCTGCGCAAATGGGTTAAGGAGTTCGGCTCCGACCCGGCTCAGGCCTTCCCCGGCCATGGGCTGATGAAGCCAGAGCAGCAGGAGATCGAGCGGCTCAGGCGCGAAGTCAACAAGCTGAAGGCGGAGCGCGATATCCTAAAAAAGGCCGCGGCCTTCTTCGCGAAGGAAGCGACATGAAGTTCGTCTTCATTGCGAAGCACCGGAATATTTGGCCGGTGGCATGGCTATGCGATGCAATGGGCGTATCCCGGTCGGGCTTCCATGCCTGGCTGAACCGGTCGCCCAGCGCCAGATCCCGCAGCGATGATAGCGTAGGCCGACAGGTGAAGGCGAGCTTCCTTGCCAGCGACCGGACCTACGGCGCACGGCGGGTCTGGCGTGACCTGCTGGCGGATGGCGTCGAATGTGGCCTGCACCGGATCGAACGGCTGATGCGCTTGCAGGCCTTGCGGGCGCGGCCACGGCGCCGGCGTCTGCCGAAGGACGAAGGCGATCGCCAGATCGCGACCGTACCGTCGAATCTTCTGGACCGACAGTTTATGGCCGAGCGGCCGAACCAGAAGTGGATCGCCGACTTCACTTACATCTGGACGGCCGAGGGCTGGCTCTATGTGTCGGCCGTGATCGATCTGTTCTCGCGCCGGGTAGTCGGCTGGTCGATGAGCGCCGGTATGACCGCCCAGTTGGTCGCCGACGCCTTGCTGATGGCGGTCTGGCGGCGCGGCAAGCCCAACGAGTTATTGCACCACTCAGATCAAGGCAGCCAGGGCGGATTCAAACGGTCGTCGCAACACCGATTTTGTTGACCTACCGCAACCACGCGTCAAGTGCTTCTGCGGGCGTTTTCCAACCCAGCGTCTTTCGCGGCCTGGCGTTGAGGGCGGCGGCCACGGCGGCGATCTCCTCGGCGCTGTGCACGCTCAGATCGGTGCCTTTCGGGAAGTACTGACGCAGCAGTCCATTGGTGTTCTCGTTAGTGCCGCGCTGCCATGGGCTTTGGGGATCGCAGAAGTAGACCTGGACGCCTACATCAATCTTCAATCGCGCATGCTGGGCCATCTCGGCTCCTTGATCCCAGGTGAGCGATCGGCGTAGCTCTTCCGGCAAGGTGATGATGGTGCGCGTGATCGCGTCGCGCACGGCCTCGGCACCATGGCCAGCGAGCGCAGGCCCGTTCTTGGCGCGTGGCGCGTCACCGTGACCCACAAGGCGCGGAAGATGCAGTAGCATCGTGAAGCGCGTCGTGCGCTCGACGAGCGTGCCGATCGCCGAGCTGCCAAGGCCCAGGATGAGGTCTCCTTCCCAGTGTCCTGGCACCGCCCGATCGACTGCTTCGGCCGGACGCTGGCTGATCATGATCTCCGGCGAGACAAAGCCTTTGCCGCGGCTGCGTACTCGCGCCCTCGGCACCCGCAACACCCGTCTTGTTCGCAAGCAGGCCGTCAGTTCGCGGCGCAACGCTCCTCGGCCTTGGACGAACAATGCCTGATAGATGGCTTCGTGGCTGATACGCATTGTCTCGTCGTCCGGAAAGTCGATCGGCAAGCGTCGGGCTATCTGCTCCGGGCTCCATGCCCTGGCCCATCGCCAATTCTGTCGCTGGCCATGCCGGCGGTTCTTCCAAGACACTGCAGGACCGGTAACGGGAATGCCGCTGGGAGCGACGACGATGCCGGCCAATCTCTCCTCCACATACGTGCGCAAAGTCGCGTTGAGAGCAAGCTTGGTCGGTTTGGGGCGGCGAGCTGATCGCTCGGCATGCCACTGGGCGGTCGTCGCGCGATACTCCAGCCCACCGCTGCGAGTGGCTGCGTTGCGCCGCAGCTCACGGGAGATCGTCGAGGCGGATCGACCGAGCCGGCGCCCGATCTCCTGCATGGAATGACCTTGTATCCGGAGAAGCGCAATCTCCTCGCGCTCCACCGGCGACAAATACCGCCCAGAGAGCGGCTTTGCCGAGGATCTGAACATCGCTGGTGGCATGCCGCCCGCCTTTCGGAACCATCTGGTTCCTACAGGCTGCGACACACCGGCTTCGAACGCAGCATCTTCGCTGCTCAAACCAGCGGCGATCCCCAACCAAAATCGACTCTGTTCATCGCGCCCCGCCACAGGGGGCCGACCCGGTGACGGCAATGGCGCTCGTCCAGACCGATCCGACCGCCGCTTTCGAATGCTCATCGCAACCTCCAACTCCGGGGTGTTGCGACGACCGTTTGAATCCGCCCAGTACACCAGCGAGCAGTTCCAGCGACTGATGGCCGACAGCGGCATCGTTTGCAGCATGAGCCGGTCCGGCAATGTGTGGGACAATGCGGCGATGGAAAGCTTCTTCTCGTCGCTGAAGACCGAGCGCACCGCCGGCAAAACCTATCGCACCAGAAACGAGGCCAGGGCAGATGTGTTTGACTATATCGAGCGGTTCTACAATGCGACCCGGCGTCATTCGACGATCGGATATCTCAGCCCTGTTGAGTTCGAACGCAAGGTGGGATTAGCTTAACCTGGTTTCCATCAAACCGGCAGCAGCTCACGGTGGCCATCTCCTAATGGGCATTGAGTTGCCGAAGGTGCCCACCATCCATTGCTTGACGGCGTTGCGGTGCTCTGGCCCGAGGCCAGGAAGTTCATAAGGATCACTCTCGGGTAGCTGTATGCCATGAAGTGCAAGGAAGATTGTGAGATAGCTCGCTCTTATATCTATCTCGGCTACAGGCTCACCATTGATAGTCATCTTCAGCCGCTCGTCGCCACCCATGACTTGATAGCTGTCGGTGAAGTGCTGGCTGTACAGCCTTCCGCCCATGTTCCAATGAAAGCGAGGATTATCGCCGTTGTTATAAACGCGCACATATCCGTGGTGTGATCCACCACGCAGCTTCTGTTTGGCGAAAAACTCGTTCAGCTCCTTCACTTGGTCTTCGATGATGGTGACAAACCTGTCCCTCTCGAAATCCATAGGTGTACCCACGGGCTTAGACTTCAACCAGTATTCGTCCCTCTTTGCCGCCCGTTTCTCGACAACCTCGGTTGGCAGGTCATACTCGAACTCGAAGTGATCATGAACCTTCGTGGGGTGGATTACGCGTTCACGACAGAACGCCAACAGGTCCGGTGTGGCACGGAAGCGAGCGCCGAACTTCCCTCGATCTTCGCTATCGACCCTGTGCCCGTCGATATGCTGAATGAACCCGAGTTGCTTCAGGCCATCCACAAGCCCTTTGAACGTTCGGTATGAGACCGAAGCGCTGAAGGATTGCTTGTGCATACTTCGGTATACCCACGGGTTTGGCTCCGGCTCGCTATCGCCATACCCTCGCAACAGGTCCGCAAGGAACGCTCCCACCGCGTAGTCCAGTTTCTCGGCGGTGCTCTTGCGCTTGTTCTTCCGCGCTCCCGTCTCAAGGGCGTGGTCGTCCAGCATGCCAGCCAACGTGCTCACGAGAGCTTGGGCGGGCTCGGAGGTCGCGTGTGCCCTCAGGGTCGCGTAGGTGGCCGCCTGTAGTTCTTCTTGGGTAACCTTACACGTCATGGGTCGTGTATTCTCTTCAGCGGTCGCGGTGTTTTGATTTCGCAGGCCGAGCCCATTGCAAGGGCGACAGGTCGAGGCCGGGATATTGTGCTTTCTCAACAGCGGCGTTGAGCGTCGTAAATCCGAAACGACGAACCATATCCTTCCAACCATAGCCTCGTGCGACCGTATTGCCTCCGCTATGTCCGGTCAGCGCGTCATTGACGTCCTCATTAACACCAGCCGCACGCAGTGCGTCCTTGAAGCCGTGGCGGAAGGAGTGAAACACGCTGCTTTCATTGTCGATGCCGAGCGAACGCTTGTGACGGCCGAACCATTGTGAAAACCCGGCCCCATAGTTGCCCTTAGAGTTCGGTTGGACCAGTGGAAACAAACGTGCCTGTGGGCCGTCTGTCTGTCGCCGGTGGTCTACGAACTTTAGAAACCCAATCCTTTTGAGTTCCGGGTGAATAGGAACCGCCCGGAGCGACGTTTCGGTCTTAACGCTTCGGCCTGCCTCGTCATCCTCAATGACGGTCATGAAATGCACATCGGAGGCCGTATCGTGTTTGATGTCTTCCGCTCGCATCGGAGCCAACTCGTTCAATCGTGCCCCGCTAAACAGCGCCAGCAGGGGTAGCCAGTACGCGGCTTCCCCTTTGCCGCCTTCTGGACGCTCTCCGCGCAGGTAGATTGGCGAACCGAAAAGCAGTGATAGCTCCTCAGGCTCCCAAGGTTGCCTCTGGGAACGCGCTTCCGCCAACCGCATACCCGCTACAGGATCGGCCCAAGGCAGCTCATCGGGGATGAGACCGTTCTTGCGCGCCCAGTTCAGGACACCCTGAAGACAGGTCAGCCACTTGTTGATGGTGGCCGCAGAAATGCACACCGTACCGGGATGGTTGCGTGTGAATTCTACAAGTTGAGGCAGACCCGCCTTCCTGAGATTTCCGGGGCGATGCTTTGGAACGAGCTGAGCTGCCTCCCGAAACTCACGGACATGTCGCTTGTTGATTTGGACCACGTCCATATCCCCGTGAAGTTCCGTGAAGCGATCAATCCCCTTGGAGAACTCCAGTTGCGTCGAGCGCTTACGCGGCTCCATTTTTTCCCAGCCCTCGTAGGCCGCGCGTAAGCTGCTGCCTGACGCCGGGGCTGTGCTTCTCGGCTCGATCAGCTTCGGACTATCAATCGGTGTACCCCGGTTGCGTGCAAGGACGTCCTCTAAGGCCCGAACCTCCGCTTTGATCACGGCAAGGGCGAGCTTTATAATCGGGACAGTTCGGGTCAAGATTAATCCGAAAGACCTGAAGCAACTCATTCAGCTCGTAGCGGATGAACTCGATGTTTCCGCGCGCCAAGGCCTCCCTTGCGTGAGGCAGGACATCCGAGGCGGCCCCTTCAATCTTGTTCATCATACGGTCTGACAGACCAGAGCCGTTCTTTTCAACCGCGAACGGGGTCTCGAACTCGACCCCGGCTTCAGTGAGTTGACGGTGGATGTCTGCGAACAGCGGATCATCACCGACGCCGCCAGCACGCAGGTCTTCATCCTCACGAAGCTCGTAGGCATAGAAGTAATCGCTGATCTGCTTGATTTCGGCTTCGGTCAATTCTGTGCGCACCGGATGCTCGACGAGGAGCGCCTCCGCTTGCGCGATGATGCGGTCGAACTCCATCATGACGGGTTTGGCGAGAACCCTTGCCTGCTTCTCGTCCTTGGTGCCCAGCGTTTTCTTGAGCCACGAGACGCGCTCCTTGGGAACACCCATCGCTCTTGCGGTCGCCGCTTCCAGTCCCTTTGGCACCTTTCGGCGCACATGGAAGACGCCATGTTCGTTCTTGATCAGACCCATTCCAACACGCATCGTTGATCCTACCGCTTGATACCAGTGCGGCAGGACGAAGCTATTGAACTATTGGGTTATTCCCGAGAAATAAGGGCTTTCTGGGTTGGTGGCGCACCCGACACAATTCGAACGTGTGACCTTTGCCTTCGGAGGGCAAGCCTAGGCTAGGCGAAACCCTCTTTTCTGCCCGGTACCTCAAATGGTGGGTTTTGGTCTAGGAAGGTCGAAAATGCTTGATCAGGAAAACAGCGAGTAGCGCGACAAAGGCTGATGCGGCTACGCGCGTTTTCCCATCGGCACCACGTTTCCATCGCTCCGCGGCACCAGGGACACGACTGCCGCCCTTGCGAGGTCTTCCAACGCGGTCGCAATGTATTTCGCGTAGTGCCGCTCGATCATCTTGACCGAGGTATTGTGCAGTTTGGCGACCTGTTGGATGGGCAAGCCCTTTCGGAGACCGCGCACGACGCTCGAGTGCCGCAAAGCATAGGGAATCACCTCCGGCATACCGGCGCGCTCGCGAATGGCCTTCCACGGACGTGCAAGTTCGCCTCTTTTCCACGGACCGCGTTCAGACTTCTTCCACGCGATACCCCTCGGCTCCTGTTCATGGATCCATCGCTCGAAGAGAGGTGCATCGCTTGGCCGCCCGGCGATTGCGGGCAAAAGCACCTCAATCACATCGTCGCCCACTGGGACCGGGTCTGAGCCGCTATTGCCGCCGCGCCCCTTGTAGGAGCCCGGCACCATCAGACGCCGTGCAGAAACCTGTACGTCGCCCACGCGCATTCGCCTGACCTGAGCATACCGTGCGCCGGTCGCGGCCAGACATACGACGATCCGATATAGATCGCCGTCAAATCCTTGCTCCTGATCGACTTCACACGCTGCTTGAAGGATGGCGCCAACCTCTTCATCGGTGAGGATCTGGTTATCCCGAGCAACCGAGTTCCACAGCTTCCTGATTGCCGCGCTTTTCTTGACCAAGAACGTAGCGCCGCAGCTTGGTACCGGCGTCGGATCGGACGTCGCGACCTGTTCGGCCTCTTTCTCGAGCGTCGCGTTCCCTGACGTAGGATTCAACGGCCGATCGTACGGTAGGAGCCGGGCCCGCCGCCTGCGACGCGGCTTCTGTTCTGGCTCGAGCTACGGCCTCCCGTGCCGTTCTCACGGCCTGTTCGAAGGTCAGAATCCCGGCGGCGGGCTTGTCACTGATGTCGTTGGCGACGCCGACTGGCGCCCGCTTGTAGTTGCCGCCTTTGTGGTGATTACGCCAGCGGACAAACCAAACGCCGCCCTGTTTTCCTTTGCGATATACGCTCGACACCGCGCTCATCATGGCCGCGGACACGATCTCGGGCTACTGGTTCTTGCGAACGAGCGCCACCGGCCGGATCGCACGCTCGACCGGGTTGGTGTCGAGTTCAATGCGTCCATCATGCAGGAAGCGCGTCAGGCCTTCCCAGCGCGAGAGCGCGTAACGGATCGCCTCGGCAAGCGTGCTGCGGCCGGCGACGCGGGGAAGCTGCGCTTCCAGCCACGTATGCAGCGCTTGCACGAACGGTCTGGAGAAGGAGCGCCGCTCGGCAAGCCGATGAGCGGACGACAGCCCGCGCACGCGCGCTTCGACGGCATAGAGTTCGCCGATCTGGCGCAACGCCTCGGCCGCCACCGGCGAGTCGGTCGCCTCAGCGACCTCGCAGAACTTGCGTCTTGAGTGCGCCCAGCAGGCGGCGAGCACGATATCTCCATTGCCGGTCAACCGCTCGAATCCCGCGTAACCATCGACGTGCAGGACGCCCTTGAACCGTTCGAGATGCGCCACCGGCCGCTCCGCTTTCCGGTCCGGCGCGAACAGATAGACCGCCGCCGGCGGTTCCGGTCCATTCCAGGGGCGTTGTTCGCGAGCATAGACCCAGAGCCGTCCTGTTTTCGTTCGTCCACGGCCCGGATCGAGCACCGGGATCGGCGTGTCGTCCGCAAACAGATGTTCGGAGGCGAACACGCTTTTGCATAATCGCTCATGCAGGGCTTCCAGCCACCAGCATGCGCCGCCGACCCATCCGGCCAGAGTCGAGCGTCCGAGATCGACGCCGTGGCGGGCGAAGATCTGCGACTGCCGATAAAGCGGCGTGTGATCACAATATTTACTGACGATCACCTACCTGCGCGAGCAGCGCCGGTGTGGCCAGTCCACCAGCGATCAGCCGCTCCGGCGCCGCCGCTTGCACGACTTCGTTGCAGGCGCGGCAGGCGTATTTCGGGCGAGTGATGCGCACCACACGAAGCTGCGCCGGCACCCAGTCCAGCATTTCGCTGACGCTTTCGCCGATCGCATGGAGCGCGCCACCACAACAACCGCAGGTATCACCGGCGATCGCGAGCACAACGTCCTCGCGCGGCAGATGATCGGGCAGCGGTTTGCGTTTCGGGCGTCCGTCGCCGGTCTCGGCGATGACTATCGGGCGGCTCTCCCGGATGCGGCCAATGTCGCCGTCGAGGTCTTCAAGCGTGAGCGCGAGTTGATCGGCATCCAGGCGTTGGAGCGACGCCCGAACTGCGCTCGCTGCAACTTCTTGATGATGAGTTGGAGGCGCTCGATCTCACCGTCGCGGCTGTCGACGACAACGGCCATCTCGCGCACCAAACGGTGCAACAGCGCCGTATCGGACGGCAGATTGTTGAGATCGAGCTGCATGTCCGATTTTACTCGAACACGCTGATTCGAAGAAGAAACTTCGCCATATTCTATGCGGGTTTCTGCGATTCAGCGCTGCGAGCGCCGGCTTGCACACGCGCTCGGGTGCGCGCCAGTCGATGCCTTCGATCAGCATCGTAAGCTGTGCCGGTGTCAATGTGATCGAACCGTCGTAACCCGGCATTATCGGCCAGGCAAATCGCAAAGCCCATTGCCGTCCCAGAATAGAATCTTCAGCATCGATGCTTTCTTACCGCGGAAGGCAAACTGGTGACCCGAGAACGGGTCCTTCTTCAGCGTCTCCTGTACCAGCATGGCAAGCCCGTCCATGCCCTTTCTCATGTCGGTGTAGCCCAGCGCCAGGTGCACTTTCACGCCCGCGGGAACGATCAGCATGGCGCGATATCGCCGCTCTCAACGTGCACCCGCACGGCATCGGGATCGCTGCCGATGGGAGCGAAGACACGCCGTCCGTCGACCAAGTCAACGCCCATCATTCCTTCCGGCGGTTGCACCAGGTCACGAAGAAAGTGCGTTGCCGCCATGCCGTCGGCGAGCGCGACGGGCACAAGCTTCGCACGCCTCTTCTGCGCCACGCCGAACTCTACGCGCCAGCGGAACAGCAGCCCCGCGACGATCCCATGCTTGCGGGCAACGCCGGAGACGGTCACACCCGGCTGCTCGGTTTCCATCACGATCGCCAGCTTCTGTTCGTCGCTGAAGAAGTGCCGGGCCGGCGTCGCTGGCGTGGGAGGAGCGTCGTTCAAAGCGCCTGTCAAGCTGCTTTCGGAGGTCGATTCCTTAGCAAACGGCGGGGCGGGCGGAGGGGTGAAGATGCGCACGCCAGTCGATTTCAACCTCGCCCTCGTCCATCCGGTCGCGCCATTTGCGCAATGCATACGGCGACAAAGACAGCGCCGCAGCGTATTCGCGCACACCCATTCCGCTCCAGTTCATCGCTTCCACGTGCATGGCCCAGAACGCCTGCGTGGCGCGATTGCGGACGTCCATGCTCACGCTAAAGCGTCGTCGCTGATGTCTTCTCAGCCCTTTTTCTCGCTGTTCACGGCGCTTCTCTCGGAGCAATTCCGCCTGATATTCCGTGAGCTTCCGTGCAGATTCCTCGCCAGCAAGAGCCTTGAGCCAGCGTGCGAACGTGTTTTCGTCCAGCCGATGCTGACGGCAATACGCCTTGCGGGAAACGCCGCTACGCTGCCAGGCCTCGACGTGAATCGACCACCATTCGCGCCTGGCTTTGTTCTGGAAATGTTTTGGACCCACCGGAGATTCTCCAATGCAGTAGAGAACTCGAAATGGAACGAGAACACACTATCGAAGAGTGGTGCAGGACTCGGACGCTTACGTTTCGAAAAGCGAAGGCTCTTCAAATCGGGCTCCGAGAAACCGGTGCACGGGTTTAACCCGGCCGTGGCCGAATCCGGAGTTCTGGTGCAACGACTTAGCTGGTCGTTGCCACAAAGGAGAGCTCCCATGAAACTTTACGTTGGATTGGACGTCGGTCTTGAGGAAACCAGTCTTTGCATCGTCGACAGCGAGGGTGTGACGGTTCGCGAGGTCAAGGTGAGCACAGAGCCGGAGGCGATCCGCTGCGCTCTTGAGGGCTCCGCGGATCGCCTCGATCGCGTAGGCGTCGAAGCGTCCTCGCTCGGCATCTGGTTGTACCGCGAACTACAGCCGGCCGGGGTCCCGATCATTGTTGTCGAAGCTCGCCATATGCGTGTTTCGCTTTCCACCATGCGCAACAAAACCGACCGCAACGATGCACGTGGCATCGCGCAGATGATGCGGCTGGGCTGGTACCGAGCGGTTCATGTCAAGAACATCGACATGCAGAAGATGCGCTCACTTCTGGCCAACAGGAAGCTTCTCAAGCGCAAACTGATCGACATCGAGAATCACATTCGTGGCACGCTGCGAGCGTATGGCTTGCTGATGGGAGCCGTTGGTCGTGGGGGCTACGAGGCACGGGTCCGGGAGCTGATCGAGCACAGCGATCCAGTATTTTCTTTGATGATTGAGGCCATGCTGGATGTAAGGCGAGCGATCTTCGATGGGTACGAACGACTGCACCGAGTGGTGCTGCAAGTGGTTCAGCACGATCCGGTCTGCCGCCGCCTGATGACGGTTCCAGGCGTCGGCGCGACAACTTCATAATGCTCACTATCAGTCGCGTGAGACGATTATCCGTTACCGTTTTCATCCCCGTTACGGGCAAACGGTCATTGTAACCAGTCGCAATTGCCGTGGTGACGACGTCGCTGTGACCATCCGTCAGCCCGATGGCACACTGGCACAGATGCCGATCTGGATGACGGAGGATTCGGCGGAGGCGATGGTGGTGACGGAGGTTCCACGTCTGCCGCTGGTGCATCTGCGTGAGCTCCGTCTCGAGCTCGATACCTGCCTAAGCTTGTTGCACGACGATTCCCGTCGTGAAGGAGACAAGCATGACGCGTCGGCAACAATATCAGCGCCAATCCGACCTCTTCGTGCCCAAGACGCCAATGGTACCGATGACAGCGTCCGAGCGGGCGAAGCTATTGCCACTGGTGAGCGCACTCTTGTCGGAAATACTCAGTGTCGTCGCAGCGACGGAGGCAGGCGATGAAGATCACGTCTGATCATCTGGCGCGGGGCGCCTTTATCTACATTCGGCAATCCACTGTCGACCAGCTTGCCAATAATCATGAGAGCCGACGGCGTCAATACGGCCTGGCTGACCGTGCTCGTGCTCTCGGCTGGACGGATGTGACAGTCATTGATGACGATCTTGGTCGCTCGGGTTCGGGCGTCAGCCGTCCGGGCTTCGAGAGGCTGCTTGCAGCGATCTGTGAGGGGCGCGTTGGTGCCGTGTTTGCCATCGAGGCGTCGCGCCTGGCGCGCAATGGACGCGACTGGCACACTCTGATCGAATTTTGCGGCTTGGTCGGCACGGTGATCGTCGATGAGGATGGAACGTATGAACCACGCCATCCAAACGATCGGCTACTGCTGGGCATGAAAGGGACGATGAGCGAACTCGAACTATCGCTCCTGCGGGCCCGTTCAATGGAGGCCCTGAAGCAGAAGGCACGACGGGGCGAGCTGTTCTTCTCGGTAGCCGTTGGCTATGTAAAAGTAGGCCGCGACAAAATCGAAATGGATCCCGACCTGCGCGTGCGCGAGGCGATTGGGTTGGTCTTCACCCGTTTTGCCGAGATGCAAAGCATCCGCCAAGTGTTTTTATCGCTTCGAGGTGACCAGATCGCGCTGCCGTACATCGACCCCAAAGTCTCGGGACAACATCAAGTGCTGTGGAAGCCACCGGTCTACACGACGGTGAGCAATCTTCTCACCAACCCTGTTTATGCCGGTGCTTACGCCTTTGGCCGAACCGGAAGTCGGATGATAATCGAAAATGGCCGCAAGCGAATCGTTCGCGGCCGCCGCAAAGATCGCTCAGATTGGGCGGTCTTGCTCGTCGACCATCACGAGGGCTATTTATCCTGGGCTGACTTTGAGAGGAACCAACGGCTGATCGCTGACAACGCCAATGGCAAGGGCATGATGGTGCGCGGACCGGTGCGCAAGGGGGAGGCTTTGCTCGCCGGCCTGCTACGCTGTGGTCATTGCGGCCGCCGGCTGCTTGTCAGCTACAATGGCACCAAGGGCGATGTCGGCCGCTATAATTGTGACGCGACCCGGAGCAATCCCGGTGCTGCTCCCTGCATCTCGTTCGGCGCTTTGCGGGTCGATGAGGCGGTGGGAGCTGAGATTGTGCGATTGCTGCAGCCACTTGGTGTTGAAGCGGCCATCCAAGCGATCACACAATGCGAGCACCAGTCTGGCGAAAAGCAACGCCAGATCGAATTGGCGCTCGAACAGGCGCGATACGAGGCAACCAGGGCACGCCGACAGTATGACACGGTCGACCCTGATAATCGTCTGGTCGCTGGCGAACTCGAGCGGCGGTGGAATGCCGCCCTTGCGGCCGTACGCGCACTCGGGGAGGAGCTGGAGGCGCTGCTTCGACAGCGGCCGGCGACCTTGAGTGCAGAGGAGCGCAAGCGTCTGTTACAAATGGGGGCTGACCTGGAGGCTGCTTGGCACCATCCGGCGGCCACTGCCCTCACGCGTAAACGCATCATCCGGGTCGTGTTGCGTGAGGTGGTAGCCTGCGTTGAGGATGACCAGATTCATTTATTGTTGCATTGGCAGGGCGGCGATCATACTCGCCTGATGGTGAGAAAGAACCGGAGGGGGCAAACACGATGGTCCGTCGAGCCTGAGACGGTGGAATTGATCCGTGCCTGCGCGCGATTGATGCCTGACAAAGCCATTGCCGGTATGCTGAACCGGACAGGTAAGCGAACAGGCCGATTGAATGGATGGACACAGTCGCGCGTGCGGGGCTTCCGCAACACGCACGGCATCACGGTCTACAGGGATGGCGAATGGGCCGAGCGCGGCGAAGTCACGTTGCCTGAAGCAGCCAGGACGCTCAATCTGAGCCCCCTGACGGTGCTACGCCAGATTCGCGCCGGCGTCATTCCCGCCAAGCAATATTGTGCAGGCGCACCCTGGGTAATCAAACGACGGGATATCGAAGATCCGGATGTGATCGAGCGTGTCACGGTATGCTGCAAAGGCCCGTCATCATCAAATCCAGATCAAAAGACCTTTGGCTTTCAATAACGTAGTGAGATGGGCATTATGACGTGGGATCAGGTCCGGTCGCTGCGCTCTCGTTCAAGGTTGGCGTGGATGATCCCTTGCGCTTTACCCGGTCGCGAACAGTCGGTGCCCATTTTGGGTTAACGCCCAGGCGACATCAATCCGGCACCTCGATCGATTTTGAGGGGCGCATCACCAAACAAGGCGACGTCAACGTCCGCGAAGCGCTGTGCGAGGCGGCCGCAAGTCTGCTGCTGCGGGTTAGGAGGTGGTCAGCCCTACGGGCGTGGGGTCTTCGCATCGCCAAGCGGTCGAGCATGTTGTGCGCGATCGTCGCGGTGGCGCGTAAGCTCGCCGGCATTTTGCATCGCATGTGGATCAGCGAGACCGATTTCCACGTCGGCTTCGGCGCCAAGGTTACCCAACGACTGCGATTGAAGCCTGTGCAGTAACTGGCTGCGGGATCGCAAGGAATTAGCGCTGGTATTGCATCCAGCATGTTGAAGAGGAGCATAGATTAGAGATCCGCGCGCGCGGTGAGCGTCCCCTGGCGGGGCCGCGAAACGGGGAATGTCCGCTATCTCTTGCCTGCTTCCGTCCATCTGACGAGAGCGTCGGACTGCTTGGACAGCCCTGTTTACGAACCTGATGAAGAGCATGCGACGGCCATGTGCCGAACGCGAAGGAACGCATGGACCCCGCCTGGAAATGCAGACCGTGCACGTGGTCAGGGCGGACTCTGCTCGCCGTTAGCGCAGAGAGAAAGGAAATGGAGATATGCGGAAAATCGCGAAAAAGCGTAGCGAAGTGTTGACTTTGACCGCCCGATTAGGAAGGCAAGATAAAGCGAACTTTCGTTCGCGCCTCGCTATGCTCGTCAAGTGGTTGTCTGCACGATGTCTTTTTCATTTTTCAGCGGAGTAGCAAGGAGGGGATCAGAGGGTGCTATCGCCGTTTTCTCTTTATCTTCCAATGCTCCAGGCGGCGCCGCCCGTGATGAAAGCAATTTTTGGCGTTTTTCTGCCTACGATTGCGCACGTCATTGGACGCGAGAATGCACTGACTGGATTTCCGTCTTGTCGGAGTTGCTTCGAGGTCTAATTGTCGTGCCATGGCGCACGACGAAGACAGTTTTCGCATCCGTCCAGGTAAAGTCCGTGACCGTGGCGGCGCTCGATTACGCGCTGGCCGGATAGGCGGGGCGCGTCGAGGTCCGACCAGCTTCCTCGGCGAAGTTCAACAGGCGATCCGGCGCGCCGGAGGTGACCCCAATCGGTTACCCGGGACCGTCGTGCGAAGCGGCCGGTTCAACGCCCGGGGCAGGGGCGCGAAGGTGGCGGCGTCCATTCCCAGGGACGGGGGAGGGTGGAGCCGGGACGGGAGCGGCGTCCGCTTCCGGGCAAGGCGGGTCGTCGTCAAGGCACGTGTCGTCAAACTCAATCGGCAGGGAGCCCGTGGTGGTCCCAAAATGCGGAGCGTGCTCGGCAAAGCCGTTGATGCCCATTTGCGCTATCTCGAACGGGACGGCGTCACCCGGGATGGTGAACAGGGGCGGGCCTATTCTGCCGTCGAGGACCAGGCCGACGGCCGCGCCTTCATCGAGCGCGGCCGTCAGGACCGGCATCAATTCCGCTTCATCGTGGCGCCGGAGGATGCCGCCGAGATGGGAGACCTGCGCGCCTTCACCCGCGGCCTCATGCACCAGGTGGAAACTGATCTCGGGACGGAGCTGGATTGGGTAGCGGTCGATCATCACAACACCGGCCATCCCCATACCCATGTCCTGGTCCGGGGCATCACCGACGATGGCAAGATCCTGAACATCGCAGGCGACTACATCGCGCACGGTGTCCGGCATCGGGCGAGTGAACTGATGACGCTGGAACTCGGTCCTCAAACCGAACTGGATGTCGCCCGCAGGCTGGCGAGCGAAGTTGACGCGGAGCGGCTGACCCGGCTCGACCGGATACTGATCGAACAACAACGGGACGAAGGCTCCGTCGACCTCAGGGCCGGCGAAGGACAGAGCTTTCTCGTTCGAGAGAACCGCCATTTGTTGATCGACCGGATGAAGCGGCTGCAGCGCTATGGCCTCGCCTCGGAGCACAAACCCGGACGCTGGACCATCTCCGACCGGGCCGAGGCGAGTTTAAAGGAACTCGGCGAGCGCAACGACATCATCAAGACCATGCACCGGGCGCTCGCCGATCACGGCCTCGCCGGGCGGCGCGGCGTAGACCAATACGCCGTCCATGGCGGCAAGCTTGCGGAGCCCGTCATAGGTCGGGTCATCGGTAAGGGCCTTGCCGGCGACGAGATGGGGGAACGGGTCTGTCTCGTCATCGATGGCGTCGATGGCCGTGTCCATCACATCGAGTTCGCCGATGCTTCCCGCCTTGAAGATGTCAGCCGCGGCATGATCGTCGAGGCAGCTCCTGTCATCTCCGGACCGAGGGCATCCGATCGCAACATTGCCGTCGCGGCGGAGGGCGATGGCGGCTCCTATCGGCCGAGCCGCCATCTTGCACAAATCCGCGACCGACTGGAGGCAACCGGCAAAGACCCGGAGGCGTTCGTCCGCTCCCATGTTCGCCGCCTGGAGGCCCTGCGACGGGCCGGCCATGTCGAGCGCATCGACGTCGACCACTGGAAGATTCCGCAGGACATTACAGAGCGGGGAATGACCTATGACCTCAGCCAGGGCGGCGGCAATGGGCTCTCGGTCCGCACTCTCTCGGCGTTCGACATCGAACGGCAGGTCGGCAGCGACGGGGCAACCTGGCTCGACCGGGGACTTGCCTCGCGCAACCGCACACCTCTCGTCGCGGCTGGCTTCGGCCGCGAGGTTACCGACGCCCTGGAACGGCGCAGGCATAGTCTGGTCAGCATGGGATATGCCACCTGTCTGCCGGACGGCAGGATCCAGGGTCCTAAGGACCTGGTCGCGACCCTGGAGCGAGCCGAGATCACTCGCGTCGGCTCTGAGATGGCCGCCGTGTCAATGCCGATTCAAAAGTCCTCAAATGTGCCGAAGTAAAATTCCCCAGCTGCAGGGGTGATCAGCCGGTAGCGTGATCGGAAGCTCCATTTTTTGGCGGTCGACCGCGGCGTCGCGGCGGCTGTGCCGGGATTGGAGGATTGATGAACGCTTTGCTGCGAACATTCTCCGGGATGAGGTCGGCGTGCTGACGAAGGCGGTAGCTTGATCCCTCGATCTGGATCACCACCGCATGATGAAGAAGGCGGTCGAGCAGTGCGGTGGCGACGACAGGATCGCCGAAGACCTCGCCCCATTCCGCAAAGCCACGATTGGAGGTGAGGATCATGGCGCCGCGCTCGTAGCGCGCGTTGACGAGCTGGAAGAACAGGTTGCCGCCCCCTTGAATGACCGGCAGGTAGCCGATCTCGTCAACGATGAGGAGCGAGGGCCGGCACAGGAAGCGGATCCGTTCGCGCAGTTGGCCTTCGCGTTCGGCCTTGGCCAGAACGCTGACGATGTCGGCCAGGCTGGCAAAGTAGACGCTGCGGCCGGCCTTCACAGCCTCGACCCCGAGCGCTGTGGCGAGATGACTCTTGCCGGTGCCGGGCGGCCCCAGGAAGTGGACAACCTCGTCGCGCCCGATGAAGTCGAGCTGGGCGAGCGCCAGGATCCGGTTCCTGTCGAGCGACGGCTGGAAGGAGAAGTCGAAGCCGGCCAGCGTCTTGACGGTCGAGAGCTTTGCCATCCTGAGCGCCATCTTGACGCGACGGTTCTCGCGCAAGGTCAGTTCCTCGGCGAACAGGGTATCGATCACCTCGAGCGCGCTGGTTTCGCCACGCTCAAGCTGACGCACCGCCTGATCAAGAACCTCCAGCGCCCGGGGCATCTTCAGACCGACCAGGGTCTTGCGAATGCGGTCGAGGACCGAGGGGACGATTTCCAGGGAGTTCATGGGCGCTCTCCCTGGTGCGCCAGGCGCTGGCCCACGGCTTGGTAGAAGTCGAGTGGTCGGGCCGCGACGGTGTCACCGGTGCGCACGATCATGACCGGCTCCTCGCGGCGGCGATCGGCGAAGCGGGGCATCTTGCGATGGCCCGGCGCGATCCGCCGCTGCCTGCAGCCATCGAGGACCGGGTGGGTGGCGATCAGGCTGCCGTCTTCGAAGATCTGCACCTCGTTGGCGAGCGTGTGCACCTCGACGATCCGCTTCCGGGTGGCATCCGGAACGCTGTAGAGATTGCCGCCGACGCTGACCATCCCTTCATGGGAGACCCGCCGTTCCAATTTGAGCACCGAGCGGAACGAGGCGAGCGGCAACGCACCCAGGTGTGGCCTCTCCGCCGCAAAGGCCTCGTTGACGACGCATTGCGTGGTGGCGTGCACCCGCGGATTAGCGGCCGTATCGAGCCAATGCCGCAGCTGGGCGTTCAGATCGTCGAGATTGCGGAACGAGCGGGCGAGGAAGAAGTCCTCGCGGATATACCGGAACGGCCGCTCGACCTTGCCCTTGGTCTTGGCCCGGTAAGGGCGACAGGCCTTGGGTTGGAAGCCGTAATGCCGGGCAAAATCGATCAGCGCGCGATTGTAGACAATGCTGCCACCTGCTTGGCCGATCACTGCCGTCTTCATGCGGTCGTAAAGGATTTCCCTGGGAACGCCGCCGATCGCCTCGAAGGCTGCCATGTGACAGCGCAGAACCGTCTGCATGTCCTGGTGGAGGACGAACCGGGCCCAGATCAACCGGCTATGGCCGAGCACGAAGGAGAACAGCCACACGATCCGTATCACCGAGGGCTCGTCGGTGAAGACGACCTGGAAGTGAGCAAAGTCGACCTGAGCCTGGTCTCCTGGCGGCGTCTCGAAGCGAACCTCGAATGCCGGCAATGGTGTTGGCCGCAGCTCGCGAAGCAAATCCGTGACGGCGGTGTAGCCGCCGGCGTAACCGAGCTCGCGCAGCTCCCGCCACAGTCGCTGGCCGGTCAGGCCTGGGTAGGCCGTGACCCGCTCCCGCAAGTACGACACGAACGGATCAATCCGTCGCGGACGGGGCGTGCGCGGTCCGTACACTGGAGGCTCCAGGCCGCCGGCAATCGTTCGGCGAACCGTCTTCCGGTCGATGCCCAACTCGCGGGCGATCGCCGAGATCGACAGCCCCTGTCGATGAAGGTCGAGAATCATCACAACGTCCCCAAGCTTGATCACCGCTCCGCTCCCTCTGGTCCGGGCAGAGCAGGATTGGGTGGTGATTCGCCGCCGGTCCCCAGGGCGCGCCCTGGGGACCGGCGGCACGATCAACTGGGGAATTTTCAAACGGCACTTCTGGGGAGAATTACTCCGGCATCAACACCGCCGCACGCGAGCTGACGTTCCGACCACCCAAGGCGGGGGACTATGTCAGTGGCAGGCTGCTCGGCTCGGCCAACCTCGCCAGCGGGCGCTTCGCGATGATCGAAACCCTCATTGGCGACGGGGGCCTCGGCTTCAGCCTCGTACCCTGGCAGCCCATCCTGGATCGGCGGATTGGCCAGCACATCACCGGCACCATGCGGGGCGATGGCAGCGGCATCGAGTGGAGCTTTGGCCGTAAACGAGAGCTTGGGTTGTGAGCGCGGCGGGCGAGGGGCCGTTGCCTGCCCGGCGCGAGTGGGGCGGACCACCGCCATCCCCTCAAGGCTGGCGGCCTTGACCTGATGTCACCGGCCCGGCCCGGGCTGGCCAAGCAAGTAAGAACTATCGGGAGCGGGGCACTCCCTTTCCGACCGGTGTGCGGGGCCGATACTTCTGCGCCTCAGAGTGGTGAGCTGCTTGTCTAATAAGCAGCATCGCTGCCGATATGGAAGCTGGAAGCGGAAACTGTGGACTCTCCCGCGCCAGCTTGAAGGGCTGCTGCTGGTACGCCGCCTTAGTCTGTCTAACAAACATGACCTGACGGCACTCGTACTTGTTTTACCTGCGCGCCATTCCTTCGGAAACGCCACCGTCTGCCGATCCACTAACGGGGCCTCGCTTTCTTGCTGGCCGGCTTGAAGAATTCTGCCGGTTCAACCTCAAGGACGGCAGCAAACTTACCAATAATTTCCAAACCTACGTAGGTAACGCCCCTTTCCACCTTGCTCACATGAGCGCGGTCGATCGATGCCAGATGGGCTAGCTCCTCCTGGGAAATCCCCCTGGTGTGCCGAATACGGCGCAAGTTCGTTGCGAATAGCTGACGCAGATCCATTGCGCCAGCCAAGCGGTTTGTGGTTTATTGACCCACGGCTTTAAAACCGAAATCGTGCCGATGTGAGTAGATGGGAGGACTGTATGCCCAATGCGCCGAACCACGACGGTATTGCCGCAATGGCGCCGGCCGAACCGGTCTTGACCCCCTATGACCACGCCCACCGTGTAACCTATCTCAGGTTGCTCGATGCACACGCCCAAGGTACCGACTGGCGCGAGGTGGTACGAATCGTGTTGCATATCGATCCTGATCGCGAACCGGAACAGGCGCGCAAAACGCTTGAAAGCCATCTCGCCCGAGCCCGGTGGATGACTGAATATGGTTACAGGCACTTGCTGAAAGGCGTTGGATAAATTCATATCGCCAGGTGGGGCAGAGATTTCGAGAGATCTTGAATTTCAAACCTATCTTTTTGCATAGCCGACTTGGCGCATATTTGGACGAGCCGCGACACTCACGCTAACGGGTCGTGAATCGACGGTAATTATGACCACTGGTTTACTTTCGTAATGGTCTCAAACACCCCGACAGCGCCGTCCCGAAAAGGATTGAGAGCTTCCACTTTCGGCTTGGCCCACTCGACCCATGCACTCAATGTGCGGTCCGAGACCAATGACATCACCCTCGGTCGCTTGCCGAGTCTCGGCTTCTGCGAGAAACGCCAACAAATTCTTCCGCTCATCCCAATTGGCGGCGTACTCGCGAAACTTGTTCCAGCGTTTCTCGTCGATTTCCCGCAATCGACGGACTTCGTAACGGAGCGCTTCCTCTTCACGGTAGCGCTTCTGCTGCTCTTCACGTAGACGTTTCCAGCTTGCAAATTCATCGTGCTGCCGTAAATCGGCGAAGCGCCGACCCCTCCGCCAGCAGGATAGGGCGTCGTTGTCGATCCTACCGCATATCCAATGGTTTGGATGGTTGGAAAGTAGGTGCCACCAAGGAACGTTAATCCGGTTGACCAGGTCAATGTGATCGCGTCGGCGGCTCCGCTGAAGCGGGCTGTACATGCCGGACCACAACCTGTGCTACCAGTTCCGGTACCGTCCCATCATTGACTTATAGCCGACGTGCAACGCCATTCCGACAGGCGAGCAGCGCCCATGTTCGGGTAAGTTGCCTTGCTCGAAGGAAACTCGAGCTATCCGGCGCGCAATAACGCGACAGCCTGATCAAGCCCAAAGAAAAACCGGACCGTTATGCAGCAGCCATCTGCACAATGGTCCGGCCTGACTGTTTGTAGTGCGGATATTCTGTTGGCGGAAGCTGCGGCCTGTCCGTGCTGCAAAGGGCGTAACGGACCTCAGATGTTATCCGGATAGTAAGAGGTTTCGCTGAACCGCTACTTCTTTTTCTTCTTGGCTGTCTTCTTTCCCTTTGCCTTCTTCGCTTTCTTGGCCATGTTGCCCTCCGTGATCCCAAAAGTTGGCTCGATGCAAGTCGACAATCGACGTGCATAGATTCAGAATACACCATGGTTGTAAAATTGATACTGCGCGCTTCGAAGAGGTAAACGACCGTCACAGTCGCAACTTGCAATCGGACGAAGCCCTCACCTGTGTGGACACCGCGCGCTCCAAGTTCTCAGTGGCCGGTCGACGAAGTCGACGACGGCGAGGAGCCACCGGTCCCTGATTTCGTCGCGACGGAAGCGCGCATCGGCCCACCACTACGAGCTGCTCGGTGTGATTCTGTCGCGCGGCGAAGGCGTCTGGGCGTGGGATGTGCATTGGAGGCGTTATCTCGTGTGCCGGACGGACAAGCTGAGATATTCGCTTGCGCCGACAACTTCCACGGACCGCGGCATGACCGGCTTCAGCACGGAGGCGGCGGCACGCGAGCATTTCGGACCGTTCGCGCTCGCCAGGACACTGGAGGAGGGGATCACGACATCATTTGGAAACAACTGGCAAGCTATTGATATTGCTAGAGAGCTTTTAGACCATTTTTTCCAAATGCGCCTTGAAATCGTTATATAATCAAGCAGATTTTGATTCCGCCATTCGGAGGTTCGATCCCTCCCGCCCCAGCCAGGCAGTCCGGCGTTCGGTCGGGTTCCCCAAGAACCGCGAGAATGGCCCGGAAATCGCGGCTTTTCGCGCATTCGATTTTGTCTCCAGGCTCCTGGTTTGCCGATCTTGAGGTGGAAATCGCCGAAAGTCTCCGGTCCTATCCGCGAATATTCCCGTTTTGCGGAGACTGTCGGCAGAGACTGGTTTGATCACCACTGCCGCCCGATCGAGGCAATCAATTCAAACACGCTCAGAAGCCTAAGGGCGCTAAAATCGCCTGAACTGACGAGCTAGCTGCTACCCGTCGCGGGTCACTGAATGAGCCGCCTTGAGCGGCGAAGGACGCGAAGCGCTTAGCGAAGGTCCTTGCGCGTCTCTTGCTGAGCCAATCCGAGCCACGACAGTCTCGGTGTGGTTGCCAGGGTGAACAGGGGTGCTGTGGCCGTGCTGACAGCCGACATCCACGCCGATAGGTAGATGAACGCTTCTCTTGCCTAAAAAAGCCGGCGGATACGCTCCTGGAGAGTCTGCGCGGCGTCGAGCTGGCGCGACACCGCATGTGCCGCAAGATCAAGTAATGCCTGGCGTGCCACTTCGTCCTTCACCAACTCGGCCGCGTGCCCCGACACTAGGATATCAAGAAAAGACATGAAAGCATTCGAAGTTCGCTCGCGATGCCACTTTCCGACTTCCGGCTTAACCTTCATCGCGTCGGCAATCCAACGCACACCATCCAATCGAAGTGGCCGACCGGCCGCCGTGGCAAGGAACCCGCAAAATCCCGCAAGATTATGATTATCTTCATCGCCGACAAGGCGACGCTTCGCCCAGGCTTCATAACGGTCACGCATATGAAGGACGAGCGCGGCGGCATTCGTTGGCTTGCTGAGGCTATCTGTCGCGCCAAACCCCAGCGCATACCGCTCGATCTGCTCCCCATGAAACCATAAGCACAGCTTGGCCCAGGCGTCGTTCAGAACCAGTGCCTCGACCATTGGTCGCCAGCGCTTTGCAAATTCGGTGATATCGGTCGCCTCGGTCAATTGCGAGAACCAACTCGTGAAAAAGTGCCCCAGCGCGTAATGTCCCTTGGGGCCAAGTGCAAAGATCGGTTGCCACAGCCCGCGCGCAGTCTCCGCCGGGCTCTCGAAGGCCAGCCGAGCCAGCTCATCGATAATAGCGTGGCCATATTGCTGCATCGGCTGGAAGTCGTCCCGGTCATTTTCTCCGCTGCCCGACAACCACCACGCTTGATGCTCCCATAGCGATGAAACAAGTTGCCGGTGCGCCTCCCATTCCTGGGCGGGAATGAGAGCATCGGCCTGGTCACGGAACAGCCAGACAAAGACCAGCCCGAGGAAATGCGTCTCAAGACTGCCGGTGAGCCGTCGCTCATTCTCTTTCGCAAAACGGCGGCCGTCGCTTGCGTATCGGTGTTGCCACCGTATGACCTCTAAACGGTCGACACGCTTTGCCACCGCCAACGGATCAATGAGCGATACGGAGGCATTTTCAGCCAAAAGCCGGCGCGCCCGTAGCCTGCGCCGCCACTTGATCCACCGAATTTCGGAATATTCGTCGTCGCCATAACGTGGTGCAAGCATCTTAAGGCCTGACCACAACAACGCGACGTAGAGAAACCACCACCACCGCGGGCCAAGCAGCGCGCGCTTTTCATATCCAGCCAATGCGATGACGCGCACAGCCACCTCATCACCGCCGGTCAGCACGCGCAACAGCCGGCTATCATTCTCCGACGATGATGCAGCGGCCCAGAGCTCAAAAGCGTAATAACCTACAAATTCGAGATGGCTCAGTGCCGTCAGGAAGCGCGGACCACGCCCCTCTTTGTCGTCGGCTACTTCCGCCAACGCCGCATCGACGATGGATAGGGCTTCTTGCGCAATGACAGCATGTTCGTCCAGCCACGATTTCGCACGCAGCAAAAGCACCACCGCAGCGGCCACCAGAGGGGCCCGTTTCATATCGTCTGGAAGATCGACGTCCTCGGCGCCGTTCAGTGCCGACATGAGCCTCGCCACACCACCGGCTTCCTGCGCAGTCAATTGATAGGCGCTGGTGAGCACCCTTCGGCATCGTTCGGGAAATAACAGAGCTTGATTGCCTCGCGCGTTACCCTGCCCGAACGATGCGATCGCGGCCGCAACGTCTTTCGGATACGAGAATTGAACGACGGGTTTCCGCGTCGCGGGATCGGGCGCGATCGCATAGTTGCGATAGTCAAGCTCTGCGACCAATACCCTGAATTCCAGAGCTCCCTTGTCCGATTCTGGCGACACCCATTGACCGCTCGCGGCGATGACAAACTCACCCAAAGCCTGATCCGAAACAATCATTTCCGGTACAAGCGCGCGCAGCTTCATTTGCCGGTAAGGCGCCGTCGCCCAGCGCCTTGCCATCTCGAATACGGCCTCGCCGCTTCGCACCCATGCCATGGCATTGAAGCCGGACGCGTTCACCTTGGCGCGATGAAGATCCCACTCGTACATCTTTTGCAGGCCGAGCAAAGGACGTAGCGGTCCCTTGAAGAGTTCGGGCTGATGCTTTCCGACATTGACCAGAACCCCGAGCACCGCCACCGACGAGGTCGCGCGGAGGATTGTGTCAACTCGGGCCGTGATATCGTTGCCGGCATCGACAAGATCGCAAAGCCAACGTTCCAGAGCCGCAAGTGCGCTGTGGAGCTGCCCGATAAAATTTAAGTCTTCACTGGACCAGGCGAAGACCCAATAGTTGCCAAAATAGGAACGTTCGCTGCCATCACTGAGACGCAGCGCGATAGCACGAGGCTTCGCGCCCTCGTGCCGCTTAACCTCCTGCACCCACCGCTCCGTGCAAAAATCAATGAGTTGGTGAAGAAAACCGAGGGCAGCATCGGGGTTGATTTGTAGGAAGGCGTAAAATGGACTCTTCCATGGTGCGGTCGGATAGCCCTCGTTGTCGAATTCAATGCCGAGCTGGCGGTCCATATCGCCGCGGCTTCCGTATTCACGTGCCGGTTCGTCTTCGATGATGCACGCGAGCAGCACCTCGCCGGCAACGGCAGGGACGGCGCGCAACAGCCCCTGGAAACCCACCGATCGCAGGACCGCTTCACGAAACCGTCCGTCGATGCCGCCGCGAGATCGTGCTGGAATTGAATGCGCCCACTTACGTCATCCCGGCGTAACGGACAGGCATCCGGCAAGGCATCGAGCACCGCCACGTCGCCGCCGTCGAGGGTGCTGATAGCAAAGCTGTGCTCAAATGCGGCCTCGCGCATGGCAAGCTGGACGATAAGCCGGTGAACGCTCGGCTTCTTGCCGGTCCAGTGAGCCCATGGCCGATCCGCAATGGCTGTGAGCGACGGCGCGCCACCGCCATCCTTAAAACTTGCACTGGCCTGAACCACCCAGGCCAACGTACGAAGGTTGGCCAACGCCGACACCGCATCGTCGTGCGTCGCA
Source organism: uncultured Alphaproteobacteria bacterium (assembly GCA_963786115.1). Lineage (GTDB taxonomy): Bacteria > Pseudomonadota > Alphaproteobacteria > Rhizobiales > Xanthobacteraceae > Bradyrhizobium. The sequence continues at coordinate 70,253 of CAWAYC010000016.1, forward strand.
AGCCATTGCAATTCTTTGATCGAGCGCAAGACCTGCCTCACCGTGACGTCCGGCAGCGCCTTCACTTCAAGGTTCTTCGGCGTCGCTCCGGTAGCCAATGCCTGGATAGTCCCACCGATCCATGCCTCGGTTTGGCCGATGATCAGTACCCGCCATGTCGCTTTGGCATCCCGAGCATTCTCGCCCATCAATGCTGCGATTAGAGCCTTGGCCCTGCGTGCGCGGTTTCACGGATGTGCTCGGCCGCATCGATAACGAGAACATTCTCGGCGCGTGCCGTGGCAAGAAGCACCTCTAGGAGCGGGTGCGCAAGGCCCATACCAGTGCGCGCAGATTCGCTCAGCGCGGGTTCTAGCGTATCACGGCCAAACCATACCTGCTCGGCATCCTGAAACCGTTCATCCAGCATCGCCTTGATGAGAGCCGATTTCCCGACGCCCGACTCTCCGAAGACAACACATTCGGCTTCGGTCCCGATTGCAGCGATGGCCTCATCAATCTCGTCGCGGCGGTCGATCGATATCTCCGACGGCAGTGATGTCTCAACCGTCGCACGATAGTCCAGCGTCAATGCGCGAAGCCGTCCCCAAGAGCCGCTGTAGTCGGGATGGTCCTTGAGGACAAAGGCAACACGGAGTTGGCGCCACACCTCGGATAGATCCAGCGTCCCACCGCCCAGACGCGTTTTTGTGGCCAGTGCGACTAGCGCTTCCCATAGTTTCTTGCCTTCGGTCTGGCTGCCGCTGACAAGCAGCGAGCGCACCTGACGAATAGCGCTTGCCTCGTCCTTTGAAAGCGCGGTGTGAAAATCAAGGGGCACGACATCGATGGTGCGGATCATCGTAGCAACATCGCGGTCGCTTACGTTCATGCCCGAATCTGTGGCCGGCCTCTTCACGCTGTCGAAAAGCGTACGATGCTTGGCGCTGGCGCGCATCCGCCCGAGGGCCAACGCATCATCGGCGCCACCGGCTGCACTCTTAAGTTCGCTCCATGTAGCCATGAACGCGTTGTTCTGCCCGCGCGTTACTAGAAGGAGACGATCCTTGCCGCGCTGCATCGGGTTCGGGTCGGGTTTGGCCCATTGCTCCCAGCACCGTCCGACAAAATCGGCGGGCGGAGCCGATGCCGTGACCTGCACATTGCCCTTGCATGAGATCGCAAGGTGCCGCCGATCGTCCTGCGATACCCGTGTTGTCAGCAAGATGTCGTCGATCGTCCAGAGCAGCGCTTCGGCCTGCATCTGAAGCCGTTCGGCGATGCCCTCAACGGCAGGTAGTTGCTCCCCCGCAAGCGCCTTTAGAAGCAGCCATGCCGCGACCCTATCCTCAAAGTCAAAGCCGGGCCCAGCCGTCGACCGCGTCGTGCTGGGTCGCGCCGACCTCTTCTTGGCTTGCTTCACGGGCCGCTTCTTCGGGGACGCGCAGCCGCCTCATTGCATGCACCATCCGCGCTTGGAGCAGAGCTGGATTTCTATTTGAGCGGCAGCGGACGAGCCTGGCGATTATCGACTCGACGGTCGGCTTTCTTCTGAGGCCGTTGACTGGCGGAATCACCTGCCAGAAAGCCGCATTTCAGAACGATCTCGGCTGTGGTCTCCAGGTGACGCGCGAGCAATTTGCATGCGAGCGCGGAATTCCTGTCGAGCGTCGCTTCCATGATCGCCTTGTGTTCGGCGTCAACGTTGCGGCGTTCGACGACGAACGGTGCCGCCATCCGGCGATAACGTTCCGCCTGTACATACATTATGTCTCTCAACTTGAGCAGCCACCGACTGCCGCAAGCCACGATCAAGCTGTCGTGGAATTCGTCGTGTACCGCTGTCCAACCCGGATTGTAGGTGTGCTGTAAGCTGTCGCTCTCAAGCTTCGTTTTCGATAGGCGATGGTAGGACGAAAGGATTCGACCTTCCCACGCAAGATCTCCCTTCTTGATCGCAAGGTCGAGGCATCGGTTCTCGATATCGATGCGTACGCTCGTAAGGTCTCTGAGATCTTCTGGAGAGACGGGCGCTACGACAAAACCTTTCTGCGGCACATTCTCTACAATTCCGTCCGAGGTGAGGCGCGACAAAGCTTCTCGCACGGCCCCTACGCTGACATCGAGCGACTTGCTGATGGCGTCAATGCGCATCTGCACGCCTGGAGCAAAATGCCCATTGAGCAAATCGGATTTGAGCGACTTGTAAGTCTCGGATGTCTTGCTGGTTTTCAAGGAGCCCACTCTGGATCCGGGTGACGGACGGCTATCAGAATAATGCATAATTAGCAAGGTATCATTTTTTCTATTGAAAAGTAGATTTTTATTAGATAAGTAGTTTTTATAAGAAGCCGGTGGGATCGCATTGGACGGTCCGCATCGAAGCTGTTGTTCGCGGGCGATTACGCTGAACCGGAGGAAGCGCATGAACCGGAAGTTCGATCCGAAGGTGTTTGAACTCGGATACGTGGCCTTGGAGACGGCGGATATCGAACGGACCAAGGACCACTATCTCGAAAACATCGGCATGACACAGACCGCTGAGGGCGATGACGGGTCGGTCTTTCTCTCCATCGGCTACAACCATCACGACATCGTCTTACGCCCGGCCAAACAGAAGGCGCTGCTTCACATCGGTCTTCATCTGAAGCCAGGAATCGCCGTCAGCGATGTGGCCCGCCAAGCGCGCGAATTCGGTCTTGCCGCCACGATCAAGACCGACAGCCAGCCGGGTATTCCCGAACTCGCCGAGGTGGAGGCGCCGGGGGGCAATATCTTCCAGTTCTATGCAACGATCGAAGCACCCGCGCCCGGCTTCAAGAAGGCCGGCGTGGCCCCGTTGCGGCTCGGGCATGTGGCCGTGATCTCGTCAGAGGGCGAGAAGCTGGTGAAGTTCTACGAGGATTTCCTCGGCTTCTGGTACACCGATGACATTCAGGGCATCGCGACCTTCCTGACCTGCAATCGCGATCACCACGTGGTCAACGTGGTCAACGCTCCCGAATCGCGTGTCCATCATCTCGCCTTCGAGCTCAGGGGCACCGCGAACCATGCGATGGCCGCCGACGCGCTGCGCGCGGCTGGTGTCAAGCAACTCTGGGGACCGTCACGGCACACGGCGGGCCACAATCTGGCTGGGTATCATCACGACCCCGACAAGGTGATGGTCGAGCTCTATACCGAGATGGATACATTCATTCCGGAACTCGGAATCCACGAGCCGCGGCCTTGGCATGAATATTTCCCGATGAAGCCCAAGACCTGGCAGCTCTCCGAACTGAACGCCTGGGGGGCGGAATTCGGCTTCAACCTCGCGGCCGGTTAATCGGCGAACCTGTCCGTTTGCATCGGGCTTTCAGCACGCCACAGCGTCCTCTGTCTTTCAGGAGAAAGAAGAAATGAGACTTGCGCGCTATTCCACCGGCTCCGCGCCGGCCGCTATCGGAGTCATCGTCGATGGGTACGTCTATGCGTTGGCGGATCTGGTTTCCGATGTCCCCCAAGATATGTGTGACCTGATTGCCGACTGGGAGCGTGTGAAAGCGGCAGTTGCCAAAATCGAGAGGTTTCCTGAAGGCCTGCCGTTGGACAAGGTCACGCTGCGCGCGCCGATCCCTCGACCAGGAAAGATCCTGGCGCTCGGCCTCAACTATGCCGACCACATCGAGGAAGCCAAGGACGCGGGCTTCACCATTCCGACCGAGCAGGTCTGGTTTTGCAAGCAGCCGACATCCATCAATGATCCGAACGGCGACGTCGAGCTTCCGATCGTCTCGGATAAGCTCGACTACGAAGTCGAACTTGTGGCGGTGATCGGCAAGCGGGGCCGTCACATCAGCCGAGAACAGGCTCCCGCCCATGTCTTCGGCTACACGGTCGGTAACGACTTTACGGTGCGAGATTGGCAATGGAAAACCGCCCAATGGATGCTGGGAAAATCCTTTGATACCCATTGCCCGTTCGGGCCGGCCATCGTCACCGCGGATGAGATTCGCGATCCGCACACATTAGGTCTGCGCAGCTATGTAAATGCAGAGCGACGGCAGAACTCCAATACTCGGCATTTCGTGTTCAACGTCTGGGATCAGATCGCCGAGCTGTCGCGAGCGATGACGCTCGAGGTTGGCGACCTCATTTTCACCGGCACGCCCGGCGGTGTTGGCTTCAGTTTCAACCCGCCAAAGCCGCTTGTGGTCGGCGATGTCGTCAGGTGCGAGATCGACGGCATCGGCGAAATCCAGAACCGGATTGTGGCGGAAACATCAAGGCTTTAACCGATCCGTTGGCTCGGCCCTCGATAAGCCGAAGCCCGAACGGCACGCGAGCAAAACTATCGTTCAAGGAAGAGACGCAAGCACGATCAATGCACCGATAAAAACGGACGGAGGAAGGCAAATGGCGGTAGAAACACCCGTACTGATCGTCGGCGGCGGGGGCGCCGGTCTGACGGCCTCAATGTTGCTGTCGAAGCTTGAAATTCGGCACATCCTCGTATCCTCGCTGCCTCACACATCCTTGCTCCCCAAGGCGCACGTGCTCAATCAGCGCACGTTGGAGATCTTTGAAGAAGTCGGAGTAGCCGACCGGGTTCTCAAACAAAGCGCCCCGCCGGAAAATATGAAGGCGACGGCATGGTACGCCGGTGTCTCCGGTGCGCACGACGGTTATGGTCGGCGCCTTGGACGGCTCGAGGTTTGGGGCGGCGGCTATACCGATCCGGACTTTATCGCGGCGAGCCCGTTCCGCACCGCCAACCTGCCGCAGATTCGGCTGGAGCCCTTGCTCAAGCAGCGAGCGGAAGAGTTGGGAGGAGACATCCGCTTCGGGCATGAGCTCATTGATTGTCAGCAGGACGCGAACGGTGTCACCGCGACGGTGCAGGTGCGTGATACCGGCGAGCAATACACGGTGAGGGCCCAATACCTCTTGGGCTGTGACGGTGGACGCACGGTCGGTAAGGCGGTGGGGATCGAGCTTGAAGGAAAGCGCAATCTCATGCGGATGGTGTCCACCCATCTGTCGTATGATTTTTCGAAGCATCTCCAGGACGAGGACGTCCTGATCCGCTGGCTCGTCAATCCAGACTTCGGCGGCTCATGGGCGAGCGGCGTTCTTGTCGCCATGGGGCCAAAGAATTGGGGCACCAAGTCGGAGGAGTGGGTGTTCCACCTCCAGTTCGCAATGGATGACGAGGGCGCGCTCGATGACGCGAAGGTGCTCGAGCGGATGCGGGCCACGCTGGGCATTCCCGACTTCTCACCGAAGATCCACTACATCAGCCGTTGGACGATGGAGGGCGTGCTCGCGAACAAATTCCAGGCCGGACGCGTTTTTCTGGCGGGCGACGCCGCGCATCGTCACCCGCCCACCGGGGGCCTGGGTCTGAACAGCGCCGTTCACGACGTTTACAACCTGTCCTGGAAGCTGGCGGCGGTGCTTCGCGGGGCGGCCGGGGCGAAACTGCTGGAGACATATGGCCAGGAGCGCCGGCCTGTTGACGGTGCAAACGTTGAAGCGGCGGTCAACAGCGCAATGAACCACTACACGATCGACCAGGCGCTTTCGCTTTCTCCCGAAAAAAGTCCCAATCAAAATTGGGATGAGATTCGGCCGCTGTGGCAGGATCTTCCAAATTCAGTCGAGAAGCGGCATGGACTGAACTCCGCCATCGTGTCTCAAACGATGGAGTTTCGGCACCATAACGTCGAGTTCGGCTATACCTATGCTTCCGAAGCTGTAGTTGACGACGGGAGCGCGCCCTACGTTCCCTTGGACAGGGTCCGGATCTACGAACCAAGCACGAAGCCCGGTCATCCGCTTCCTCACGCCTGGGTCGAACGGCAGGGGGTGCGCGTTGCGCTCAACACTCTGGTGCACGGCGGAAAGTTCGTCTTGATCGCCGGTGAGGATGGCCAGCCATGGGTCGACGCGGCGCGAAAGCAGGCAAGCAAACTGGGTATCGATCTCGTCGCTGTTCGCGTCGGTATCCTCTCGGGCGATTACGTCGATGCGCGCTGTGCCTGGACGAAGCAGCGAGAGTTCGGACCGGAAGGGGCGGTGCTTGTGCGGCCGGATCGCTATATTGCGTTCAGATCTGCGGGAGGCGTGGATAATCCGGAGGAAACATTGGCGTCAACCCTGCGGCAGCTTCTGCATTTGAGCACGGCATGAGCGAGAAATCGTCACCGCCTCATCCTCATATACGGAGCGCAAACTATGATGAAATCCGTCAGGTCGTCGAACTGGTCCAGGGTTATTGCGGGTCAGGTACATTGCGTTGCGACAGTCGCGTTAAGTGTCACGCTTTCGGGCGGTTGGTTCCTCCGGAGCTTGCAGGCCCAAGAAGCGGCGGCCAAAACGACGTTGATCACGCTAGGCACCCAGGGCGGTCCAGTACCCAATCGGATTCGATCGCAGCCGGCGACCGCAATTGTCGTCAACGATGAACCATACCTCATCGATGCCGGCAACGGCGTGATCCGGCAATTGGTATTGGCCGGCATTGCACCAAACAAGATACGGCAAATCTTTATCACGCATCTTCACGATGATCATGATGCCGATCTGGGCTCGTTTATGGGTTTTAACTGGTCTGTAGGGGTGTCCAAACCCATCACCGTTTATGGGCCAAAGGGCATTGGCGAGTTCCTTGCCGGGTTCGAACGGTCATTTGCGATAAACGAGGCGATACGGCGAAAGGATTTTCCAAGCTTCTATAAGGTCGACCCAAAGGACCTTTTCCAGCATAATGAAATAGAGGCTCCGTCGAAGCGTGGCGTGACGATCTACAAGGATCAAAATGTAGAAGTCGATGCCATCGAAAATTGCCACTATCACTTCGCATCTGACGCCGCGATTATCGGCGGCACTAGCTTTGCGTTCCGATTCAAGGCCGCCGATAAGACCATTGTGCTAAGCGGCGACACCGGGCCATGTGACGCTCTAGTTGAATTCGCTCGTGGCGCCGACATTCTTGTTCATGAAGTCATAAACGTCGACCTAGTTCTGGCGAGTTTAACCGGGGCAGGAGTAGTCCCTCCAGAGCGTATCAGCTATATCCGCCGACACATGGAAGCCGATCATTCGACACCCGAGGTTGTTGGTAAGCTCGCGGAGAAGGCCGGCGTCGGTATGGTCGTGCTAACGCATTTGGTCCCGGGTGATGAGGCAGATCCTGCCGGCGCCTACACCGACGGTGTGTCTCGCTTCTTTAAGGGGCGAGTTGTGGCAGCGAGTGACTTGGCGCGTTTTTGACAGGAAGCCGGACTCATTCAGAACAAATGCAGCAAGCCCAGAAATTCCGGACGTCTCGAGCCGCCGTCCAGGCAGGCGATGCGGGAACGCTTCTGGAGATCAGCTTGAGTTGAAGCGGGAATAGGCGGGAGGGAACGCGGTGCGCTCCGCTCCCACGTATTAGATCAAGTACGGCGAGCGTCGAGGCCAAACCGACCGGCACCAAATGCGACGACCTGCAGGAGACCGCCGGTCATTGCGATATTCTTGAAGAAGTGGATGAACTGGCTTTGGTCCGCCAGATTGCTGTGGAAGCCAAGCGCCGTCGCCACCGTGAAGACCGCCAGAACCGCCGCGACAAAGCGGGTACGATAACCGACGATCAGCGCTGCGCCGCCGAGAATTTCAACAACGACGGCAATGGCAAGTCCGAGCGGAGCGAAGGGAAGGCCGGCGGATGTGATGTAACCGATCGTGGCGGCGGGTGCGGCGAGCTTCGAGAACCCCGAAACCAGATAGATTGCGCTGAGCAGAACCCGCCCAACCAGCGATGCAACAGCGAGGGGGACGTTTGAATTAATCCGATCCGGGATGTCGCTCTGGGAAACACCAGCGTATTGGGACATGACAGTTTTCCTTCCTGTAAGCAGGCCGTCCATGATGGAAGGCCGTGAATGCTGAAGGTTTGACAGTCCCGATCATCTCGGAATAGCCGAATAGTATCGAAGCATAGGTTCGAAGTTATCGAACGAAGAGGGGCTCGGTGCTGGATGGGCCCCGAAGGCAACCCTGGCCGAGATAGCGGGGCTTAGGGGGTGATTCCATTCTGACCACCGGTGTCTTGGCGACGGTTGGTCGTGCGGCGATCTCAGATTGCGAGCTGGAAGAAGGCCAGTGTGATCGGAGCCGGGGCAGCGCCGTGGACGCCTGCGAAGCCGTGAAGAACCGTGATATCGCGACGAGGCAATTCTCTGCCGAGATATGGATTCGTGCGGTTGCCAGATCTCATGGAGCATCAAGGAAATTGACGTCCTTCATCAGGACCTGGCATGCCCGCCTTTCTTTTTTGGCTTACCGGACTTCTTGGAAGGCTTCCGGTTTGGCTTTACCGTTGTCGTCGCATTCGGAACCTGGCATTGGAATCGCGCGATGAGCCAGGCAGCCGCTGGTCCAGGAGGTGTATCCGCCCGATAGATGGCCTCGAGGCTATAGATGCCCCCCTTGGTGTCGGGCAAATCGAGATGAACCAATCGTCCTGAATCGAGATCTTCCTGCACCATCGGCGTCGGCATGTTGCCCCAGCCAATGCCCTCCTTGAGCAGCGTATGCTTGGATCCGAGGTCGGCGAGACGCCAGGTCCGCGGACTGACCACGGCGAAGTCGGTCTTGCCCGTGAGTGACGAACGGTCCGTCAACACAAGCTGAACATGATCCCGCCCCGCCCCAGGCTTGTTTTTGCCAGCGCGCGCCAGCGGGTGATCTGGAGATGCGACGGGGATCAGAACGACGTTGCCGACGCCGATGCGCTCGATGCCGGCTACGCCCGCGTCGCCGGGCAGTGGTCCGCTCACGCCGATCGTCGCGACCCGATCGAGCAGCAGTTGAGTTACCCCGCCCAACGCCTCCATGTGCAGGCGCAGCGTGACGGTCGGAAACTCGGTACGGAACGCCTTCAATGCATCGACGATACGCACGGTTGGCAGCATCACATCAAGCGCGAGATGGACTTCGGGTTCGAGACCCTGAAGAAGGCCCTTCACCTTGGCGCGAAGCCCGTCAATTCCGTGAGAAATCGTTCGAGCCTCCGCAAGCACCGTGCGACCGGGCTCGGTCAATTGAGGCTTCCTCGTCGATTCGCGGTCGAACAGCGCGACGCCGAGTTGCGCCTCGAGATTGGAGATCGAGTAGCTGATCACCGAAGTCGCGCGGTTGAGCTTTCGAGCGGCTCCCGCAAAGCTGCCGACATCGACGACGGTCTGAAAAACTCTCAACTGATCAAGTGTCGGCGTGCCCGGATCTGAAGCCATATCTATTTCCTAGAACGTTTCTATCTAGATTATGCCAGTTTCGTCGATAAGCCAAATCGCCTTAGATCGTGGCCGTTGGAAGCGAGGACGCTTTCGAGGAGGTGACCATGACCTTATTCAACTCAGCCGAAGTGGAGCAAGTCTTGCTTCCGAACGTCCGGGATCTGGGCGACGGTTTTCAGGTGCGGCGGGCGCTGCCCTCCGCACAACGGAGGATGGTAGGTCCATTTATCTTCCTCGACAGCTTCGGTCCGGTCACCTTCCGTGCCGGAGAAGGCCTGGATTCGCGTCCCCATCCTCACATCGGCCTCTCCACGCTGACCTACCTGATCAATGGCGAGATCGTCCACCGCGACAGCGAAGGTTACGTCCAGACGATCAGCCCGGGTGAGGTCAATCTGATGACGGCCGGGCGTGGCATCGTTCATTCCGAGCGAAGCGGCGATCTGGTGCGCGCAAGCGGAGGGACGGTCTTCGGCTTTCAGAGTTGGATTGCTTTGCCGCGGCGGTACGAGGAGACAAAACCTGGCTTCCAGCACATCGCCGCCGCCGATATCCCCGAGATGGAGGGTGAAGGCGTGACGCTTAGACTGATCGCTGGTTCTCTGCACGGTCTCCGCTCGCCGACGCGCACTTTCTCCGACCTGTTCAATGCCGACGTTACACTGAAAGACGGCGCGAACTTTGCCATCAGCGCCGAACACGTCGAGCGTGCGGTTTACGTCGTGAGCGGCGCAATCGAGATTACGGGCCAGACAGGCCGCTTTGGCAAGGACCAGTTGGTCGTGTTCAAGCCAGGCGCGGAGATCGTGCTGCGCGCATCGGGAGCCGCCCGTCTCATGGTGCTCGGCGGAGAGCCGCTCGGCGAAAAGCGTCATATCTACTGGAATTTTGTCTCGAGCAGCCAGGAACGCATCGCACAGGCGGCACGAGACTGGCGTGACCGCCGCTTTCCCGGCGTGCCGGGCGAGATCGAATTCACTCCTCTTCCGGACGCCCGCTTCTTCCGGGCGGCGTGATGTCTGCCAAAAGCGCCGATCGTCGGCGCGACCAGAACCTCATCCCTCCACAGCAGCCAGCAAAAAGGAAACGTATCATGACCTACGCAATCATCGGCTCCGGCGCCATTGGCACCGCGCTCGCCACGCAATTTGCCCGCAACGACATCGATGTTCTGGTCGCCAACAGCCGCGGGCCTGCGTCGCTGGCCGATCTCGTCGGTCGGCTCGGCAAAAACATCAAGGCCGCGTCCGTCCAGGAGGCCGTCAAGGCCAATATCGTCATCCTGGCCGTTCCATTCGGAAGCGTGCCGGAGACCGTTCGCGACGCTGCGGCCTGGAACGGGCGCATCATCGTCGATGCGACCAATGCGATTGATTTTCCCGCCTTCACGCCGAAAGATCTCGGCGGACGGCTGTCGACTGATGTCGTAGCCGATTTTGTTCCCGGGGCTCGCGTCGTCAAGGCATTCAACACGCTGCCGGCCGCTGTGCTGGCCAGCGATCCTGCGAAGGACGGCGGACATCGGGTTGTGTTTCTTTCAGGCAACGATGCCGCGGCCAAAGCCGATGTCGCGACACTGATCAAGAGTGTGGGATTTGCCGCAATTGATCTCGGCAAATTCGCGGAGGGGCGGCTTGCCCAGTTCGGTGGCCCGTTGATGGTCCACAATCTACTCAAGCACGATTGAACAGCAAAAGCGGCGGCCGCCAATGCGACCGCCGCCCTTTTTGCTGCAACTCCCCCGAGCGATTGGGCGAAGCCAATGCCTATGTCGTCAGCGGGGACACGCCTCACGCTTCGACGCGCAACCGCGGGCTAACGCGACGTCCTCACGTGGCGCTTCAACATTCCTATTTTGTTGAGCACGGTCATCGAACAAATCGGACTTCCGCGTGCAGTCGCCCGTGATCATAATCGACGGAGGCGGTCCGAACGCGGCGCGCGAGTTCACTCGATCTCGACGCGCGTCGGTTGAGACTGGTCATGGAAATTGCGTAACGACGCGGGAAACGCAGCTGTCCGGGCGGCAGCGAGAACAAGGGATGAATATGACCGGGCTTCCGACAGGCAGCGACATGATCGAGGAACGCGACGTAATGGTCGCGATGCGTGACGGTGTCCGGTTGGCCGTCGACGTCTACCGGCCGAGGGCCCAAGGAAAGTTTCCGGTGCTGTACGCCTGCGCACTCCATAACAAGGATATGCAGGGTCCGGACATGTCGGATGTTCTGCCGCCGCAGCCGGCATATTCGCCGCTATGGTTCGGTCCGATCGAGGCCGGCGACACGCGGCGGTTCCTCGCGGCGGGTTATATCCATGTCATCGCGCAATCACGCGGTAGCGCAAAGTCGGAGGGCCAGTTTCTCGACGAGCAGTGGGACCATTATGACCTGATCGAGTGGATTTCGAAGCAGGCCTGGTGCGACGGCAACGTCGGGATGGTCGGAATTTCCGCGTACGCCGGCGAGCAGTGGCGCGCGGCCGCGCAGCAGCATCCGGCCTTGAAGGCCATCTTCCCATACGACGCCTGTGGCGCTTACGGAGGAATGTTCGGCTTCCGTGATTTCTATCCCGGAGGGCTGCTTCATGCATTTCCCTACCTGCTGGACGTGTTCAGTACGGTTCACGAATCGCGAGGCATTCCGGGAGATCTTCCGCCCGAGCAGGAAGCACTCTGGAAGCGGGCGATGCAGAATCCCGACTACAAGATGTATGCCAATCTCTACAACGTATTGACCCAAAAAGGACAGCGTACGGGTCTCATGTATGGCGCCCTGGTGCAGCCGTGGGAAGAGGCCGGGACAGTCGAGCGGTCGGAGGAAAGCTTCAAGGATATAAAGGTGCCGTTCTACACAGGCTCCGGAGCCTATGCCTATACCTACAAGCTGCACTGGCTCGGCGCGCAGCACTACTTTCAGAACATCAAGCAGCCGCGCAAGCTGCTATTTACCGGGCCGGCCCATCTCGAACGTCCCTTCAACGCGTTTCATGACGATATCATTCGTTGGTACGACCATTGGCTGAAGGGCAAAGACAACGGCATCATGGATGAGCCGCCGGTCCGGTATTGGGTGATGGGAGCCAATGAATGGCGAACCGGCGCGGACTGGCCGCTCCCGGAAACACGATGGACCAAATATTATCTGTCGAGCTGGGAACGGCTGACGACCGAGGCTCCGCGCCCGAAGTCTGAAACCAACGCAGCCGCTCCTCAACCCGACGTCTTCAGCCAGATGCCGCCGACCCAAACGATGAAGGTCGAAAGGCTGCGCTACATGACGGATCCTCTTCCGCATGATCTTCTGGTGGCCGGGCCGATCTCCCTGACGTTCTATGCATCGATCGACCAGTCCGACACAAACTGGATCATCGTGCTCAAGGACGTCGGCCCCGATGTTTCCGTGCGCACGGCACGCGAAGGCGAACGGTTCGTGCCCAGCGATCTTCCTGAGCGCGAGCTGACGCGGGGCTGGCTGAAGGCTTCCTATCGGGCGCTCGATCCGGTGCGGTCCAAACCATGGGAACCGTTCCACAAGCTCACGCGCGAGTCGATCGAGCCCGTCCAGCCCGGAGCAATCGTCGAGTACCAGGTCCACATTCTGGCGACGGCCAATGAGTTCAAGGCCGGACACAGAATATGCCTCGATATCAGCAGCATGGATATTCCCACCGGAACTGGCGCGATGACCAATGTCGAGTATCAGCCTTATCACGTTGCGAGCAGCAGGGCGGTGACTCACAAGGTGTATCGCGACGGTACCTATCCGTCGCATCTTCTCCTGCCGGTTATCCCGAAGTCTTGAAGCAAACCCGATCGGCAGAGTTGGCGGCGAGCCCCCCGGGCTGCGTCGGCAACGGACGAGCTGTTTGGCAGGACGAGCGATCGGCGAGTAGGGTAATTCAGGGAGCCGCGCGCTGGGAGCGGGGCGCTTTGTCCTGCGACCTCTTCTTGCGGCTGGGCGCAGGCTTGGCCGAGCCTTGCTCAGGCGCGCCCTTGAGACGATCAATTTCCATGCGGCTGTACTTCAGCGTTCCCCGGAAATGATCCAGCAAAAGCTGGACAGCCTGATCTGCATCCCGGCGAAGCACCGCGTCCATGATATCCCGGTGCTCGTTTTGCCGCTGGGCGCGTCCGCGAAATTGCAGGCGAGAAAGGAAACGATAGCGATCGGCGGCATCGAATAGCTGTTCGCAGAAGCCAATGAGCCATTTTGCCCCGATATGAATACGTTGAAGTCATATGCGAGAACGCGGTCGAACGCGCCAAGGTACGCAAACATATTTCCGGTGATGTCGAAGTCCAGAAGAGGTACCCAGCCTGGCGCAATCATGTCCACGGCCATCATCACCTTTTCATTTGGAAGGTAGATGATGAGGTCGCCCTCAGGGGAGTGGAATTCGTCACGCTTGAGCGAAATGGTCCTCGATCCGATTCTCAGCGTCGTCTCATCCGTAAAGGTCCGGGTGGGAGGTAGTCTCCGTCCATCGTGCTTGTCGGTGACGAATTTTGCGACGCGTTCCTCCGCTATGATTTCCAGTCCCGGACGGGTGAGCAGATGGGCCCCGCCGATATGGTCGGAGTGTCCGTGCGAATAGATCAGCGTCCTGATCGGCTCGTCCGTCACGTCGCTGACCGCGGGCCCAATGTATTGTACAAGGGGCTCCGGCGCGTCAATAAGGACGACGCCTTCTCCCGTCGTCATAAAGAGGGATTGATAGTTTCCGTTCGTCAGCATGAAGACGCCGGGCGCGGCCTCGCGGGTCAGGAAGCCGCGTGAAAGATCGGTGACCGCCTCAGGCTCTACGCTGATGCAGTGTTTGCAAACGTCGATTCTCATAACGGCTCTCCGGCAGGTGTTCGGGATGAACGCGACGGAATCCAAGCCGTGGCCGACTTTTGCATCGTCTGCGCAAGAATGGATGATAGTGGCCGCGATCGCGCAGCCACAGAAGTCAGAAAATTTCGGCAACTAGTTTCGATGAAGTTGTCAAGCGACGCTGGCTCTCCATCCGGACCTCATTAGCGTGAACGTCGCCGCGACGCACAAGTCGAACTTGCCAACTCCATGGAATAAGCTTTCCGAGAAAATCGGACTTCTGCATCGGTCCATTCGTCACCATAGTGGGCGCGGCTATTAGCGGAACACCGCCGAGCGCCAAGACATGAGAACCTCAAGGAAGTCTAATGAACATCTCTCCATTCAAGAAAACTGGTCTTGATGCGATGTTGACACCGGGCAATTGCGCCTTGATGTTGATCGATCATCAGCCCTTCCAGGCGGCGGCGGTAAAGAACATCGATGTTGCTCTGATGATCAACAATACGGTCGCTCTCTCGAAGACAGCGAAGGCGTTTGGAGTCCCGACGCTACTTACGACCGTCATCAAGGATCGCGGGGGCAACATCTTTAAGCAAATTCAGGATGTATTTCCTGAGCAAGTGCCGATCGACAGGACCTTCATCAATACGTGGGAGGACGAGCGCTGCGTCAAGTGGATGAAGAACACAGGTCGCAAGAAGATCGTGTTTGCCGCTCTGTGGACCGAAGTGTGTCTTGCATTCCCGGTCATCCATGCGCTCGACGAGGGGTACGACGTCTATTTCGTGACCGATGCCTCGGGCGGAACAAGCGTTGAGTCACATGAAATGGGCATTCAGCGAATGATCCAGGCGGGGGCCGTTCCCCTGACCAGCGTGGTCTTCATGTCGGAGCTGCAGCGTGACTGGGCCCGCATGGAGACCGCTGGAAAGGTCGGGGAAATCCTTCTCGATCACGGCGGCGCCGGCGGGACCAGTCTGGCCTGGGAGCTGCAATTGCTCGCCGGCCGCGAGGGCGTCGGAGTTCTGACGTCAATCAAGTTCAGGTCGCGCCGAGGGGTGCAGTTGCACCAATCGGCGCGACTCCAATACGGTCGGCCGTGTACTTGTCCATTGAGTTTCGGCGGGAGGCTCGCGTTGGGACGCGGGTCCGGCTGAATGCCGGCGAAGGACGTGGTGGCGAGACTCCCACCGAATCTTCATCGCGGCCTGTCTTCGCGGCGATCCGGCCTGTTGGACCCTCCTTCCGACTGTTCGAAATGGTCGAACACGATCGTCGAGATTATTCGACTATTTAGCTAGTTAAGGCGATGGCACGTTGCGTGGGCCGGCGCGGAAATGGAACGCGCCACAAAATTCAGGAGCTTCCGATGCCTAAAGTTCTCGTTCTCTATTACTCGTCTTACGGCCACATCGAAAAAATGGCCGAAGCCGTTGCGGAAGGCGCGCGCAACGCTCGGTCCCAGGTCGACATCAAGCGCGTGCCTGAAACTGTTCCGGAAGCGATAGCCAAGAGCGCGCACTTCAAGCTCGATCAGGCTGCCTCGATTGCAACCGTGGCCGAACTGGAAAACTACGATGCGATCATCGTTGGGACCGGCACGCGCTTCGGGCGAATGTCGTCGCAGATGGCGGCCTTCCTCGATCAGGCCGGTGGCTTGTGGGCGAAGGGTGCGTTGCACGGCAAGGTCGGTGCTGCCTTCGCATCCAGCGCCACTCAGCATGGCGGCCAGGAAATGACGCTGTTCTCGATTATCACCAACCTTCTGCATTTTGGCATGACGATCGTGGGGCTGCCATACAGCCACCAAGGGCAGATGAGCATCGAGGAGATCGTCGGTGGTGCTCCCTACGGTGCCACCACGGTTGCCGGCGGAGACGGATCGCGCCAGCCGACCGAGATCGACCTGGCAGGTGCACGCCATCAAGGCGAATTGGTCGCAAAGACGGCAGCCAAGCTTTTCGGCTGATCAACAAAACCGGTGCCGGTTACGTGAGGCCCCGGCTTCACGAACACGGACCGCGTTCGCCGCCATGCGGCGCGAATCGAAGGAGAGACCATCATGTCGGATGATTTCAAAGGAAAAGTCGTGCTGGTCACGGGCGCCGGCTCGGGCATTGGGAGGGAGGCTGCCCGCGCCTTTGCAAGCCGCGGCGCCTTCGTCTTCGGCGCGGACCTGAATGAAGCAGGTCTTGCCGAGACCAAGAAACTCATCTCCGAGTCCGGGGGCAGGATTGAGGTCATGCGCGCCAACGTCTCGGAGGAGAGTGAAGTCGTGGCTTTTCTTGCCTTCATCGACAAGACCGCAGGCCGCCTCGACGCCGCATTCAACAACGCCGGCATCACCGGCGGTACCCACCGCATTGAAGACTATCCGACCGATGACTTCGATCGGGTTCTCCGCGTCAACCTGCGCAGTGTCTTTCTAGGCATGAAATACGAGTTGCCGTTGATGAAGCGCACCGGCGGCGGCTCCATCGTCAATACGGCATCTGTGGCTGCCTTGACGGGGCCGGGAGGCATGAGCGCCTACGCCGCCTCGAAGCACGGCGTGCACGGATTGACGCGCGTCGCTGCAATGGAGAACGCGGCCCACAACATTCGCGTTAACACCTTGGCTCCCGGTTTCACGGAAACCCCGATGGTGGTCGCGAACAGCGCGCAGAACCCCGCATTTGCCGCCAATGCAAAGACGGCCATCCCGGCCAAGCGCGGAGGCGACCCCCGCGAACTAGCCGCCGCGGCTGTCTGGCTAGCTTCGGGCGAAGCGAGCTACGTCGTCGGCCACATGCTCATCGTCGACGGCGGAATGACGATCGGCGGTTTCGAGCTCTAGTGCAGAGCGCATCCGGCAGCGAAAGAGTCATCAGACTGACAGGAGACCAATTATGACCAACGCAATCAGCGAAGCGGCAAAGGCCGTGGTTCGCCGCAACACCGAAGAAGTGCAGGGTGGCGGAAACTTCGAAGTCTTCGAGGAGCTCTTTGCCGATGACTTCCTCGACCATACCCCACAGCCGAACGGAACGCCCGACAAAGCGGGGGCCCGCGCGCTCTATCACGCCTTGAGAGCCGCATTTCCGGATTTCCACGCCATCATTCACTGGCAGACCGCCGATGGCGAGATCGTGACCACGTTCAAGACCTATCACGGCACGCACAAAGGGGAGTTTCTGGGGGTCGCACCGACAGGCCGGAAGATCCATTTCGATACTGTCGACGCCATGCGGGTGCACAATGGCAAGATCACCGAGCATTGGGGTGTAGCGAATCTCTTCTCGCTGATGCAGCAGCTCGGCGCCATCGCGCCTGACAAGAGGAACTCGTAACGCATCGGCCGACGTACGAGCGCGAGAGTCTCCGACGAATAGCCGGGGGCCGCAACGGGAGACTACAATGAGTGATATTCTGAACGGCAAGGTCGTCGTCGTTACCGGCGCCTCAAGCGGAATCGGTCGCGCCATCGCTATCGGCGCGGCGCAACATGGCGCGAAAGCCGTCATCGTTTCCGACGTAACCGAAACACCGCGTGAGGGCAGCGTCCCCACGACCGCCGAAATCGAGAAACTCGGCGTCGTCGCGCGGTTTCACCGCAGCGACGTGAGCAAGCAGTCCGAAAATGATGCGCTGGTGGAAGCGGCGAACGAGTTTGGTGGCGTCGACGTGTTCGTGGCCAACGCCGGTATCACGTTGCGTTCGGATGGCCCGAACGTTCCCGAGGAGGACTATGCCGAACTCATGTCGGTCAATCTCGACGACGTCCTGTTCGGCGCGCAGGCCGCCGCCCGGCAAATGAAGAAGCTTGGAAAGGCCGGTAGCATCGTTCTTATGGCAAGCATGGGTGGAATCGCCGGCGCGGGGATCACCGTCGCATACTCGACCAGCAAGGGCGGTGTCGTGCTGATGGCGAAGGCGTTGGCCGACTCGCTCGGGCCCGATGGAATCCGCGTCAACTCCGTAGCTCCTGGAACGATCGACACGCACTTGCTGCGAACCACGCCGGACATCGCCGAAGCTTCCGAAGGCTTTCGCAAGCGCACGCCGCTACGCCGCCTCGGTAAGCCTTCCGAAGTCGCCGACGCCGTAGCCTATCTCGGCTCCGATCTGTCGAGCTATGTCACAGGGATTGCGCTTCTCGTCGACGGTGGACTGCTGTCGGTGATCTAGCGCGGCGCGATCCCGGAACTCTGACCCTCGGCTTATCGCCATAGTCGTCCGACACAATGTCGGCGAGCTGGTTCATGTCACCGGAATTGAACATCTCGAAATAGCGACGGACGATGACCTTGTTGGCCTCAGAGTCGGACATCGGCGGATCCTTGTTAGTTCGGCTATCGGGGGGCGTGTTTAGGGTTCAGGATATGTTTTGCAGAGGCGTCGCCGGCTGCGACCGCTTCGTAGGCTTTTCACTGCGTCATCGAGCGGCCACGTCTTCACGGCCGACGGCTTCAGCGCGCCGCTCTCGAAGCCCGGGCGGAGCTCATCCAGAATCCTCGCGATCTCGTCCCCGGTGAGCTTGGCGGTGTCGACTCCGATCGGGCGTTGCCGGCTATGATAGAAATCGACCAGATCTAACTCGACGCGACGCGAGCCAACGCTGGTGATCACGATCTGGCGTCCATCCAACCCCATCGACTTCATTGCCGGTTCGAACACCGGGCCGCCAACCCCGTCGAGTACAAGACTCACACCGTTGTTGTCGGTAAGCGCCGCCACCATGGTGGGTAGGTCCTTCGTCCTGGTGTTGATGAAGAGGTCTGCGCCCGAGTCCTGACTGTCGTTGATGTCGGCGCCAATAACGCGGGCTTTCTTCCAATGCGCGATCTGGGTCGCAGCGCGGCCGACGGCACCGGACGCACCGGTAATCAGCACCGTTTCGCCGGCCCGGATTCCGCCCGCGACCACGAGCGCCGACCAAGCCGCGACGTAGGGAACCCCAACGGCCGCTGCCTGATCCATTGAGAGGTTCGCCGGCATCTCCGAAAGCCACTTTTCCGGCATCGCGACAAACTCGGCATGGGAGCCGTCTCGACCGATGCCGAAGCCGGCGCCGTTGCCCCACACCGTCTTTCCAATCCAACGGGGCGATGCGGTGACGACTGTGCCCGCGTAGTCGCGGCCAGGCGTACGCGGTAGCGTCGGATTAAACACACCGGAGACGAATTTTACATCGCTCGGATTGATCGCCGAAGCGGCCACCTCGACCAACGCTTCGCCAGGTTGCGGGACCGGTTTGGCGATGTCCTGAAGGCTAAGGACCGAAGGTGGCCCAAAGGTCGAGAAGCGGATGGCGCGCATCGTAGTCATGCGGAAGCTCCTTCGCTATGAGCCCGACCTGTTGCTGCGGGCCATTCTGGAAGGAGCAGCACGGCTGCAACCTGGAATGGCTGGTGATTGATTAGAACCGGCACGCGGTTGTCTGGCGTCAACATCGCCTCGAGACCGACCTTGGGAAATGCTGCTGCGGACATGCGGTTTCCTTTCGACAAGCTGACGGATACGCAGCATCTCTGCGGGATGCTGGCCCAGACCGCTGGATGAGTAATCGAAAATGCTTTAGTGCGCGTAGAAGTTTGCCCGCCAATGAAGCGGCGAATAGCCAGATAAGGTCGATCGCAACGTTCGACGCGATCGGCAAGCTGTCCCAAACAATCAGAAAGGTTCGAGCGCGGACACCGTGAAAATCGGCAAGCGGCAGCACTGGGTCGGAGGTTGCGGACCGCCGTCACCGGCACGGCCGGGCTTATCGTAGCGAGAGCGCCGCGCGGGCCACGGGGGGACGCCCCCCTTAGGTAGTATGCTGCGAGCGGCGAGGCTGAGGCCCTCAGTCCCGATACTGCCGCCGCCATTCCCCGGGAGAAACGCCGACATAGCGGGTGAAGACCTTGGTCATGTGGCTCTGATCCCCAAACCCGCTCATCAAAGCGACTTCGGCCAGGCTGTGATCACTGGCCTGGAGTAAGCTCTTGACGCGTTCAACGCGGCGGGTTTGGAGCCATCGGTGGGGAGGCGCGCCAACGGCCGCACGAAAGGCGCGCGTGAAATATCCGACGGATAGGTCGCACTGCCGCGCGAGTTCGGTGATCGACATCTCGCCGCTCAGGTTGGCGTCGAGCAATTCCTTCGCCCGGCGCACTTGCCAACCCGCCAGCCGGCCGCGCTCGGCGTCGCTGAACTTGGCGCCATTGTACCTGGTGAGGAGGTGGGTGTAGAGCGCGACGGCGACGCTGTCTGCGAACAACGGGTCGATGCGGTTCTGCTCGTGGAGAGCCGGCAACAGGCAAGCACCGAGGTGGGCGACGATGGCGTCAGACCGCCCAAGGCCGAGTGGGAGGTCTAGGGTGTCTACGCGAGCGAGATTGCACTCCTGGGCCAGGTTGTTGAGGGCCTTCAGCGGAAGATAGAGCTGCAGATGATCCACGGGGCTCTCAAGATAGGCGACCGTGTCCATCCGGAGATCGTAGAAGGTCATGTCGCCTTCTGAGAGCGGCTTGGTTGGCACATGGCGACCGTCGACCCATAGCTCGGCCTTAGGGCAATCCCGCAGTTGCAGGCCTAGCAGGAGCGCGGGCTGCAGGGGGATCGGGCTGGTGAGGCCCAGATTCTCGTGTGGGTAGGTCAGGCGCGTCGCCGCGAACGGCGAGTCCTTCACCTCACGTACGATTGCCGGAGCATCTGACAGATGAAAGTGGGAGGCCATCGTGTTCCCGAAGGCGCCGTTGTCCAAACGTTCCATCCTTGTCCTCTCTCAGTAACGAACGGCGTAGGCGGCGACGCTGACCCGGCTTGAGGGCCGAGGCAAACGCGGCTCACGTTGTTCTACTCAATTTGCATCACATCAATCACGACAACCATTCGAACAAAAGGTCAGAAATGACCAAAGGAATATTCGAAATGGCAATATTGGAGATCGGGGGCGGCGTACGTTGAAGAGATGTCGGCCCCGGGAATTCCTACTTTCGATCAGCTCAGCGTGTTCCTCACTGTTGTTGAGATGGGCAGTTTCGCAGGCGCTGCGCGCCAGCTAGGCCGCGCCACCTCCGTGATCAGCTATTCGATCGCCAATCTGGAGCGCCAGCTAGGGGTCTGTCTGTTCGTTCGTAACGCAACCCGTCGCCCTCAGCTTACGGACGATGGAAGAACCCTGTTGGCGGAGGCCAGGAACGTCACCTTGGGCATCCATCGCTTGCGAGCGCGTGCCCTTGGACTGCGCCAGGGTCTGGAGTCGGAGGTTCGCCTCGCGCTGGACGCCATGCTTCCGGCCCCACGGGTCGTGTCAGCGCTCAAAGCTTTTCGCGCGGAGTTCCCGTCCGTCACTTTGCGACTTCGGGCGGAGTCCCTCGGCGCGGTGACCGAACTTGTATTCGATCGGATTTCCATGATCGGGGTCCGGGGACCGCCCGACGTCGAAATCGACGGACTGGAGCGAATCGGCGTTGGCAGTGTAAACCTCGTTCCCGTTGCGTCGCCAGACCATCCCCTCGCGCGATCCGGCGCTGGAGTTGGCGATTGTCGCAATCACGTCCAACTCGTTCTGACAGATCGTTCGACCCGCTTCGCCGAGGACGACCAGGGTGTCATGGGGACGCACACATGGCGGGTCGCCGACCTCGCCACGAAACACATGTTACTCAGGGAAGGAATCGGATGGGGCACGCTGCCCGAGCC
The DNA here is from genome assembly GCA_963786115.1 of uncultured Alphaproteobacteria bacterium. Lineage (GTDB taxonomy): Bacteria > Pseudomonadota > Alphaproteobacteria > Rhizobiales > Xanthobacteraceae > Bradyrhizobium. The sequence continues at coordinate 91,983 of CAWAYC010000016.1, forward strand.
GATGGTGCGGGAAGACCTAAAGTTCGGCCGCCTGGTGCGTCTCAATCTGGCCGACTTCAAGGGCGGGCACTACAGCTTTTTCGCGATCCACCGCACTGATACACCTCCCGGGCCTGCAGTTTCCTTTCTCCTCTCGCAGTTCGAAGGCCAATCGTTGGGAATGAATGGGGACCAGTCCTTCGCCGCGGAAACCGCGGCCGGGTCGCAGAGTTGACGCAAACTTACATCGAACCTTTAGTAAACAAGGATATCGAGAGAGGACAACTCGTTGTGCTGAGCGGACATGAGAGCCGCATTTCCGGATTTCCACGCCGTCATTCACTGGCAGACCGCCGATGGCGAGATCGTGACCACGTTCAAGACCTATCACGGCACGCACAAAGGGGAGTTTCTGGGGGGCGCCCCGACAGGCCGGAAGATCCATTTCGATACTGTCGACGCCATGCGGGTGACGGACGGCCAGCGGGTGCAGCACCGGGCTGCACCGGCAAGCCCGGGGTTAGCCGATCTTCACGCTCATGCCGCCATCGGCCATGACGACGGAGCCAACGATGAAACTCGCCCTGTCCGAGGCCAGGAAGGCCACGACCTCGGCGATCTCGTTTGCCTCGGCGGCGCGGCCGATCGGCGCTTTGCCGCCGTGATCGGCCAGGAAGCCCTGTCCGTTCTCCATTTTGTCAGCCCAGATATTCGTCACCACATCGCCCGAGCCGACGGCGTTGACGCGAATGCCGTGTTCGATGGCTTCGAGCGCCAGCGTCCGCGTCAGTTGCACCAGTGCGCCCTTGGACGAGGTGTAGGCCGAGATCTGTGGGAAGCCGAAATAGGCGGCGTAGGAGGCAATGTTGACGATCGCGCCGCTTTTGTTGGGGATCATCGCCTTCATGGCCTCGCGCGAATGCAGGAAGGCACCCGTGACATTCACCGACATGATCGCATTCCAATCATCGAGGGTCATGTCGACCACGAGCTTGCTCATGATACGGGCGGCGTTGTTCACGAGAAGGTCGAGCTTGCCGAAGTTTTGGAGGGCGAGCGCAACCGCTTTCTTGGCAGCATCCTCCCGCGAGACATCCGCCACGAGGGGTACGATGCCAGGCCTCTTCAGGCGCTCGACGTCGGGATTGATGTCTTCAGCGATCACCTTGGCTCCGCGGGCATGCAGCAACTCTGCAATGGAACGGCCTATGCCGCTCGCGGCACCGGTAACGATGGCGACCTTGCCTTCGACTTCGTTTGTGGCCGTTGAGATGGCAGTCATTAAAGTCTCCTTGACTTACGGTTTGTCGGCACGCTTGCGATAGCGACAGGCGCTCCGGTGCCGAATGATCGGAAGCTAGGAGGTGAACGCGCGAGATATAATCCGTTCTGGACCGCATGGGTTGTTTAGGTTCAGATACATAAACGATTCAGTTCCTTGGATTTTCTAATGCGGGCTACCGGAAATACCGATCTTCGTGCCTTCGTCGCCGTGGCCGAGCAGGGGAACTTTTCAAAAGCCGCGGAACAACTCGGTCTCTCTCCATCCTCTCTCAGCCAGATCATCCGTACCTTCGAAGAGCGGCTGGGCGTTCGACTGATCCACCGCACCACCCGCAGCGTCTCCCTGACCGAGGCCGGGGAGCGGCTGCTGTTGCGTATCAGGCCTGCTCTTGCCGAACTCGATGCGGCGCTTTCCGATGTCGGGCATTTTCGGGATCGGCCTGCCGGGATCGTGCGGGTCCGTTGCCTGCGGCATGCCTTCCGGACCTATGTTGCGCCGATCCTCGCCGCTTTCCACACGGCCTATCCGGACATCAAGCTCGATATCCTGGTGGACGACGCAATCGTCGACCTGGTTGCCGGCGGCTTCGATGTTGGATTCACTCTGGGTGAGGTTCTGGAAAAGGATATGGTCGGTGTGAGACTTGGCGGCGACATGCGCCAGATTGCCGTCGCATCGCCTGAATACGTCGCCCGCCACGGCCGCCCCGAAACGCCGAAAGGTCTGCATGGGCACAAATGCCTGCGCTGGCGCTGGCCCGGCCGGACAACTCCCTATAACTGGGAGTTCTTCAAGGACGGCGCGTGGTTCGAGGTCGAGGTGGACGGTCCACTCATCCTCAGCGAGCAGACGATGGCCGTCGACGCGGCGGTTCAGGGGATGGGAATCGCCTTCTGGGTTGAAAATGAGCTCAAGCTCTTGATTGAACAGGGCAAGCTCGTCCCGCTTCTCGAGGAATACTCCGCTCCCTTTCCGGGATTCTATATCTGCTACCCGCAGCAGCGCCAGATGGCGCCCGCTCTTCGTGCCTTCATCGACTTCGTCAAGGCCAACGCAGCGGAACGCTGATGCCCGCTTCGCTGATTATTCGGCTGAGCTGAAAGGCTCGTCCAAAATTTCCGCAGTTATCGGATCCGCTGCGCCTGACTAGTTTCCCTTCAGCGCCGACGGACAAGTCCGCCGTTCGCAGATGAGAAGGGAAATCCCATGGTTCAGAAAGTCTGGCTCATGACCGGCATCGCGCGGGGGCTCGGCCATGCGCTCGCCAAGGCCGTCCTAGCCAGGGGCGACCTGGTGATCGGCACCACCCGCCGCGGCGAACAGCCCGTCGGCCTCGCCGTGGACAATCTCACCGTCCTGCCATTGGAGATGACTGACCGCGATCAGATCGCGCGTACCGTTGCCGCGGCATTTGCCCGTCATGATCGGCTCGACGTGATCGTCAACAATGCCGGATATGGCCTGCTGGGATCCATCGAAGCCTCGACACCCGACGAAGCGGATCACGTCTTCGCGGTCAATTTCTTTGGTCCCCTTGCACTCATTCGCGCCGCGCTGCCGCGGCTGCGCGAGCAGCGACGAGGACACATCGTCAACATTTCCTCGATCGCAGGCGTCGCGCCGGTGCCCGGAGCCGGCCTCTACGCCGCTACAAAATCCGCTCTGGAGGGACTGTCGTACAGCCTGGCGCAAGAAGTGGCGCCGTTCGGCATCTGGGTGGTCGCGCCATCTCGTCAGGAGGCCGGTTGCATCAACTACGACCTCCGCCGTTCCGATGCCGATCCGGACATCTGGTGCGTTTACGAGAACTGGCGCTCCGCCGACGATCTCGCGACGCATTTCACGCTACCGCATATGCAGGCGTTCATCGCGGCGGTGCCAACCCTCGTGGAGGGCGAACTCGATCTGCGGCGCTTTTCCATGATCTCGCTGCCAGCACCGCAAGACGCGTGACCATCAAACAAGAACGAAACGGAAATAGTTATGTCCAACATCAAGGGAAAAGTTGTTGCCATCACGGGTCCCTCGAGCGGCATCGGCGAGTCGACGGCGAGACTTCTCGCGGCGAAGGGTGCGCATGTGGTTCTGGGCGCCCGCCGGATAGATCGTCTCGAGGCCTTGGCCGAGACCATCGTTGCCGGCGGCGGCTCCGTTCGGATGCGTGCGCTCGACGTCGCCTTCATCGACTACGCCAAGGAACAGTTCGGAAGCGTCGATGTCATGGTGAACAACGCCGGCGTCATGCCTGTGTGTACCGAAACTCCATCCGAGTTGATGACGTGATGGAATCGCCTAAGCTGGCGGAATGATCGGGCTGTTCTGTTTCGTTCTGACCGTGCTGGCCTCGCCATTCAAGTCGAAGTTGCGGCTTGAAGCAGAGAACGCGGTGCTTCGACATCAATTGATCATCTTGAGGCGTAGGCTGCATGGTCGCATCCGGCTGACGAACCATGATCGATGGTTCTTTATCCAGCTGTATCGCTGGTTTCCATCGAGCCTGAAGGTTCTCACAATCATTCGGCCCGAGACGCTTGTGTGTTGGCACCGGGCCGGCTTTCGCTGCTACTGGCGTTGGAAATCGCGTCGACGGGGAGGGCGGCCACAAATCGAGACGGAATTGCGCGCGCTGATTCGGCGGATGAGCATCGAGAACCCACTTTGGGGCGCGCCACGAATCCACGGCGAACTACTCAAGCTCGGGGTTGAGGTCGCGCAGTCGAGTGTCGCCAAATACATGGTCAAGCGACGCGGGCCGCCAAGCCAGGGATGGCGCACCTTTCTGCGTAATCATGCCCAAGATATCGCCGCTATGGACCCGTTCGTTGTCCCGGCAATTGGCTTCGACCTGCTCTACGCCTACTCATAGTGCGGCTAGTTCGCAGAGAGCTGGTCTGGATCAGCGTCACAACACATCCGACCGCGGAATGGGTTGCGCGCCAGATCACCGAAGCATTCCCGTGGAATGTAGCTCCGCGCTACATGATCCGGGACCGTGATCGCATCTACGGTGCGGTCGTCACACGCCGATTGCGCGCCATGGGCATCCGGGACAAGCCTATTGCAGCGGCCTCACCCTGGCAGAATGGCTTTGCCGAACGGCTGATCGGATCGATCCGTCGCGAGTGTTTGGATAACATCATTGTCTTGGGCGAGGAGCATCTGCGCCGGATTCTCGATCCTATGCCGGCTATTGCAACGGCGTTAGAACACATCGATCCTTAAACAAGGATGCGCCGATCTCTCGCCCGGTTCAGCGAACCGGTGTGATCAGGTCACGCGCTATCCTGGGCGGACTTCACCACCACTACGCCCGTGTTTAAGTTTTCGGTACTGACAGGTCATAGCTCTCATTCCTGTCGCGCGCCGCAAACACGCATCGTAACGTTCTCGGATTCGATCAGCGAGTGAACTTCCGGAAATCCGGCTTGCGCTTCTCGCGATACGCGCGGCCGCCCTCTTTCGACTCCTCGGTGTCGTAGTAGAGGCTGAGCGCCGCCATTCCCATACTGGCGATGCCGCGGATCGATTCGGTATCGGCGTTGAAGGAGCGCTTGGCCAGCGCGAGCGCGGTGGGGCTACGCTCCAACAATTCTTCGCACCAGCGATCGACCTCGGCGTCGAGTTCATCATGCGGCACAGCAATGTTGGCGAGGCCCATTTCGACGGCCTGTGCCGCCGTATAGCGCCGATTGAGGTACCATATCTCGCGCGCCTTCTTCTCGCCGACCACGCGGGCCAGATAAGCAGTTCCGAATCCGGGATCGACGGACCCGACCTTCGGACCGACTTGGCCGAACTGCGCCTTGTCGGACGCAATCGTCAGATCGCAGATCGTTGCAAGCACGTTGCCGCCACCGATCGCGAATCCGTTGACCCGGGCGATCACCGGCTTCGGCATGTCGCGGATAACGCTTTGGAACTCGTCGATGGGCAGGCCGATCGTGCCCCGGCCATCGTATTGTCCGTCATGCGCGCCCTGGTCGCCGCCGGTGCAGAAAGCCTTGTCGCCAGCGCCGGTCAGAACGATAACGCCAATCGACCTATCCCAGCCCGCGCGCTGAAATGCGTGGATGAGCTCTTCGACCGTCTTGCCACGAAAGGCGTTGTAGCTTGCTGGCCGGTTGATGGTGATACGGGCGATGCCCTTCGGGCGCTCCTCGTAGATGATGTCTTCATAAGTCGTCATCTTCTCTCCTCCGTGCGATCCAAGAGTTTGCGGCTATCTGCTGCCTTGAACCAATTCCCGGCCGATCAGCATTTTGCGGATTTCGGTCGTGCCGGCGCCGATCTCGTACAACTTGGCGTCGCGCAGTAGCCGCCCCGTCGCGTAGTCGTTGATGTAGCCGTTGCCGCCGAGTAACTGGATGGCGTCGAGCGCCACGCGTGTTGCGCTTTCCGATGCGAACATGATGGCGCTCGCAGCTTCCTTGCGCAGCGGCAGGCCGCGGTCGGCCGCAGCGGCCACGGTGTAGAGGTAGGCGCGGGAGACGTTGAGCGCGGTCATCATTTCCGCGAGCTTGCCCTGGACGAGCTGAAACTCTCCGATCGGCTGGCCGAATTGCTTGCGCTCTCGCACATAAGGCAAAGCGATATCGAGCGCGGCCTGCATCAGTCCGACGGATGCGGATGCCGCAACGATGCGTTCATAGTCGAGGCCCTTCATCAGCACGCTTACGCCGGCGTCGAGCGATCCCAACACGTTGTCTTGCGGAACCTCGCAATCCTCGAACACCAGTTCGCAGGTGCCGGAGCCGCGCATGCCGAGCTTGTCCAGCTTTTGCGCGCGCCTGAAGCCAGGGGTGTCCCGCTCGACGACGAAGGCCGTGATGCCGCGCTTGCCGGCGTCGGGTCTGGTCTTTGCATAGATCACATACACATCGGCGTGGTGGCCATTGGTGATCCACATCTTGCTGCCGTTGAGGACGAAACGGTCACCGCGCTTGTCAGCCCGGAGGGTCATGCTGACGACGTCCGACCCCGAGCCGGCTTCGCTCATGGCGAGTGCGCCGACGTGCTCGCCGGAGATCAGCTTGGGAAGATAACGCTTCCGCAGTTCGGCATTCGCATTCAGCCGGAGCTGATTGACGCACAGGTTGGAGTGGGCGATGTAGGAAATTCCGATCGAACCGGAGGCGCGGGAAATTTCCTCGGAAGCGACCACGTGCGCGAGATAGCCCAAACCCGCGCCACCATCGGCTTCGTCGGCCGTGATTCCCAACACGCCGAGCGCGCCGAGTTCCGGCCACAGATGCCGCGGAAACGTATCCCGGCGGTCGACCTCGTCAGCCAACGGCGCAATCCGTTCGCTGGCGAATGCCGCGACGCTGTCCCGGATTTGGCGCGTGGTCTCGTCCAATGCATAAATGTCGAGCATGTCAATGTCCTGTAAATGTGGGAGCGCGCTTCTCTGAGAAGGCGGAGATGCCTTCCTTCGCGTCCATGCTGGCCAGCAGATATTGAAGGCTCGCACGCTCCATATCGAGGCTGTCGGCAAGACTGAGCGAGCGGGATTTCCGGATCAGTTCGAGTGTCCGGACGATCGCCAGCGGGGCGTTCGCGGCAATGCGGGTTGCGATCTTGAAAGCCGTCTCCATCAGTTGCTCCGGTGGAACGACGCGGCTGACGAGACCGGCACGGAGCGCCGTGTCTGCATCGATCGCTTCACCGGTCAGCAGCATTTCGGCTGCGATGGCGGGTGCGATAAATCGCGGAAGGCGGGTTGCGCCGCCGGCGCCGGCAAGAACGCCGACCTGGACTTCCGGAAGGCCGAATTTTGCCTTGGCGGAGGCGACGCGGATGTCCGAGGCCAGCGCCAGTTCAAGGCCGCCACCGAACGCCATGCCGTTGACCGCGGCGAGGATTGGTTTGCGGGTGGGATATACGCGCGTGAGTCCGCAGAACGTGCCGTCGTCGGCGTTGATCTCGTTGCGACGGCGCAGATCCGGCAAAAGCTGTGCGATATCGCCGCCTGCGCAGAATGACTTTTCCGTTCCGGTGAGGATGATACACCGCACGTCGTCCGCCTGTTCTGCCCAGGCCCATGCCTCACGCAACAGCAGGTCCGTCGCGGGATCGATGGAATTCAGTTTGTCGGGACGATTGATGGTGATGAGGGCTACGCCGGGGCGTGGAATTTCACGCAAGACAGTCATGAATTAACCTTTGTACGAAGTTCGCGCTTGAGGGTTTTTCCGAGTTAGTCCTTCGGCAGTTCGTCATTGCTCATGAACAGGATCCACCTGGGCGTCTGGTCGCCGCCGCGGTGCTTCGCGCAGCAAGCGGATTTCGCAGTGGCGAATGTGTTCCACGACGGCTGGCTCCTGACCGGCGAGCTTAATCCGATGGTTCCGTCGGCCTCAGCGGCATTGTGTGTCTCATTTGCATGAAGCGGGCGTGTCCCGTCTGGACGCGGTAACAAATCCCGTTTAGTAAAGCAACGGTCAACCGTTTGTTTAATAAGGTGCGCTATGGCTGTCGAATCCCCCTCTGATGCTGAAGCGGATGTTGTGGTTAGCCATATCGACGGACGCGGCGTGGCGCGGATTACCATTAACCGTCCGGCCGTGCACAATGCGTGGAATCCGCAAGTTGTCGCGGCGCTGACCAATGCGATCGAGTCCGTTTCGGCGATGCCTCATGTGCGTGCGGTGGTGCTGACAGGGGAGGGCAAGAGCTTCAGCGCCGGCGGTGACCTGCGCTGGATGCGCGGCGTTATTGATCTGTCGTCGGAACAGCGCCGCGAAGATGCAATCCGGATCGGCAGGCTTTTAGTTGCGATCGAACTCGTGCCCCAAGCCGGTTATTGCGCGCGTCAACGGCGCGGCAATCGGCGGCGGTTTTGGCCTCGTTTGTGCCTGCGATATCGCCGTGGCTTGTACTGAAGCGGTTTTCGGGCTGTCCGAGGTGAGGCTGGGAATTATTCCCGCCATGATCTCCCCCTTTGTTGTTCGCCGGTTGGGCGAGGCGCGGGCGCGCGCGCACTTTCTGATTGGGCGTGATCCCATGCCGGCGCAGGAAGCGCTCGGTATCGGCTTGGTGCATCACATTGTCGCGCGTGACGATCTTGATGCCGCGGTGGAAGTCGAATTGCGGGCCGTATTGAGGTCTTCGCCGACTGCAATCGCCGACGCCAAGCGGCTGTTTCGACGTAGAGGCGCGAGCGACCTTGAAATTGCTATCAGCAATGCCGCGGACGCGCTGGTCAAGATGTGGAAAGGCGGCGATGCGCGCGAAGGCCTGACGGCATTCCTTGAAAGGCGAAATGCGTCCTGGCGTTGAAACGGGCGGACAACCGTTTTTTTCTTGCGCGTTGTTCCACTCGCTGATAGCCGTCCTGGCTCGCGTCCCTTCAAAGAGGCTCGCATGGGGAAACAAATGCTTGAGGTTGAAAACCTTCAGGTGGTTTACAATAACGCGATCGAAGCCGTTCGCAATGCCTCGCTAAGCGTGAGTGCGGGCGGCATCACGGCGCTGCTCGGCGCGAACGGCGCGGGCAAGACGACGCTGCTGAAGGCTATTTCCGGAGTGCTCTATCCGGAAGATGGCAAGATTCGTGACGGCGTTATCCGTTTCGAAGGATGCGACCTTACGGCGCTGGCGCCAGACGACATAGTCAGGCTCGGCATCGCACACGTTCCGGAAGGTCGGAAGCTCTTTATTGAGCTGACGGTGGAAGAGAACCTGATTGTCGGCGGTCACACGACCAATCGTGCCGACATCACCCGTCGTCTCGAAGAAATCTATCACCTCTTTCCCCAGCTCAAGGATCGTCGCGCGGTCCTTTCCGGTTATCTCTCCGGCGGCGAACAGCAGATGGTTGCGATCGGCCGGGCGTTGATGGCCAATCCGCGATTGCTGATGCTTGACGAGCCGTCGTTAGGAATTGCGCCGCTGATGGCGGAGGCGATTTACGCCGCCGTGAGGCGATTGAGCGGCGAGGGCGGTCTCACGGTGTTGCTGGTGGAGCAGAATGCGAGCCTCGCGCTCGATGCCTCTCGCGATGCGTTTGTCCTGGAGAATGGCCGGGTTGTGCTCGATGGCACCTCGGACGAGTTGAAGCGCAACGAAGACGTTTGCGAGTTCTACCTTGGTCTCGGTGCCAAGGGTGTCCGCCGCAGTATGCGGGACGTGAAGCATTACAAGCGTCGCAAGCGGTGGTTGTCGTGAACGAAATTCTTGAAGTCAGTGAGCTGGGCAAGTCCTTTGGTGGCGTTCACGCCGTGCATAACGTCTCGTTTTCCGTCAAGCGCGGCACGATTTGCAGTCTGATCGGACCGAACGGCGCAGGAAAAACTACGGTCTTCAACATGATCAGCGGTCTCGTCGAGCCGACGCGCGGAATGGTGCGCTTCGAGGGCGAGGCGATCACCGGCTTGCCGGCGTACCGTATGGCGCATCGGGGTCTCGGACGCACGTTTCAGAACCTCGCGGTGTTCGCTCATGCATCGGTGGTGGACAACATCCTGGTCGGAATGCATTCGCAATTGTCGGCCAATCCGCTGACGGCGGCGCTGTACTGGGGGCGTGTGCGCAAACAGGAGATTGAGGCCCGGCGTCGCGTCGAGGAGATTATCGATTTCCTTGAAATACAGAGTGTTCGCGATCTGCCTGTCGGGACCCTGTCATATGGTTTGCAGAAGCGGGTCGAGCTTGGACGTGCTCTCGCCATGAACCCGAGACTCCTGCTGCTGGATGAGATGGTCTCCGGCATGAATCAGGAAGAGACCGAAGATGTCGCCCGCTTCATTCTCGATATCAAAGAGCAGCTCGACGTCACGGTGCTGATGGTCGAGCACGACATGGGTATCGTGATGGACATCTCCGATCAGGTCGTGGTTCTCGAATTCGGCAGGAAAATCGGCGAGGGTACGCCGTCGGAAGTCTCGCAAGACCCGCGGGTGATGGCGGCGTATCTCGGTAACGCGAGGAGCGACGCGGCATGACGGCTTCGATTCGCGATCAGGCGCGCGCGGGCTCGCTGCCGCTTCCGCAACTGGTGAAGCTGTGGAGCGAGATCCAGCCGGACGCGCTTGCGTTCCGCGAAAAGGATTTCGGGATCTGGAAGCGGGTTACCTGGGGTGAATATTCGCGCAACGTCGAACATCTGGCGCTCGGTCTCGCTGAACTCGGCTTTCGCGAAGGCGAGCGGCTTGCCATAGCGGGTGAGGGAATTCCGGAGTGGATGTATGCCGACATGGCGACCCAGTCGCTGGGCGGTATCTGTGTGGGATTGTATCCCACGAGTCCATGGGCGGAGCTCGCCTATATTCTCGAGCATTCCAGATCGCGTATCGTCGTGTGCGGAGATCAGGAACAGGTCGACAAGATTCTGGAGGCGCGCAAACAGCGCGGTCTCTCCAACCTGAAGTGGGTGATTTACGTCGACGACAAGGGCATGCGCGGCTATCAGGAAGATGGTCTCATCAGCATCGCCGAGGTCATGGAACGGGGGCAGCGCAGGGCCGAGAGCGATTCCGCAGTGCTCGCCAGTTACCGGAAGCTGTCGGCGGCCCGCTCGCCGGATGATCCTGCGATCATCGTCTACACATCCGGCACGACCGGCGCGCCGAAAGGCGCGATGCTCTCCCATCGCAACATGCTGGTCGCCGGATGCAGTGTGGTCGATACGTTCGGTTACGACGGGCGGAATCTCGAGGTGCTCTGCTATCTCCCGCTGTGTCACGTTGCCGAGCGCTCGTTTTCGACGGTGATGCAACTGTGCTGCGGCTCAGTGGTGAATTTCGCGGAGTCGGTGGATACCGTCTCGATGGATCTGCGTGAAACCGGGCCGACGCTGTTCCTCGGCGTGCCGCGCATTTGGGAAAAGCTTCAGCAAACCATCACGATCAAGATCAAGGAATCCTATCCGTTTCATCGCTGGGCTTATCAAGCAGCGCTCGCATTGGCGATGCCGATCGCGCGTCGCGAGCTAGCCGCCGGTGGATACCGAAGAGGTCTGCACGACAAGCTGGTTGGCAAACTTCTGCACCTGCTGATGTTCCGCAACATTCAGAGATTCTCCGGCTTGCACCGGGTCGCTGTATGCTTCTGCGGGGCGGCGTCTGTTTCGCCGGAAACCTTGCTGTTCTTCCGCGCGATCGGCCTTCCCATCTATCAGGTCTATGGGATGACCGAGACGGCCGCGGTCGCGCTGGTGCAGCAGCCCGGCCATGCGGCGTTCGGATGCGTCGGTGTGCCAATTCCCTCGCTGCAGTATCGCCTGGCAGACGATGGCGAGTTGGTGATGAAGGGGCCGACGGTGTTTCTCGGATACCTTGACGCGCCAGAGGCGACTGCGGCGGTGCTGAACGACGGATGGCTCGCATCCGGCGACATCGCCCGGATTGTCGACGGAGAAGTGCAGATCATCGACCGCAAGAAGGATCTGATCATCACATCGGGTGGCAAGAACATCTCGCCATCCGAAGTCGAGCACGCGCTGAAGGAGAGCATCTATATCCGCGAGGCGATCGTCGTCGGTGACGGTCGCAACTTCGTCGCTGCGCTGATTCAGGTCGATTACGAGTCCGTCGGAAAGTGGGCGCAGGAGAAGGCACTTTCGTTCACAACCTATCGCAGCCTCACGCTGCTGCCGGAGGTGCGCGAACTGATCGATGGTGAGGTTAGCGCCGCCAACTCCCGCTTCGCACGGGTGTCTCAGGTGCGGAAGTTCTCGCTGCTGACCAAAGAGCTTGACCACGATGACGGCGAGCTGACGGCCACCATGAAGGTCCGGCGCAAGGCGATCGAGCAGAAATTCGTGACCGAGATCGCCGAGATTTACGGAGCAAGGGCGTGAATTACTTCTTCGCACTTTTCGGGTCCGGGCTCGCCGTTGGCGCGGTCTATGGCCTTGTCGCGATCGGCTTTGCCGTCGTTTACAAGGCAACCCGCGTCATCAACTTCGCCCACGGCGAGATGATGATGCTGAATGCCTATCTCGCTCACACCATCGCGGTGCAGACCGGAGTCGGCTTCTGGTCGCTGGTGCCGATTGTCATCATTGTCTCCATCGTCATAGGCCTGCTGGTCGAAGTGCTTCTGATCCGGCCAATGATTGGCGAGCCGACGATCGCTATCGTGATGATGACGGTGGGGCTCGCGATTGTTATCCGCTCGCTGGTGGTGCTGATCTGGGGCGCCGCTCCGCTCGAATTTCCGGCGCAGCCCGGTGACAACGTGCTGGTTGTCGGGCCGATCCGCCTCTATCTGGCTCAGGTCATCGCCATCGGTTTCCTCGTCGCCATCATGGCTGGCTTTGCGGTGTTCTATCGGTACACCCGCTCGGGCATTGCCATGCGTGCCGCCGCGAACAATGAAACCGTCGCGCTGCTGATGGGCATCGACGTGCGCCGGATCTACGCGCTCGCATGGGCGTTGGCCGCCGCGACCGCGGGACTTGCCGGTCTGCTGGTCTCTACGATTTATGAAATCGGTCCCGATATGTCTGCATTCGGCCTGCGTGCGTTTCCTGCAACCATTCTGGGCGGGCTGGACGCTGTCGGCGGCTCGGCTATCGGCGGGTTTATTATCGGGATTCTGGAGAATCTCGGTGAAGGATATATCGGCCGTGGCCTGAAGGAGATCATCGGCTTTGCGATCATTCTGGTGGTTCTGATGATCCGTCCGTTCGGATTGTTCGGAACCCGCGATGTGGAGCGGGTCTGATGCGTGCAGGTCATTTCAAGCAAAGCTACACGGAGCTCGTCGCTTTTACCAACTCGGCAGCCGTCAAGGCCTGGACCGGTGTTCTGCTCCTGGCGTGCCTCGCGCTGCCGGCGGTCGTTGGTCCATACTTCCTGACGCTGGCGACGACGATCCTTATCACCGCCATCGGCGTCGTCGGCCTCAACCTGCTCACCGGCGCGTGCGGGCTGATTTCGCTGGGGCAGGCAGGTTTTCTGGCGATCGGTGCATACACTGCAGGCATTCTCGCCGCCAACTACTCGCTATCGATCATCCCTGGGATCATCTGCGGTGGACTGTTCGCTGCACTGTTATCCTTGCTGGTCGGCATCCCGTCGCTAAGGCTAAAGGGACTTTATCTCGCGATCACGACACTCGCATTTACTGTTATCGCCACGCACACTATCCTCAATCTGGATTGGATCACGCGCGGGTCGGCCGGGCTATTCCTTCCGGCGCCGACCTTGTTCGGCCTTCCGCTCGCAACCAAGACGGCATTCTACTACTTCAGCCTCGCGATGGCGGTGCTGTTTGTCGTTGCCGCGATGAACATTATGCGCAGCCGGGTGGGGCGTGCCTTCGCTGCGATCCGCGACCACGATACGGCCGCGGAGATGATGGGCATCAATCAGGTTTCCTACAAGCTGATGGCCTTTGCGATCTCGGCGTTCTTTGCAGGCGCGGCCGGCGCGCTCAGCGCGTATCAGGTGCGCTATATCAACGTCGACAGCTTCGCACTGCTCGTCAGCATCGAGGCGCTGGCCATGATCATCGTCGGTGGCCTCGGTTCGATCGCTGGAGCGATCCTCGGCACCATCTTCATGTCGCTGCTGCCGGAGGTAACGCGCTGGCTGTTCGACACGCTGGGCAGTGGTCTCACCGAGGTGTTCTCGACCCGTGCGCTCGAGGTACGTGGCCTGCTGTACGGCATCGTCATCGTGGTGGTGTTGCGCGTTCAGCCCGACGGTTTGATGGGGCTGTGGCGGGACGCGAAGCGTCTCTGGAGCAACTGGCCATTTCGATATTGAGACAAATCAGTCAACAAGGGAGGCAAGAATGCGTTTAATGAGAATAATTGCGGGTGTTGCCGTGTTTGGAGCGCTGGCAGGAGCCGCGAATGCGGACGAGCCGGGACTCAGCGCCACGGAAATCCGTATCGGTGAAATCCTTCCGCTCACGGGTCCGGTGAGCTTCGCGGGCGAAGCGCACTATCTCGGCACCAAGGTCGCACTCGCTGAAGCCAATGCTTCGGGCGGCGCGGCTGGCCGCAAGATCGTCGCGGTCACCGAGGACGACGGCTATGTCCCGGCCCGGTCATTCCAGGCAGCACAGAAGTTGCTTGCGGACGGGGTGTTCGCCATCACAGGTACATCAGGAACCAGCCATCTGAATGCCATGCTGCCGATGTTCGTCGAGCAGAAGGTGCTGACGCTCGTTACGATCAATCCGGCCGAGCAGGCATATAATCCGGTGAAGAAGAACGTCTTCGTCATCGGCACCGACTACGGCAATGCGATCCATGCCGGTGTGAAGTATGCGGTGGAAAAGCTCGGCAAGAAGGATGCCCGCTTCGGCCTGATCTATCAGGACGACGATTTCGGCGCGAACAACAAGCTCGGCTATGAGCGCGCAGTGAAGGAATTCGGCCTCAAGAGCGTGGTGGAAATTCCCTACAAGCGCGGCCAGAAGGATTTCTCCGCCGAAATGCTTCGCGTGCAGAAGGAGAAGGTCGACTTTCTGGTCTCGGGTGGAATCATCGCGGAGAACGTGGCGATCTTCAAGGAAGCCAAGAAGCTCGGCATGACGGACTTGCGCGTATCGACGGTGTGGACGGCGCATCTGCCGATCGTGCAGCAGTTGGCCGGCGACGCGGGCGACGGCTATTACACCGCGGACTATATGGCGGACTTGTCGGATCCGGAGGCGGCGCCGTTCGTCGAGGCAGCGAAGAAGTTTCTCACCGCGGACGAAATGAAGAAGGTCAATCGCTATACAATGGCCTCCTATAGCGGCGCCAGCATTCTCATTCAGTCAATCCGTTCCTGCGAGAAGGACCTGACGCGCGACTGCGTCATTGCAGAGCTCGAAAGCGGCAAAAAGTTCTCGGTGAATGGCGCGACAGCCCCGTTCGGCTTCTCTCCAACCAAGCATTTTTCGGACTCGCCCGTCAGCGTCATGGTGAGCGACACCAAGAACGCGCGGTTCGTTCGGGCGCCTTGATAGGGAAGATCGCGCCGGCTGAGGCCAGCCGGCGCGATTGGCCTTGCGATCAGTGCTATAATGACAGCCGGAGAATCGACGCTGGAAGGATTAATTGATGGCGAGAACGACAGGTTCGACGGGAGTCAAAACCAAGGAGACGATCCGTCGAGCTGCCATCAAGCGGATCTATCAGTACGGGTTCGAGGCGATGAAGCTGCGGGACCTCGCCGACGACGTCGGAATCCAGGCGGGCTCCCTGTATAACTATATCAAGTATAAGGAGGATTTCCTTTACTTGCTGCTCAAGGAAGTTCTGGTCGAACTGCTCGACGGGCTGGCGAAGGAGCTGGACGGCCCCGAGACGCCGCTGGCGGCGCTGGAAGCATTCATCGCGTTTCATCTGCGCTGGCATACGGCCCGTCGGGAAGAGGTGTTCATTGGCAACATGGAGCTTCGGAGCCTCTCCCCGTCGCACTCCACGGAGATCGTGGGGCTTCGCGAAACCTACGAGAAGAAGCTGCGCGATATCCTTGAGTGGGGTAACAGGGACAAGGTCTGGAAAGTCCGGGACCCAAAGGTCACGACCTACGCCATTATTGCGATGCTGACCGGTGTCTGCACTTGGTACAGGCCGCGCGGCCGTCTCTCTCAAGAGCAGTTGATCAAAGTCTATCGCGAGCTTGTGCTGCAAGGGATCGGTCTCGTTAAAAAGTGAAAGCAGAAGCGGTTTCACGCGATAGGTTGCCTACATAAAGAAACGGTCAACCGCTTGTTTAATTGAGGCTGATCGGGTAGCTATCAAGCTATTCAACGTTCGCCCGCCGCGGCCGCCGATGAAGGGACAAGAAAATGCGATATCGAAAGCCGCTGGCATTCTCGCATGGAATCGCTGCTACTTTCAGTGGTGTCGAAACGGCGCCCGCTTCCGCTATCCGTGGCCTTCAGGAGGAGCGGCTGCGCAGGCAGCTCGACTACCTGGATGCGCGCTCGACTTTCTACCGGCGACGTTTTCGCGAAGCCGGAATCGATGTTGGCAGCATCCGCACGATAGACGATCTTGCGCGGATTCCGTTCACCACCAAGCAGGACCTGCGCGCCAGCCTCGCAGCCGCGCCGCCGCTCGGCGAGCATCTGGCCGCCCCGCTCGAGGATGTCGTACAAATCCAGGCGTCGTCGGGCACCACTGGTGGCCCGTCATATGTCGGCCTGACTGAGAACGATGTTCTTGCCTGGCAGGAAATGACGGCGCGCGCGTTGTTCGCATGCGGCATGCGGCCAGGTGATCTCGTGCTGCATGGCTTTTCCATGAGCAAGGGATTCGTCGGCGGCATCCCGATCTTTCAAGCGATCCAGTATCTCGGCGCGCGCGACATTCCGATCGGCGCGGACGGCGGCTTCGACCGGTTGCTGATCGCCTGTCGCGATCTCCGTCCGCGCTGCATCGTTGGAACGCCGAATTTCCTGCTGTTCCTGGCGGACATGGCCAGGGAGCTCACCGGTTCCGAAGCGCGCGACCTTGGCGTCGAATGTCTGATCGTCGGCGGCGAGCCGGGCGGTGGCATTCCGGCCGTTCGTCACGCCATCGAGCAGCGCTGGAACGCAACGTGCCGCGAGCTGATGGGCGGCACCGATCTCGGCTGCACCTATTGGGCGGAGAGCAATGACGAAGACGGCATGTATATGGTCGGACCCGATCACATTCTGGTAGAGTTGATCGATCCGGAGAGTGGAGACGTGCGCCCCTTCAAAGAGGGAACGACTGGCGAACTGGTTTACACATCGCTCGGCCGTGAAGCGTCACCGGTGTTGCGTTTCCGGAGCGGCGATCATGTTGTCGTGACCAACGACGGCCAGCGGGGTGGGCGCACCACACCGGCAATCCGGTGTTTCGGCCGCACTGACGACATGCTCATCGTGCGCGGGGTCAATCTGTTTCCGTCGGCGGTCCAGGACATCGTCGCGTCGATGCCCGAGACCAATCGCGTGATGCGCGTCGTCGCGGATTTCGCAGGCCATACCACGCAGGACAATCTCAAGGTAATCGTAGAGCGCGGTGAGACGGCGGATCCTGCGGCGGACGCTGTGCTGAAGCGCGCCGCTGAGGAGCGCATCCGCAATGCGCTGTCGGTCAAGGCTGATGTGACGGTGGTTGCTGCGAATTTCTTCGAAAAGCCTGGCGCCAAGAAAGTGTCGCTGACGCTTCGCGAGATGCCGTCGCTGAAAGGAACTGGTGATCATGGCTAATCAGTCAGCGGGAATGCAGCCTCCGGCATCCGAGGCGGAGCTCAATCGGCAGGCTTATCGCAAGCTGCTCGACGATCTGTACGCGCGGCGCAGGGCCGCTCGGGTCGGCGGACCGGAAGCCGCGCGGAAGAAGCATCGCGAACGCGGCAAGCTTCTGGCGCGTGAGCGCATCGACGTGCTGATCGACCCAGGTTCGCCGTTTCTCGAGTTGGCCGAGCTTGCGGGCGAAGGCCTGTATGAGGGCGTCCCTCCGGGTGCGGGCATGATCACGGGCGTGGGGACCATCTCGGGCCGTCCCTGCATGATCATCGCCAACGATGCCACGGTGAAGGGCGGCACCTATTTCGGCATGACGTGCCGCAAGCATGTGCGCGCGCAGCGCTTCGCCTGGGAAAACCGGTTGCCTTGCGTCACGCTCGTTGACTCCGGTGGCGCGTTCCTTCCTGATCAAGCCAACATCTTCCCGGATGAAGGGCTGTTTGGCTCGATCTTCCACAATCAGGTTGGAATGTCGGCCGACGGGATTCCGCAGATTGCCGTCGTGCTTGGACCCTGCACTGCAGGCGGGGCCTATATTCCCGCGCTGTGCGACGAAGTTGTGATCGTTCGCGGACAGGGCTTCATGTATCTCGGTGGGCCTCAACTCGTTCAGGCAGCAACCGGCGAACAGACCGATGCGGAGGCTCTGGGCGGAGCCATGATGCACAGCCGCGTCAGCGGTGTGACCGACCATCTTGCGGAAAACGATGCGCACGCGCTCGCGATCACCCGAAGCATCATTGCAGAACTTCCGGCACTGCCGCCCTCGCGTTGGAAGCAGAGTGCCCCTGCGCTTGCGCAGCATCCGGCCGAGCGCATCTATGAAATCGTCAGCCGTGACGCCCGGAAGCCGACGGATACTCGCGCAATTCTCAAGTGTCTTCTCGATAGCGGCGAGTTGCAGGAATTCAAAGCTGAGTACGGCAATACGTTGATCACGGGATTTGGTCGCATCAACGGCCATCAGGTTGGCGTATTGGCGAATGCCGGCGTTCTGTTCACCGAGTCTGCGCTGAAAGCGACGCATTTCATCAATCTGTGCTGTCAGCGCGACGTGCCGCTGCTGTTTCTCGCCGATGTCTCCGGGTTCATGGTGGGTCGTGAAGCGGAAGCTGGCGGGATCGCGAAGGCGGGAGCGAAATTCATTACCGCGATGAGCTCGGCATCGGTGCCGAAATACACAATTATCATCGGCGGCTCGTATGGCGCTGGCTATCTTGCGATGTGCGGCCGCGCGTTCAAGCCAACCGCGATGTTCATGTGGCCGAACGGCCGCGCCGCCATCATGGGACCGGAGCAGGCCGCAACCACGCTCGCGCTGGTGCGCCGCCAAATCGTCGAACGTGGCGGCAAGGAGTGGACGGCCGAGGCCGAAGAAGCTTTCAAGGCGCCAATCCGCGGCGAATATGAGACATTCGCCAACGCATACAACTTCGCGCGCAACCTGTGGATCGATGGTGTCATCGAGCCGGGCGAAACGCGAGAAGTCATGACCCTCCTGCTCGATGTGGCCAGCCGGACGCCGCGTCGGCCGACGCGCTTCGGCGTGTTCCGAATGTAAGGCGGCAATCGCATGTTCAGAAAAATTCTTGTCGCCAATCGTGGAGAGATTGCCTGCCGGATTGCGCGGACCTGTCGCAAGCTCGGAATCCAGGTCGCCACGGTGCATTCGGCCGCTGATCGTGCCGCGCTGCATGTGCGCGATATTGGCGAGTCCATCGCGATCGGCGCAGCGCCTGCCAGCGAGAGCTATCTCGTTATCGACCGCATCGTCGAAGCCGCCTTGCGCGTGGGGGCGGATGCCGTTCATCCAGGCTATGGCTTTCTCGCCGAGAATGGCGACTTCGCCGAGGCGCTTGCAAAAAAGGGCATAGCGTTTATCGGGCCGTCGCCCGAAGTGCTGCGCCAATTTGGCAACAAGGCCTCCGCCAAACAGATCGCCAAGCTCGCCGGTGTGCCGGTGGTACCCGGTACCGACAGGCCGAGCGCCTCGATCGAGGAGATCGAGCGCGCAATCGCGGGGATGCAGCTTCCGGTACTGCTCAAGGCTGCGGCCGGCGGCGGCGGCAAGGGCATGCGCGTCGTGACCAGCGCCGCGACCGCGCCTGCCGATATTCAGGCTGCGATGCGTGAGGGAAAGAGCTCGTTTGGCGATCCCAGTCTGATCGTCGAGCAGTTTCTGCCCGACGCGCGTCATATCGAAGTCCAGATTCTGGGCGACGGAAAAGGCAACGTCGTTCATCTGTTCGATCGTGAATGCAGCCTGCAGCGCCGGCACCAGAAGGTGATCGAGGAGGCACCGGTACGCAGCCTCGATCCGGCCTTGCGCGAGAGTATTCTTGCCCATGCAGTGCGGCTCGGAGCGAGGGTCGGTTATGCCGGGCTCGGCACGGTCGAGTTCATCGTCAAGGACGGCAACGCGTTCTTCCTTGAGGTCAATCCGCGCATTCAGGTCGAGCATCCCGTCACCGAGAGCGTCACAGGGCTGGACCTGGTTGAGTTGCAGATCCGTGCGGTCGCAGACGGTGTTTTGCCGCTGGAGCAGACTGATGTAACTGTGTCGGGTGTCGCGATCGAGGCCCGGCTCTATGCGGAAGATGCCGACAACGGATTTCTGCCTTCGACCGGCACGATCGAGAACCTGCGGCTGACCGATATGGTTCGCGTCGATGCCGGCATCAGCGCAGGCATGGCGATCACGCCCTATTACGATCCGATGATCGCGAAGCTGATCGCAACCGCTGCGACCCGGACCGAGGCCTATGCACGGCTCGATGCAGCCTTGCTCGATTGCACGGTCAGCGGCGTGACTACAAATCTGACTTTCCTGCGCAGGATCGTTTCTGATTCCAGCGTTCGCGCCAACGAGGTGCACACCGGCACGATCGATACCATGGTAGCGTCCGATGTGCAGGAACATTTCGGACTCGACGCTCATATCGCCGCCGGCCTGTGGTTGTGGTCGCGCCGCGGTGATCGCATTTGGGGCGGTCCCGAAGGGTTGACCGGCTGGCGGCTGGGAAGCGGAGCGCCGGAGCCGGCCTCGGCCCCCGCTATCCATCTCGGTGCACCGGGCCGATCTCATGATGTCACGTTCGGCTACGCAGGGCGACCAGACGCACTGCTTGTCAGCATCGAGAACCGTGCGGCGACGCTCACGTTTCACGACCACGGCAACGGTCAGGTGACGGTCGCTTACGACGATGTCGCTGTGACGGTGACACCTGCGCTCTCGGACAAGTTCGCCGGCTTTGCGTCGGCAGTCGCGAACGCCGGATTCGAGGTTGAACCCTATCTCTCAGGTTCGCTGCTGGCGCATGTCGGCGCCAATGACGGACAGGTGAGGGCGCCGATGATGGGACGCGTGGTATCGGTCAATGTCGAAATGGGCCAGTCGATTGCAGCGGGCGACGTCCTGGCGGTCATGGAGTCGATGAAAATGGAGTTGACAATCGCGGCGCCCACGGCAGGGTATATCACCCACATTGATTGTGTTGTGGGTGCGACCGTCGAGCGCGATCAGGTCGTCTTCGTTGTCTCGCCCAATGTGGAGAGCGCTGCATGAGTGACTTGCCGAGCGCCATTGAAATTCACGAGGAAGGCCCACGCGAGGGCTTTCAGTTCGAGAAGAAGATTTTTCCGCTCGCCGATCGGGTCGCTCTGGTCAACGCGCTGTCTCACACCGGGCTGAAGCAGATTCAGGTTGCTTCGTTCGTGAGTTCGAAACAGGTGCCGCAAATGGCGGATTCTGCTGAGTTCTTCGCCGCCATCGAGAAAGTTCCGGGAGTGACGCACACCGGGCTATGGCTCAACGAGAAGGGCTTCAGGCGCGCTTCCACCGTGAAGAACGTGGACTTGAAGGGCGTTCTGCTGTTCTACGCTTCAGATGCGTTCGCCTTGCAGAATAACGGCTGCAATGCCGATGAGATGCGCAAACGTCAGGACGACTGGATCCGTCTTTACCACGACGCGGGTGTTGCGATCAGTTCAGTCTACATCATGACCGCTTTCGGGTGCAATTTGCAGGGCGAAGTACCTGTTGAGGCCGTGACGGAGAATGTCCGCTGGGTGCTGGAGCGTTTCGGAAAAAGCGGCCGCCCAATTCCGGCTATCTATCTGGCGGACACGGTGGGATGGGCGGTGCCGACCGAGGTCGTGCGCAGGGTTGGTGCCGTTCGTGAATTGGCGCCCGCCGCGCGTGTTGGCCTGCATTTGCATGACACACGCGGCGTGGGGCCGGCGAACTTCTACGCGGCGTTGCGTATGGGCGTCGATCTGTTCGACAGTTCGGTCGCGGGGCTTGGAGGTTGTCCGTTTGCCGGCCACACCCATGGCGCGGCCGCGGGAAACATCTGCACCGAAGACATGGTGTTCATGGCCCATGAGATGGGCATCAAAACCGGTGTCGATCTCGATGCGCTGATAGATGCCGCCTTGCTGGCTGAGCGGATTATCGGCCGGCCGCTCGGTGGCCGGATCATGCACAGCGGCAGTCTCGAACGTTATCGCGTGCTTGGGCGTTCTGGAAACCGTGCCTGATGATATCGCAGATGAAATTCCCTGTTCCCGCGAAAACATTTCCCTGAGCTTTGAAGCATTCTCGCTGTTATCTTTTAGGGCATTGTATGGGATGTGGCTGGGCGGCTGAGAATCAAGCCTGCGATAAAAATTGTAGCGGTATTTGAACGAAATATGAGTTCGCAGTTTTGTTCGAAGTGGCGCGCCTTCCGGGATAGATTCACGAACCCGAAATCCGTCCCCTCGCGGTGTATCGCAGCCACTCTTCGGCACGTTTCGTAAAGTGTTGCTGCTCTCATTTCGCTGAAAATATTCAGTAGGTTTTGAGCGCGTTGTCGCCGCGATCACGTGCCGTCGTTTCTGACTTTGCATCACCGTTCCGAGCGCCGATCCTCTCCTTTTTCGATGAATTCTGCATCCGCTTGAGAAAATTCAATTCGATCAGGAGAGAGCGGATTCGGCACATCCTTTGGGAATTCGTCGGGGAACAACCGGTGCAAAACACGCCATGCCTTGCGGCATAGCTTCACGACTTTCTCGGCTGTGCGGTCGCGACGTCCGTTCGGGCCGATGACCATTTTCTGATAGAGCTTATCCACACCGCGCGGCGTGATGGTCCTGATCGGCCTGGACCCAACTCTGTCGCCGCTCTTCGTGTGCGTGTCGCAAAGCAGGCCCATTGCCCATTCGTAGTCTCCTCGCGAACGCACGGCGACTTTCTTGGTGTAAGCCAAACTCTGCTTGTATTCGCGAAACAGCAGGAAACGGGTGGTGAACTGAAAGTCGCGTCCCAGGCGACCGAGGATGGTCAATTGCTGATCTCGGTCAGTGATACCGGTTGCGGACTTCCGGCCGACCAACCTGAACGCATTTTCAAACCGTTCTTCACGACAAAGGCGCAAGGCACGGGCATGGGATTGTCCATCAGTCGGCGCATCGTCGAGTCGCATGGGGGCCGTCTGTGGGCAACGGCCAAGGCGGATCGGGGTACGATTCTTCAGTTCACGTTGCCCAGCAACGCGACAGCAGGCTGACCGAAGGTCGTTTAGGCACCGCTCGAAAGGGTTTACGTGTCCTCGCCCTTTTGCGATTACGAACCGGTCCTGTTGCCGTTGAGCCGTCGAGGTTGTGAATCACTTCGACAGCGACTTCACCGTGCCTTTCGGCCTGCCTCTGAGGGCGGCTGCTACCTCGTGAAGCAGCACCGGTGTCGGCTGCGATGCCGGAAATCCTTCCAAATGGATATCCGAGAGTTATCCAATCCAAATGGACACGAAAAACACCCTGGATGGACAACTTAGGCTGATCGCCACACAGACCGGAATAATCCGGAGCACCCGATTGTGGACCAGCAGGTCTCGCATGCAGGTGCCGTCAGCCGACCGGAAGTCCCAGTGTCAAAATCGCGTCGCACTTAGACGGAGCCCGTCCAAGCATTGCGCTTCGATCCAGCCGAATGCGGGTCCGCCGCGCGCCACCGCAATCGACGATCGATCGTGGTCTCTTGCTCCGGACCCGCCTTTCATAGCCATAGTACGAAAGCGCAGAAGATGGGATACGATGCCTTTTCGAACACTACATGAAGCTTGCGGCAAAGAGGGGCCTGTCGCCATTTCCTATGTTGCAGACCGCTCTTTCCGCGGCAGCGCTTCGACTCGCACCGGTGTTCTACCGTCGGTCAAGTCTGAGCCGGCCGCTGACACGAAACTGCCGAGGCCAGCTGGCGTCGCCGCGGACGATCGTGACGGTTGCTGCTGGTTGGAGTGAGATGACGAAACCCCACGTAATCGCATTAGGACACAGCGAAAACCGAATCTGGGTCCGCTGCCACGACCGGTTGATCGCGGTGTCGAAGCCGAACGAGGTGTTTCATCGCGTCTGGGGGGTGACCGTGGCGGCCGGGGATGCTCCTTTGCACTGCGCGGAACTGGTGGCGGACATATCGAACGGGGACGACTGCGCTCCCGGTCTCATCAGCTTCTGCAGCCGCGATCCGGACGCGGTCCTAATTCCCGATCACGTCTTTATCCGCACCCGAGGCTATGAAGCTGAGCGCCGCGTCGCGCGCACCAGCATCGTGGATTGGGACGAGCGCAGCGATCGGATCACCTGCCGCGGTGCGCGCGATTTCGACACCGAGGTGGCGTCGGCTCGCGAGCGCGTCTATCGGGCTTATGCTGGCGGACAGTTGAGCGCACACGGCAGTTCATGGCTGCAGCCGAATATGACGTCTCGCCATCGCCCTGTGGCTTCGCACCCGGTTTGCCATGAAAACTGATTCGACCGCCGAAGGGTATGCGCGTCAGGTAATCTGGCAATTCCTCTTGGAGCGTCGTTCGGGCGGTGGTCGCAGGCGATGTTATCTCGTGTCCTATCCACGCTCGGGCAACACTCTGGTCAGAGATTATTTTGCCGTTTTGCAGGGACGCCCCCAACTCAGTGTCTACCCGGGCGACGTGGTGCAACCAAAAGGCTTGGCGCTCACGTCGTCTCTGGAACATATCGACGTCGTCAAGAGTCACCAGATGCCAGCGAACGACGATCCGGTAATCTATCTTGTCCGAGACGGTCGGAATGCCACGCTATCATTTCTGTACATGAGCCTCCTGTTCGGCGGTCACCGGTTCTCGGAGCTTAGCGAGGTTTATGATGCGATCCGATGGCTCAACTCCCTCGAGGGATGCTGGACCAGTCACGTTGCGCAGGCGCTCCAACGAAGCGAAAAGCAGCCGGTGCTGTTTGTGCGCTATGAAGATCTCGTTGCCAGGCCGGAAACGGCTCTTGATAAGATGATCCGTTTTGTGGATGCGGCGCTACCCGCGGCGATCCTTGCCGACTGCGTGCGCCGGCAAAAAGAGTCTGACCATTATGCGGAGAATCCCTACAACGGGTTTCTCAATCAGCCGGCGCTAGGATCGATCTACGATCTTCTCCGGCGGCACCGGCGCGGCGCATATTGGCGTGAGATCTTCGACGATCGCAGCAAGGAGTACTTTCACACGCGGGGCGCCACCAGGGTGCTAATGCATTTTGGCTACGAAAATTCCGAAACTTGGTGGAAGGACTAGATTACGGAGCATGGAGGATTTCGAGATCGGGCAGGCCCCAGCACTCGATACCCATGTCCTTTGCCATGAGAGCTAGTCCCTCGGTTTCGATTTCGCCCACGAGTTGCCCGCGCATCGGATGCGGGGACCTCGCCCAACGGCTCTGCGCACCGTAAAAAAACGGCGGAAACACAAGCCCGTCCCGGTGCCGGTCGGCCCGTACCAGCAACATCGTTCCACCTACGGACTCGAGACGCACCCGCTCGCGCCCTCGCAGGTCCTGCATGTAGGTCCCTCCGTTGTCGATCCAGGCGTTGCGGTCGAACGTCTGACCGCCGTACTGCTGAACGCAATGGGGGTGGACGATGTCAAGATCAAGCCCGATCAACTGCTCAAGAATGTCGGCAGGATACGCGATGACGTCGACATCGAGCCAGAGCACCCAATCCTGTGCGCGCAATGCACTGAAAAGGAGGTGGTTGCGCGCTCGTGCCAGCACTGCGCGCCGTGACGACTGGTACACCGCTGTGTGGCGAGGAATGTTTGATGGGATGACCGCTCCGAAGTCCTTCTTGAACAGACGTTTGGATTGGAAGCGAGGGCAGGCCAACGGCATCAGCCGTTCAAGCTGGCCAAATGTATTGTCGTCGCTGTCCCCTTCCAGCACACCGAGCGAGAGCAAGTGATGAGGGTAAGTGAGGGCTTCGAGGGCGGCGAAGTAGGCTGTGAGATAGCGCTCGGCCGCTTTCATCGGGGTGAGGATCAACACCTTCGCACCTGGTGCATTCATTCCTGTATCCTTGACGTTGCCGAGAAAATTTAGTTCTCTCGGAATGTTACCAGACACGGTATGCTCATCCGATGCAATCGCTTGACCAGGCGATCGAGAGCAGGCGGTTCTCGCCTGCGCGGTACCCGAAGGATCGCTTCGAGGGACGAGGGATCGTGATCTGCGCGGGTGGCACCCGCTATTTCACCTGCGCGTGGGTTTTGATCTCCATTCTGCGGCGCGTCTACCAGACGGAGTTGCCGATCCAGGTTTGGCATCTGGGACGCCGCGAAATGAGCGAGGAGATGCGCATACTCCTCACCGGAGAGGGCGTCGAAGTCGTCGACGCCGAGGCCGTGGTTGCGCGATATCCGGCGAGGTTGGCGGGCGGTTGGCCGCTCAAGCCCTACGCGATTGCGCATAGCCGCTTCCGCGAAGTGCTCTATCTCGATGCCGATACAGTTCCGCTGGTCGATTCGCAACAGGCCTTCAGCTGGGACGCGTATCGTGACAACGGACTGTTGCTGTGGCCCGATATCGTAAATATCAAGGCGACGAATCCGATTTGGGAACGGCTGGGCCTGGAGCAGACGGAGCGGGCCAGCATCGATTCCGGCGTGATGCTGGCCGATAAGGCACGAGCTTGGGACATCCTCGACCTCACCATTGCGATGAATGAGCATAGTGATGAACTTTATCGTCTGATCCATGGTGACAAGGACACGTTTCTGCTGTCGACGGTGCTGCTGAATCGGCCGTTCGGCTTCATTCCGCATCGGCCGTTCCGGTTCGAATGGGACATGGTACAGCGGGATCCATCGGGCGACCTATTCCTGCACCATCGCTGTGGCGGTAAATGGCTGTTGAACCTGCCGAACCGTCCGCTAGCTTTGCCCGCACTGATGCCTGCCTGCGAGGCCGCGTTGGCGGACTTGCGTATGCGATGGAGCGGGCATGTATTTCACGCTCCCGAGCGTTCGGCGCGCGCGCTGGCTGAGGAAGCGCGGCTGATCGTGGTGCGAGAGGTCGGCGTCGAGACCACCGTCGATCCGCCGCGGGTTCTGGAGTTGTTACCGGGAAGCCTGGTGGGTGCCGGGCGGGAGCTCGAGCAGCATTGGGCCGTGATCGATCGCGCCGGCGCACTATGCCTGCAATTTTATCGAGACCAGGAGCCGATCGCGGCGCTCGAGCAAAGGGAAGGCGGCATCTGGCAAGGCCTCGGCTGGGAGCCCGGCTGCGAGATCGTCCTGAAAGAGCTCACCAGTGACGTCGCGCGGACGCGGGATGCGCGATCGCGCGCCGCGCTCCGCCGCGGATCTGGTCGCTGCGCTTGTCCAGCCGATCTGGCTCGCATCGGGCTATGATGCGGAACGAGCGGCCGCGATCGCAACAGCGCTTTCGCTCTTGAACGACGTCTTCGACGACGTGCCCGAGGAGGTTGCGGTGCAGGTTGCAGGAGGGCGGGTTGCGCAATCTTGGAGGGTGTCGTTCGACCGGCTCGTGCCAGACCTGGTGGCACGACGCGACCGGCGCAGGGCCCTGCTCCGCAGTGACCAGAAGGGTCGGCCACGGGCGCTCGATCCTGCACATTACGGACAGCCGGCTTGATGATACCGCGCCGTGAGCGGTTGTTGATGCTTGCGCCTATCATGCCGTCCGATCGTGGCAATGGTCTGGCGATGCGCGCGGCGTTCTTTCTGGACGCGTATTCACGCCGGTTCGAGGTCGATCTGGTGGTGGCTCCAGTCGCAGGCGCCGCGGACATGTCGGTCTTCGCGCAATCCCGGGCACAGCGGATCGAGGTCCTCAGCCCCGGTCGGCCGGAAACCCACTATGTCCTGGCCGCCTCGGTGCGCGATCCCATCGCTCGTGCCGAGGCTCTTCGGCGCTATGGCAAGCCTTCGCTCGCGGCCTGTCTCGGCTCAGTCCGCCGTTCGCTGGCTCCTCTCGCTGCCGATCAAAGATACGCGGCGGTGCATGTTTCACGGCTCTATCTTGCCGAACTCGTGGTGCCCTGGCTCGACAAGGACGGCCGCGATCGTCCGACGCTGGTACTGGATTGCGACGAGAATGATGCGGTAGTGTATCGCAGAATTGCCGCCATGGAGCGGCGGCGGCGGGATCCGATCGCTGCAGCACTAGCGGATGTCGAAGCCGAAGCGCTTGCTCGCTTTGCTTCCAGCTGGCTTCCGAAATTCGACCTGTTGCTGGCGGCTTCGGACCGGGAGATGAATTCGCTGTCGGCCACAGCTGTCCGTGCGGCCGTCATTCCTAACGTCGTCACGGTGCCTCTTCCACGGCGGCGCCTTCGACGAAACAGGGCCTGTTCGGTGCTGTTTGTCGGTAGCCTTGGATACGCCCCCAATGCCGATGCCGTCATCTGGTTCGTCTCGCGGGTATGGAAGCGCTTTCAGCGCGTGATGAATTTTCGTGCGCGTCTGCTCATCGTTGGCGCCCATCCGCCGCCTGCAATCGCGAGGTTGGGGGCGCTACACGGTGTCGAAGTGACGGGTGCGGTCGCCGACGTTGCGCCCTACTATCGGCGGGCCGACCTTGTGGTCGCCCCGATTCGGGCCGGTGGTGGCTCGCGCATCAAGATCATTGAGGCGGCGGCGCAAGGGGTGCCTATCGTAGCGACTCGAACTCGCTGTCGAGGGGTTGACTTTTCAACCGGGGGTCGACGTATTATTAGCCGATCACGAGGCAAGCTTTTTACGCGCGTGCCTTCTGCTGGCCAAAAACAGATCGATTGCGGCACGGCTTGTGGCGCGGGCACGTTCAAGAGTGAAGCGGGAATATTCGCCTGCATATTGGCGGGCACGGGTGGTGGAGCTGGTGGCCGGTTGCGGTGAGACGCATTGCGGTTCGGCCAGCGATTGAGGAATTCGATGTCGCAACCGGTTGTTCGGGCAGAAAATCTCGAAGTCCACGAAGTCCCAGATGGCTACATCATCTATCAGGCGGATAAGGACCGAGTTCATTATCTCAATAAGACGGCGGCCATCATTCTCGAATTCTGCGACGGTCTGCGAGACCGGAATGACATCGTGCTGAGGGTGGCGAAGGTCTTCGAGCTTGGACCTTCGGCGCATGAGGAGATCCGCGCCGGCCTCGACTCCTTGGCCAAACAAGGACTAGTCCTATCACCTTCGAGGTAATATCCCGGACACTCTCCCGCCGCATCGTTTTGCGCACGACGGAGCAGGAGGCATTCGAGGCGATGCGATATCTCGAATGCGACCCTGAAGTAATCACGGCGCCGGGGGCTGACTTACGCATATCGGTCGAGCCGTTCCGGGGGCGCTATCGTATCGTCAAGGAGGGACAGACCATCGAGGAGGCCGTCGACACTCGTTCGATCGTAGACTTCCTTCATGCGAGGCTGTTCTCCTACGCGCTGCAGGAGCGGCCCCGGTCGGCGATTGTTCATGCCGCTCTGCTGCGACGTCGGGACAAGCGCATGCTGATCGCCGGGAGCAGAGGCGCGGGAAAGACCACGCTCACGCTGCGTCTTGCTCGCGCTGGCTACGAAATGGAGGGCGACGAACACGTCTTCATCGATGACGGCGGCGTGATCGCCCGGCCACGTGCCTATCGCGTCAAGGAGACGGCGCTCCCACTGCTGCCCGATCTTGGGGATCTCATTCTGGCGTCACCGAACTATCAGGACGTCCGCGGCAGAAGGATATTCAACGTCGATCCGACGACGATCGGCGGCAAATGGCGGATCGAACAGGGGAGCGTCGATTGCGTGATCGTGCTGCGTCCCAATCACGGCGGTTATTCATCTCTCCGTCCCATGGCGCCCATGATGGTTGCCCAGGCATTGATCTCCGAATTGGGGATGCGCGACATGGATCGTGGGGCCTCGATCGGAGCCGTCGCCACCTTGGTCGGGCGTGCCAAGGGCTTCGATCTCTCGCTCGGTGATCACTACAGTGCGATGACCTGCATCGATCGGGCACTGGACGATGAGCGGTAAATTCTGTACGAATGGGCGAGCAATGGCTCCTGCACACGTCGTAATTGATGTTCTGGATAGGCTTCAGGAAGCGATTTTATTAAGGTGGTGTTGATGAGCGAAGACAATCCAGGTTTCAAAGGTCCTCTTGACGGACTGGATGAGAGCAGGCGAGCCACTCTGAAACGGCTGATTGGCACCGGGGCGTTCGTGGCGCCAGTGGTCGTATCTTTCGCGATGGCGGACCTGAGTATTGATGCGTTTATGCATGCGGCCGCTGCCAACATAACGACGACAACTACGACGTCCGCTCCAGGGACGACAACAACCACGACGGCTGCTCCCGGGACAACAACCACAACCACACCACCGCCCGGACATCCTGCCAAGTCGTAGCGGCGCTTTGCGTCCACCATAGCGTCGGGAGCCGTGAACGTCATATGGCTGTGACCGCTGCCCTGATCATCCGCGACGAAGAGGAATTTATCGAAGACTGTCTTCTATCGCTGATGGGATACGTCGACGAAATCGTGCTTGTTGACACCGGGTCGCGCGATCGCACCGTCGAAATCGCTAGCCGGTTTCCCGTCAAGCTGCATCGTTTTCCTTGGCGAAACGATTTTTCCGCGGCGCGAAACCACGCACTGGACAAGGCGAGCGGCGACTGGATTCTCTATATAGATGCCGACGAAAGGCTCGTGGCGCCGAGCCGTGATGCCCTTTCAAATATCGTGGCCGACAATCAGAAGGTTGCCTGGCGACTGCGGCTTTATCCCCGCGTGGGATGGACCGCCTATTCAGAGCTGCGATTGTTTCGTAACGATCCCCGCATCCGCTTCGAGGGGGTGATCCACGAGAGCATGTGGTCCGGTGTCGAGGCGGTCGCTCGCGCCGATGGGCTCGATATAGGCTCCTGCGATCTCGGCCTTCGGCATATTGGTTATGAAATGGATCAGCGTCCAAAGAATCCGCGCAACATTCCGCTGCTGCGCGAGCATCTTTCGCGCGATCCGGACAATTTCTTCTGTTGGTGGCATCTAGGAGAGTGCCTCCGGCTTGCGGGGGACGAGGACGCCGCGGCCGCTGCATGGTTGAGAGGGATCACGCGGCTGCGCGCCGTCGAACCGCCGTCACGCGATCTGGCTCATAGCCTGCTCTATCTGGCACTGCTCAACCTCCGGCAGAAGCGCGGCGAGACGATCGATGATCTCCTGGCCGAAGCAATGGCGTCTTTTCCGGGCAACCTCGCCCTGCAATTCATCTACGCTCGGTGCGCGATCCACCGGGGTGATCTCGAGGCCGCGGGCCAAATCCTGGAGCGACTGCTAGCGCTTGACGGCGAGACCTTCTTTGAGCCGGCACTTGCCTATGACAAGTCCCTGTTCGGCCATCTCTCGGCGGAATTGCTGGCGTTCTGTCGCTTCCGCAGCGGTCGCTTTGCCGACGCAGCGCAGCTCTACCGTCTCGCGGCGCAGACGTCGTCCGTGCCTGCGGCTTGCGAGCTCAAGGCCCGCTTGGCGCAGCTGCGTGCTGCTGGCCGATGACGTCGATCATGGCTGTCGGCCATACCCGGTCAGCCGCTGCAACACGTTGCCGTGATGCCGCTGCACCAGCTCCATCAGGTTTCGTGCAGCATGCTCGAGCGAGACGTGGCCAGGTGCGACGTCGTATTTGGCGGCCAGTGTCTCGCGGGCAAACGACACCTTCAGCTCGTCGGCGATCTGTCCGGCGCGGCGCATCCAGTACGGCCTGAATGCCCGGCGCAGCGTGGCGTCGGCGTGCCTTCGGGCAGTGGCGGAGATCTCCGTGAGCCAGGGTGGTTCGAGTCCGAAGAGCCGATGCGACTGGATCGACCAGCTGTCCAGGATATCAAGTGCTCTTGCGGCACGCATATGTGTCCTCACCAAGCGCCAGTCATCGTCCGTGAACGCGTGCGCAAGCACCGACCATTCCCACAATCCCTTGATGCAGAGCTTATACTGGGCATGGCCACGGTCCTGCACTTGGTGGTGCAGTAATCCGTGGACGGCGTGCCATGCTGGCGGCAAGACAAAAAACGCGCCGGCTTCGGCTTTGCTTGCATGCGCCCAGACCTCCCGAGTGCCCATGATCTTCCCGGCGGTGGGCGTCAGCGGATCGAGATGGATCTCCAGCGCCATCGGATGGTCCGGGTGCTCGAGCGGTGGGAGGTGGTGCGCCAATTCAAAAGGCGCGGCGTTGCCTGGCATCTGCCGATAGCCCGCGGCCGTTAGCGCCGCATGGGCGCGTTCGCTGTCGCTGCGCCGGACCAGAAGGTCGAAATCACCCATCGCGCGTGCCTCGCCCCAGGCGCCGACGGGATCCACCAAATAGCGTGCCCCCTTGAGGATCAGCGGCGCGACCCGTGCGCGCTCAAGAACCAGAAGAAGCTCCTCAAGCTGTTCTTTCTCCCGCTTCCGGTATTCAAGATGAATCGTGTAGACTCTTTCCAAACGCACCGAGACATGGCTGTCGTTTTTGATGGATCGCGGTATGGGGGGGGACAGCATGCGCGCGGTCAATGCGAAGATCAGCGGCAGCAGCACGCCTTGCCCCAGCGCGAGATCCACCAGCGCCTGCCATGAAAACCCCGACCCCATCAGTTGCAGACGCAAGCCGCTCGTGTTTGATCCATCGACATCGGACCGCAGAATCTCTCCGAGCAGCCGCAACAGCTTGCTGTCCCGAATATCTGGAGGCGTGGTCTGCACATCGCTTCTCCTGTGGCATAGCCTTCCGCGGGTCTTCCGCCTGGCATCCGAACGCCAGCTTTAATCTCTCGCCGTTTCCTCACTTGTCACGCGGTGACGGGTGACAAGCGGAACGTCCGCAGACAACAGGGCCGGCCCTAGCGCTTCGACAATAGCCGCCCAGACATGCTCGCCGAGGAAAGTCTTGAAATGGTCAATGACCGGTTCGGTGTCCCAGCCGATTTCTCGAAATCCGATGAGGTAGTTACGCACTCGATCGGCCCACACGTTCGGATAGGGTATGCCGAGCGGCCGATTGAAACGGTGAATCCAGCGCAGGAAGGGTAGGCACAGCACCTTGCCGCCCCGCTGGCGGACTTTTTCGTGGATATAGCCTTCCTCTCCGCCGAACCCGCGAAAGGCGGGATTGAAGCCCGGCCAGACATCCCGTCGGCACGCAAACAGCCCCATGCCCTGCATCGGAATCTCGAAGGGCGGTAGATCGGGGTGGGCTCCGGCGGGGTCGCTGTCCCACGTGCCATACATTCCCGCGCGCCATCCTGGTTTGAAGTGCGTCGAATAGCCGTCGAGATCGTCGTAGATCAGCGGCCCCTGCAGCAGGTTTTTCGTCTCCGGATCGGCTTCGAAAAAGTCGAGCAGGCGCTTCAGCGCCCCCGGCGCGATCAAGACGTGGCAGTCGACGCACAGAACATAAGTGCCATTGGCTTCCTGAAACACCCAATCCTTGATCGTGGTCCCGTAGACGTGGTCCTTCGCGATGTAGCGATAGGCCGGATTGGTTTGGCCCAGGTCCTTGAGCGCTGGCCCACAGGGTCCGCTCGGATTGTTGTCGATGACGAGGAATTCGACATCGTGCAGAATTTCCGGGTGGTAGAGCCGGATCCCCTGCAGCGTGAAATAGACGCCGTCGTAGTCGTCATAGGTGGCCATGCCGATGGTAAGTTTTTTCGTGTCCTTGGTCCGCCGCGATCCCGAGTTTGCCTCGCCTGCGATTCCAGCGGGCGATTGTGACGTGTCGGCTGGAATCTGTGCGGTTCGCGTGGGTGATTTCGCGCCAAAACCGGATATCAGCTTTTGCAACTTGCCGGCCGGGATGCCGCTTTCGGCGACCAGTTTCACGAGATCGTGTACCCTCTCTCGTCGCTCCGCCCGGCGAAAGGCCGCGCTCAGGGCATGCGTTAGAATAGGTTCGAGGCCCATGAAACGGGGTGTCCACTTCAAGTCAGTGCGGATTCGTCGGATGTCGGCAATGAGCGTGGCCGGATCGCCTGGGCGCGGCGCGAGATAGCGCACCGGCAGGCGGTGCCCGCAGACGCTTTCCATGCCTCGGATCACATCGAGTACCGAGTGACCGTGACCGGTCCCGCAATTGAGGACCGCATCGGCACCGCCAGCCCGCAAACACACCAGCGCAGCGACGTGCGCGCGCGCGAGATCGCTGACGTGCACGTAGTCGCGGACACAGGTGCCGTCATGCGTTTGAAGCTGTGTGCCGTAGACATTGACCACCGGAGCAGTGCCGAGCGCCACCTGAATTGCCCGCCTGACGAGGCTTGAGGCGTGGCCGTCGGCAGCGCCGACACGCCGCGCCGGGTCGATGCCGGCGGCGTTGAAGGCGCGCAGGATCACGTAACTTAGGCCACGCGCCGCGGCGAGGTCCTGCAGTATCATCTCGCTCATGAGCATCGATTTGCCGTAGGGCGAGATGGGTTGGGGCAGCGCTTCTTCCGGTAGCGGGGCTTCGTCGCCGTTCCCGTACACCGCCGCCGTGGAGCACAGAACGAAATGCCTGATACCGCGATCAGCAGCGATCTCGATCAGTTTGCGGGTGTTCGTTGCGTTGTTAAGGTAGTAGTCGGCCGGATCACCGACAAACGTGGGAACGACGGCCGATGCGGCCAGGTGGATGATGGCAGTGATGTCATGATCGTCGATAAGCGCGCCGAGAAATTGCCGATCGGAGCAATCGCCAGCAACGAACGCCGCTTCCGGCGGCACGGCGGACCGGTCGCCGGTCGACAGGTTGTCGACGACGATGATGTTTTCTCCGGATGCAAGAAGCTCGCAGACGACGTGGCTGCCGACATAGCCCGCGCCGCCGATGATCAGTGTAGTCATGCGGTCGGTGTCCCCACGATCTCCCCGCTGATCCCCGTGAATCGAGCGTCCGCGGACGGCCGTGTTATGGATGGATGGACATCTAGCGGCCCCGACGTGGACTCCATTGCCTCAAGGGTTCGCATTTTCGGCCCGTGATGGAAGGCGGTGCGGCCCCCGTGGCAGCTCTGGCGGGACATCGGAATGGGTTCGACCGCTACTGTCATAGGGACAGCGCAGTGCGCGTCTTGAGCAAGTCGGGACAGACAAGAACGACGGCCTTGCAGAATGGAAAAGTATTCTCTGACCGGCGTATTACCCGAACGTGGGTAGGGTACGAGGTAGACACGGTTTCGGCCCTTGAGCAGCCCCTGCCGAGCGAGAAACTCCCTGTTCACCTGGCGCGCTTGCATCTCCACGGTCAGATCGATGTCGGGCATGGCGCAAGATTGCACGGCTTCGAGGTCGTTGTGAAGAGCCGGATCGAGCGACCCGGATGTCCTGGCAGAATCGTTGCCGATGCCGCCGGCACTGCCACGGGCAAATCATTTCACGGTTGTAATCGAGGGCCCGCATGCGCGAGATACGAGATGTATGGCTGACGCAATCTCGGTGTCGAAGTCGCGAGCCATGGCGAACTGCTGCCCTCGAGCCGCAATCCGCTCACATTCGGCAAGATTCGCGCGGCACCATGCGATCATCTCCTGTAGGTCAGAGAGATCCGCCTTTACCGGCACATAGTGGGTCCAAGGCTTGAGCTCACCGTAGTACCATTGCCGATATCCGAGCGGTGATGCAATCTTCAAGACGCAGCATCCCATGATCAGCCGGGTAAAGAGGTTCGACCACGCATTGCTGTTGCCATCGATGTCGATCGCGAACTTGAAGCCATGCCATGCGATCGGGGCAATGTACTCACCGAGAATGCCGGCGCTGGCCAGCCGATCGAAGTCGAGAGCGTGGTCGCTCGATTGAGAAACCGCGCTCAGCTTGGCGTCGACACCAGGTTCGTCCTTCAAGGCGAGGCAGAGACGCACGCGCGGTAGAAGGTCGGGATCGGCCGCGGACATCTGCGGCTTTGAAATCGTCCCGACACCAGTGGTCTGGCCGCGCCAGAAGATCCGATCGCTCCGCCCGTTCCAGTCGTTGATACAGGCGCGCGCGAGCCGGCGATGCTCGGCGTAGCCTCTGGTCCGAACGAAAGTGTGGTCCGGAATCAGGATCGCATCTGGGTCGCGGCTGCAAAAGCTAATGACGCCCGGGCCACCATCCTCGCCGTCCGATAGGTCCGCAACCAGTCGCAACGGCGACGGCGCGCCGGCGACGATCACGAGAACACCGCAGAGGCGATGGAAAAACTCATTCGGGCTCTCCCGAATCATCCATTCCGGACAAACCACGCTGATGCGGTTTCGCTGACGGCCGATCTCCACGATATGTGGTTTTGATTGGCTACCCCAGCGCACGGCGACGACGGCCCGCCAGCGAAGTGCCAGGCTATTTCGACAATATCGCTCGAGCCGACGGGCGAGAACGAGTTGGCGATGGGCCCGGGGGGCAACGCGGAGCGCTGTCGCGGAGAGCGCCGTCCGGAGCATTCCGGGCAACGTCATTGGTCGGCTGTTCCGGTGTCCGGAATGTTGGATGGCTGGGCCGGTCGTATTGACCGAAGACTTGATCAAATTCGACTTGCTAAATTCCATGAGGTTCCCCGGCCAAACCTTATTACCGAATTGACTGGATTGATAGGGTTGGCTAGCAGGCCTGCCTCCAGGTATTCTCACCGTTAGTGGCACTAGTCAGGCGGCACTCAAAGCGCAAGACGTCGTCAGGGGCGAGCGAGGAGAAGCATGATGACTCTGAAGGAACTTGCTGACGCGCTCGAAAATATCGATGAAGAGGCCTTTGCCTCACTGCTGTTGGAGTTTGAGCTCAATCACGATGATGGACCAAAGCAGGTCAAGATGATGATCATCGATGCTCTTCGTTTTTCGGACCAGCACGGGCTGCGTCCTTCGCGTCCACCGCTCGATGAAGCCGATTAGATCTGGCCGCCAAGCATCGGTCATCGACGTATTGCACAGGCAGTCGCTAGAGCGAGATGTTTTTAGACGGCAACATAGCCTGAGTTTTTGAGGTAGTTGGCGCATTCGTCTTTGGCGCAATTGAAGGCAGCGACTGCGCCACCGATCGCTTAGCGACCGACAATTCCGTCGGCTTCCATTTGGTTAATGATCACGATCGTCTCTTTCATTGCCGTCGCGGTACCTCTTGGACGGACTTGAGAGGTCGACAAGCAAAAGTTCAATTTAGGTAATATTATACCGCGAAAGTTGGGCAGCTAGAGTTGAATCGGTCCCGTGGATCCGTCGCACAGGCGGGCGTACGGTTTAAGGGGTGGGGGGTAGGATCTACGACGCGCTGAGACTCGGGAGGCGGTTCAGCTTCGGCGAGCTTAGATTCGATTTTGAATGCGCGTGCCGCAAGGGCCGCACCGGGCTCTCGTAAACCGAGCCGCGAGCGTCTCGGTCATTCGGCTTCTGCTTCGTTATCCGGCTTTCCAGGCAGGCAAGGTTGATCTGCGCCAGTTCAGTCAGTAGCCTCGCAATCCCCGTGGCTTCGTCAACGGACACGAGACTGTCGCCAAATATCATAGACTAGTCGGGTTGATGCACGGAATGGCAGGATCCGCTGTGTTGCTGGTTCTTGTTGTTTCTCAGGCTAGCAATCCGCTGTTCGGCATAATCTATGTTCTTCTTTTCGGGCTTGGATCGATGATCGGAATGGGAGCGCTGTCGGCAGTGATCGCGTTTCCCCCTGCGATGTCAGCGCGCTACTTGGCCTGGGCGAACCGCGGCCTTCAGGAGGTGGTTGGTATCGTGACCATCGCGATCGGCGCGACCACGATCTATGAGACGCTCTTCGCTTAGAACGGTTCAGGCAATTGTGTCGGTATGTGATGCGGCACCGGAAGTGTGGTGCGATGCATGGATCCCCAGTTCTTCGATCGGCATCAGCGTCGATCTCGCGATATGGCGGAGGTTGGATTCGTATTCGGCCCGCAGGGTGACGAATCTCTCGCGGCACTCTTCCTTGTTGGTCTTTATAGGCAGATCGAGCTCGTGCAGCTTGTCGTAGAGCTGATCGAAAATTGTGCTCGCATCGGCATCGAGGTGGCTACTGGCCCGGTCTTCGATCGCCCTGTGCCGATGCAGTTCTCTCGCGATAAGGCGCACCAGCGTTACGCCGGTCTCCCGGCAGATGCGTGCAGCATCGGTTTGCCTGTTATCCAGAGTGGCCAGGAGGAGCGACGTGGTGTCGAGCACGGCTGCGGACGCGCTGACCCAAGTCGTGCCGCTGTAGACCGAAGGCACATAGACCAGGATCGGCGCGATCGAGTGTGTTTCAAGCACGCCGCGAAACCAGTGTTCCCAGTCATGCCAGACGTCTGGGTCGTTGAGCCGACCTGATGTCTTGAGTGCTGCGAGCAGACTCAGGCAATTGGGATGCCGGCCTGTGCGGGCGTAGAGCCATCCGACTTTTCGTTCGCGCACCTGAATGGAGGCTTGATAGCCGGGCACGAAAGTGAACAGCAGAATGACGATCGCGAGACCGATCGCCGCCTCGAAGATCGCCAGATATTCGCCAAGCAAGGACGAAGGCGTCAGGAAGCCCAGCGTGCTCAGCGCTGAACCGCTCGAGCTAAATGCACGGGCAAAGCTTGGTTCAATGCGCAGCGCCCACAGAATGATGCTGAAGGAGAACTGGACAAGCAGGAACCACGTTACCACTGCAAAGAAGATGAACAGGGGCAGCACCCACGCTTGCATGCGCTGTACATGTCGATATTCGCGCCCGCGGCCGGCGAGGCCGTGGACGATTGTCACGGCCCCAAATCTGGCCCAGACTTCGACAAAGTCCCGCTCGTGGCGGTTCAGGAGCACGACCCGAACGATCGACCGGAAATATAAAAACAGCCCGATGAGGCCGATCACCACGGCCGCCACGCGGAGGGCGGTGTCCATCATGTTCCTCCCGCCTGGCTTGGTGGCTTCCTGGTGAGGACGCCATCCTTGATCGGCGCATGTGGATGTGGTTGCAGATCGGCTTTCGGCAGGAGGAACAGCCAGGTGACGAAGACGAATGGCGCGGTAAAGGTCGGAATCCCGAAAGGTGCGATCGCCGCGTCCATGGCGCCTTGGACGATCACAGTGAACATCGTGCCGAGCAGGGCGAACAGGGCGACGCGCCAGGATGGTGGATAGAACACGCAGCCCAGGCCGACAGCGGTCAGAACCGGACTAAAGCCATAAAGCCCCGCTTCCACATCTGCGAGACTGGCGCCGAGGCCGAGCGACAGTGCGAGCGCTACCGCGGAGCCGACAAGGGCGAACAGCGCGGCCCAGGCCGAACTGACGAGTAGTCCGAGCACGACGAGGACACCGCTGACGGCATTGTTGATGAGGAACACCTGCGCCGGTCCCTTCAGCCACGCTTCCAGCAACGGCAAGGGCGCAAGCTGTGGACCGCCCGCGAGTTCGCTGACCGGATGCGGAAATTCCGGTGGCCCCATCGAGGCGATCGATAGATGGCCGAAGGAATAGGCCGCTAGCACCAGGAACCAGGTGGTCAGGACGAAGGGGAAGGTGAGCGCCGGCACGCCCCACGTCTTCATGACATTGGCGACGGCGAGCATCACGATGGTCGAGACGGCAGCGCCGATGACGAGGATTAGCCACATCGCCGGGTCGACGGAGAGAAAGGTCGGCACCGCGGCGCCGACCAGCACGCCGTTGAAACCGAATAGACCCTGGCGTAACGAGCCATCGTCGACATCGAGCAGCATGGCGGTGATTGTTGCGACGACAAGGGCGGCGACCGCACCGACGGCGATGGCTAACTGGTCCGCGACGATGGCGCCCCAAATGATCGCGGCCAGAAAGAAGAGACCGGTCAACGGATTGTTCTGGAAGATGACCTGACCCGCGCCGCGCAGATTGACGTCGACAAAACGAACGATGGCATTGCGTTCCACCATCGCCGTCCAGGCAGAAGGTGTGTCTGGCATGGCCCGCTCCTAGGCCCAGAGAAAGTTGTCGGGAACGCGCGCGCCAACCACTTCCTGTCGGGCGAGCGACCAGAATGCGCGGATAGCCGCGCTGACCGGCGCCGCTTCAAAGCCGAGCACCTTGAAGACGAGGCCCGCGTCGTAGGGCAGGCGGCTGACGCCTGAGGCGAGGCCTGCCTCCCTGTTGAACGCGGGTTCGATAGCGGTGAACACCCGGTCGGCATGTTTCTTCGGCGTAAGCAGGATGACATTGCCGAAGACATGGAATGAGCCCATGGCACCAAGACGTGAGACGCTGACACGACGGGGATCA
Source organism: uncultured Alphaproteobacteria bacterium (assembly GCA_963786115.1). Lineage (GTDB taxonomy): Bacteria > Pseudomonadota > Alphaproteobacteria > Rhizobiales > Xanthobacteraceae > Bradyrhizobium. The sequence goes on from CAWAYC010000016.1 coordinate 131,919, forward strand.
AGAATGAATTTCTCGGTGAAGAGCGATGTGCCGTCGAGCCGTGTAGCGTGAACCGTCGACGAGAACAGATCGTAGTGAAACAATTCGCCCGTCCCGTAGTATTTGCGCCCCGGCATGAGAACCTCTGAATAGATCAGGGTCGCCGTGGGATCGATCGAGATCTTCGTGCGCTGAACGAACCGGGAGCCTTTATAGGGAATGAGCGGGTGAGGGATGTATTCGAGGTAAGAGCCCGAACCGAGAACCAGAGCGTTCGCGATCCGGCACGGATGCGCATGCCGTCGACCTTGCCTTCGATGCCGGAGCCGCGGAATTCGCGAACCTCCGATATTATCGAGCACCGATCCTTTATTCTATCGGTGAACTCTGGATCGCAATCCGATCAGACGGTGGCGGTCAGCTAGCGCATTGTAGCACTGGAGTGTATCACACCACTCAGCAATGGCGCATGAATATCGCGTATTCTCAATGGGTTAGGATCTCGGCGGCCGGAGGTTAGTATCTTCCCGCCCCAGCCAAGATTCTGGCGCGTAGCGAAGGCCTTCGCGAATTAGTCCCCGTCACCGGGCGCATTGTTGCGGCATTTTGGCCCGATGTCTTCAAGGTAGCGTCGCGGCTCGGGATTTGGGTTCAAAGATGCAAATGAGCTATCTGAGGCCAATCGAGACCTTGTCAGAACTGTTTGCCGGCCTGGTTATCACGCTGAGCGTCACCTTGGCGGCGAGCGTTCTCAGTGGCGGCGAAGCTGATGCAAAAACGGCTTTGATTGGCGCAGTCGGGGCAAATGCAGCCTGGGGCGTCATCGATGCCGTGCTCTATGTGATGAATAGTGCGTTCAACCGCCAACGACTACTCCGTTTCGCGCATATCATCGCGTCCAGTGCTGACGAGGCGGCCGCGCTTCGCCGGATTCGAAGCGAACTGGATTCCCTTCTTGAATCGGTGACGAAAGCCGAGGATCGCGAGCAACTCTATCGGAGCATTTACAGCGCGCTGGCTCACAGCAAATTGCCGGCCCGCGGTGGTGTGCAGCGCGACGATGTCATGGGAGCCGTTCAGCTATTCTGCACCGCGCTTTGCGCCGCCTTGCCCGCGGCCATCCCGCTCTTGCTAAGCGATCATCCGATGCAGGCACTCCGCATTTCGAATTTTCTGGTCGTAGGATTACTGTTTGTCGTCGGCTATCATTGGGCGAAATATGTCGACTTCAATCGGTGGTGGGCCGGCTTGGGCCTCATGAGCCTCGGTTTGATCCTGGTTGGAGTAGCGATAGTACTGGGGGGATGAAGGCTGTGTTGCCTTGTTCGAAGCCTCAGTCCAGCGTGAACCAGAACTTCGCTACTACCGTGGCGCTGCACCAGCCCGAGGTGAGGCCTTCGGGATTCGTCAGCGGATCAGCGCGGCCTCCAGGCCGGGCGTTTGGATCGCCAGTGAAAACGAAACAGTTCTCTCTGGAAAGATTCGTGTCGTAGTAGCGCAGATCCAGATGAAGATGATTGTAGGTGAAGGTAACACCGGCATTCCAGTTCGCGTAAGCGGGCAGCGGAAACCCGCCCAGTGCTGCAGATTGATTGCCAAACCAGAAATAGCCGGCACCCGTGGTAAAAGATGCAGTCACACCTCGCAGGATGTCCGAAACTGGAAGGTCAAGGCCGATACCGGCCGCGGCGTATTTGCTCCACGCCCCGGTGTTTGAAACGTTGGGCGAGTAAGCGAAGCCAGCGGCAACGCGCAGCCTCTCGGTAAGTTTCCTGTCGGCGCGGGCGGAAAATTCGACGTAATCGGTGTTGGCGCCGCCGATCTCGCCGGGGTAAAGGAAATACGTCATGCCCAGATCAAAATCGAAGCCCGACAGGCTCGGGCGAACGCCGCTGGCGAACGAAAGCTCTGCCGCCGGGGCTGTCGGCAAAATCACGCTGGTAATGGTGGACCCGGCATAGAAGTTGCCGAATCTCGCCTCAAAGGCGGCGCCCATGGCAGGCTGGTGATCAGAGAGCGTTACGCCCCGGTAGATGTAGTCAGACGCTAGTCCAGCACCCAGGTTATACTCGAACGCATCGTCCGCATGGTCTTGCGGCTGCGTGCCCTGAGGCCGCAAATCTGCCGAGACGCCGCCACGTGCTCCAAGCGAGATCGAACCGGCGGCGGCCTGGTCGCCGGAGGCCTGCGCATACGCCACGCTCGACGTCGAACACGCGAGCCAAAGCGTCGCCAGCCTGACCGCTACAAGAAGGTGCTTGACGATTGGCATGCGTTCCCCGGACGATGCCGTACCTGCGCGCGTCGCGTCGCGTCGTGCGAGCGCCCGCGCGCAATATATTCCGTCGGCCTGCAAAAGGCGAATACCTTGCCTCTGCTTGCCATCCATCCGCGGTTGCGGAACCGCCGGGGATGAGAATGGATTCATGGGCAGTCGCTGCGCCGCGCGCTGCTACGCCGCCTCGTGATCTCGAACTGGCTCGATCCGTGCGCGCCCGATGGCTAATTCTCGCGTGCGCCGGCTCACATTCTCGTCGCCGGACTAATCATTTTGAGTCGCCTTGGCCTCGATTTTTTGAATGACGTCTGCACAATCCTTTGAGGCTGTTGACCGGTTCGCCATCAAACATGCCGCCATCCGACCCTGGCCCGGCACCGTCTTGGCGCACACGCCCGTTATCTCTGCCTTGCAGGCGAGTATTGCGTCCCTCAGAAGATCGGCCGATGCTTGCACGCTAGAAGCGGCCTCGCCCAATTCGTAATCGCATTGGGGGCTGATCTTGTCCTCATGCGCCTGCATGCAATAGATCATGCGTCCCTCGCCCGGCGTCACCGTCTTGCAGTATTTTTTTATATCCTTGGCGCAGGCACTCTCGAGCTTGGCAATTCTGGCTGTCAGTTTTTCCTGAAGTGCCTTGGCGATATCCGTTTGCGCGGACGCGGATACGACCGACAGAACGAGCAACAAAGGCAGAAGTCCAAGCCCGATCAGAAATTGCATCTTGATTTTCATCGAACGTCCTCTGATGAACCGTCTGGGTCGCGACCGCGGAGCGAGCGATTGCTTCCCGCTCATGTCCTCATTTCGCCAAGGCGAGCGTGAGGCCCGAAACTCCAAGGGAAAGGTTGATCCCGACCGATCCTTCGACCGAGAGCGGCTGAAGGGCGATCGAACGCCCGCTACCACCGAACAAAAGATTGGCGCCGACACCGACGCCTACGCCTACCGATCCGCTGGCGCCGACATAGGTGCCGGCAAGTTTCCCGCGCATCGGGCCCTCCGTGGGCGCAAATACGCCCCATGCCATGACGCCGCCTGCGGTAATGCCGATATCGAGACCGATTGTGTTCATAACGCCGACATAGGCTTCGGGCGGGTACGGGCCGTTCGGAACGAAACGGCAGGCCATTCGCTGCCGCGATCCAAAGATCAGACCGATCGACGGCGCCATCTTGCAGGTGAGCACGCCGGCGTTTGTCCCCGGCGGCGTTTGAGCGCCAGCCGGGGAAACGCATGTCACGGCGAGCGCAACCAGTACCGGAGCAATGAGATGTCTGAACATACCCGCTTTCCCGCTTTCTGAAGCTATTCACCGGCGGGATTACGTTGATCCTTATGACCGGGCCCGCGGGTCAACTCTTGTACAGCTTTCGACTTCCGTAGCGTCCTTCGTGGATGAAAACCAAACGTCGTTGGGTTTCAACCTAGCCGCTAGTCCGCGACCCGACCATCAGGTGTTCACCCTAGGGAACACAGAACGACGCGCACGGAAACCAGGTTCGCCCGGCGCGCGATCCTGTTACGATGATAATTCTATCTCATTGATGTTCTTGGATCTTTTGTGTCCGGGCTTCCACGCCTGATCGAAGAAGCGGGAAGAATGGAGCCCTCCGTGAACGGCTCACTGGCAGGTTGGTCTTAGCAGGACGACTGCGCAACGCAGATTGGCCAACTGCAACGCGGGGGCGCCGATCTCGCGATGAGGTAAATCGCTTCAACGTTCAATATCAGTATCGTTGAGGGGCGAAATTCGTGCCCTTCAATGACGCTTGATCGTCATGTTTTCGCTTGTGCGAGTGCTTGGGCAGTAATGGCGACAAGCTTCATTCGGTGCAAGAATGCCGACCGAATTCCGTCAGGGATGCGGCTTGCGCGATTTGATGGGAGACAAGATCGTTTTGGCGCTACCAAAGCACTAAACGGTATTGCGCGTGATCGTTTGGTGCTGAATTGATTGGGATTCCCAAGTGTCGTTCTGATTCAAGATGCTGGCTGAAATGGAGGCCAGCATCTGATGGAACGAGCCTATTCCCTTGACCTTCGCGCGCGTGTTGCTGCTCTGCGGCGGGTGAGAGCTGCCGGGCGGCGACTATCTGGTGTCGCTCCCACATACGCCAATGCGTTGGCTGGAGATCGGCGCGCTTTTTGCTCCGAGCGTCGACCCAATCGGTACCATCCTTGTTACACGGAAACGCAAGCGCGTGCACGATCCCCTCATAGTCCAAGACGCACACCTCGAGATCCTGGTCGGACGGTGCTAAGGCAGCGGGCAGCCACTCGGCGGATGATACCTGCATGATTGCCTCCAAACGAGTCGCGACGGCCCCATCGGGTCGCGCGAGCGAAGGATTCAGCGATCGGCTTCGGTTCCAATATTCCGGCCCGAACCCTGGTGGAAACGGATCCTAACATATTTTCCGAACGGTGACTGTGAAACAGTTCGCTTTGGTCGCATTCTAAGTCAGCCTTTTCGGCACGGTGCTGCGCAGTCAAGCCGGGGAACCTCATCAGAACTGACCCGCAGATGTCCGCGGGAAAGTCATGGAATGTTGGCGCGTTATCGCGAACTCCCCGTCCTTCGATACCTTTCGCAGTGCGGTGCCGGTGGGATTCGCAAAAGGATGCTCCGACCGCTGCCGGTCTTGCTTCCGCCGTGAGGGTCCGCCGATCATTTTGGAAACGAAGATGCGGCGAAGACTACTCCCGTGACCTTGGGCTTCTGGGCGGGCTGACCGCGCTCTCGCACGTTTTTCCCAACCAAGGCGGCAGATAGTTGTCGACGTTTTCGCGGACGAGCTCGTTTTCAAAGTCGCCGTCAAGCCCTTGCATCCAACAACCCATTCTGCTGCAGTTCATCGTCGTATGCCGGAAATGTAGATTTGTCTGCGCTGAGGGGCGGTTGAAGCGTCGCGCGATCAAATTTGTCGGTTCGCACCGCTGAGGCCACGTTCGGCTGACTGTCTTTGGTCGCCAATGCCGGGTTGTAGTGGAAGGCGCGTCCATGAGTGTGACCCAGCTCTCGAAACGGGTGCGGCACGAACTGACCTATCTGGGCTATCCCCCTCGAGAGTGGACGGTGCCGCGCTCTCGAGACGGGGCTCCGGTTCTGGATGTGCTTATCGTGGGCGGTGGACAGAGCGGACTAGGCACCGCCTTTGGCCTGAAGCTTGAGCGCATAACAAATTTCAGGATCATTGATCGCAGTCGGCGCGGCCTGGAAGGGCCTTGGCGCCGATTTGCGCGAATGAAGCAGTTACGCACTCCCAAGGAGGTGTCTGGCATCGATTTCGGCATCCCCAGTCTCACGACCCGTGCGTGGTACGAAGCAAAATTCGGGCGCCGGGCATGGGAGCGCATCGACACCTTGCCTCAGGAAATATGGCGATCGTATCTCGATTGGTACCGGGACGTCCTGGATCTCGCGGTCGAAAACGAGGTTGAACTAGCGTTGATCGAGCCGGCAGGCGATCTCCTCCTCGCTCATCTCCGCCAATCCGGTCGGATCGAGCGCGTTCATGCGCGAAAGATCGTCCTCGCAACGGGCTTTGATGGAAATGGTAGCTGGCGGGCTCCTCAGTCTCTGGTCGCTCATCTCCCGGCGGAGCGTTATGCCCATTCGGCCGATGACATAGATTTCCGGAACCTTGCAGGCAAGCGGGTTGGTGTACTTGGCGTCGGAGCTTCGGCGTTCGACAACGCTGCTTCCGCACTTGAGGCGGGCGCCGCTCGAGTGGACGTATGTTTCCGTCGCTCCGAAATGCCGCGGGTCAACCCACTCACCTGGATGAACTTCGCCGGCATGTTAGGGCACTTCGAAGATTTGACCGACCTGGAGCGTTGGCGATTTATGCGCCGAATTCTCGGGGAGCTTCCGGTACCACCCACTCAGGATGGCTATTGGCGCTGCCGCAAATATGAAAATTTTGCCTGGCATGCCAATTGCGGGTGGAGGTCGGTTCACGAGGCATCGGGGGTCGCGGAAGTCAAAGCCAACCGCCGCAAATTCGAGTTTGACTTCATCATCTTCGCTACCGGCGTCGAGACAGACCTGTCGGCTCGTCCGGAACTAGCTGCGATCGTTGACCAGATTGCCCTTTGGCGTGACCGCTTCAGGCCTCCGCTCGGCGAAGAAAGTGATTTGCTCGCACGTTATCCCTATTTAGGTCGAGCTTTCGAATTCACGGAACGGCAGCCCGGGCACGCTCCGTTTCTAGGCCGGCTGCACAATTTCACGTTCGGAGCAATGCTCAGCCTGGGCATAACGGGAGCAGCCATTACCGGTATAAAATATGGTGCGCGGCGGCTCGTAAACGGTTTGGCGCGTGACCTGTTCCGAGAAGACTCGGAGATCTATTATCAAGATCTGCTGAAGTACGAGGTGCCCGAGTTGCAAACCCTTGACAGTGAGTTCGTTTGGCTCAGCCGGCTGGGTTACGACGCAATCATTCCCCATGAACTGGTCGATCAGCTTGATTCTGAACTGCTTGACTGCCTCCGTGGCATACTGCAGTCGACAAGCTCAAAGCATCAATCTGCCGCGACCATCTCGGCGAAACCTGCACGTGAAAAGCGCGCCGTGACCCGGACACGGCTCAAGAAGCAAAAAATGCGCGTGAAGCCAAGTCGGCGCGCCAAGTGAGCGTAACAGGAATGGTGTAGTCACCAAGCAGGCCGCCTGGCGAAGTGACCGATGCTTAGCAGCGAGCGTTGGACGCCGGTGTGCGCAAAAAATGAAAAGTATGCTACTCCCGACGACGGCTTACAGGCCGTGGGCACAAACGCTTGTTGCCGACCGACGTTGCCGTTTCTCTCCAACATATCGTGAGCCGTTTGACTTCGATCAGTCGATATTGGAAGATGCCTCGTTTTATAACCTTTCCGATGCGGATGCCCACAGGGCTATCCCCAGTAACCGCGAGGTATAGAGCAATGGGCTTCACTGCAATTGCGAAGGTGATCGATTTAGGCGGTTTGAGTCCCGAGCAGAAAAGGAAGCTGAAAGCGGTGCTCGTGAAGCGGGAGAAAAGGCTCAAAGCAGCAATCGCGGATGTCGAAGAAGCGCTTGGTCAACTCGGGCAAAAACCCAAGAAGTCCAAAAAGAAGACCGCGAAGGGTAAGCGTTGAACTCGGGTGCAACGCCTGCGCCAGATATTGCGTAGGATGTTGGAGTCATCCAATAGAACGGCGCCAGCTTAGCTGTTGGCGTCGGTGGGGGGCCGTTCCGTGCCTGAAAGTGATCTCAACTGATCCAACAGGCCCTTGGCGTCCTTTAAATCAGGCGTATCGCTACCCTCGGTGAACCAACTGTAGATTGGCTCGAGGAGCGAGGTAGCTTCAGCGTATTTGCCTTCATCACGCCAATGCTTCGCCAGGCAAGTTGAGGCGCGCAGTTCCCACCAGCGGGCTTGCTGCTGCCGCGCAATCGCCAATGCCCGCTGCAGTTCAGCCTCCGCTTCGCTACGTCTCCCGAGCTCTAGTAGAACGGTGCCCCGCAGGCGATACAGCTCGGCTTCAAAAAACCTCTCGCCTGTTGCTTCGGCCAATTCAACACCTTCATCCAACAAGCGGAGCCCAACTTCAAGTTCACCGAGGCTGGCATGAGCGGAAGCGAGTTGGGACAAGTAGAGAGTGCGACGGTTCCGTTCAAAATTGCGGTCGGTCGCCGCCAGCGCGCTGCGCATGAGCTCGATGCCAGGTTGTAGATCACCGGCCCGGGCTAACAGGGCTCCTCGGAAAAAGCGTGCTCTTCTCTCGACACCTGAAAATTCATTGTCGACGCTGAGCGATAGCGCTTCCTCAGCATGGGCAAGAGCCCGCTTTGCCTCGCCGCCGATGGTTCCGAGGACTACTAGGTTGAGCAGAGTCAAGGCGATTGTAAAACTTCGTCCTATCTGACGAGCACGGCTCTCGGCTTTTTCAGCGGCATCTGCAGACTGCTCCGGATACCCAAGGAACAACAGTGTTGATGAGAGAAACGCGAGGCTGTTCACCGCGTCATCGACACCGAAGCGCCGATAGGTCTCGATCGCTCGTGGATTGGTTGCGCACAGAGCGAGGGTGCGCTCCAAATGAACGCGCGCATCGGTGAAAGCGCCCTTGAAATACAAAGTCTGGCCCATGAACCGGTTGGCCAGCGCCGAGACGCCGGGATGATCATGGTCCGAAGCTAAAGCGAGGCACTGCCGAATAACGTCCAACGCCGAGCTATATTCCGCCCGCATGCTGTGCGCCAGGTAGGTGCCCCACAGGATCGTCATCCGCTCTTCCAAACTGGCACTGTCGCCAAGCAGTGCGCGAGCGCGTGAGAATACCTCTGACGTGGCGTGCGCGGCATCTCCTTCGGTCGCTGCTACTGCGGGTCCAAGGGCCAGGTAGAAGTCCAGCTCCTTGCGAACGCGTTCGGGCGAGCCTGCCAGTTGCGGGGTGAGCTCCAATCCCCGTCTGAGGTGCTTGACGGCTTCAGCATTGGAAGAACGGCTGAGCGCGCGTCTTCCAGCCGTAAGCCAATAGTTCGTGGCCAGGTCGATCATGCCGGCTTCGGTGAAATGATGTGCCAGGATTTCCGGCTCGTTCACCACGAATTCCGCGAAACCTTCCTCAAGTGCGCGCGCGATCTGAGCATGAAGTTGCTGCCGCCGTCTCTTTAGCAAGCTCTGATATGCCGCATCTCGCACCAGTGCGTGTTTGAAGCTGTAGACGGCGTCTGGTAGGTCGCCTTGGCGGTACACCAGCTCGGCCCCCTCGAGTTCGCCAAGTGCATGCTGCAACTGCGTCTCGTCACGAGCGACCACGGCGCGGATCAAGGAATAGGAAAATTCACGGCCAATAGCTGCGCCAACCTGGGCGACCTCCTTTACGGAGTGCAGGCGATCAAGCCGCGCCATCAAGGAGTCATGAAGAGTTTCCGGGATGGTCAGGGACGGCGCAGGCCCGTCGAGCTGATAGCCATCCGGCTGCTCCACCAGGGTTCCAGACTCGAGAACAGCCTTGGTGAGTTCCTCCACAAACAGCGGATTTCCATCGGTTTTAGCTACGATCTGTTTCAGCACCTCGGTGGGAAGCGCGCGGCCATGCGCCACCTGGGTGACTACGCGTTCAACGTCCTCGCGGCTGAGCCGACCGAGTACCAAGGTGCCGACATTTGGTAGACCAGCCCAGGGGGGCTCGAACTCCGGTCGAAAGGTGACCAGAGCAAGAATAGGCAGTTGGCGTGCCCGCTCGATTATGAGATTTAGTAACTCCAGAGAGGTGTCGTCGGCCCAGTGAACATCTTCGATCAGCAAAAGGATGGGCCGCTTGCGCGCATACCCCTCGAACTGATCGAGCAACGCTGCAAGAGTCCGGCGACGCTGCTGAGCCGGGCTGAACAGGAGTTTCGGATACCGGCCCTCGAACGGGATTGACAGCAGTGCGGCAAAAAGCGGCGCTACAGCCTGAACCGGATTTGTGCTTAGCGCTAGCAGCGCCTCGAGCTTGTCCAGCCGTGCCTCGGCCGTATCGTCTACTTTAAACCCAGCCGATCGCTCCAACTGCTCAATGACCGGACGAAGCGCGCTACTGGCATGGTAGGGCGAGCATTGGTAACGAAACTGCGTGTGTGGCCCTTGTTTTGTGACACGTTCGGCGAGAGCGGCTGCAAGCCGGGACTTGCCGATTCCCGGCTCGCCAGAGATCAAAATGATTTGCCCCTCGCGTTTCCAGGCCGCATGCTGCCGCCTTAGCAGGAATTCCATCTCTGCATCGCGACCAATGAGATCGGCGAGGCCGATCGTGTGGACCGCCTCGAAGCGGCTCTCGGAGGCCGAAAGTCCCTGGACCGCCCACGCTCTGACGAGTTCGTTGATGCCTTTAAGCTCGTGCAGGCCAAGGTCGCGGAGACTGAAGAGGTCGCCGAGCAGGCGACGGGTAGAATTGGCGAGTACCACGGTATTCGGCTCGACCAACGTTTGCACCCGGGCTGCAATGTTGGGGGCGTCTCCGACCACAGCATGCTCCCGAAGTCTACCTTCGCCGCCTCGGTCGCCGACCACCACTATACCGGTGGCGATGCCAATCCGTACGGCGAGCGGTTCTGCAGCGCGAGTTTCCAGCCGCGCAACAGCGGCGACGATATCAAGCGCGGCCCGCACCGTTCGCTCAGCATCGTCCTCGTGTGCACGGGGATAGCCGAAATAGGCCAGGATCCCGTCTCCGCGAAAGTCGGCGAGGAATCCGTCATAGGAGAGAGTGATACGAGCGCAAGCCGCATGGTAGGCGTCAATGACGGCGCCCATGTCTTCCGGATCAAGGCGCGCCGTCAGGGCCGTTGAACCGACGAGATCGCAGATCATCACCGTGAGGTGGCGGCGTTCAGCGCCCTGCGCGTTATCCGCGGTATTCGCGCCCTTAGAAGAGCCAGGGGGCAGCGCGCTGAGCGCTCTCATAAGGCGCTTCCTGTCGCCCAGCGGAATGCCTATCTTTTCGAAATCGGCTTCTGTCAAATCCGGAAGAACATCGCAATCGATCGCGTTCGCGACGAACGCTGCCTCGTGTTGGCTCAATCCTAGCTCTCTCAGCCAAGCGCCAATTTCCATCGCGGGGCCTAGGTTGTTAGATGGTGTCCAAACAACAGCCATCGTTATAACCCGTTAGCGCTAACCTGGAACTCATTTTCGCAGCCACCTTAGGGTTTGCCGTGGCCGAGATACCCGCGCGAGGTTGCGCTGACGCTGGATCAGCGGCGCCGCAGACCAGAACCCAGGCCTCAATCGGCCGCAGAAATATCGATCTCCAGGGATTTGCTGAATTGGCTCTGGTTGGCGAGCGGTGTCCCGGCATCAAGTGGGTGTGAGATGTGAGGCAGTTCACATTTAAAAGCTATAAGTTGATCTAATACCGCGCAGGCCCGGTTCCGGGAGGCAGCGATGTCATTCTTCAACAGGTGGGGAATAGGCTCCACAGTGGTGGTCGAGCTTCTTATCTTGCTCGCGCTTGCGTTCGCGGTTGTTCGCTACGTGGAATGGTCCTCGGACGCTGCTATGACCGAATTCATGAGCGCGATCGAGTCATCGGCGTATGGTTCGGATCATTCACACGAAGCGTCAACTCCGATTCCGTCGCCCAAGGGGCGAACGAGCTGCGCTGGGAAGGGGGCACAGCCTCTTGCCGCCTCAAAATTCTGACGCAGCACCCTGAACACGGGTTTCCAGCGCGATTATTCATTTCGCCGCCCTGGCTGACGTCCTCAACTGAGCAGGTCGCGGACCAGCGGTATGACCTTGCGGCCATAAAGCTCGATACTGCGCATCAGCTTCTCATGTGACAGAGGACCGGCCGAGTATTTCAGCTGGAAGCGGGCGACGCCGAGCGCCTTTACGGTGGCAGCAATCTTGCGCGCCACCGTCTCCGGCGATCCGACATAGAGCGAGCCGTGATCCGCCTCCCGCACGAACTCGTCGCGGCCCATCGGCGGCCAACCGCGTTCCTTGCCGATGCGGTCGCGCATGATCTTGTACTCGGGCCACAGCTCCTCGCGCGCTTGCGTGTCACTATCGGCGATATAGCCGGGCGAATGCACGCCGATCGCCTTGACCGGACGTCCGAACTCCCGGAAGGCGCGGTGATAGAGATCGACATAGGGAGCGAACCGCTTCGGATCGCCGCCGATGATGGCGAGCATCATCGGCAGATCGTAATGCGCCGCGCGCAGCACCGACTGCGGGCTGCCGCCCACTCCGATCCAGGTCTTGAGTGTGCCGTGCTCGACCGGCGGAAACACAAGCTGGTTCTCGAGCGGTGGGCGCAACTTGCCCTGCCAGTTCACGGGCTGCTGCTTCAAGAGCTCAGCGAACAGGTCGAGCTTCTCCTCGAATAGCTCCTCGTATTGGCGCAAGTCAAATCCGAACAGCGGGAAGGACTCGGTGAACGAGCCGCGACCGAGGATCACCTCGGCGCGGCCATCAGATACGGCATCGAGGGTCGCAAAGCGCTGGAACACACGAACCGGATCGTCGGAGCTCAACACCGTCACCGCCGAGCCGAGCCGAATTCTCCTGGTACGAGTCGCAATTGCTGCCAGCACCACCTCGGGCGAGGAGATCGCGAAGTCGGCGCGGTGGTGTTCGCCGAGGCCGATGAAGTCGATCCCAAGCTCGTCGGCCAGCGCCGCCTCTTCGACGAGGTTGCGGATCACTTGCGCGTGCGGCAGCGCCGCGCCGCTGGCGTCATTGGTAACGTCGCCAAAGGTGTCGAGCCCAAATTCGAGCGGTGTGGTCATGCTTCGTATCCGATTTTGGCGGGCCTTGGCGCGTTCCGGCGGGATTGCACAAATGTGCGCCAAGGGGAGGGGGCGGATCACCACGCCACGTCGGAGGCACGGATGACGACCGGTACATTTTCAGGTATTAACCACTTAATGGCTGTTCGCCCTTCGGCAATACCGCACTCTGAAACGCACGGTTTCCGCTTCTGCATGCTGGCGGTCGGCGTGTTTATCTCGCTGATCGGCCCGCCTGCTCGTGTAATCGCCTGCAAATCTGCAGCGGTTTCTTCAGATCAAGAGTTCTGAAGAACATCGACGCATGCGGGTTTCAATTGTCACAGGCGAGGCGGCCGGGATCGGCGCTGCCGTGGCGTCAACCTTGCTTTTTGCGACGCTGCGGCTTCTCGGAAGGCAGCCCTTTCGCGATGCTGTGAAAGCGCAAGGGCGCGAGCGCGGATGCTTTCTCCCACCAGTCCGTCACGCGCTCATCCAGGCCGGTATTGCCCCGGCCGCGACAAGGAAAAATCTCCAGGCCTCTGATGGCTTCCGCATGATACCCGTTGCCGGTGCGGGTTATCTTCATCACCGTGCCGCGTCTACGCCGTCTGGTGATCGGCACCAGCAGCCGGCCGCCGCGGAGCAGTGACCCGATCCATAATGGATGCGGGTGGGTGAAGCCCGCATGCACGATGATCACGTCAGCCTGGCCCCCCACATCGCGGCACCCGTCGCCGGGGATCACCTCCACATTTCCATATTCGCGAAGGCTGGATCTCGCCCGCTCGACAAAGGCCCTTTCGCAGTCGATCGCCAGGATCGTCCCCTGTGGCCCGACCATCTCGGAGAGGATTGCGGAATAGTATCCGAGGCCGCAGCCGATCTGCACGACGCGTTCCTTCTCCTTGATATCGAGGATGTCGAGGAAATGGGCCCACAGGCTCGGCAAGCCGCTGTCCAGCCGTCGCTTCTCGTCGATGGCGACCAGTACGTCGTGATACAAATGGATCGGATCGGCGCTTTCGGTGCTGCGATAGTTGCCGCCTGCTTCACCTTTGATGCGCCAGGGTCCCTTGTTCAGAAAACGCTCGCGCGGGACCGCAGCCAGGGCCCGCAGCAGGCGAGGCGACGAAATCTGTTCGCGGGCCCTGATATCTTCCACGTAACGCCGACGCGCGGCCGCCGTGTCGCTCATTCAGCCCGCTCTCTGGACGAATGTTGTCTCGGCAAGTTCACGCCCAGTTCCTTCATCAACTGGACCGCTTCCTGGACGTCAGCTGTCAGAAAACCTTCCTTGAATTTTTCGCCGATTGGCGAAAGCAGGTCTGCCGCCTGCTGATGCTTGCCGGCGTCCCGCCAAAGACGCGCCAGGCTGACGGCGGTCCGCAGTTCCCACGACAGGGCTTTCTGCTTGCGGGCGGCCTCGAGCGATCGGTGAAACAATTCCTCGGCCTCTCCGGCCGACGACGATTCATTGTGCGCCAGCGTGACCTCGCCCTGGAGGCGGTATATCTCCGCGAGGAAGAAGTGGTCGCCGGTTCTCCTCGCGACCGCCAAGGCGTCATCGAGCGCGCGCAAGGCCGCATCGGGCCGGCCCGCTCTCATGTAGGCATTGGCCAGCAGGCTTCTGAACCAGCAACTAGCGAGCCAGGAATCCATCGCCTCATACCCGTCCAGAGCCGACCGCATCTGGTTCAAGCCATCGTCGATCTGCCCAAGCTCAGCCAATGCCCATCCGCGCAGGATGGTCGCCTGAAGCTTCCAGTGCAGAAACCCGTGTTCGGACGAAACGACCATCACCCGATTGGCGTAGTCTCTGGTCCCTTCGACGTTCCGCATATGCTGACAACGGTAGGCACCAAACGCGAGGGCGAACGCCAGCGTAAACGGGTGACGCATATGTTCCGCGCTGGAAATCGCCTGCTCGCTGTATTGGCGCGCCATATCGGGACGGCCAAGAAACCACAACAGATAGCCGAGATAGGATAGCGAGACGACGCCCGGATCGATGCCGTGCTTTTCAGTCAGGTCGCCATGCATATCCGGGCTATAGAGAGTGATCGAATTCTGAAGGTGTTGTCGCGATGTGACGAATTGACCGCGGTACAGCATGGTCATTGCCATCGCCCGGTGGGCCTCGACGAGATAACCCGCTTTTTGCTGTGCCTGCTCTGCCGTTTCGTTCGGAGGCTTGCGCTTTGCGAATTTCAGCAGTTTGGTGCTCAGACGATGGGCTTTCGTCAGATCGGCGCGGATGAAATGACATACCCAAAGCCCCCGCGTCGCGGTGAATACCTTCTCTTCATCGTCGAGTTGCTCGCCGAGCTCCTGGGCTCGCACAAAATTTTCCTCGACCTCCTGCACGGCATATCCCTTGCCGGCGATCAGGGCGTTCCCCAGCCCGATGCGAAGCTCCAGCTCCATTTCGTCGCGGCCCGGTACGTTGGGATTACCCTGGACAACTCCGAGGCCGCGCCGCAGATGAGCGATGGCTTCGAGGTTGGCGCCGGCCTTGGCGGCTTGCTTGCCGGCCTTGAGCCAGAAACCCACCGCGGCTTTGCTTTGACCGGACTCCGTGAAGTGATGAGCAAGGAGTTCCGGCTCGCGCTCGGTCCTCTCCGGGTACATCTCTGCGAGCACAAACGCGATCTTCGAATGCAATTTTCGTCGTTCGCTGTGCAACAGGCTTGAATGAGCCGCGTTCCGTATCATCTCGTGCTTGAACGAGTACACCGCGTCGGGTGGAAGGCCTCGGCGGACGATCAATCCTGCATCAACGAGGTGATTCAAGGCGGCACCGATCTGGTCCGGCGGAGCTTCAGCGACAGCGCGAAGTATTTCGTAAGAGAACTCTCGGCCGATGGTGGCCCCGATCTGCGCGATCTTCTTGAACGGCCCCATGTGATCGAGACGAGCCATGAGTGAGTCGGTCAGCGTTGCGGGTATCGCCAGTTGACGCCATGGACCGGAGAAAACGTAACGTCCCTGCTTCTCGGTAAGAAGGTCGGATTCGATCACCGCCTTGGTCAGCTCCTCGACGAACAGCGGCACCCCGTCCGTCTTGACGACTATCTCCTCGACGATTTCGCTCGGAAGCTCCGAGCCGACCACGCGTTCGACCAATGTCGCACGCTGCTGGCGGCTCAGTCGATTGAGGGTCAGCGTCGTGACATGGTAGTGCGCATCCCAGCTTGGTTGAAACTCCGAGCGGCAGGTAATGACG
Organism: uncultured Alphaproteobacteria bacterium; assembly: GCA_963786115.1. Classification (GTDB taxonomy): domain Bacteria; phylum Pseudomonadota; class Alphaproteobacteria; order Rhizobiales; family Xanthobacteraceae; genus Bradyrhizobium. Next base: position 147,639 of record CAWAYC010000016.1, read on the forward strand.
ACGAGGATGGAAGCGTCCTGGATCCTGTCGACCAGGAGATCGAGCACGTCTCGGGAGGTTGGATCGATCCAGTGGGCATCCTCAAAGGCGATCACCAGCGGCCGGCCGCGCGCCAGCCCGATCGAATGATTCACCAGGGCGACGACGAATGCGTCCTTTTGCTGCTGCGGAGAAAGATCGAGCGGAGCGTATCGGTCGTCGATGGGGATCGACAACAAAGCCGCGAATATCGGCGTCAGTCGTTTCACGTCCCCATTCGCCGCAGCGATAGTTGCCTCAAGGCCTGATAGCGAGAGCGACGAAGCATCCTCGCGATTGATGCCCAGCGCGAACGTGAGCTGCTCGACAAAGGGGTAAAACGCCGTACTGGTGTAGTAGGGAGAGCATTGAAAGGACACGTATGCGGGCTGTTCGCCGGCAATGCGGTCGCGAAGCTCCTGGACAATCCGCGACTTTCCGATTCCAGGCTCTCCCGACAGCAGCACCACCTGGCCGTCACCCTCCTTCGCCTGCTGCCAGCGCACGAGCAGCAGCGCAATTTCCTCCTCACGGTTGACGAGCGGCGTCAACTTCGAGCCCATCGCGGCGGCAAACCGGCTTTCCACGCGGGAAGGCCGAACCACATGCCAGCACTGGACTTCTTCAGATATTCCCTTGAGGGCGTGGATCCCGAGATTCTCGTAGTCGAATTTTCCCCTCAACAGGGATTGCGTCGACGACGCGATGACGACGCCGTTTGGCGGCGCCAGGCCCTGGAGCCGGGCGGCCAAATTCAGCGTTTCGCCGACCGCGGAATCGTGCTCCTCGGTGTCCTGTCCAATCAGGTCTCCAACGACGACAAGTCCCGTCGCGATCCCGATGCGGACCGCGGGCGCAGGGGACAAGACGTCGCGCGATTGCTCGGCTTGCGTTGACAGCGCCTGCACGATCTCGAGCCCGGCGCGGACGCCGCGTTCGGCATCGTCCTCATGCGCATTCGGGTAGCCGAAATAGAACAGGATGCCGTCCCCGACATAACGCGCGGCGAAGCCGTCGTAATTCTTCACCAGGCGGACGCAGGTCTCTCTAAAGCCTGCGATCATGTCCCGAACGTCCTCGGGATCGAATTGTTCGGAGAGCGATGTGGAGCCAACCATATCGCAGAACATGACGGTGAGCTGGCGCCGTTCGGCGCCGACGGCTGCCCTCAGCGGTCTGGCGACAGTACCGGCTGCGATCTCTATCGACGGGGCACTGACGAGGGAAGCCATCGCCCGCTGCAAACGCTTGCGATCGCCCAGCGGCAGTCCGAGTTCGGATAAATCGGTCTCGGTGAGGTCGGACATGACATCGAAATCGATCCGATGCCGGAGGAAGAGATCGCTGTGGTGGCCGAGGCCAATGCCCTCGAGCCAACGCTTCAAACCCTCCTCAGTCTCCGCGCTTCGCCCCTTCTCTGGCATTTTCATCCGTGCGGCAATGTCCTCAATTCACAATACAGATTCGGTGCAACGCTTCCATCTCGGACTGGACGTGCTTCACAAAGTTCGAGAACAATAGCGCAAGTTGAGCAAAAAGGTACGGACTTGTCCAAGATTGTCGACCAATCGGGCGGCGAGAGCACCGAAAATCAGGTCTTTTTGTGCCTCGGGGAGCTCCTTGCGCACCATGCGCGGACGACCCCCGACCACGAGGCCCTTCTGGCGCCCGACGTTACACCGGTAAGATATGGCGAGCTTTGGAGGCGGACCGACGACACAATTCGGCAATTGCGACGGCTCGGCGTAAGCCGGGGCGACAGGGTGGCGGTGGTTTTGCCGCGCGGCGCCGAGACGGCGATGGCGATCATCGCGGTCACCACGGCGGCGGTCTGCGTTCCCCTCAATCCGGACCTCACCGCCGACGAGTTGCAGCGCTATTTCAGCGATCTGAAGATTGCGGCGCTGTTGACACGGGCCGACATGAATTCGGCGAGCAGGAGCGTTGCCCACTCGCTCGGCATCGCCGTCATCGATTTGTCGCCCAGGCGAGGCGACGGGCTCGGCGCCTTCGACCTTGTCGGATCAACGCCGGCACGGGCCGGCACGGGCGATCTGGCGTCCGCCACGAGCGACGCATTCATCCTGTTGACCTCGGGAACGACGTCGCGGCCAAAGATGGTCCCGTTAACCCATGCGAGCGTCTGCCTTTCGGCCTACAATGCCGGTGCGGTTTTGGCGCTTCGACCCGAAGACCGGTTGCTGAACGTTCTCCCGCTTTTCCATGCACATGGCCTCATATCAGGGGTGCTCACCGCATTGGCGGCCGGCTCAAGCGTGATCTGCACGCCGGGCTTCGATGCTGCGTCCTTCTTCAAGTGGCTGAGCGATTTGCGACCGAGCTGGTACACGGCGGTTCCGACCATCCATCGCGCCTTGCTCTCGGCAGCCAGTCACCACAAGCACGATACGCAACGGTCTTCCTTGCGGATCGTTCGTTCGGCTTCCGCATCGCTGCCCCCCGACATCCTCAACGGACTGGAATCCTTGTTCGGCGTTCCCGTCATCGAGACATACGGCATGACGGAAGGGGCGTCGCAGATCGCGGCAAACCGGCGGGAGCTGCGCAAGGTCGGTTCGGTCGGCCGGGCAGCCGGTCCCGAAATCGCAATCCTGGACGGCGAAGGCCAACCGCTTCCAACCGGCAAGCCCGGCGAGATCGTGTTGCGGGGACCTACGATCGCCAGGGGATACGACAATGATCCCGCCGCCACCGAAGCGGCCTTCCGCGATGGCTGGTTTCGAACCGGCGATCTCGGATATCTCGATCGGGACGGCTATCTCTTCATCGTCGGCCGCATCAAGGAGGTCATTAATCGGGGAGGGCAGAAGGTTTCGCCGTTCGAGGTCGAAGAGGCCTTGCTCAGCCATCCGGATGTGCTGGAAGCCGGCGCGTTCGCAGTGCCGCACGAACGACTTGGCGAAAATGTCGCGGCCGTCGTCGTGCTGCGGCCGAATTGCACGACCAGCACGCAGCAGCTACGGGATTTCGCGGCAAAGCGACTGGCCCGATACAAGGTTCCCGGTCTGATCCGGGCCGTGCCGGAGATTCCGAAAGGAGCCAGCGGAAAAGTCAGGAGAAGCGCGCTGGCCGGCATGCTCTCGACCATGCCGGCACTGGGGGACAGCGGCGCGACACCCCTGCCGCGATCGGAGCTGGAATCGCAGCTGGCGAGTATCTGGGCGGAGCTGCTGGAGCTCGATCAAATCGGGGTTGATCAGGACGTCTTTGCGCTCGGCGCCGATTCCCTGACCGTGACACAATTGTTTTCGCGCCTGCGCGAGCGCTTTGACGTCGGGTTGTCGTTTGAGGATATCTTCGATGCTCCGACGGTGGCGGCACTCGCGGCACGCCTCGACGCATCGAGCAGAAAACATGATGTGGTATCACAGGGGCCGTCTGACACGCCGACGGATGCGCGCGGCGTTCCCTTGTCGTTCCAGCAACAAAGAATATACGTTCTCAGCCGGCTCGATCCGACCCGATACAATTACAACGTCGTCGAGGTGGCCCGTCTGCTGGGGCCGCTCGATTTCGAAGCCCTTGAAGCGAGCATCGCGGCGATCTGCAAGCGTCACGAGATCCTGCGCTCGACCTTTTCCGAGGGGCGCGGCGAAACGGTTCAAACCGTGGGAACGTTTGTCCCGCCTCTCGAACTTATCGACTTCGGATCATGCGCCAGGAACAGGAGAGCGGCGGCGATCGAGCGTCAGGCACGGAAGTTCGCGCAGCAGCCTCTTGAGCTCGACCGCGAGCCGCCGTTTCAGGCTCAACTGGTGCGGCTTGCCGCAGACGACCATGCTTTGGTGACCAAGATTCACCACCTCGCCACCGACGGTTGGTCGCAGCGATTGTTCTGGAAAGAACTGGAAGCACACTTTCGGGCCCGCCGAAACGGAACGGTGGCCCGGTTGCCTGAGCCAGGCTGTCAATACCGAAACTTCGTTGACTGGCAGCGAGCGTGGCCGCAAACGCAGGCCGCCAAGGAACAGTTGAACTACTGGCGCGCTCAGCTTGAGGGCGTGACGGAATTGCCGCTGCGAACCGATCGGCCTCGTCCGGAAGTCTGGAGCGGTCGCGGCGCCAAGCATTCGTTCAAGTTCTCGCGCGCTCTGTCGCAGAACCTCGAGGCGCTCGGTCGAGGCCAGAGCGTCACGCTTTACATGACGCTGCTCGCGGCATTCCAGTGCCTGCTGTTCCGCTACACCGCCCATGACGACGTCGCCGTCGGGTCGTTGATCGCAAACCGTAACCAGATTCCGTTCGAGCCTCTGATCGGGATGTTCGCCAATACGCTCGTTTTGCGGACCGACCTGTCCGGCGATCCAACGTTCAATGAGGTCTTGCGCCGGGTCCGCCAGGTTACGCTCGATGCGTATCGAAACCAGGATTTGCCGATCGAGGAGATCCTGCGCGCGCTGCGGGTGTCGCGTAGCGGGGATCGGAAGCCGCTGTTTCAGATCATGTTCATCCTGCAGAACGCTTCCGCAGGCACTCCGGTCCTTCCGGGGTTGACCACACATTTCATGGACTTCGATCCTGAAATCTCACGGTTCGATCTGACGCTGGAGCTTGCAAAGGCGGGCGAGCATCTGAGCGGCTTTTTCGAATACAGCACCGATCTGTTCGACAGCGCCACGATCGCGCGATTGGCGGCGCATTTCCGGGTATTGCTGGAGGAGATCGTTGCAAATCCCGAAGAGCGGATTTCTCGCCTTCCGCTGCTACCGGTTTCGGAGCGCCGTAGCGTACTGACCGGGTGGAATGGCCGCCGCGCCGATTTTAGCCGCCGCGGCAGTTTTTCCCTATCCTTCGCCCGTCAACTCGCGCGCACGCCGGAAGCAGCGGCGGTTTCCGTCGGTCAGGCGAGGTTCAGTTACCGGGATCTCGCCCGTCGCAGTTCGGCGGTTGCCTACCGCCTCGCGCGCGAGGGCGTCGGGCCCGAGATCGTGGTCGCCGTGCTTGCCGAACGCGATGTCCATCTGTTGTCGGCAATCATCGGGGTGCAGCACGTGGGCGGCGCATTCCTCTGTCTGGAGCCAACGCTGCCCGCGGCCAGGCTCGCTAAAACTGTTCAGTCCAGCGGAGCACCGCTACTGCTGGTCGGGCCGGGCTGCGCGGCGGTGCTGGAAAAGGTGCTCGCGCAACTGCCATCCCGCGCAGGTCCGCGGGTGTTGATGCTCGAAGATCTGATCGAGGCCCGACCTTCCCGCCCGGGGCGGACGGCGCAACCAGCGCCTTCAAGCCTGGCCTACCTCATCTATACCTCCGGTTCTACGGGAGTGCCGAAGGGGGTGATGATCGAACAGCGGGGACTGCTCAACCACCTTGCTTCGCTGATTTCGGAGTTCAAACTATCGGCTACCGACGTCGTCGCCCAGACGGCCCCACAGAGCTTCGTCATCTCGGTCTGGCAATTCCTCGCCGGCCTGATGGTCGGTGCGCGCATTCACATCTGCGGCGACGACGTCGTGAAGGATCCCGCTCTGCTTGCGCAGGAGATCAGCCGCGAGGGCGTGACCGTCTTGCAGATCGTCCCGTCGCTGCTGCGCGAAATCCTTGAACGGGCCGCACATGAGCCCGCATTTCGCACGTTCGGCCGGTTGCGCCTGCTGATCTCCACCGGTGAACCGCTTTCCGCCGATCTCTGCCATGCCTGGTTCCGGCACTTTCCGAATGTCCCTATGGTCAATGCCTACGGATCGTCCGAGTGTTCGGATGACGTTGCATTGCACCGCTTGACGGCGGCTCCGGCAGAATCCGCTGATGCGCCGATCGGTCGCCCGATCCCCAATGCGAGCCTCTATGTGCTCGATCCTCATTCGCAGCCGGTGCCGATCGGGCTGGTCGGCGAGCTCTGTGTCGGCGGAGCCGGGGTGGGCCGGGGCTATCTCAACGACCCCGAACACACGCAGCAAAAGTTCTCCCGTGATCCGTTTTCGAGCCGCCGCGAGGCACGCCTGTACAGGACCGGCGATCTGGCCCGCTGGCGCGCCGATGGCACGCTTGAGTGCCTCGGCCGCATCGACCAGCAGGTGAAGATCCGCGGCTACAGGATCGAGCTCAAGGAGATCGAGCACGTCTTGCTGGAACATCCTTGCGTGCAGGCTGCGACCGTGCTGCCTTCCGACGGGATCGGCAGCGAAACAAGACTGGTCGCGCATGTCGTCGCTGCCGCGGGCCGGCCGCCGAAGCCCGACGACCTTCGCGAATTCCTCAAGGCCCGGCTACCCGGCTACATGATCCCCGCGAGCTTCCTGTTCCTGGAACGGATGCCGGTCAACGCACATGGCAAGGTCGACCGGACCGCATTGCGGGCAATCGACCGGCAAGAGACGATCGCAGGCGACGCATCCGTGGCACCGCGCCGCGCGACGGAGAAGGCGCTGGCCGACATCTGGACGGACCTGCTCAAGGTCGAGAATGTCGGCGTCACCGACAACTTCTTCGATCTTGGCGGATATTCACTCCTGGCAGGCCAGGTGTTGGCCCGGGTGGCGAACGCTTTCGGGGTGTCATTGCCGATCAAGGCCGTCTTCGAAGCGCCGACCATTGAGGAGTTGGCGAGGCGCGTCGACGCCGCGTCCGAAATCGAACCACAGGAGACGCCTGCCGAGCTCACGCGCGAGAAGGAAACCGGCCCCCGGACGGTGTCGATCGCACAGGACCAGATGATCCGGGTCGAGCGAGAGCTCCCCGGATTGCCGCAGTTCAATCTGCCTTTCTCCTTGAGGCTCCAGGGGCCGCTGAATATCCGAGCACTCGAGCAGAGCATTGCCGAGGTAGTGCGCCGGCACGAGTTGTTGCGCTCGGGATTTGCGTGGCTGAACGGGCAGCCCGTCGCTGGTGTCGTGCCGGCGGCGGATATCGGTTCTGTGCTTGACGTCGAAGGTGCAAAAAGAAGGACGACCGAGGGACCGGCGGCCAAGGCGTTGCAGCTCAAGCGGGCCAAGCTTCTTGCCGAGCAGGAGGCCTGGACGCCCTTCGACGTTGCGCGCGCGCCGCTGTTGAGGGCGCGGCTGCTGCGGCTGGGCAAGAACGACCATGTCCTGCTGATGACGATGCATCACGCGATCGTCGACGGCTGGTCGATCGGCATTCTCTTTGAGGAAATCTCGAAACTGTATTCCGCCGTTGTCGGCGGCCGACAGGAGTCCTTGCTCAAGCCATCGACGGACTTCTCCCAGGTGGCGCGTCGGGAGCGCTGGTGGTGCACGACCGAGTCGGCGGCCCGGCAACTCGCCTACTGGAAGAAGAATCTGCGTGGAGCTTCGCCGGTCTTCCGCGCCGGCCCCGATGGTGCGCATGCGCGTCCGGCCTCATCCAGCGCCTATGAGCCGGTTCGCGTGCCAAAGGATTTGATCGCGCGGTTGAGCGCTCTCGGCGCCAGCCAGAATGGCACCCTGTTCATGAGCTTGTTGGCGGGGCTAAAGGCGTTGCTGCTGACCCGAACCGGGCGCAACGACATTTGCATCGCTACCGCAATGGCCGATCGCGCGCAGCCGGATACCGAACGCGTGATTGGGCCGTTTGAAAATACTTCGATCATCCGTACCAAAATGGATCCGGATATTTCATTTCGGGAGGCGTTCGGGCGGGTGCGCCAGGCGGTCCTCGAAGCGCATGCGCGGCAGGAATTGCCTTTCAGCATCCTCGCCGCACGATTGGCGGAAGAGGATGGAGTCGATCCGGCGTCCCTGATCCAGGTCTATTTCACCCTGCAGAATCCGCTACGCCAGCCGCTCAAACTACCCGGCATCGCCATTCGACCGCTGGGGGACTCGTCCCGCGAGGGACAGCCGGTGCTTCCGATCAATCCGACCTGGCTGACGCTGATGCTGAAGGAGAGGCCGTCCGGCATCACCGGGTCTTGCAATTATAAAAGCGAACTGTTCGCTACCCGTGACATCAGGCAGTGGATGCAAGATTTCGCCACGATCCTGGCCAATGCCGCAGTTCGTCCCGACGCGCCGCTGGGGCACTTGCTCGATCACCGGCCTGCTCGGATCGACCGGATCGAGGCGTAAGGATTGTCCGGCACAGGTCAACAGAATCACAAATCGACTTGATTCTTCGCCTGGTAACAAGCAACATCCACAGATTGCCGTCGATCGGCCTATTTATCGAAAAGGGGAAGCGTATGGGTTTTGTCAAATACATGAATTTCGGCCACTTGAGTGAAGCCGAAAAGAAGGCTTTGAAGAAGAAGCTCGAAACGCAGAAGAAGGAGCTTCAAGACGCGTTGAAGAGTCTCTCGGCCAAGGGGAAATCCAAGAAGAAGAAGAGCAAGAAGAGCAAGAAGAGCAAGTAGTCCAAGCGGGTCTGAGAATAGCGGCTTGGCAATTCAGCGCTGCTCTGTCGTTTGGTCGCGCGTCGTCCATGTACTGGAAGAGCTGGCGCACTTTCGGCAGCAACGCCACCGCTGAGCGGGCTACCCAGGCGGCCCGCTCGGTCTGCCGATTGCGGCTTGGCAGTCGCGTTACGCGCGTCGCCTCAGGACTGACTTCAGATGGCGGGCGAGAGTATAGATCTCCACGTCGGACTGCTCGATGCGATCGACACCCCGCAGGCCTACGGGGCCTGCCTGGCGACGCTATCCCCCGAGGAAAGACAGCGCGCCGAACGCTTTTCTTTCAGCCGCCATCGGCGACAATACGTTTTTGCGCACGGCCTCCTGCGCCTTTCGCTGTCGGATTTCACCCCTGACGTCGACCCCGCCGACTGGTCCTTCACGACCGATCGTTACGGCCGGCCGTTCGTCTCGGCTCCCCTCGTCGCAGGTGATGTCTATTTCAGCCTCTCACACACAGAGGGCTGTGTGGCCTGTGCCGTTTCGCCCTGCAGGTCCATCGGCGTTGACGTGGAGCAACTTCGAAATGCGCGCTCGCTGTTCGCAACGGCTTGCAGCAATTTTTCTTCGGAGGAGGCCGACGCCCTGCGGACGCTGCCGCCGGCCGAGTTGATTGACCGCTTCTTCGATTACTGGACCTTGAAAGAGGCGTATCTGAAGGCAAGAGGCAGCGGCTTGAGCTTTCCGCTCGACCAGTTCTCAATCCTGATTTCCTCCGATCAGAAGATTAGCATCAGGTTTATGTCGGATGCCGCTGACGATCCCCGGAGATGGCACTTTACGAAGCGTTCTCCTTCCGCAAGCCACAGGCTGGCCATCGCCGACGGCAGTGGGGCGGCCGGAGGCCTTCCGATCGTCGTCCGGCCCTGGCCGTTGCCGCGCGGGATTCCGATCAATTCGGAGCTGTAAATGACAAATGCCAAGCTTCGCGTGTTTCCAGCCGTTTCGCGCAACCGGAATCCTGTCAAATACGTCGAGGAACTGATGCATGTGGCACGGTTCAGCGAGCGAAGCGGCTTCGAAGGCATTCTCCTGTTCGCGGGCAATGACGTTTTCGTCGAGCCATGGTCGATGGCCCAGCACATCGTGGCGAACACCAAACGAAGCTCGCCGCTGATCGCGGTCAATCCGGTCTACATGCATCCGTTTACGGCGGCCAAATTCGTTTCCTCGTTTGCGCAGCTCTACGGCCGGAAGCTCTACCTGAATATGATCACCGGTACGGCCGTCAGCGACTTGCAGGGGCTCGGCGATGAGCAGACGCGCGAGAGCCGATATTCAAGGCTGAGCGAATTCGTATCGGTGGTGCGGCAACTGCTGACGAGCACGCGGCCCGTCAATTTCAAGGGAAAATTCTACACAGCGAACAATCTGCAATTGCGGCCGCGGTTGCCGGCAGCGCTGATGCCCGAATATTTGATCGCGGGTCAGTCCGACGAGGCGCGCCGCGTTTCGGCGGAAACCGGCTGCATCATGATGCAAATGCTGCCGCCCGATCTCGAGCAGGGGATCAGCGCCCCTGGCGTGAACTTCGGGATATTTGCAAGGGAGACGCGCGATCAGGCGAGAGAAGCCGCGCAGCTACGGTTTCAGGACAGCCCCGAAAGTCGCGAGCTGTTGAAGCTGACCATGGGAAATACCGACTCGGTCTGGAAGAAACGGCTCAACGAAGCGGGGCAGTACAGCGAGCTGCAGGAAAACGGTTACTGGTTGCTGCCGTTTCTGACGTTTCAGGCGGATTGCCCTTACTTGGTCGGCAGTTACGCGGAGATTGGGGCGAGGCTCCGCAGCTTCGCGGAAAAAGGCGTCGGCACCATCATCCTCGACATGGTTTCCGATGAGACGGAACTAAAACACGTTCGCAAAGCCCTTCACTGCAGCGGCCTGTTCTGAAGCCAAATTTCTTGCTCCGAGGCAATGGTGTGAAAGGCGCGTTGGTCTTAGGTCATCTGCCTCCGCGCTGCCAGGAAGTCACCTTGACGTAGATGGCGCAAGCGCGGGGCCGGGTGCGAAGCAAGGAGGATTGGTGCGGCTCGCTTGTCTCAGGCTTTATCGACCATGGTGCGAAACGTAATCGAATAGCGCGGAGCTTCGACCGCGGGAATGCTGTGCTCCCAGGCGTGTCTTGCCGGACCCGCCATCATGTAGATGGAGCGCGGCGCGGCCTGCAGCGCGAAGCGTTGCCATTTTTCTCCGGCACGCCGGCGAAAGCGAAACCTGCATTCCGACCCCAGCGACAAGCCAAATATCTGATCGAAATGCGGCTTGTCGCGATGCCAGCCGATGCCGACCCCGGTGTCGTATTCGGTGCAAAGCACTTGCCCGATGCGGGTTGCCTGACCGCCGAACGCCTCTACCTCTCCGATGAGCGAGCGAAGCCATTCCGGAACGGGATCGGCCTCCTGCAGACGGCGCAGCGTGTAGTCGTAGCGGAACCCGAATGATGCAATCCGGCGCTTGCCCTCGTATTGGCCGAACTGAAACGGCTGCAGCGGTAGAGCGGCGATGCGCGTAATCAGTTCGCGCTCGACCGCAGGTGAGACGAAATCGGCAGCGTATCGCAGGCCCTCGGGAGCGGGCGACGCACCGGCAAACAGGTTCAATTGCTCGGACAAGCCGGCCAGTCCTTTGATCGTTTGAGGTTCCGCTTTGATATAGGGCTGCAACGATCCGGAATGAAGAGTGAGTTCCGGCCTAGAACGACTCGGCCCAGGGACGCAGATCGAGTTCGAGCGTCCAGGCGCTGCGGTGTTGATGGTGCAGTACCCAATAGGCGTCGGCGATCGCGGCGATGTTCAGGAGGCCGTCGGGCCCGCGGGCGTCCTTCAATTCCGGCCGCAGGCTCAGGAGGCGATCGCCCTCGATGCCGCCATCGATGACGATGTGCCCGACATGAATCCCCTGTGGTCCGAATTCGCGGGCCACGCTTTGCGCGAGCGCGCGCACCGCAGCCTTGGCGGCGGCGAACGGCGCAAAATTGGCCTTGCCGCGCAGCGAGCCGCTTGCGCCCGTGAAGATCAGCGTACCGCCTCCGCGCGACAGCAGTGCAGGGATTGCCGCCTGCGCCAGGTGGAAACCGCCGAGCGCGTGCTCGCGCCAATGACCCTCGAAGCGTTCTTCGCTGACCTTGAGGAACGGCGCCGGCCGGTTTGAGCCGGCATTGTGTACGGCGACGGCCAGCGGCCCGAACTCCTGAGCGGCGGTAACGAACCGCGCCACGTCGGCGGCCCTGGAGGCATCGCCGACGACATGGCTAACCTTGGCGCCGGTAGATGAGAGTTCCGCGGCGGTGGCCGCAAGCTTTTCGGCGTTCCGGCCCGCGATCACAACCGGATAGCCGCCCGCGGCAAAGCGGCGTGCGATCGCCGCGCCCAAACCGTGCGAGGCGCCGACGCCAGAGATCAGCACGCTTCCCTGCTGCGGTGCGGCCGGTTGAAGTAAAGATCGATCATCCACGGCGGGCTCCTCCGTACTGCTTTAAATGATGTTTATAATACATAATTCCAAGCTGATGTGCGGAAAACCCGCATGCCGCAGGCTCCAGAGAAAGTGATCGGTATCCGTGGAGGTGAACAGCCCGTCTAGTCTGCCAACTTTCGATAGACAGTCGCGGCCCGCCGAAGCAACCGGTTCTTCCGCTTTCGGTCGAGGGGCTTCACATCGTCCAGATCGCGTGCGGAAGCGCGCTCCGATGGGCCTTCCAGACCGATCGCCAGTGACCGGCGTATTTCGGCATCGTTCAACTCGCCGAGGATTTGCTGACCGGAACGCAGATGCTTCGCGGTGACGCGCCATTGTGAAAAATCCTCCTTTGTCAGCGCCCCTTCGGAGAATTCGATCGCGTAGCGCAGCCGTTTGCTGGCAAGCCGCAGCCGATGCAGCTTCTGCCTGCCCATGCCTTGCAGGCCGCGACTCTTCTTGACGAGTTTCTTGTGCCACCGGCGCAGTTGGCGCGCGTGATATTTCGATGTCGGAGAGTTCTCGCTCCCGGATCGCGCGCGGATCCTCGATTGCCGACCACGGGCCGTTGCCGATCCAATCCGACAAGTCGTTGAGCCAGCGCCGATATCTTGCGGACCCAAGCGCGCGATTAAGGCGTCGCTGGCTTTCGGCGCGCGCCGCCCTGAACATCTGCTTCTCGGCGTTGCGCTGACAATTCGCGATCGCGACGTCGAGGTCGCGCGTCGCGCCGAGATACCCATTCAGCCATTTCAATTCGGACTTCAGCCGCAGCCATTCGGAATCCGCTACCATCGGCGAGTAGAACGATATCGCGGCGCGAAGTCGCGTCAGCGCGATGCGCGTCTGGTGCAGCGCGTTGGCATCGCCCGCGCGGAGGGCCTTGTAATATGTCGCTACCTCCTCGAGGCATCCGCCCGCAACAAGGCGAAAAGCGGTGTCGCATCGCATTGCACCATTCCGCCGGAACCGCCAGGGGCGGGAAATGCGCTGCTTGGCCGGACTTGCGGTTGGCGGCATGACTTTCCCATGTCTCGATCAGCCGTAAGCTCGCGATCAGGCGGCTTGCTGCCGGAATAGTGCTTCCGAGATTTGATCGCAATCAAACGGTCTCGGGGGCAGGCTGTCAAATCGCCGCAGCGGCGAGGGGCCTGTCCTGCTGAAGGTACAGGGATCTGGCCGGGCGGCGACTTCATGAGGCGTTGCGGTCGCGCTGCAGACTTGCTGCGAGCTTCCGACTGGCGCATGTAGCCATCGAAAAAGCCCGAGGCGGGAAATGAGCAGCGATAGCCATATACTGAAGAGCGAAGCGATTACGGCAACCGTCAAAGCTGATGGCGCCGAACTTTGTTCCCTGAAGAATGCCACAGGCGCTGAACTGCTGTGGCAGGCTGGACCGCAGTGGCCGCGCCACGCGCCCTTGCTGTTCCCTATCGTCGGCCGTCTGAAAAATGACGAGCTGCGCGTTGGCGGAAAAACCTACGCCATGACGCAACACGGGTTTGCGCGGGATCAGCGGTTTGAGTGGCTCGAGCGCCAGCCGGCGTCCTGCAAGCTGCTGCTTGCTGACAACGAGGCGACCCGCGCCCGCTATCCCTTCACCTTTCGGCTGGAAGCCACCTTCACCGTGAACCGCGCCGATCTCGACGTCGTGCTCGACGTCACCAACACCGGCGCGGAAGCGCTGCCGGCGTCGATCGGCGTGCATCCGGCGTTCAATTGGCCGCTAATGCCCGGAGTGACCAAGGAGGCTTACACGCTGACCTTCTCCGACGCGGAGACCGCGCCGATCCGACGTTTGAAGGACGGCCTGATGCGACCAAAACCGGAACCGTCGCCGATCGGCGGCAAAGCGCTGATGCTTTCCGAAAAGCTGTTCGACGATGACGCCGTGATCCTCGATCGACTTTCGAGCAAATCCGTCCGCTATGCCGCCGATCGCGGTCCATCGATCGAGATGGCCTGGGACGGCTTTCCAGAACTCGGCGTCTGGTCGAAGCCCGGCGGGGTGCCGTTCCTGTGTATCGAGCCCTGGCACGGATTTGCCAGCCCGGTGGATTTCGACGGCGAATTCACCGAGAAGCCCGGCCTGATGCATATCGCGCCGGGCGGCCGTCGATCTCTGTCCTACCGCATCCGGGTCAGTTGAACGCCATGCCGCCGCTCAGCGCGACGGTCTGGCCCGTCATGTAGGGATTGCGGAGCAGCATCATCACGGCCTGCGCGACTTCTTCGGACTTGCCGAACCGGCCGAGCGGTATCCGGCCAACGAGCTTCTCCTGCCCCTTCATCATGTCGGTTTCGATCAGGGATGGCGCCACCGCATTGACCGTGATGCCTTCCTTGACGAGACGTGCGGCATAGCCGCGGGTCAGACCTTCGAGGCCGGCCTTCGAGGCATTGTAGTGCGGCCCGATCGAGCCGGCGCCGCGGGCGGCGCCCGAGGAGATGTTGACGATACGGCCCCATTTCCCTGCGCGCATCGTCGGCAGCGCCGCCTGCATGCACAGAAACACTGATTTCAAATTCACCGCTATCGTCCGATCGAAATCTTCTTCCCTGAGGTCGTCGATTCCCTTGACGATGGCGATCCCGGCATTGTTGACCAGGATATCGATCGGGCCGAGTTCGTCGTTTACGCGCTGAACCATTTTGGTGACCGCATCGGCCTGCGAGACGTCCGCAGGAATCGCGATGGCGCGCCCGCCCGCGCCGGTAATGTCCTTCACCAATGCGTCGGCCTGACCGGCGCGCTCCCGATAATTGACGGCGACCGCTGCGCCGGCCCCGGCCAACGCCTCAACGATAGCGGCGCCAATGCCGCGAGAGCCTCCGGTTACCAAGGCGGTGTGGCCGCGCAATGTTGCCGTCATCATCAGCATCTCCGGTTGGATCGGGTTCAAAAGGCCGGCCGCGTGTACGACCGGGTTTTCGGCTTCAACTCTGCTGACTATCAGTGACCGGCGGGCGCCGACCAGCCGCCGGAGTAGCGGTACGCGTCGGACTGAACCGCTGGAGCGGGCCAGGCTGCATAAGCATCGGCGTTGCGGGACTGCTGCTGGCCGATGACCACGCACTCGCTCTTGCCGGGATGATGACGCTGGGCGGCTGCGGCGAACTGAACGGATGTTGCGACGATCAATGCCGAGCTGGCAATGGTGAAGATTGTTTTGCGCATTCCTGGTTCTCCCTCTTTGGCGCGTTGTTGGCGAGACCAACGCCTCGCGTCTCAGCGCTATGGCCAGATAAGGGTCGCGGAAGCGGATTATTACGGTCGCCTCCATCACGAAGCGGCGAGCAAAATTCCTGGCCAAATGCTTCTTCCTGCTAAACATTCGGGCAGTATTATCCGCTCCCGTCGCGTGGACTTCCCGGCGGCGATCCGGTTCAATGCGGAATGCATCCCTTGCGAGCCAAGTCGATGAAGAAACTCTTGCTGGCCCTGCTGCTGACTGCGTCGCCGGCCTGGGCCGAGACCAATCTGGCGCCCAAGGGCGCTATCGCGCGGGTCGATAATTGCGCCCCGATCGGCCGGACCGCGAACGGTGAACTGGTCTATTCGATGAAGTGCGACAACCTGCCGGGGCCACCCGCCGCGCCGCCGCAGGTCGAGGTCAGGGAAACGCAGCCGCCGGAGCCGGAGGTTCGACGGAGCGGCCTTTTCGGCTGGTCTTACGACCGAAGGAAGCCTGACGAATAGGTCCGGCTTCCCTGAGAAACCCCGCTTTGGGCTGGAATGGTCCTTGCTTCCTGCACGGCTCGGCTACAATGGGTATTGTGAAACTCCGTTTACCAGCCACCGAGAGAAGATTTCGATGAGCCAACTGATTGTCCGTGCTGGCGACTTCACGTTCCAGGCCCGCTTTGAGGAAGCGCTCGCGCCGAAGACGGTCGCGGCATTTCGCAAGGCCATGCCGTTTCAGAGCCAGGCGATCCATGTCCGCTGGAGCGGTGAGGGGGTCTGGATGCCGCTTGGCGACCTCGACTTCGGCGTCTCCTACGAGAACCACACCAGCTATCCCGCACCCGGCCAGATCATCCTCTATCCCGGCGGCATCAGCGAGACTGAAATCCTGCTGGCCTATGGCGGCGTGCATTTCGCCAGCAAGGTGGGCCAGCTCGCAGGCAATCACTTCATCACCCTGACCGCGGGCCTTGAGAACCTCACCGCGTTCGGCAAGACCGTGTTGTGGAAGGGTGCGCAGAATATCCTCTTCGAGGAAGTCTAGGTGGCCGAGGCCGGATACCCCCGCGATCTCCGCGGCTACGGCCGCAACCCGCCCGATCCGAAGTGGCCGGGCGACGCCCGCATTGCCGTGCAGTTCGTGGTGAATTTCGAAGAGGGCGGCGAGAATAACATTCTGCACGGCGACCGTTCTTCGGAAGCGTTCCTTTCAGATGTGCTGGGCGCGCAGCCCTGGCCGGACCAGCGCCACGCCAATATCGAATCGATGTTCGAATATGGCTCGCGCGCCGGCTTCTGGCGGCTGTGGCGGATGTTTAATGAGCACAAAATGCCGACCACCGTGTTCGGCGTCGCGACAGCACTGAAGCGCAATCCCGAAGTGGTCGCCGCGATGAAAGAGGCGGGCTGGGACATCGCCAGCCACAGCCTGAAATGGATTGAGCACAGGAACATGTCGGAAGCCGAGGAGCGCGCCGAGATCGCAGAAGCGATTCGCGTGCACACCGAGGCGACCGGAGCGCGCCCGCTCGGCTGGTACACCGGACGTTCCTCGATCAATACGCTGCGGCTTTTGATGGAAGCCGGCGGCCTGCTTTATCTCTGCGACTCCTATGCCGACGATCTGCCGTACTGGATCAAGGCACCGGCGTCTGAACCGCATCTGGTCATTCCCTATACGCTCGATGCCAACGACATGCGCTTTGTCAACCCGCAAGGGTTTGGCGGCGGCGATCAGTTCTTCACTTACCTCAAGGACGGTTTTGATGTGCTCTACGCCGAGGGTGAGACGTCGCCGAGGATGATGTCGATCGGCCTGCATTGCCGGCTGGTCGGCCGGCCGGGACGCGCGGCAGCCTTGATGCGCTTTCTCGATTACATCGGCAAGCACGAGCGCGTCTGGGTACCGACGCGGCTGCAGATCGCCGAGCATTGGCACGCCAACCTGAAGCATCTCGCCGAACACGCGTTCAACATCGGATAGGCCGATGTCAAAAACGCTGGCCGATCTCAACATTTGCAGCCGCGACGATTTCATCGCCGCGCTCGGCAATATCTTCGAACATTCGCCGTGGATCGCCGAGCAGACGGCCATCAAGCGGCCGTTCGCCGGCGTCAACCAGCTGTTCGCCGCGATGAAGGCGGTAGTCGATCGCGCGCCCTCCGAATTGCGTCTTGCGTTGATCAAGGCGCATCCCGATCTTGCCGACAAGACCCTGCGCGCGGCGGGCCTGACCGCCGAATCCAGCGCCGAGCAGAACAGCGTCGGCCTCGACCGCCTGTCGGATGCCGAATACGATGCGTTCGAGCGCGTCAACAACGCCTATCGTTCGAAATTCGGCTTTCCCTATATCGTCTGCGTTCGTCGCCATACCAGGGATTCCATCCTGCGCGATTTCGAGCGGCGCCTGCCGAACGATGCCTTGACCGAAGAACAGAAATCGATCGAGGAGATCTCCCGGATCGCGGCGCTGCGGCTCGACGCGCTCGTGACAGCGGACGATCGGCTCGTGGTGCACGGGCGGCTGTCCACCCATGTATTGGATACGCATGGCGGCAAGCCCGCGGCTGGAATTGCGGTTGAGCTCATCGAACTCTCCGAGCTTGGAATCAGCCGCGTGGTAACGCGCGCGGTGACCAACAGTGATGGCCGCACCGATCAGCCGCTGATCGGCGGCCGCCCGGTGCCGATCGGGCGCTACGAATTGACCTTTGCCGTCGGTGACTATTTTGTCGCGCGGCAGGTGCCGATGTCGGATCCGCCGTTCCTCGACCGCATTCCGGTGCGCTTTTCGGTGAGCGAGCCCGAGGGCCATCTCCACGTTCCGCTGTTGGTCACGCCCTGGAGCTACGCGACCTATCGCGGGAGCTAAACATGCTGCGCCGCTGAAGCCGATGCGGCGGCGTCCGCCTCCGCATCGACCGTGCGGCCGACGCCGTTGAAGAATGCGTTCAGCGCCACCGCCACCAGCGCGCAGAGCAGGATGCCGGACTCCAGCAGCGGCTGAAGATCGTGCGGCAGATTGCGGAAAAAGCCGGGTGCGGCGAGCGGGATCAAGCCGAAGCCGACGGAGATCGCCACCACGAACAGGTTGAAGCGGTTGTTCCTGAAATCGACCGCGGTGAGGATGCGCGCGCCGGTCGCGGCGACCATGCCGAACATCACAAGCCCGGCGCCGCCGAGCACGACCAGCGGAACCGCCTCGACCAGCGCGGCCATTTTTGGCAGCAGCCCAAGCAGCAGCATGATGCATCCCCCCATCACGGTCACCCACCGCGACCGCACGCCGGTGACGCTGACAAGGCCGACATTCTGCGAGAACGACGTGTAGGGAAACGTATTGAAGATGCCGCCGAGCAGCGTGCCGACGCCGTCGGCGCGCAGGCCGAGGGTCAGTGCGTCGCGGTCGATCGGCTTACCGGTGATGTCGCCGAGCGCCAGGAACATGCCGAGCGACTCGATCATTACCACGATCATGACGATGCACATGGTGACGATGGGTACGAGGTGGAATTGCGGAACGCCGAAGCGGAAGGGGGTAACGACCGCGCCCCAGGAAGCCGCCGCGACTTTCTCGAAATGCATCACGCCAAGCAGGCTCGCCAGGATAGCACCGGCGACGATGCCGAGTAGTACCGAGACGTTGGCGACGAAGCCCGAGCCCCACTTGATCAGGCCGAGGATGACCAGTAGCACGAACAGCGCGATGCCAAGCCCCTGCAACTGGCCATACCCCGGATTGGGAAACACTCCGGGTACTCCGTCGACCATCCTGGTCAATGTCGGTAGCCCGCCGCCGGCCCAGTTGATACCTACTCGCATCAGCGAGAGCCCGATCACCAGGATGATGGTGCCGGTCACCACGGGCGGAAACAGCGGCAGCAGCCGGCTGATGAAAGGGGCGGCAAGGATGGCAAAGATTCCGGCAGCGATGACCGAGCCGTAGATGCCGAGTAGCCCGATGTCGGGTGCTGCGGCCATCGACAGCATCGGGCCGACAGAAGCAAAGGTGACGCCCATCATGACAGGTAGGCGGATGCCGACCCCGGGGAAGCCGAGGCACTGCACCAGCGTTGCCAGCCCGCAGGCGAACAAATCCGCGCTGATCAGGAAGGCGACGTCTTCCGGCGGCAGCTTCAGCGCCCGGCCGATGATCAGGGGAACGGCAACCGCGCCGGCGTACATCACGAGCACATGCTGCAGGCCAAGCGCCATCAGCCGCGGAATCGGCAGGACCTGATCGACGGGATGGGGTTCGGTGCGCATCGATGGGTCCTCCAGGCCGCTGCCAATCGGGCCCACCGAAGCCGATACAAGGCCCGTGCCAAACATGTCCGACGAGCGGCTGGGCCGGATCGAACGCACGGTGGCAGGGGGGCGCCCTCGCGACTAACGTGCCGGCCCCGAAAACCACAGTCTGAGCCTTAGGCCCGGCGAGTTATCAAGCATTTCGATCCGCGCGTCATGAAGGCGGGCGACGGCCGCGACCAGGCTTAGTCCCAGGCCATTCCCCGGCGCGTAGCGGCTGCGTTCCAGCCGGTAAAAGCGCTTGAAGACATGTTCATATTCCACGGCGGGAATACCGGCTCCATCATCGGCGATCGTGATGACCGGCCGGGCATCGATGTTTTCGGCCTTAACCACCACCTCGCCTCCGGCGCGGCCATGCTTGATCGCATTATCGACGAGGTTGCCGACGGCATCAAAGATCAGGTCGCGATCGCCGGTCGCCATCACCTCGCCGTCGCCGGCGACGGTGAGGCGGGTGCCGTCCTGCTCTGCGGCGGCATCGTATAATTCGACGACCTCGTTGACGATCTCGACCAGGTTCACCGATCTGAACGCGCCCTTTCGCGCCTGTGTCTCGATTTGCGCGATCCGCGTGATCGACGAGAATATCCGCAAGACCGCGTCGAGGTCAGCGATCGTGTCGCCGATCAGTGCTTGATCGGCCTCGCCATTGCGATGGCCGTGATAGGCTTTTTCCAGGCGCCCACGCATTCGCGTCAGCGGCGTCCGCAGGTCGTGCGCGACATTGTCGCTTACTTGCCTGACCTCTCCCACCAAGGTTTCGATGCGTTCGAGCATCAGGTTGAGGTTCTCGGCAACGCGGTCCCATTCATCATTGGTGCCGCGCAGAGGGATGCGTTTGTCCAGGCCGCTCTGCATGATGGCGCGGCTGGTGGCGTTGATCGATTCGATCCGTCCCACCGTCCGGCGCGTCACCAGGATGCTCGCGACCCCCGCAAGCACGAATATCAGTACAACGCCGGAGATCACGGCAGCCTTGATTTGATCGGTAAAGCTGTCGAGGTCGCTGATATCCCGCCCCACCAGCAGGCGATCGCCATTTGGAAGCACTTCGAACATTGCCCGCAGCAGCGGCCGGTTTGTCGCGCCTTGCACCGGTTCCGACGCGCGAAACTCCGTCCATCCCTTGGACACCACGTCAGTCGACGGCCACGCCTTCAAATTGCCGGCCCGCACGGCCAGCGCTGGGTCGGCGAGGATATAGACGTTCTCTGCAAAGGTCTTATCGGCCAGGCGTTGCTCGATCAGGTCGATCAGCCCGTTTCGGCCCGATCGGTCGTAAGCGCCACGCAGGCTCGAATACTCCGTCATGATGGCGTGATCCCACCGGCTGCGCACGTAGGAGGAGGTGGAGAGATAGACGTAGCTGAAGATCGCCGACACGATCACGCCGAAGGTCCCGATCGCGATCAGCGCCAGCCTGAACGTCGATGATTTGAGGGTCTTAGTCAGGAGCACGGAGACAGTACCCGGCACCGCGAACCGTATGAATCAGCGGATAGGCCTGCTGGTCGTCGACCTTGCGGCGCACCCGCCCGACATAGACGTCGATGATGTTGGTCGAAGGATCGAAGTGAAGGTCCCAGACGTGCTGCAGCAACATGGCCCGGGACACAACGCGGCCCTCATTGCGCACCAGATATTCGAGCAGCTGGAATTCCCGGGGAAGCAGCAAAATGTTTCTGCCGCGCCGGCTCGCGGTGCGCGACATCAGGTCGATCGCGAGATCGCCGACGCGCAAAATGGTTTCGTTGACAATGTCGCTGCGCCGGCCGAGCGCCTCGATGCGCGCCAGCAGCTCGACGAAGGAAAACGGCTTGACCAGATAGTCATCGCCGCCGGCGCGCAGGCCGCGCACCTTGTCGTCGACCTCGCCGAGCGCGCTAACGATCAGGAACGGGGCGGCAATGCCGCCATCGCGCAATTGCCGCATCACCGTGATGCCGTCGATATCCGGAAGCATGCGGTCGATCGTGATCACGGCGTAGTCGCCGGCCGCGCCGCGGCTCAGCGCTTCGCTGCCGCTGGCGGCCAGATCCACGCGGTAACCGCTGGTCGTGAGCTGTTCCACGAGCTGGCCGGCGGTTTCCGGATCGTCCTCGACGACCAGGATACGGCGGTGACCTTCCATCATGGTGTTCCGCCTCCGAACGGACGGCCAGACGCGAATTGATCTCTGCGATAATAATCCGAAGGTCGCGGAAGCGGCTCGCACATGCGCGTGATGGTCACCGACGACAGGTCCGGTTTCGCCTCGTCGGATCATGCCGGGTGACGACCATCACGATCTGTGGGCAGGCCGCACCGACGCGATGGCGGCAGCGGCTAATAGCCGTAGTAGTCGCCGCAGACGTTGACCCATTGCAGTCCATAGGGCGTCCACACCCTGCTCCAGCAGCCGTCGTAGGCTGCGTAGGCTCCGTAGGCGAAGGGCGCGCCAACAAACACGAATCGGTTGAAGCGGTGATGGAAGAACCGATGATGGAAGGACCCGTGGTGGAAGCCTTGATGGAACGCCGATCTGGAAAACCCTGGCGCAAACGACGCATGCGCGAAACGTGCGCCGGCGAAACGGGCGCCGCTGAAGCGCGCGCCACCGCCCCACGCGCCGGAACGCATTCCGCCTCCCATGCCGCCGCCGTGCCAGCCGCCTCCGAAGCCACCGCCGTGCATTCCGCCGCCGAAGCCGCCGCCGTGCCCGCCGCCTCCCATCCCACCGCCGTGCCCACCGCCGCCACCGCCGCCGCCACGAGCGAATGCTGGCGGCGAAAGTGCAAGTGCCGTACCGAGCACACCGGCGATAAGGCAACTAAGGAGCTTGTTGGTCATGCCAATTCCTCCTGTCGAATTGCATCAATGAACACAACGGCGACTGACGCCGTCGCAAGAAGAGGATGACCAGCAGACCCAAACGGACCAGCGATTTCAAATGACAAATGAGACAGTTTCTGACACGAAAGTTAGCTTTGACCCCCGAGGTGCGGAGTCAAATTGGCGACACGGGCGGACAAGGAATGAAGGCATCAAGCGCAAACGAGTTGATCGGCACAAGGCGCAATCCGCATTGGTCCAAGGCAAGGAAATTTTCCCCGCGGAGGCAGCCGCGATCCTGGATTGGGCCGGTCGGAAATAGGGAGCCTGGCCGAACGCCTAGCTTCCAAACTTCTCATGCAACGCCGGGAAAAGCCGGTCCGGCTTGAACGGCGTCTGCGTGAAGCGGATGCCGGTGGCGTCGGCGATCGCGTTGCCGAGCGCGGCGGCGACCGGGTTGTAAGGGCTTTCGCTCATGGACTTGGCGCCCAATGGTCCCAATGAATCGCAAGTATTTGCAAAAAACACTTCCGTGCGCGGAAGATCCGCGAACGAAGGCAAATGATAGTCGCGGAATTTGGGATTAACCACCCGCCCGCCGTCGTCGATCACCATCTCCTCGTACAGCGCCGCTCCAAGCGATTGCGCGACGCCGCCTTCGACCTGGCCGCGGCATTGCATCGGGTTGGCGACCCGGCCGGCATCTGCGGCCTGGACACTCTTCAAAATCCTGATCTCGCCGGTGCCCTTGTTCACGGCGACACGGAACCCCTGGACATTGAACGCGACCGAACGCGGCGTCCCGGCCGAAGTGCCGCTGGCTTCAAGCGTCTTGCCCTCTGCCTTGGCCATCTCAGCAAGCTGGCTGAACGACAGGCGCTGCTTGGCGCACACGACCGAACTCACTCTCAAGCGCGCATGAGGCTGCGTCCAGCCCGGCCAGCTCCGCTGCAAAGGATTTGACTGCGCCGGCAAGAGTTTCCGCCGCCGCTTGCGTCGCGCGTCCGGCGACGAAGGTGCCGGCGCTGCCGTAAGCCCCGGTATCGTGGCCGCCGTGCGCGGTGTCGGATTGCTTCAGGAGAATGCGATCTACCGTCGTGGCCAGCGCGGTGGCCGCGATCTGGCGATGCACGGTGGAGGTGCCGTTGCCGAATTCCGCGGTGCCGACGGTCAGCTCGAAACCGCCGTCGTCCTGCAGCAAGATCTTGCTGTCGGCGAAATGGCCGGCAGGCGGAACCGTATCGATCATGGTCAGCGCAATGCCCTCGCCGATCAGCCAGTCGGCGGAGAGGCCTGTCTTCGGAACATCGGCCCGCATCGCGCGCTCGACCAGATCGAGGCACTGGTCGAGCCCATAAGAGCCATAAAACACGTCGTGATATTCGGACCCCGGCGGCGACAGCATGGGATCGTCTGGTTTCACGACGTTGCGGCGGCGCATCTCGAACGGATCGATACCGAGCTGTCTTGCCAGTTCGTCGATCGCCGCTTCCACGGCGATCAGCGTTTGCGGCAGGCCATAGCCGCGGAACGCGCCTGCCGGCACGGTGTTGGTATAGGCCGCGACCGCATCGACCTTCTTGTTCGGGCAGTTGTAGACACCCAGGCACTCGCCGACGGAATGACGCAGCACCGGGCCGGCATGATTGCCATAGGCGCCGGTGTTGGAGAGCACGTCGAGCTGCAGCGCCGTCAGTCTGCCGTCCTGATCGGCGGCCGCCTTGACCGTTACGCGCATGGGATGGCGCGTCGAGGTAGCGATGAATTGCTCCTCGCGGGTCAGCTCGAACTTGACCGGTCGCCCGGTCTTGAGTGCGGCAAGCGCCAGAATGTCCTCGACAAACATTTCCTGCTTGCCGCCGAAGCCGCCGCCGACGCGCTCGCAAAACACCCGAACCCTGTCGGCCGGCAGATCGAAGAGGTCCGCCAACGTGCGCCGCGTCAGGAACGGCACCTGAGTGCTCGACCGCACATTCAGGATGCCGTCGGCACCGACCCAGGCGATGCCGCCATGGGTTTCCAGCGCGGCGTGCTGAACCCGCTGGGTCGTGAACGTTCCTTCGTAGGTCGCCGCGGATTGCGCCAGCGCGGCCGCGACGTCGCCGAATTCCCCATGAGCTTCGGCGACGATGTTGCGTCGCGCGTTGGTGACGCGATGCTCCGGCGTCTTGTCGCCATGGATCTGCGGTGCGCCCGGTGCGATCGCCTGCGCGGGATCGATTACCGCCGGCAGGATGTCATAGTCGACCTTGAGCCGGCGGCAGCCCTCTTCCGCCGCCGCCTCGGTGTCGGCAATGACGACGGCAGCTTTCTGGCCGATGAAGCGGACGACGTTGTCGAGGACACGGGTATCGTCCGGATCCATCCAGTCCTTCTCATGCCGCGCCGTCGAGAACAGGCGATCCGGCGCGTCTTCGTAGGTCAGCACCATCTGCACGCCGGGAACGGCGAGCGCCGCGCCCTTGTCGATCGAGATGATCCTGGCGTGCGGATGCGGCGAGCGCAAAAGCTTGATGTGCAGCAGCCCTTCCACTTCCGTATCGAACGTGTAGCGCGTAACGCCACGCACCACTTGCGGCCCCGCGGGGGCCGGCAGGCTGCGGCCGAACGCCGTGCCGGCGGTGGCGTCCTCGACATTGGTCTTGCCGTTGAGCGCATCCTCGATCGTGCGATAGCCGGTGCAGCGGCAGATGTTGCCCTTCAGCGCGGCGCCGAGGTCCTGCCGCTGTGCCTGGTTCAGCGAGGCGCAGGTCAGGATCATGCCGGCGGTACAGAACCCGCATTGAAATCCTTGCGCGTCGAGGAACGCCTGCTGCATCGGATGCGTGCCGCCGTCGCCCGCTAGACCTTCGATGGTGGTGACCGCGTGCCCCTCGGCGCGAAACGCCGGGATCAGGCAGCTATGCACCGGCTCGCCGTCGAGCAGCACCGTGCAGGCGCCGCAGTCGCCGGCATCGCAGCCCTTCTTGACGCCGAAATGCCCGAGCTCGCGCAGGAAGGTGCGCAGGCATTGCCCGGCTTGCGGCGTCTGCGAGAACGTCTTGCCGTTGATCTCAAAGCTCATGGTTGCGCCTGCAATTCGGCGCGGATTTCTTCGGCGAGTCGCAGCGTCATATGCTTTCGCCACATCGGCTTGCCGTGGATGTCGGTGTTGTAGAGCGCGTCAGGGATCGCCTGCAGGAGCGCGTCGCGCAGCTCCTTCTGTTGCGGAATTTTCGCGAGCGACAATTTGATCGGCCGTATTGTCGAAGCGGTGACGGTCAGCGCGAGGCCGCCGTCCCCAATGCTGCCGATCAATAGCGCTGCCGAGCGTCCGACCGGCGTCAGTGAAATCTGGCGAAACGCCGAACGCCGCTTCAGGGCGGCGAGCGGGATATCGACCTTCCGCAACAGATCGCCCGGCGCGAGCACGTTTGCCTGATTTCCGGTGACGAAATCAGTCACCGAGATCTTCCGCTCGCCACCGTCGGCCTGCCAGATCGTGCAGACGCCATCGAGCGCCGACGCCAGCGATATCATCGGTCCGGCCGGCAGCGACATGCAGATGTTGCCGCCGACGGTCGCCGTCTTCCAGATCTTGAACGAGGCGAGGAACGCGCGGCAGCATTGGTTGATCAGGGGCGAGGCGATCCAATCCGGCGGACAGGTCAGCCCATCGAGCTGCGCCACGGTGCAGGTCGCGGCGATCGTCAGTTTGTCCTCGTCGATCGACAGCGCCGGCCATTGCAGATCGGTGAGATCGATCAGCCGGGTCAAATGCACCTGCGGCTCCGAGAACAGCCAGGTCCCGCCCGCCAGCCAGGCATCGCCTGCCGCCCAAACGGGCAATTGCGTCCGCGATTGCGGATGGGAAATCTCCTTGATCGTGTTCAAATCCATCGATACGTCGACGCTTTCAACAAGATGCATCTCCTATTATGAAGTCTTGCAAGTCTGGCGCCAATTGTCACCCGCATTGGGACGGTCTTTGCATGGCGATGCCATTGTAACGGCGCGCCTTTCGCTGGATGGTGGGATCATGGAGCAAGCACAGCCGATTTGGATCAAGGATCCCCTTGCTATCCTGGCCGACGGCGCCGAGCGCGGTGTCGTCGTCCAAGGCGGCAAGATCGTCGAACGGGTGGGGCGCGGCCAACAACCGGCGACCGACAATGCCGCCGTCTATGACGCCAGCGCGCATGTCGTGCTGCCAGGGCTGATCAACACCCATCATCATTTCTACCAGACCCTGACGCGGGCGCTTCCGGCGGCGCTCGACCGCGAACTGTTTCCCTGGCTGCAGGCGCTCTATCCGGTTTGGGCACGGCTGACGCCGGAATCGCTTCACCTCGGCGTCAGCGTGGCGATGTCGGAACTGCTGCTGTCGGGATGCACCACGACCACCGATCATCATTACGTCTTCCCGGCCGGGCTCGAGGAGGCCGTCGACATCGAGGTGGCGGTGGCGCAGCGGCTCGGCATGCGCGTGCTGTTGACGCGTGGTTCGATGAACCGCTCGCAGCGCGACGGCGGCCTGCCGCCCGACAGCGTGGTGCAGGACGAGGACACGATTTTGGCCGACAGCGCGCGCGTGGTGGCAAAACATCACCAGCGCGGCGAGGACGCCAGGGTGCAGATCGCGCTCGCGCCATGCTCGCCGTTTTCGGCGACGACCTCGCTGATGCGCGCGACCGCCGAGCTTGCAGACAAGCTCGATGTCCGCCTGCACACCCATCTGGCCGAGACCGAGGATGAGAACAAGTTCTGCGAGGAGATATACCGCTGCCGGCCTCTCGACTATCTCGAGCAATGCGGCTGGCTGAATTCGCGGACCTGGCTCGCGCACGGCATCCATTTCAATGCCGACGAGATGAAGCGGCTCGGCAGGGCCAAAACGACCATCAGCCATTGCGCCTGCAGCAATCAGCTTCTCGCGTCCGGCTGCTGCCCGGTGTGCGACATGGAGGAGGCGGGGGTTGCGGTTGGCCTCGGTGTCGATGGCTCCGCATCGAACGATGCATCCAACCTGATGCAGGAAGTACGCGCCGCCTTCCTGTTGCAGCGGGCGCGCTATGGCGTCGGCCGCGTCAGCCACAAGGATGCGCTGCGCTGGGCGACCAAGGGCTCGGCGGCGTGCGTTGGCCGGCCCGAGCTCGGCGAGATCGGGGTCGGTAAGGCCGCCGATTTGGCCCTGTTCAAGCTCGATGATCTGCGCTTCTCCGGTCACGGTGATCCGCTGGCAGCCGTCGTGCTGTGCGGCGCCCATCGCGCGGACCGTGTGATGGTCGGCGGCGACTGGAGAGTAATCGACGGCGCGATTCCTGGTCTCGATGTGGCGGACCTGATCCGCCGGCACAGCGCCGCCGCGCGCGCGATGCAGGCGGGGTAGCGCTCGGTGCGCTCCCTCGCCCCGCTGTTTGCGGGGTCGAGACGAGCGAAGCTCGCTCTTAGAGGGTTGGGGTGAGGGGCTCTCTCCCCGACCTCGGCGTTAGACGTGTTCGGATGTGCGCAGTCTTCTCAGAGCGTCGATGCTGCAAAAGAGTGCCTCGCCCCTCACCCGGCTCGCTAACGCGATCCGACCTCTCCCCGCAAAGAGCGGGGAGAGGTTAGAAAAAGCACCCGCCCTTACTTGCCGGGGATCTTGTCGTCGACGCCCTTTACATAGAAGTTCATGCTGAGGATCTGGCCGTCGTCGAGATGGGTGCCGCCCTTGCATTCCACTTCCTTGCCGTCCTGGCCGACGATCGGGCATTTGAACGGATGCAGCTTGCCGTCCTTGATTGCCGCTTCGGTATCTTCGGCCATCTTCTTTACGTCGTCAGGCATGTTGGTGTAGGGCGCCATCACGACCATCTTTTCCTTCAGGCCGGTCCAGGTGTCCTCGGACTTCCATTTGCCGTCGAGCTCGGCCTTGACGCGTTCGATGTAGTAGGGCGCCCAATTGTCCATGATCGAGGTAAGCTGGGTCTTCGGCCCGAACTTGATCATCTCGGAGTCCTGGCCAAATGCCAGCTTGCCGCGCTCGGATGCTACCTGCATCGCCGCCGGCGAGTTGGTATGCTGCATGATCACGTCGACGCCCTGGTCAATCAGGGCCTTGGCCGCGTCGGCTTCCTTGCCGGGGTCGAACCAGGTATTCACCCAGATGATCTTGACCTTGATGTTGGGGTTGACGGTCTGGGCGCCGAGCATCGTCGCGTTGATGCCCATGATGACTTCCGGGATCGGGAACGAGGCGATGTAGCCGAGTACGCCGGCCTTTGACGTCTTGCCGGCAATGACGCCCTGGATGTAGCGGCCCTCGTAGAACCGGCCGTTATAGATCGACATGTTCTTGTCGCGCTTGAAGCCGGTGGCGTGCTCGAAATGCACGTTGGGATACTTCTTCGCGACCTTCAGCGTCGGATCCATGTAGCCGAACGAGGTGGTAAAGATCAGCTTGTTGCCGGCGCGCACGAGCTGTTCGATCGAACGCTCGGCATCCGGACCCTCGCTGACGTTTTCGAGGTAGGTGGTCTCGATCTTGTCGCCGAGCTCGTTCACCAGCGCCTGGCGGGCGAGGTCGTGCTGATAGGTCCAGCCGAGATCTCCTATCGGGCCAAGATAGATGAATCCGACCTTGAGCTTGTCGGCGGCAGACGCGCCGAACAGGCCTGCTCCGGTGGCGAGCATCGCCGCGGCCGCGGCAATGAGAATCTTTCTCATGGTTTCTCCTGACTCTGACGGGCAAACAGATCGCCCCGACGCACGCCGCCCCGTTGCGCGCGCTCGGGTATTCATCGATCGGGCACGAACACGGTTCCCAAGGCGGCCGGCGCGGTGGAGCCGCCGGTTCGTGCGCGCGAAATCAGAACGAGAACGATGATGGTTGCGAGGTAGGGCAATGCCGTCATGAATTGCGACGGAATGCCAACTCCCCAGCCTTGCGCATGAAGCTGAAGGATAGAGACGGCGCCGAACAGATACGCGCCGATCACCAGACGCCCCGGCCGCCACGACGCGAACACGACCAGCGCCAGCGCGATCCATCCGCGTCCGGCCGTCATGCCCGGAATGAAGAACGGCGTATAAGCGAGCGGCAGATACGCTCCCGCAAGGCCTGCGCAGGCGCCGCCGAACATCACCGCGAACATCCTGATACGGAGCACAGGATAGCCCAGCGCATGCGCCGAAACGTGGTTGTCGCCGGCGGCGCGCAAGATCAGTCCGGCTCGCGTCCGGTACAGGAAGAACCAGACGCCGACGACCAGTGCCAGCGAGAGATAGACGAAGCCGTCCTCGCCGAACAGGATGCGTCCGACCAGCGGGATATCGGTCAGGCCCGGGATCCGCAGATGTGGAGCAGGGGTGATCCGCTCGCCGACAAAGCGGGCGCCGATCAGGCCGGACAGGCCGATACCGAGAATGGTCAGTGCAAGGCCGGTGGCGACCTGGTTGACGGCTAGCCCCAGCGTCATCATCGCGAAGATCAGTGAGAGCGCCACGCCGGCGCCGATGCCGCAGAGCGCGCCGATGATGGTTGAGCCGGTGAGCCAGGCGCCGCCAAAACCGCAGGCGGCGCCGACGATCATCATGCCCTCGACGCCAAGGTTGAGCACGCCCGCGCGCTCAGTCACCAGTTCTCCGGTCGCGGCCAGCAACAGCGGCGTGGAGGCCGCCAGCACCGCGAGAATGATGGCCTCAACGAGCTCCACGGGACACCTGCCGTGATGCGAAAATGAGCCGGAAGCGGTAGAGAATGAGCGAGTCGCAGGCGAGCACGTAGAACAGCAGGATGCCCTGGAAGACCTTGGTGACGTCCAACGGGATTTTCATCGCGATCTGGGCCTGCTCGCCGCCAATGAAGGTGAGTGCGAGGAAAAGCCCTGCAATTAATATTCCAATCGGGTTCAGCCGCCCGAGGAACGCGACGATGATCGCGGTAAAGCCGTAGCCGGGAGAGATGCCCGGCTGCAGATGTCCGACCGGGCCCGCGACCTCGATAATGCCGGCAAGCCCGGCCAGCGCGCCGGAGATCGCGAAGGTCAACAGGATCAGCTGGTTGGAATTGAAGCCGCCGAAGCGCGCCGCACGCGGCGCGGCGCCGACGACGCGGATTTCAAACCCCTTGATGGTCTTGCCGAGCAGCACCGCACCGGCCGCGACCACGACCAGCGCGATGATGGCGCCGAGGTGCAGACGGCCGCCCTCGATCAGGACCGGCACGGTCGCGACCGAATCGAACTCGGCGGTGGTCGGAAAGTTGAAGCCGGCCGGATCGCGCCACGGGCCGCGCACGAGATAGTCGAGCAAGAGATCGGCGACATAGACCAGCATCAGGCTGGTGAGGATCTCGCTGGCGCCGAACCTGACCTTGCAGATCGCAGGGATCAGCGCATAGAGCGCGCCGCCGGCAGCGCCGAGCAAAAGCATCGCCGGCATCACCCAATGGCCCGCCTCGGTGCCCTGGGTCTTCACCGCAAGCCAGCTGCCGGCCACGGCCCCGATCAGGAACTGGCCTTCGGCGCCGATGTTCCAGGCGTTGGCGAGATAGCAGAGCGACAGGCCGATCGCGATCATCACCAGCGGCGCGGCTTTCACGGCGATTTCCTGCAGCGAATAGCCGTCGGTCAGGGGATCGATGAAGTAGACGCCGAGCGCCGCGATCGGGTTCTTGCCGAGGATGGCGAACAGGATGGTCATGGTCACGAGCGTCAGACCGATCGCGATCAGCGGCGACACCAGCGCGATGGTCGTCGATCGTTCAGCGCGCTTCTCAAGCACCAACTGCATGGGCGGCCTCCTTCGGGTCGAGCGTGCTTCCGCCCATCAACAGGCCGAGCTTTTCGCGGCTGGTTTCCGCCGTGGCCAGCGGCTGCGACAGATGTCCGTGGAACATCACCGCGATGCGGTCGGTGATCTCAGCGAGTTCGTCGAGATCCTGGCTCGTCACCAGCACGGCGGCGCCGGCGGTGGCCAGATCGAGCAGAGCCTGGCGGATGACGGCAGCCGCACCGGCATCGACGCCCCAGGTCGGCTGGTTGACGACCAGCACGGCCGGGTTGCGAAGGATCTCGCGGCCAACGATGAACTTCTGCAGATTGCCGCCGGAAAGACTTGCGGCTTCCGGATCGCGCTTGGCCTTGCGCACATCAAAAGCTTCGGTCGCGCGATCGACGATCTTGAGAGTGGCGGCGGTATTCACAAAACCATGCTGCACCATGCCGCTGGCGGCGTGACCTGTCAGCAGCACGTTTTCGGATAGCTTCATCCGTGGCGCGGTGCCGTGACCGAGCCGCTCTTCCGGCACGAAGGCCGCGCCAAGCTTGCGGCGCTGCGTGATCGACAGATGCCCTGCGGCGATCCCTTCGATCACCACCGTGCCGGGATCCTGCGCCAATCGTTCGCCGGACAACGCCGCGAAAAGCTCATCCTGTCCGTTGCCGGCGACACCGGCGATGCCCAGGATTTCACCACCCCTGAGCTCGAACGAGATGTGCTGCAGCCGGACGCCATGGGGATCGTCGGGCTCAAGGCTGAGATCGTTGACGACAAGCCTCGGCACCGTGATCTTCCGGCTGGCCGCCGCCTTTACTTGCTTGATCTCGCCACCGACCATCATGCGCGCCAGCGAGGCTGCGGTCTCCGCCTTGGGATTGCAGGTCGATACTTTCTTGCCGCCGCGCAGGATCGTAGCCGTATCGCAGAGTCGCTTCACTTCCTCCAGCTTGTGGCTGATGTAGAGGATCGCGCGTCCTTCCGCCTTCAGGCGGTTGAGCACGACGAACAGTTGGTCGGCCTCCTGCGGGGTCAGCACCGCGGTCGGCTCGTCGAGGATCAGGAATTTCGGATCCTGCATCAGCGCGCGAACGATTTCGATGCGCTGGCGCTCGCCGACCGAGAGTTGCCAGACCTCGCGCTTGGGATCGAGCGGAAGCCCGTAAACATTGGATACCTGCTCAAGACGCGCCGACATGTCCTTGAACGATTCCCTGCCGTCGAGTCCGAGCGCCACGTTCTCGGCGACGGTGAGATTGTCGAACAGCGAGAAATGCTGGAACACCATCCCAATGCCGCGGGAGCGCGCTTCCGACGGGCCGGACAGCACCATCTTCTCGCCTTGCCAAAGCATCTCGCCTTCGCTCGGCTGAATCAGCCCGTAGATGGTCTTGACCAGGGTGGATTTGCCGGCGCCGTTCTCGCCAAGCAGGGCGTGGATCTGCCGCGGCAGGACTTCGATATCGATCGCATCATTGGCGAGGAAATCGCCGTAGCGTTTGGTAAGCCCGACAGTTCGGAGCAGCGGCGTTTCGCCGGGATGCGGAACGGCAGGTGTCGAATTCGACATTCGTTGTCACGCGCTGGAGGAACGGATGCCTGAATATTGAGCTAGTTTGACCGGGCGCGTAAGTAGGGAAAAAGCGCCAGCCCTTGCTCAACTCTTTGGCAAGCAACGGTACGCGTGATTCTTTGTCGTCTGCGCAGCATGTGCGGTGCGCACCGCCGCAACCTCATGTGGATGCGGGGAGTTTCTGTTGCAGATTTGTGACGGTCGAGCGAATTCAGCTCCCGGTGGTCAGCCCTGACGCAAAGTTGAGCAAAGTTGTTCCGCTTGTACACGATCACTCTTTTTGCGCGCATGAGGCGCGGCGCGCCGCGCCCATTCGTTGCGGAAGATCAATGGAGATGGGTGCAAACTGCAAAACCACGTCTCCACCTGGGGTTGTTTTTCCAATCTCTCCGGTCCGCAGCTTCTTTTGAAAAGCACTGATGCTTCGGGCTTTCTTGCTGAAACTTGCAGCATGCCGTGGAGAAAGTTGAGGCTTCTCACTTCGTGCGAAGGGCGCAAGGGTCGCCGCCATGGCTTTCGAACGTTCGATCGTCAACCTTGGGGGTATTTGGAATGTTTAGTCTTCGCCAAACATTGGCAGCCGCGGCACTGTCACTTGCATTTCTAGCGCCGGCTGGCTTCGCCAGCGCGGCGGACATGCCGGTCAAGGCCGTCAAGGCACCGCCGCCGGACCTTCCGTTTTTCCTCGTGATCGATAACCGGGCGACGTTCTCCTACATCTTCTCCGGCACTGATCCGGGCGTGTGGTCGGTCCGTCCGGACGGCTCGATCAACGGCAAGACCGAGAAGCAGGTCTACTCGTTTACGCATTTCGATGCCTGGGCCTACGGCACCAACTTCTTCACCATCTCGATGTACAAGTCGGGTCACAACGACCCCGCTTCGCCCTGCACGAATTCCGGCTTCATCTTCGCTACTGCTGCGGACTGCGCCGGCGCTACTGAAATCTACGGCCTGTTCCGTTCGACCTTCGGCTGGAACGAAATCTTCAACACCAAGGCTTTTAGCATCGGACCGCTGCGCAACGTCTCGTTCGAAGTCGGTATGGACGCCAACACGGAAAACTCCTTCCTGGCGCCCGCCAAGCGCGACGTGGTAGCGGGTCTGCAGTTCGCGTTCGACCTGCCCTACAAGGGCTACATCGACATCGCGCCGTTGATGTACTACGAGTTCTACAATCACAACGCCTTCGATCAGTGCGGCCTGTTCCCGGGCGGCGTCGCAGGCCTGACCTGCCTCAGCGACGGCAACACCAAGTTCAAGCCGACCTGGGCGGTTGAAGTGAACTACTATATGGACCTGGGCTTCCTGCCCGAGAACATGCAGTACTTCTCGGTCAGCGGCCGCGTCGGCTGGTATGGCAAGAAGGGCACCGAGAACGAACCGCTTCCATTCAATCCCATCACCAACGTCAACACCGCGGTGGAGTTGAACTCCGAGCCGATCCGTCTGACCTTCGACGCCAGCAAGGCATTCTGGGGTCCGAAGTACTCGCACTTCGTCGACGTCTGGGTCGCCTATCGCTACTGGCAGAACAAGTTCGGCCTGGATCACAAGTTGAGCGGCGTCTGCAACGTCGCGCCCGGCGTCAGCAACAACTCCTGCACCGAAGAGTCGCTCTATTCGGGCATCACCGTGAAGTTCTAGCCGCCTGACGTTCCAGCAGGCGAAAAGCGAACGGCGCCGCGCTATTCCCGCGGCGCCGTTTTCTTGTGAAGCGCGGATAGAATTGAGGCGGGGGCGAAGGGTCAGTTGCCGCCGTGGTGCAGGCGGGGCGTCACGATCAGGCTACCCCGGAAAGACGACTTGGCCAGCGCCAGAACAGCTACGTCCAAAACAGGCTCGATCAAGACCACATAACGTAAGAGCCGGCGAACCTGCTGATGGCCGCACAGGCCCTCATTTCCGCCAGACGCCCTCGTGCAGCGCCGCGGCTTCGTCCTCGAGCAGGGGGCCCACCACTTCGGTCGGCCGCTGGCCGCTCGCGAACACCGTTCGGCAAGGCAGATCGAGGGTCGGGTTTTCCGGGTGGTTTCCGGTCAAGCTCCGCAGCCGGTGTTCGCTCAAGCCATAGACGAGGCGGCCGATGCCGGCCCAGTACATTGCGCCCGCGCACATCGCGCAGGGCTCGGCGGACGAATAAAGCGTGGCAGTCCTGAGAACTTCCGCAGGCAACGTCGTGCAAGCCAGCGTCGCCAGCAGGCGTTCGGCGTGCGCGGTGCCGTCATGGGCGGGCATGTAGCCATTCTCGGCCTCCAGCAGCACGTTGCGGTTCTGGTCGACCAGGATCGCGCCGAAGGGATGGTTGCCGTGAGACATGGCGCGGCGGGCGACGTCGAACGAGCGCCGCAGGAAATGCTCATCGAAGTCGGAGGCGGTCATCGTCGAAAGGCTTTCCATGGCGCTGCCGGCCACGCATCATGCAGACCGCAGCTTCGACAGGCAAGCGGATCAACGACCCGCCATGTGTCGCCCGATCTCGGTGAGATCGGCTTCGCTGGCGTGGGCCTCGTGGACCAATTCGCCGTGGAACATTAGGACCAGTCGGTGTATCGATGGGCAGACAGGACCCAAGCGGCGCTGCACCGGAAAAGGCATGGGCGAGACCGAGTCGGCGGTTGCCGAGACGAAACGACCACCGCTGGGCGATCAGATCGTCGCGCGTATTGATTGGCTTGCGGCCATCTCCGAGACGCCGGACCATCTGGCGCGGGTCTTTCTCACGCCCGAACATCGCGCCGCCGCCGACCTCATTCTGTCCTGGATGGTTGAGGCCGGCATGAGCGCGCATCTCGATGCGATCGGAAATGTCTGCGGCCGCTACGAGGGCGAGCGTCCCGGCCTGCCGTGCCTGATGC
This sequence comes from uncultured Alphaproteobacteria bacterium, assembly GCA_963786115.1. Taxonomy (GTDB): domain Bacteria; phylum Pseudomonadota; class Alphaproteobacteria; order Rhizobiales; family Xanthobacteraceae; genus Bradyrhizobium. The sequence goes on from CAWAYC010000016.1 coordinate 182,940, forward strand.
TTGGCTCGCATTACGATACCGTGCGCGATGCCGGCAAATGGGATGGGCCGCTGGGATTGGTCACGGGGATTTCCTGCGTCGCCGACCTCAACCGGAGAGGCCGGCGATTGCCGTTTGCGATCGAGGTGACTGGTTTCGCCGATGAGGAAGGCGTGCGGTTTGCCTCTACCCTGCTCGGCAGTCGCGCGGTAGCCGGCACGTTCGACGAAAGCGTGCTCAACGTCCGCGACCGCGCCGGCGTTTCGATGCGCGAGGCGGTTACCCAATTCGGGCTCGACCCCGAACATATCGGTGCGGCCGCGCGAACTCGCCGCGAACTGCTCGCCTATGTCGAATTGCACATCGAGCAGGGGCCGGTGCTCGAACAGAAGGGCCTGCCGGTCGGCGTCGTCACGGCGATTGCCGGCGCCACCCGCCTGGCTGCCCATTTGACCGGCATGGCCGGTCACGCCGGCACCGTACCAATGGCGCTGCGGCGCGACGCGCTCGCCGGCGCTGCGGAATGCATCGTCGCGGTCGAGGAATTCTGCAAGACCGACACGGGCGGCCTCGTCGGCACCGTCGGCTATATCACGGCGATGCCCGGCGCCACCAACGTGATCCCCGGAAGGGTCTCCTTCACGCTGGACATTCGCGCGCCGACCGACGCTCATCGCAAGCTGGCGGTCGCCGACATTGTCCGGCAGATCGAGTCGATTGCCGGACGCCGGCAGCTCGCGCTGCAGCTCGACGTCACCCATGAAAACCGCACGGTGCCCTGCGCGCCCTGGCTGAAGGCGCAGGTCGCAGAAGCAGTGGCGGCGGAAGGCTATCCGGTGTTCGAGCTGCCGAGCGGGGCGGGACACGACGGCATGGCCATGATCGATATCGCCGACGTCGCCATGCTGTTCGTGCGTTGCCGCGGCGGCATCAGCCATCACCCCGACGAACATGTCGAGCACGCCGACGCCGACGCCGGCGCGCGGGTGTTGTTGCGGTTGATCGAGAATTTTCGGCCGCGCGAGTAGGCCACCCGCGGCGCTGCTGACGGTGAACGCCGCGTTATGCGCGGGGAGGTTCCCGCTGCAACGGCGCGACCATGCCAGCACTTTCGCGCGTCCTGCGCAAATCAAGTGCAAAGAAAAGATCGCTCACCGAATATGCAAATGCACGTCGCGACGGCGGCGCACAGAGAATAAGCAAAGCCTTTCCGAACGTTCAACAATTTGAAAATACGAGGGATTTCGTTCCGTCACGACGCGAAACGGTATTGTACACAATGGCACGCGCCTTGCTTGACTTGATCCAGGAGTTCTCTGGTTCGGGGCGCGTACGTCATGACGAACTCAAGCGGTCCACCAAGCAAGGTCGTAGCTGAGCCGGAGCCGATTGAGCTCGATTGGGCCGCGACCGCGCTTCTCATCATCGACATGCAACGCGATTTCATGGAGCCCGGCGGCTTCGGTGAAACGCTGGGCAATGATGTCAGCCAGCTGGCGCGCGCGGTGAAGCCGATCGCGGCGGTGCTGAACGCAGCGCGTGACACCGGCATGCTGGTCATCCACACCCGCGAAGGACATCTGCCCGATCTCTCCGATGCGCCGCCGGCAAAAATCGAGCGCGGCGCGCCATCATTGAGGATTGGCGATCCCGGTCCGATGGGGCGGATCCTGATCCGCGGCGAAGCGGGGCACGACATCATCCCCGAGCTTTATCCGCTCGACAGCGAGATCGTGATCGACAAGCCGGGCAAGGGCGCGTTCTACGCCACCGAGCTTACCGACGTCCTGCAGAAATACGGCATCGAAAATCTCCTCGTGTGCGGCGTCACCACCGAAGTGTGCGTCAACACCACCGTGCGCGAAGCCAACGACCGCGGCTATCGCTGCGTGGTGCTGGCGGATGGCTGCGCTTCCTACTTTCCCGAATTTCACGAGATAGGCCTGAAGATGATCAAGGCCCAGGGCGGCATCTTCGGCTGGGTCTCCGATTCAGCCGCAGTACTGGCGGCACTTTCACCGGAGATTTCGAAAACATTGGCATAATGAGGATATCACGATGAGCACGAGCGCGACGGGGACGGCCGGCAAGTCCGATTTCAAACCGGCATTATGGACACCGGGCGATTGGAACGCCTTCTTCGGTTTCGGCACCAATATCCTCGTCAACATGCTGGTGCTGACCGGGTTATTGCGCTTCGTGCTGAAGATGCCGGATTCTCTCGTGTTCGGCCGCATCCTGCCGGCGCTCGGCCTGATGATGTGCCTCTCCACCTTCTATTACGCGTTTCTCGCCTATCGGCTGGCGCAGAAGACCGGTCGCAGCGACGTCTGCGCGCTGCCGTCGGGCATCAGCGTGCCGCACATGTTCATCGTGACCTTCGTGATCATGCTGCCGATCACGATCAAGACCGGCGATCCCCTGAAAGGCTGGTCCGCCGGCCTGGTCTGGGTGTTCTTCCAGAGCTTTATCCTGATGATCGGCGGTTTCATCGCGCCCTACATCCGGAAGATCACGCCGCGCGCGGCGCTGCTCGGCACGCTTGCCGGCGTTTCCATCACCTTCATCGCGATGCGGCCGGCGCTCGAAATGTATATGACGCCGCAGATCGGCCTCGTCTGTTTCGCCATCATTCTCGTGAGCTGGTTTGGCGGCGTGAAATATCCGCGCGGCATTCCCGCAGGCCTCGTCGCGATCGCGGTCGGCATGATCATCGCGTGGGGATCGAACCTGTTCGGCCTCGGCCTCGGCGGCTTGAGCGTCAAGGGCGTCGGCGACGCCTTCGCAAATTTTGGCTTCTCGGTGCCGGTCCCGGCCGTGAACTATGTGTTCTCCGGCTTTGAATACCTCGGCATCATCCTGGTGACGGCGATCCCGTTCGGCATCTACGATCTCGTCGAAGCCATGGACAACGTCGAAAGCGCGGAAGCGGCCGGCGACGAATATCCGACCACGCGCGTGCTGACCGCCGACGGAATCGTCAGCCTGATCGGTTGCCTGATGGGCAATCCCTTCATCAACGCGGTCTATATCGGCCATCCCGGCTGGAAGGCGATGGGCGGCCGGATCGGCTATTCCGCCGCGACCGGCATCATGGTGGTGCTGCTCTCCTGGTTCGGCATCATCTCGGTGTTGCTGGCGCTGGTGCCCGTCGTGGCGATCTCGCCGATCCTGCTCTATATCGGCATGCTGATCGGCGCGCAGGCGTTTCAAACCACACCGGTCAAGCATGCGCCCGCGATCGTGCTGGCGCTGACGCCACATCTGGCGGCCTGGGCCAAGCTGCAGATCGATACCATGCTTGCCTCGACGATGATGGCCGCTCAGAGCGTCGGCGGTCTCGCCGCCGACAAGGTCGGTGCGGTCAAGACCGCGGCGATCGCGGCGCTGCCGCAGCAGGGCGTGATCTACCACGGCCTCGAAGTGATGGGCGGCGGCTCGATCCTTGCCGGGCTGGTGCTGGGCGCGATCGGCGTATTCGTGATCGAGCGCGATTTCCTGAAAGCCTCGGCCTTTGCCTTCGCCGGCGCGGTGATGACCTATTTCGGCTTCATGCATGGTGAGGCGGTTGGCATCGGCGGCGGGCTCGGCGTCACGCCGGCCGTAGCGCTAGCCTACGCGGTAATGGCGGCCGGCTTGTACGCACTGGGCAAGTCGAGCCCGGCGGTCGCCTACAGTTCGCATCCGGAGATGCATGCCGCGCCTGCGGAGTGATTAACCGCCCTTCACGGCGCCTGCGGTTAGCCCGGCGACGATCTGTCGCTGGGCTAACACGGTGAGCAGCAGCACGGGGAAGGTGACGATCAGCGCGGCGGCCGCGAGCGGGCCCCAGCTCAACTGATCAAACGAGATCATGTTGTAGACAGCGACGGGCAGGGTGCGCGTTTCGCGTCCCGCCAGCACGATGCCGAACACAAAATTATTCCAGGAGAAGATCACGGCGAGGATGAAGGCGACCGCGAGGCCGGGCTTCGCGATCGGCAGCGCCACATGGCGGAACACCTGCCAGCGCGTGGCGCCGTCGATCAGCGCGGCTTCCTCGAGCTCCAGCGGCGTGGTCTCGAAATAGCCGATCATGATCCAGATCACGATCGGAACCGTCACCACCAAATGGATGATGATCTGCGGCACCAGCGTGCCGAGCAATCCGAGCCACTGGAACATGAGGAACAGCGGGATCAGGTACGACAGTCCCGGTGTGATACGCGCGATCAGGATCACGATCGCGGACTTGTGCGCCGCCATCCGCGCGATGCCGTAGCCGGCGGGGACGCCGACCAGCATCGCGAGGAACGTCGCGCTGCCGGTCACGACAAGGCTGTTGATGAAATAGGTGAGGAAGCGGTTGGAGGCGATGACGTCGGCATAGTTCTTCCACGCAAAATGCTCGGGAATGAACACCGGCGGATAGGCCGCGTTGTCGACCTCGAACTTGAGCGACAGCGAGGCCATCCACAGGAAGAACAGGATCGCCGGCGAGACGATGACCGATACCGCGAACCAGAGGCCGATACGCTCGAGGACCTGCCGCATGCTCATGCGCCGCCCCCGATTTCAGTCCACAGCATGCGTTGCCGCAAATAAAGCAGGGCGGCCGCAAGTGCGACGATCAACGCAAAGAACACCACGGCGATCGCCGAACCATAGCCGAGGTCGTAATAGATGAAGGCAACGCTGTAGAGATAGAGGTTGATGGTCTCCGACGCCGAGCCGGGGCCTCCCTGCGTAATCGCGAAAATGATGTCAAAACTTTTCACCGCATCGATCATCCGGATCATCCCGGCGATGAACAAAAACGGCGTGATCAGCGGCAGCGTGATGTAGCGGAACATCTGCCAGAAATTGGCGCCGTCGATTTGCGCGCTTTCGTATGGCTCGGTCGGGATCGCGGCGAGGCCGCCGAGCACGATCAGCATCACCAGCGGCGTCCATTGCCAGGTCTCGACCAGCACCAGCGAAGGGATCACGGTCGCCGGGTGAAACACCCAGAGCTGCGGCGGCAGGCCGAGCAGCGACAGCAGATAGTTCAGCACGCCGAGCTGCGGGTGGAACATCATGGTCCAGACCAGCGCGATCGCCACGGGCGTTGCCATCATCGGCATGATGAAGACGCCGCGCAGAAAACCGCGGCCGGCGAATTTCTGGTGAAACACCACGGCCGCGACCGTGCCGAAAATCAGCGGCAGCAGCACCGAGAGCGCTGTGTAGAGCATCGTATGCCCCACCGCTTCGACGAAGCGCGGGTCGTTCGGCAGCCGCCAATAATTTGCCAGCCCGACAAAGGTGGTCGGTGAGCCGACCTTCCACTCGTTCAGGCTCATCCAGATCGTGAACAGCCAGGGGAATATGATGATGGCGAGCACGACGACCAGCGCAGGCACCACGAACGGCCAGTAGGACGGCGGCCGCCATTCTCGCCCCGGCGCGGCATCTGTATCTGCCGCGGCCGGAGTTACCTGTGTCATCGTCTTCACGCTTTTTCGCTGCGCTCCAGGATCGGGCGGAACTGTTCGTGGGCTTTCTTCAACTCTCCCGCGGGGTCAGCGCCCGCGAGGGTGGAGGTGATGGCCGCGCCGACAAGATCGCGGAATTCGGCAACCGGGATGATAACGGGCAGGCCGAGCTTGCTGATCTTGGCAGAATCGATCACCGACTGCAGCCATTCCTTCGGCATCTTCACGCCCTTCTGGATCTCGGGATCGTTGAGGATGGAATTGCGGAACGGCACGCCGCCGCCGGCCTGCAGCAGCCGCGCGCCTTGCGCCTTCGACACCGCCCACTGGCAGAGCAGATAAGCGGCTTCCTTGTTCTTGCTTGCGGCGGCAATGCCGAGGCCGTCGCCATAGGTCGCCGAATACTGTCCCTTGGGTCCGGCCGGTACCACGGTGTAGCCGACCTTGCCGACGATGCGCGAGGCGGCCGGATCTTCCAGCGGCGGCGCCCAGCCGACGCCGTCGATCCACATCGCCGAGCGTCCTTGCGTGAAGGAAGCCATCGATTCCATCCAGTTGAATCCCGCGACGCCGGGCGGGGCGAACTTTGTCAGCAGGGTCTGATAGAGCTTGGTCGCCTCGATGGCCTCGGGGCCGTCGGTCAGGATGTTGCCCTTGTTGTCGAGGAACTCGCCGCCGTAGTTGAGGAAGAAGTTCGTCCACAGCGTCATATTGGCGTTGCGCAAGCCGCGCCCGACGAAGCCGAAGGTGCCTTCCTTGGCGTCCGTGAGCTTTTCCGCGGCCGCGACCATCTCGTCGAACGTCTTCGGCACCGCGACGCCCTTCTTCTGGAACAGCTCCTTGTTGTAATAGAGGATGAAGTAATCAACCGACCACGGCAGCGACTGCATCTGGCCCTTGTCGTTCTTGGCGTATTGCAGCCCGGCGGCGGAGAAGTCGCTTTCGACGAGGTCCGGCGCCGTGAGATTCGAGTCCTTCAGATAACCTGACATGTCGGCGAGCCAGCCGGCCTTCTCGAACTGCCGCTTCTGCACGTGATAGCTTAAGTGAACGACGTCGAAGCTCGGTTTGCCCGAAGCGAGTTCGATCACCGCCTTCTGACGCTGCTGCTGTTCGGGGATCTGCTCCGATTCGACCTTGATGCCGGTGAGCTCGGTGAATTCCTTGATGTTCTTCTGCAGATTGTCGCCGCGCGGGCCCTTGGCGAGGATCACCTCGAGCTTGGTGCCGGCATATTTCTTCCATTGCACCTCGGCGCGCGCCGGAAATCCGGTGAGGCTGAGCGCGCCGGCTGCCGCCGTGCCCGCGAGCAGGTTGCGGCGCGAGATCGGATAATCCGTCATTGTCGTTTCTCCCTTGGGTCGGCTTTTTATGAAGCGAATACTAGCGGTCGCCGGCGGCCTGCCTAGCCCCCATGCGCGGAATTCCGCCGCGGTCTTCTTTGCCCGCCCGAATTCGCCCTACAAGGCTTAGGCGCAGGCGCCGGAAGCGGCCTGCCGGTTTGCCGGTGCCGGCCCGCGGCAACATCAGCGACGCCTGGTTCAGGAATGCGTCGATCAGCAGCGCCTCGCGCGACGGCCACCATTTGTAGATGGTTATCTTCGATACGTTCGAGTGCCGTGCGACCACGTCAATGCTGGTCGCAGCGAGACGCGTCGTCGCCATCAGCGTGTAGGCGCTCTCTAGGATCGCGTTCATGGTCTCGACCGAACGCGGACGGCCACGGCGGGCCGTCGCCGTATCGCCAACCGGTTCGTTCCTGCTCTTCGCCAGGGCCGGATTCCAGGAACATGGCCTTGTTGATTTGGTGATACGCGGTCGGTTCACCTCGCCCCGCTTGCGGGGAGAGGTCGAAGACGAAGGCTTCGGGTGAGGGGGACTCTCCACAAGCGAGCGCGTGGAGAGTCCCCCTCACCCCGACCCTCTCCCCGCAAGCGGAGGAGAGGGAGAAGAAAGATTACGCCTTGATGAAGGCGAGCAGCGTGCCGTTGCCCGAAGCCGGCGGCACGACAACGCCACCTGCGCTGCTGACCCCGGTGGTACCGAGCGCCTTCTCCGCGGCAGCGAGATCGGCCGCAATCACGAGGCCTGCGCCGCCGCGTTCGGGCAGGCCGGCCAGCGACACGCCGGGATAGCGCTTGCCGAGTTGCTCCCTGTTCAGGAACACGAAGTCGGCGCGGTCGCCGCCCGACGGCACGGTTACCGCACCATCAGCCTCGGCCTTGCCGTCGCGATCGATCATGCGCGACAGATGCGCGGCGTCTTGCGCCGGATCCGGCGTCACAATCAGCACCTGCTTCAGGCGTTTTGCGCCGTTGGCATGCTTCATCAGTTCGGGAATCCACACCGTCTCGCGCGTCTTGTGCTGACAGGCAAAAATGCGCACGCCGCCCGGCGCTTCCGCGGTCGGCCATTGGAAGGTCCTGAACCTGGCCGCTGACACGGTGCCGTTGGGCATCGTCACCGGACGCTCGAAATCGGTCGGACCGATCGGCACATAGCCGCGTGCGCGAATCTCCTCCGCACCATCGGCCGAATTGACCGCAGTGAAGGCGATGCGCTCGATGCCTTCGCCGCTTCTTTCCAGAAACGCCCGCGCCGGAGCATTATGTTCTGTCGGCGTCAGCACGCCGAGCAATTCCATGTAGTCGGGGTCGAACATGATGGTGTGATTGCCGGAGCCCATATGCGCGCTGTGCGTGCCGCGCGGCGAGACGGTGAAGCCCAGCCGCTTGTAGTTTTCCGCGGCCTGGTCGAGATCCTTCACCATGACCACGGCGTGATCGATGCCGATGACGTTTTTGAGTGCCACTCTGTTATTTCCTCGGACATTATTAGCTGATTAAACTAAGCAGAACGATCAGCCACCTGCAAGGAAGGATCACGATGAATACGTCAAACGTCCGCTGGCCAAACTCGCTATGGGCCGCGGCGACTGCGCCCGGAACTGATCTGCCCGAATTGACCGGGACGCAACAGGCCGATGTCATCGTGATCGGCGGCGGTTTCACCGGGCTTTCGACCGCGCTGCATCTGCGCGAGGCCGGCGTCGACGTCGCGATCGTCGAGGCGATGGAGCCGGGATGGGGCGCATCGGGACGCAACAACGGCCAGGTGATCCCGACGCTGTCGCGGCCCGATCCCGAGGACATCATCGCCAAGCACGGCGCCGTCGGCGAGCGCTTCGTCGGAATGCTGCGCGACAGCGCCTCGACGCTGTTCGATGTCGCACGCCGCCACCGCATCGACGCCGAGCAGGAGCAGGCCGGCTGGGTGCAGCCGGTGCATTCGCCGGGCCGCATCAAGATCGCGGAGCGGCGGGTGCGTCAATGGTCGAAATTCGGCGCGCCGGTCGAATTGCTGTCGCGTGAACAGGTCCGCGACATGCTGGGATCGGACGCGTGGTATGGCGGCTTCTGGAACAGGACCGGCGGCCACATCAATCCGCTGGCGCTGGCGCGCGGGCTGGCGCGTGCGGTGTTGGGTCTCGACGGGCGGATCTACGCGCGCTCGCCGGCGGTGAGCTTTGAACGCCGCGACAACAAATGGGTCGTGAAGACCGACAAGGGCGAGATCTCCGGCCGCGCGCTGGTGCTCGCGACCAATGCCTATAGCGGCGAGTTCTCGAAATCGCTGGTGCCCGACATTGCGAACGAAGTGATGCCGGTATTGTCCTGGCAGATGGCGACGCAGCCGTTATCGGACAATGTCCGCAAGACCATCATTCCCGGCCGGCAGGCGATGTCCGATACCCATGGCGAGCTCTATTTCGCACGCTACGACGCGCGCAATCGCCTGGTCACCGGCGGGGCGGTGATCGGCCCCGGCAACAAGGCGGAGCGGCTGAAGGCGAGGGTGACGGAACGGCTGCAACGGTTGTGGCCGCAGATCGGCGACGTCTCCTTCGATTATGTCTGGAACGGCTACGTCGGGATGACCACGGATTTCCTGCCGCGCATCCATCGGCTCGGGCCCGATGCCTATGGTTGGACCGGCTGCAACGGCCGTGCCGTCGCGCTGACCATCCCGCTCGGCAATGAACTGGCAAAGGCCGTCCGCGGCGTGTCGGTGAAGGACCTGGCGCTGCCGTTCACCGAGCCGGTGCCGATCCCGGCGCATGGTCTCTTGCGCAAACTCGCGCCGCTGATGCTGTTGGCCTACCGCCGTCGCGACGCGCGCGAGATGGCTTAAGGCATGATCCGGAAAAGTGGGTACCGGTTTTTCGAAATGATCATGCTCAAATAGGAGGATAGGGCGTGATGACGATTCGAAGAAAAGTCATCGCGGTCTAGCCGGCTATCATGGCGTCGCGCTTGCGGGTGAAATCGCCGCCGGGGATCGAGTTCAGCAGCGCCTGCGTGTAGGGGTTTTGCGGGTTTTCGAAGACCTCAGCGGTTGGCCCGTGCTCGACCACGGCGCCGTCCTTCATCACGGCCACGAGATCGCAGATCTGCGCGGCCACCCTGAGATCATGGGTGATGAAGACGATGGAGAGGCCGAGGCGCCGGCGCAGGTCGGCCAGCAGCTTCAGCACCTGTGCCTGCACGGAGACGTCGAGGGCCGAGACCGGCTCGTCCGCGACGAGTACGTCCGGCTTCAGCGCGAGCGCTCGCGCCAGCCCGATGCGCTGGCGCTGTCCGCCGGAGAATTCGTGCGGAAAGCGGTCGCCCGCAGACGGATCGAGGCCGACCAGCGCGAACAATTCCCTGGCCTCGGCGATTGCGGTGTCCCGCGGCGTGCCGTGCACGATCGGCCCTTGCGCCACCAGTTCCGCCGCCTTGCGGCGCGGATTGAGCGAAGCGAACGGGTCCTGAAACACCATCTGGATGTGCCGCGTCTCGCGGCGTATTTCTGCGCGCGGCAATTTCGCCCAGTCGTTGCCATTAAGCACGATCGATCCCGCGTCAGGGTCGATCAATCGCACGATACAGCGCGCCAGCGTCGATTTGCCGGAGCCGGATTCTCCGACGATGCCGAGTGTCGCACCTCTCGGCAGGGCGAGCGACACGTCCTTGACCGCCGCCGTCACCCGCGCACCGCGGCCCAGGAATCCGCCGGTGCGATAGGTCTTGGACACGTTGGCGATGGTCAGAATGTCCTTGGTCGAAAGGATGCGCGGCGGCGGGGCTTTCAGCGGCGGGACGGCGGCAATGAGCTGCCTGGTGTAGGCATGCTGCGGGTCGTTCAAGACCTTCGCCGCCGTGCCTTGCTCGACCACGACGCCGTGCTGCATCACCACGACGCGGTCGGCGATCTCGGCGACGACGCCGAAATCATGAGTGATGAACAACACCGCCGTCTTCTTGCGTTGCTGCAGGTCGCGGATCAGCTTCAGGATCTGCGCTTGCGTGGTGACGTCGAGCGCGGTGGTCGGCTCGTCGGCGATCAAAAGTTTCGGGTCGAGCGCCAGCGCCATCGCGATCATGGCGCGCTGCCGCTGGCCGCCCGACAGCTCATGCGGATATGCATTCGCCGCAACCTTCGGATCGGGAATCCGCACGTCCGCCAGCAGCGCCAGCACCCTTGTGTTGATCTCCGCCTTCGACAGGCCGGTATGGATCGAAAACATCTCCGCGATCTGGTCGCCGATGGTGCGGAGCGGATTGAGGGCGGTCATCGGCTCCTGGAAGATCATCGCGATGCCGGCGCCGCGGACCTCGCGCATCTCGGCGACCGATGCCGCGCAGAGGTCGCGTCCCTCGAACATCAGCTTGCCGCCGTCGATCGTCACTTCGTTCGGCAGCAACCGCATGATGGCGTTCGCCATCATCGACTTGCCGGAACCGGATTCGCCGACCACGCAGAGGATTTCGTTCGACGCGATCGATAGCGAGACATCGGCCAACGCATGCGGCCGGTCCGCGCCCCGGGGCAGGCGGACGCTGAGTTGTTCGAGCGAGAGAATGGTGTCGTTGGCGTCGCTCATCGGCTCTTCAGTCTCGGATTGAGCGCGTCGTTGAGGCCCTGGCCGACCAGCGATACTGCGAGCACAGTGAGGAGGATCGCGATGCCGGGGATCGCCGAGACGTACCACTGCACTCGCAGCACGTCGCGGCCGAGCCCAATCAGATTGCCCCAGGAGGCGACGTTGGGATCGGACAATCGGAGAAAGGCCAGCGCGCTTTCCAGCAGGATCGCGACCGCCATCACCACGCTGGCGTAGACGATGACAGGCGGCAAGGCGTTCGGCAGGATCTCGCCGAGGATGAGCTGGAGGTCGCGCATGCCGAGCGTCTTACCGGCCTGCACGAATTCGCGATTGCGCAGCGACAGGAACTCGGCACGCGTCAGGCGAGCCGGCGCCGGCCACGACACGACGCCGACCGCGATAGTGACGGTGGTCAGCGTCGAGCCGAACACCGCGACCAGCACCAAGAGCAGCACGAAATTCGGCAGCGTCTGGAACGCCTCGGTGATCCGCATCAGCACATTGTCGACCCAGCCGCCATAATAGCCGGCGAAGGCACCGACCAGGGTTCCGATCATGACGGCGATCGCGGTGGCGACGCCGCCGATCAACAGTGAGATCCGCGCGCCGTAGAAGATCTGCGCCGCGATATCGCGCCCCGAATTGTCGGTGCCGAGCAGGAAGCGCGGATTGGCGAATGGCCAGATCAGAGGACGGCCGGCGAGCGCCAGCGGATCGCGCGGATAGAACCAGCCGGCGCTGATGGCCATCGCGATCACGACCATCAACAGCATGAGGCCGATGACGGCGGCGGGGCTTCGGAAATAGCGCTTGATCGCGTCCATATCAGCCCTCCGCGGCAATGCGCGGGTCAAGCCGCGCGTAGAGGAGGTCGACGGCGAAATTGACCAGGATGACGAGAAGGGCCGATACGAATACGATGCCGAGCAGCGTGTTGAGATCACGCTGCACCACGGATTCGTAGGCGAGGCGCCCGAGGCCCGGCAGCGAGAACACGCTTTCGACCACGACCGAACCGCCGAGCATGGTGCCGGCCTGCAGGCCGATCAGCGTCACCATTGGCAGCAACGCGTTGCGCAGCACGTGGCGCGTCACGACGCGGGTTTCGTCGAGCCCCTTGGCGCGCGCGGTCCGGACGTAATCCAGATTGAGGACCTCCAGCATCGAGGCGCGCATGATGCGCAAATAGATGGCGAGGAAGATCAGCCCGAGCGTCAGCGTCGGAAGCACCAGATGGCTTGCGATATCGAACACGCGCCAGATGCCGGTCTGCACCGTTCCGATATCCTCGAAGCCGCCGGGCGGCAGCCACTGCAGATAAACCGAGAATACGACAATGGCCATCAGCCCGAACCAGAACGACGGCGTGGCGTAAAAGATCAGCCCTAGCGTCGAGATCAGCGTATCCGGCCACCGGTTGACGCCGCGCGCGGCGATCACGCCAAACAGAAGGCCGAAGAAGAAGGCAAAGGACAGCGACGCCGTCATCAAGAGGATCGTCGGCGGCAGCCGTTCCAAAATCACCGAAGCCACCGGCTTGCCGTAGATCGAGGAGAAGCCGAGATCGAGCCGCACCAGCCGCCACAGATAATTGCCGAGCTGTACGGGGATCGAGACATCGAGTCCATAAAACTTGCGTAGCTCGCGCGCGGTCGCGGCGTCGCCGCCGCCCATCTGCGCCATCAGCGCGTCGACGGTGTCGCCGGGCGCCAATTGCAGCAGCAGGAACACGCCGATCAGGATCAGAAACAGGGTTGGGATCGAGGCGGCGAGACGCCGCCCCGCGAGGCTCAAGATGCGCATGGGATCATCTATAGCGTTTTCGAGCGAAGTGGACACCGGTTCGCGTAAAGAAAACGCGTGAAAACAAAAAGCTGAGCCGGTTCTGATTCAATCAGAACCGATCAACGCTGACCGGATATGGCGTCAGGCGGAAAGCCAAAGATCGTGCCAGCTCGCCGATCCCCAGCGCGGTGTGTTGGAATGGTTGCGCGCCTTGGCCGTGATCACGGTGACGAAGATCTGCTCGATCGGCATCCAGACCGGCAGCTCCGTGTTGACCTCCTTGACGAACTCGGCATAGAGCGCCTTGCGCTTGGCCGGGTCGACCTCGGTCGCTGCGTCGTCGATGGTCTTGTCGACCGTCTTGTCCTCCCAGGCCCACTGGTTGGTCCAGGGCGCGCCCTTGGGCTGGCCGGAACGATACCAGACCGTGGTCGAGACCGCGGGATCGTTGCGGTATTGATGCCAGCCGGTGGCGAGGTCGAAAGCGTGCTCGTCATAGACCTGCTTCAGGAAGCCGCCGCCGTCGTTGCGCACGATCTCCACGGGGATGCCGATCTCCTGCAGCGACTGCTGGACGAAGGTCGACCACAGCGAGATGTCCTCGCCCCACGGTGCCGGCAGCAGCTTTAGCGAAAACCGCATGCCGCCCGCGCCAGGTTTGAAGCCGGCTTCGTCGAGCAGCGCCACAGCCTTGGCCTTGTCGTAGGGATATTGCGGCGTGTTGGCGCCGGGATAGAAGTCCGTCGAGGTCGAGGGGATCGGCCCGGTACCGAGCTTGGCGAAGTCGCCGAGGAAATTGTCGATGAAGAACGGCACGTTGATGGCGTGCGCGATGGCGCGGCGGACGCGGATATCCGACAGTTCCTTGCGGCGGAAGTTGAACTCGATGGTGTTGGTGCGCGCGTTGCCTTCGTTGCCTTTGGTCGAGACGACGAAGCGCTTGTCCTTGCCGAGCCGCGCCATGTCGGAAATCGTCAGCCCCGAGAACGGACTGTAGTGCAGTTCGCCGGCTTCCATCTGCGCCGAGGCCGCCGCGCGGTCGGTGATCACGCGCCAGACGATGCGGTCGAGATAGGGCGCGTTGGGGCGCCAGTAGTCCGGGTTGCGGTCGGCGATGATGTACTGCCCGCGCTCGTACTTGACGAATTTGAACGGTCCGGTGCCCACTGGGGACAGGTTGGTCGGGTTCTGGCGGATGTCGCCGTTTTCATAGAGATGCTTTGCTGAGATGTAGCCGAGGTCGGGCAGCGCGCGCAGCAGCAAATTGAGCGGCATCGGCCGCTCGTACTTGAAGATCGCAGTCTGCGGATCGGGCGTCTCAACGGCCGTGAGGAACAGCTGCAGCGTCGAGCCGTAGTTCAGAATCTTCTTCCACATGTTCATCGCGGTGAATTCGACGTCGGCCGAGGTGAACGGCTTGCCGTCGTGCCAGGTGACGCCCTTGCGCAATTTGAAGGTGACGGTCTTGCCGTCGGGTGTGGCTTCCCAGCTCTCGGCGAGCACGCCGACCGGCTGGCCATTGGCGTCGAGGTCGACGAGATTCTCCTGGATCTTGCCGCCAATGATGTAGACGCCGGTAGAAGCCTGGAGGCTCGGATTGAGCTGGCGCTGCTCGGCGCCGTAATGGACGTTGAACACGCCGCCCTTGCGCGGGGTTTCCTGCGCAAAGGCCCGCATCGGGTTGATGACGTTGGCGGCGATCGCGGCCGACGTCAAAAGCGCGGTGCGGCGGTTAATCTCAAGGCGCGTCAAGTCCATGCGAGGTCTCCAAACGTAACAACCAGTGCGAGCCGTCGAGTAACGGCGGGCTTTTTCGATGTTACGATGGAAGGGGAAGCTGAGTCATTTTCTAATCGGTTCGCGATCCGGAAAATTACTCCTGAATTGCAGGCAAAACAGCGCACCCGGCCCACTCGCACCACCTTCCCGGCCATGGCGTTGCATCGCCGCACCCCTGTATTTTGGCTCTATTTTCAATATTTCCGGGATGACGAAAGGCGCGAATCCGTGCAAAAGCCGCTTTGGACGGGGCGAATCAGCGATTCTGGCAGCGAGATAGCTGTGCAGAATGTCGAAAAGCCTAGTTTTTTAGCCGGTTTCCGCCATATCGTGCCCGTTCCAGAATCAATGGAGCAACCATGGCTACCCAAATGTCGAAGTCGCAGCTGATCGAAAAGATCGCGACCACCACCGAAGTTTCCAAGAAGGAAGTCAAGAGCGTGATGGAAACGCTCGTCGAAGTTGGTCACAAGGAGCTCAAGAAGAACGGGGTGTTCCTGGTCCCCGGCTTCGCGAAGTTCGTTGTGGTCAAAAAGCCCGCGACCAAGGCCCGCAAGGGCACCAACCCCTTCACGGGCGAGGAAATGATGTTCAAGGCCAAGCCGGCTCGCAAGATCGTGCGCGCCCGCCCGGTCAAGGCTGCCAAGGACGCGGTCTAAAAGAGAGAGACCGAAGCTGCGCTGAAGCGTGACAGCTTCGAGTTGATCTGGCGTGCTTTCTGCGCCTCGCCCCGCTTGCGGGGAGAGGTCGGGTTGCGCAGCAATCCGGGTGAGGGGAACTCCACGAGTTCGAACTCGGTGGAGACAGTCCCTCACCCCGACGCTCTCAGAGCGAGCTCTGCTCGTCTCGTCCCGGCAAGAGCGGGGCGAGGGAAAAGTGAGTCGTCGCGACGCCGTTTCAACCAGCCTTATCACTCGCTAAACCACCGGCGAGCGACCGCCATCGACATTGATGGCGGTGCCGGTGATGAATGAGCCCTGCTCGGAAGCAAGGAAGCAGGCGAGATTCGCGAACTCCTCCGCCGTTCCGATGCGGCCGAGCGGAGTCCCCTTGGCGAGGTTTTTGGCGAAGGCCTCAAAGTCCGTGTCCGGCGCCTGCGCGGCGTGCCGTTTGACCCATTGATCGCTCATGATCAGGCCGACCAGCATCGCGTTGACGAGGATGTTGTGCTCGCCGCCTTCGCTTGCCATCACCTTGGTCAGCGCCATGCCGGCCGCCCGCGAGACCGAGGTCGGCGCAGAGGAGGCCGCCGGCGCCTTGGCGTAGGTATTGAGCACGTTGATGATGCGGCCCCATTTGCGCGCCTTCATGCCCGGCCAGACCAGCCGGCTGAAGCGGATCGCCGCGAACAGCTTGAGATCGAGATCTTCCTGCCATGCTTCGTCGCTGATGGCTTCGAACGCCATGGTGCGCGCCGTGCCGGCATTGTTGACGAGCACGTCGATCTTGCCGAGCTCCGCAACGATCTTGTCGTGGGCCTTCGAGATATCCGCGGCCTTGGAGACATCGCAGACGTAGTCCCTGACATCGAGGCCGTCCCTGGCGAGTTCTTCGCGCGCGGTCTGCAAATCCTGCGCGCCGCGCGCGAGGATCGCGACCCTGGCGCCGGACTCGGCAAAGCGCCGCGCGACCGCGATGCCGATCCCCTTGCTGCCGCCGGTGACCACGGCGACGCGGTCTTTCATGGATAGATTCATCTCCCTCTCCCTCGTACGGCCTCTGACGGACCAAGCCTGCTCGTTTGCGAGCGACGGTCTCTGCTGTAACGCGGGAAGGCGAAGCGGAACAGCTGCTGTGACGCATTGCTGCGCTGCCGGCGGCTGCGGGACTTGTCTCGCCACCTCGTTTCTTGTCATCCGACTCGAGAAGCGATCGATAGGTTGGTCGTTCGCATCTAGCTCTCGTCATGCCCGGCCTTGACGGCGGGTTGAGATGACGCGCCAAGTTAACGAACGCGTGATCCGGGAAATAACGATCTGGGCGGGGCGAAGATCGTCGAAAGGATATTTCCCGTTTCCCATCAGCCAGAATGACAACGTTGCTATTTTTACGATGGGCTTGCCGGACGGGATCGCTCCGCCAACATCAGAGACACGAATAACGGAGTCCGGGAGACCACCATGGGCCTGCAAGAAACCAGGATAGAGTCGCTTCCTTTTGTCACCGCCGAACTCAACTATCTGGCTCCGACGCCAGGAAAACCCCGGACTTATGCCTACGATCCACCGCCTGGCGAACCCAAATCCACCGCGTTGCCCGAGCCTCACAATGTTCCAATTTTCGACGCACGCCTGATCGCCGGCAACCTTTCACTGGACCGCGAGGGCTTTGCCCTGGTCCGGCATCCAACCGTGATCAAGGACTTCTACGACGAGAAGGAAGTGCGAAGCGTCTATTATCCCGCCGTCGAAGCCTTCCTCAAGGCGACGTTGAAGGCGGATCGCGTCTTCATCTTCGATCACACTGTCCGCAAGCGGGTGGATGGCGCCGCCGATATCCGCGGTGCCGGTCCGCGCCAGCCGGCGACGCGCGTCCATGTCGACCAGACGGACCTATCCGGCCGTAATCGCGTTCGCGAGCACCTGCCCGATGAGGCCAACGAACTCCTGAAAGGCCGCGTGCAGGTCATCAATCTGTGGCGGCCGATCCGCGGCCCGTTGAAGGACGCGCCGCTTGCGATGCTGGACGGTACGACGGTCGAGCCAGGCGATCTCATCGCTTCCGACCTGATCTATCCGGACCGCAGCGGCGAAACTTATTCGGTGAAATATAATCCGGACCACCGCTGGTTCTATATTCCGGAGATGACGCCGGACGAGGCGCTGCTCTTGAAGTGCTACAACTCCGCGACCGACGGCCGCACGCGCTTCGGGCCGCACACCGCCTTCATCGATCCGACAACGCCTGCCGCCGCGCCGCCGCGCGAGAGCATCGAATTGCGGACGCTGGTGTTCCACAAGCAGTGACATCGTTCACCTCTCCCTACGCGGCCAAATCGTCATTGCGAGCGAAGCGAAGCAATCCATTTTCGCCATGGAAAGGAAAGAATGGATTGCTTCGTCGCAAGGGCTCCTCGCAATGACGAGAGCCCTCAGATTCGCATTCCCTGGGTATTGATGATACGCCGCCCCGATCGATCAGGGGGTGTGACGAATTGTGGATGGCGTATCGGTCGATGACGGGAATAAAACCCGCGCGCTGGTTCTTGCGCTTCTGGCGCTGGCCTGCGGTCATATGCTGTCGACTTTGCTGCGGACCATCCCGGCGATCAGCCTCGACGTTATGGCTGCCGATTTCGCAACGACGCCGCAGACGCTCGCCGGCCTGACTTCGATCTATCATTTCTCGTTTGCCGCGTCGCAGATTCCGGTCGGAGCGGCGATGGATCGTTTCGGTGTCCGGCCGGTTTCCCTGAGCCTGCTGATCGGAACCGTCGTTGGCGCAATGGCGTCCGGCCTCGCCACCGGGCCGGGAAGTTTCATGTTCGGACAATTTCTGCTCGGCGTCGCGACATCGGGCATGCTGATGTGCCCGATGACACTTGCCGCCAAGCAATTGTCACCGGCGCGCTTTGGTCTCTGGTCGGGCGCGATCCTGTCGATCGGCAATATCGGCATGCTGCTGTCGTCGAGCCCGCTGGCTTTTGTCGTCGATCATTACGGCTGGCGGTCCGGCTTCTGGATATCCGCCGGCTTCGGTATCGCGGTCGCATTCGCGGTCTTCGCCCTGGTACCGAGAGAGCCGGCCACCCACGCCGACGAATCTTCCCCCCTTTCGCAGATGGCCGATGTGATCCGTATCGGCCTGTCGCGTCCTCTTCGCGGCCTGATCGCCTTGTCGCTTGTCTCGCTGGCGGCTTCGCTCGTGCTGCGGGGATTGTGGGCCGGCCCGTGGCTGATGCAGGTCAAGGGCCTCAGCCGCATCGAGGCCGGCAATGAACTCGGCCTGTTCACGCTGGCGCTGATCGTCGGGCCGCTCTGCATCGGGATCGTCGACCGGAAGTTCGGGCGTCGGCGGGCGATTGTCGCGGCCGCACATTTTATGTCGGCCCTGCTGCTGGTCCTGATGGCGGCCGGCGCGCCGCATTTTCCAGTGTCGAATCTGTTCGGCGTGACAGTGATGTCGTCGCGCTACGATCTCGTGCTGCTGGTCCTGATTGGCTTTGCCATCTCGGCTCAGCCGCTGCTGTTCGGAATGACGCGGCAGCTTGTCGACGCGCAAAATACCGGCAAGGCGCTCTCGGCGATCAACCTGGCCTTTTTTCTCGGCGCCGCGCTGATGCAGTCGGCGACCGGCGTGGTTGCCGCGCTTTACGGATTGCCCGCGGTGCTTTTGTTCATGGCGGGGGCATTGGTGATCGGTACGGTGCTGTTTTTGATCTATACGTCGGCGCCGGCAACGATAAGATAGCGCCAGTCCGTCATTCGCCGTGACGGCGCGCGCTGGCGCTTCAAGTGCAGGCCGGCGCTTCAAGCGCAAGCAACAAGGCAAGAATGTCCGCCAAGATCGACCCCATCACCCGTTCCGTCGTTCAGCATCGTCTCAGTTCGATCGTGAAGGAGATGGGCGAAGCCATGCTTCGTACCTCCTATTCGCAAATCCTCAATTCCAGCCGGGATTTTTCGCTGGCGATTTGCGACACGCGGGGCCGCCTGATCGCGCAGGCCGACCATATCCCGGTCCATGTCGGAGCGTTGCCCTGGGCGACGCTCGCAGTCGAGGAGCGGTTCAAGGATGTGCAGCCCGGCGACGTCATCCTGCTCAACGATCCCTATTGCGGGGGCAGCCATCTGCCGGATCTCACGGCTTTCGTGCCGGTGTTCGACAGCGGCAAACGCCTGCTCTGGACCATCGTGCGCGCCCATCAGAGCGACATCGGCGGCGCCACCCATGGCGCCTATAATCCTGCGGCCACCGAGATCTTCCAGGAGGGCCTGCGGGTTCCGCCGATCAAACTCTATGAGGGTGGAAAGCTGCGCGACGATCTGCTCGATCTGCTGGCGCTGAACATTCGCAACCCCCGCGAATTCCGCGGTGATCTCGCCGCGATGCTGGGGGCGGCGCATCTCGGCGAACGGCGGGTGTCAAAACTGTTCGCCGAGTTCGGGGCTGAGACCGTCGAGGCCGCGATCGAGGCAATTCTCGACGCCACCGAGTTGCAGACCCGCGCCGTGGTCTCGACCTGGAAAGACGGCGTGTTCCATGGCGAGGCGTTCCTCGACGACGACGGCCATGGCCGCACCGACATCCGGATCGCGGCAAAGGTCACCAAGAAGGGCAGCGATATCGAGGTGGACTTGTCCTCCTCCGATCCGCAGTCGACCAGTTTCGTGAATTCCTCGCACGCCAACATGCAGGCCGCGGTGGCAATGGCCTTTGCCTATCTGATCGACGCCGATATCCCCAAAAACACCGGGGCGCTCCGGCCGCTGAAGGTCATTGCAAAGCAGGGTACGATCGTGTGGGCCGATCCCGGCCGGCCGGTGACGCTGTGCACCAGCCATCCCTCGAACGAAATCGTCGAGGCGATCGTGAAGGCGCTGTCGGCGTCCTGCCCGGAGCGCGCTATGGCCGGCTGGGGGCGGCGTTTCCGGATCGCGATCCAGGGCGAGGATCCGCGCACCGGGCGCAATTTCATCTGGCACATGTTTCAGGCGCGCCCCGGCGGCGGCGCATCAAGCGGCGGCGACGGTTATTCGTCGATCGGCGAATGGCACACCGTCGGCGGCCTCAAGTTCGGCAGCATCGAAGTCGCCGAAGTGCGCTTTCCGCTCTACTTCCGCCAGCACGAATTCCGCCCGGGCTCGGCCGGCGATGGCCAATATCGCGGCGGCCTCGGCGTCTCCCTTGATATGGTGCTGGAAACCCAGAAGCCTGCAAAGGGCAACACCGCGGGCGACGGCGCGCGCCACGGTCCCTGCGGCATGCTCGGCGGCGAGGACGGGAAGCCGCATCGCTATCGGCTGTTGTCGAAGGGCCGTGAGCCGCGCGTGCTACGCACCAAGGAGATCGGCATCGAGCTTCGCCCCGGCGATTGCCTGGAGATCCGTTCGTCCGGCGGCGGCGGTTGGGGACCGCCTGAAAAGCGATCGGCGAGTGCGCGGCAGCGCGACCGCGAGCAGGGATTGATCGATGCGGAGCGGCAGTCCTGACGATGTACAAAATCGGAGTCGACGTCGGCGGGACCTATACCGACCTCGTTGTAACGGACGAGAGCGGGCGTACCGTGTTCGCCAAGTCGCCATCGACGCCGGCGGACCAGTCGATCGGCGTGATGGCGGGGCTGGAAGAACTGGCGCGGCGCTTGAACGTCACGCGCGCGGAGATGCTGGCGGCAACCGATCGCCTGGTTCATGGCACAACCGTTGCCACCAACGCGCTGCTGGAGCGCAAGGGAGCGAAAGTCGCGCTGCTCACCACCGAAGGCCATCGCGACGTCATCGAGATGCGCGAAGGCCTCAAACCCAACCGCTACGATCTGCGCTCGCCGCCGCCGGAGCCGCTGGTGCCGCGCGAACGCCGTTTTGGCGTGCGCGAACGGTTGAGGGCGAGTGGCGAGGCGCTGATACCGCTGGATGCCGCCTCACTGGGCGATACCATCGCCGCGGTAAGGAATTCCGGCGCAACGTCGGTCGCGGTTTGCTTCTTGCACTCGTACCTCAATCCCGTCCATGAACTTGCGGCCGTCGAACGCCTGACAAAGCAACTGCCTGAGATCAGCATCTCCCGATCAAGCGACGTGCTGCCGCAGATCAAGGAGTATGAGCGAGTCTCGACCACGATCGTGAACGCTTATGTCGAGCCGATCGTGCGGCGCTATCTGACCAATCTCGACCAGCGTCTTCACCAGGCCGGCTTCAAGGGCAGTCTCTTTGTCGTGCTGTCGCATGGCGGCATGGCGCCGGTGGAAGAAGCCTCGCGGCTTGCTGCTGGCACGGTGCTGTCCGGCCCGGCCGGCGGCATTTCCGGCAGCCGGCGCTGCGCCGACCTGCTTGGCATTCCCGATCTGGTGCCGTTCGACATGGGTGGCACCAGCACGGATATCTCGCTGATTTCGGACGGCCAGGCCTCGCTGTCCGCCGACGGCATGCTTGCGGGGCAGCGCATTGCGCTGCGCGCGCTCGACATCGCGAGCATTGCGGCGGGCGGCGGCTCGATCGCCAGCGTCGATGCCGGCAAGACGCTGCGGGTTGGCCCGGAAAGCGCGGGTTCGGTTCCGGGCCCCGCCTGTTATGGCAATGGCGGCACCGCCGCCACCGTCACCGACGCCAACGTGGTGCTCGGCTATCTCGACGCGAGCGCCTTCATGGGCGGCAAGCGTCCGCTCGATCGCGCCGCGTCGGAATCGGCCATCGACAGGATCGCGGCGGCGCTGGAATTATCGCGGCAGGAGGCGGCGGCCGGCATCTACAAGATGATCAACCTGAAGATGGCCGACGGCATCCGGCTGATGACCTTGCGCCGCGGCGTCGATCCCAGAAAATTCGCGCTGTTGAGCTTTGGCGGCGCGGCGGGGCTGCACGCGGCCGAGGTCGCGCGCGAACTGGAGATCAAGCGCATCGTGGTGCCGACGGTGGCGTCGGTGCTGTCGGCCTGGGGCATGCTGACAAGCGATTTGCGCTACGAGGTCAGCCGCACCCATTACGGCGCCGGCGCGCGTATTTCGGCCGGCGAGGTGCGCGAGCTGTTCGGCGAGCTGGAGCAGCAGGCCGAAAGCAGGCTCCGCGCCTGGTTCGACGGCCCGGTCGGGATCGAGCGCTCCGCCGAGATGCGCTACGGCGAGCAGGTGTTCGAGATCGACGTGCCGCTCGACGGCATCGATTGGGACGCCCCCGATCTGGTCGACCGGATCGAAGACCGGTTCCATCGCCGTCACGAGGAACTCTACACCTATGCCTCGCGCGGCCAGGAAGTGGTGTTCGTCAATGCGCGCGTCGCCGCGGTCGGCGAAGTCTCGCGACGGGATCAGGACACAAAGCCGGCACCATCGGCGGCCGCCTGTTCATCTCGCGGCAAACGACAAGCCTTCTTCGGCGCCTGGCGCGAAGTTCCGGTCTACGTACTCGACGATCTCCGGCCGGGCCACACTTTGATAGGGCCGGCCATCATCGAGGCCGAGACCACGACGGTGCTGATCGATCAAGGCGACCGCGTGACCGTCAACGTGCTCGGCTGGCTCGATATTGCGCTTCGCTGACGTTTTTGTGATGCTTCGCCCGCCGGGGGCTGGCCCAGCAGGTCGTCGCATTTGCGCGGTATTGTTATCCTCGGTGAATGGGCGTTAAGCTCGCCTTCGGGTTTGAGGCGATGTTGATGCAAGCAAGAAAACAACTCAGGCTTTCGCTATCGCTTATTGTTGCAGCGCTTTTCGCATCCGTTCCGCTGGCTGCCCAACAGGCTCCCGATACCGGCGTGGCCGACAATGAAATCCGCATCGGCAACATCATGCCCTATACCGGGCCGCTGGCTGCGTTTGCCACCATCGGACGGGCGGAGGCCGCCTATTTCGACATGGTCAACGAGCGCGGCGGCATCAACGGACGGAAGATAAAGTTCATTTCCCTGGACGACAGCTCGAATCCCAAAACCGCGCTCGAGCAGACGCATGATCTGGTCGAGAAGCAGAACGTGCTGTTCATGTTCGGCGCGTTCGGCACGCCGAGCAATCTCGCGACACGGGCTTATCTCAATGACCGCAAAGTCCCGCAATTGTTCGTCGCGTCCGGCGACGAGGAGTGGGCGCATCCGAAAAAATTTCCCTGGACGATGGGTTGGCAGCCGACATTCCACAGCGAGGGGCGGATTTATGCCAACTACATCCAGGCTTCCTATTCGGGCCGCAAGATCGCAGTGCTTTGGCAGAACGACCAGTTCGGACGCGATCTGTTCAAGGGACTGAGCGAAGGGCTTGGCGACACCGCGAACTTGATCGTTGCGGACATCGCCTTCGATGCGGATACGTCGATCGATACCCAGGTCGACATTCTCAAGGATTCCGGCGCCGACATCCTGGTATTCAACGGCGCGCCCGCGATCGCCGCCCGCGCCATCCGACGAGCGGCCGGACTGGACTGGCATCCGGTCTTTGTTCTGGTCAATGCCGCGGCTTCCATCGCGAGTGCGCTTCGACCGGCGGGGCTCCAGAACGCCGTGGGCGTGATTTCGACCTCGTTCCTGAAGGATGCCGGTGACGCCACGTGGAAGGAGGACCCTCCGATCAAGGAATGGTCGGCGTTCATGGACAAATATTTTCCCGATGGCGACAAGGACGACAGCTACGCCATCTTCGGCTATGCCGCGGCCGAGACCTTGTCCCAGGTCTTGAAGCAGTGCGGCGACGATCTCTCGCGCGAGAACATCATGCGGCAGGCGGAGTCGTTGAGGAATTACCACAGCCCGGTGGCGCTGCCGGGCGTCGCCATCAACACCGGGCCGACGGATTTCCATCCCATCAAGCAGCTACGCCTGGTGCAGTTCGACGGCTATACTTGGCAGCCGATCGGCGACGTTATCGACGGCGCGTTCGCGAGCGTGCCTGGGGATAATTGAATCGCGAAGGGCGACGGACGTCTGCTCCCTCGCCCCGCTTGCGGGGAGAGGGCGGGGTGAGGGGGACTCTCCGCATGCGCGCTCGTGGAGAGTCCCCCTCACCCGGATTGCTGCGCAATCCGACCTCTCCCCGCAAGCGGGGCGAGGTGCACCTTACCGCTTCCCACTCTGCCCATAATTCAACAGCCCGCCCTTGCTCTTCGCGGGATGGGCGCGCAGGCCTTCTTCGTTGGGCTCGGTGCCCCAGCCGGGGCGGTCCGGAATCACGAGATGGCCGTCGACATATTCGGGCAAATGGGTGAACAACTCGTGGTCCCACGCCAGCCGGTCGATGTCGGTTTCCATGATCCGCAAGTTCGGCACCGCCGCGCAGAAATGCGCGTTCATCATGGTGCAGAGGTGGCCGTAGAAATTATGCGGCGCCACGTTGACCTCGAAGGCTTCGGCGGCGGCGGCGATCTTCATCGACTGCCACACCCCGTTCCACGGCGTATCGATGATGGCGACGTCCATCGCCTGTTCGGTGAAGTAGGGCAGGAATTCGCGCAAGCCCAGCAGCGTCTCGCAGGACGAAATCGGATGCGGGCTCTGGCGGCGGATATAGCCGAGCGCCTGCGGATTGAAGCTGTCGATCTCGACCCAGAACATGTCCATGTCCTTGATGGCCCGCAAGATCTTCAAGTACCCTTCGGTCTTGGCGTTGAAGTTGAGGTCGAGCAGGAGATCGACGTCCGGCCCCGCGCCGTCGCGGATCGCCTCGAGATGCATGCAGAGATTGCTCAGGACCTTGCGATCGACGTTGATCTCCGGCTCGAACGGCGCACCAAAGCCTGGGCGCCAGCCCTGCGGCTTGCCGTCGGTGTAGACGAAGATGTTGGTCTTCAGTGCGGTGAAGCGCTTTTCCCGCACCTCGCGGCCGATCGCCTTGACGCCGTCGAGGTCGGTGATTGCAGGCTTGTACCAGTCGGGATGATTGATGCGCCAGGTCGCGCAATGCGACCAGTAGACCCGTACGCGGTCGCGGATCTTGCCGCCGAGCAGTTCGTAGCAGGGAACGCCGAGCGCCTTGGCCTTGACGTCGAGCAGCGCGTTTTCGATCGCGCCGAGCGCCAGCGCGACAACGCCGCCGGCGGCCGGCCGTGTCGCGGCAAACAGCTCGGCATAGATCCGCTCGTGCTGCAGCGCGTTCTTGCCGACGATCCGCACCGCGAGGCGCTCGATGGCCGCGGTCACGCCGGGCGCGCCAAAACCCTCGTCATATTCGCTCCAGCCGACCAGGCCGTCGTTCGTCGTCACCTTGACGAAGTGATAATTCCGCCAGCCGGCGTCGCAGGAAAGGGTTTCGATGCTTCTGATGCTGGACGACGTGGTCATGATTTCCTGCCCCGGTGCTGTTTTATCGTTGTCCGATAACAACAACGGATTGATCGACGCGTCAATCCGAGGGCGGCCGGTCAGAGCAGGTCTGCGACCAGACGATCAGCTGTGCGGCGGAAACAACGTCGGTCGACGCCGTTCGAACACCTGACGTCCACCGCGAGCGCATTCGATCCGGTCGCATCGCAGGGCCTGTTCAACGCCTTGTCGTCCGCTCTGGTCGCGGCAGGCGCGCTGCTGTCGCGTGACGGACTGAATTCTGCGACCGCCACGCACTATTCCGACGCGGTGGCAGCGGCTTTCCTTTGGTCGGAAGCGGGACGGTCGAACGTCTACGGCGAGACCGCGCGGATTGGCACTATCCTTGCGGCCGAAACAGCGTCGGCCGATGCCGTTCAAACACCTGACGCCCGTTCTTGAAGCCCATCAGCACCTCCGGCAATTCGGCAATCGCGTTCCGGCCGCTGTCGGTATCGAGGACCACGAGATCGGCGGGGTTGCCGACGGCGATGCCGTAATCCCGCAAATTCATCAGCCGCGCCGGAAGCTCGGTCACGAGATCGAGGCAGGTATCGAATTCGCTGACGGCCGCGTGCGCGATATTGGCGTAGAAGTTCGCCATGCGCAGCAGCGACGCATCGCCGAACGGCGTGAACGGGTTCAGCACATTGTTGGTCGCGACGGAACACAGCACGCCGTCGCCGACCAGTCTGTGCGCCACGGTGAGGCCGCGCGGCGAATTGTGCGTGGCGTCGCGTCCCATCAGATAGAGGTCGGTCGCCGGAAGCACCGTGACGGCGACGCCGGATTTTGCGAGGCGCTCGCTCGCCGCCTTCAACGCTGCCGGCGGTAGCGCCGACAGTTTTGTGGCGTGGCCGATGGCGACACGCCCCTGGTAATTGCGCCGTTCGGTCTGCCGGCAGACCTCTTCCATATGCCACCAGGACGGATCGAGATCGAAATCGAGATGCAGATCGACGTCGATGTCGAACTCCTGCGCCAGGTCGAAAATGCGTTCGATATGCGCGTTGGGATCGGTGTCCATATAGGGACAGCCGCCGATCGCCTCGCCGCCGTCGCGCAGCGCCGCGACCAATAGCTCCTCGGCGCCGGGATCGTTGGTCAGGCCTTCCTGCGGAAACACGCACGGCGACAGGTCGATCGCCCAGGCATAGTCGCGCTTCAAGGCCCTGATCGCCTCGAAGCCGCGCAGGCCGATGCGCGGATCGATCTCGACATGTGTACGCATCCGCGTGGTGCCGTGCACGACGGCCCGCTCGATCACCTTCGAGCCCCGCGAGTAAATGTCGTCGACCGTGAAGTCGCGCTTCATCGCCGCCACCGCGCGGATGGCGTCGCCGACGTTACCGTGGTCGTGGCCGCAGCGGCCGAGCAGGCAGGCCTTGTCGAGGTGGATATGTGTGTCCACGAAGCCGGGCAGCACCAGCTTGCCGCCGGCGTCGATCTCGGCCGCCTCGGCGGCAAGCCGCGGCTCGATCGCGGCGATCCGGCCGCCGGATATACCGATATCGACCGTTATTGCCGACGACCGCGTCGTGGCGTTGCGAAAGATCAGATCGAAGGCAGTTCGCGCAATCATGGGATGATCTTCCGGAGGAGCGGGCAATGTAGCGAAAGCGCGGCGGTTGGGCAGCTCCAGATTGTGTGCAGCTTTATGGTCGAATTGCTCACAATATGTGCATGCAATCTGGCGGCCCGATTGTAGAGTTTGGTTTTCCCGGAGAGCCCGCCATGTCCGTTGCCGCAAAAGCCGAGACCCGATCCCTTTCGGATGCCGAGATCGTTAGAGCCTATCTCACGGCCTCGATGATTCCCGATCCGGACGCCGCGGCGGCCTACATGAAGCCGGGCACGGTGATCACCTTCACCGGCGGTCGCGAATTCGATCACCCACGCGGGCCTACCGGCTTCAATGCCGCCCGCTACCGCTGGGTCAAGAAGAGGATGGATCGCTTCGACGTCTGCCCGGGCGACGGCGAGACCGTGGTCTACAGCATCGGCACGCTCTACGGCGAATGGATCGACGGCACGCCGTTCGAGGGCAACCGCTATGTCGACCGCTTCGTCGTGCAGCACGGCAAGATCGTGAAGATGGACGTCTGGAACGACAGCGCCGAGCGGATTCTGGTCAAGCGCGGGATTGAGGCCTAGCGACAAGTCGCGCCACTCGTCATGCCCGGGCTTGTCCCGGCATCCACGTCCTTGCTACCGCTCGACAAGAAATACGTGGATGGCCGGTACATCTAGTGCGAAGACGTGCTTCGCACTTTTGCCCGGCCATGACGGAAACGATTTACCTGACCCGCGCCACTTTCGGCATCTTCACCTGCCGCCCGCTCTCTCCTTCATCCGCATAGGGCGCCAGAATATCCAGCAAATCGCGGCCGCGCTGCGGGGCAGGGGTGACCAGCGCGCGATTGGCGACGGAATCGAGATGGCTGTGCATCAGGCCCATCACCTTGTCGATGTCGCCCTTGACCAGCGCCGCGATGATCGCGCGGTGCTCGTTGATTGCGCATTCCGACGAATGCGGGCGGCTGTAGAGCGACAGAGTCAGGCAGCAGCGATAGGCAACCTCGCTGACGTAACGCACCAGGATGGGACTGTTCGTCATGCTGGCGAGCAGGATGTGGAATTCGGTGGCGAGCCTGATCGACACCGCGTCGGAGCCGTCACGGGCGCGATCTTCGGCGTCGACATGGGCATTCAGTTCCGCGATCTGGCTTTTCGTCAGTTTGCCGGCGAGCTGGCGCACCACGAGCCGCTCGAGCTCGATCCGGATATCGAAGGCGTCGCGTGCTTCCTGCCAGCTCGGCGTTGCGACCACCGCGATCCGGTTGCGGCGCAGTTCGACCAGGCCTTCCGCGGCCAATTGCCCGAGCGCGTGGCGCGCAATGGTGCGGCTGACGCCGAACCGTTCACCGAGCGAATCCTCAGGTAGTTTCGTGCCGGGCTCCAGCGCCTGCTCGATGATGGCGCGGCGCAGCGCGCGGCAGATCACGCTGACCTTGTCTGAAGTTACAGCAGTCTTGCCGGTCGGGCGCGGCGCCATCGCGATTCCCTGGAGAAAGTGCTTGCGAACGCTGGTCTCATAGCACGAATGGCCGGCAATTGAGCGCCTCAATTGCATGCAGTTTGGTGCCCAAGGCTGCCCAAATCGAATTCGCCTGTTTCAGCGGCTTTTCCGCGATGTCGTTGATTTCGCACGCCGGTGCGGCTGGCATCTTGCTTGCATGCACTTGTGGCTATGATGCGCATGCAACCAATTTCAGAATTCTCCGGCACGCCGGTTCCGGCCGGCGCCGCGCCGATTGCGATCGAATTGTCGGATACCTCGGTGACGTTCGGCCGCGGTGGACGCGCGGTGCCTGCGCTGTCGAAGACCACGCTGCGCATTGCCGACGGCGAGTTCGTCGCACTGGTCGGGCCGTCCGGCTGCGGCAAGTCCACCATCCTGCGTCTGGTGAGCGGCCTGGTGCAGCCGACCACCGGCGTCGTGATCGTCGGCGGCCGTGAGGTCGCGGCACGGGCGCTGCGGGTCGGCATGGCCTTTCAGAATCCGACCATGCTGCCCTGGATGACGATCGAGCGGAACATCATGCTGCCGCTGAAAATCGTCGAGCCGTACCGCTCCCAATTCCGGAAATTGCGCAAGACCGAATTCCGCGACAAGGCAAACGCACTATTGGAGCAGGTTGGGCTGAAGGGCTTTGGCAGCCGGTATCCGTGGCAGCTTTCCGGCGGCATGCTCCAGCGCGCCAATCTCTGCCGCGCCCTGATCCATGAACCACGCATGCTGCTGCTCGACGAGCCCTTTGGCGCGCTTGACCAGTTCACGCGCGAGGAGCTGTGGTCGATCCTGCAGGACCTCTGGATGCGGCACAAGCCGACCGTGCTGCTGGTAACCCACGACCTGCGCGAGGCCGGCTTTCTCGCCAGCCGCATCTGCGTGATGAGTGCGCGGCCCGGCCGCATCCTCGACGACAGCCGCGTCGCCTTCGAGCGGCCGCGCACGGTGGCGATGACGTTCGAACCCGATTTCGTGGCGCTGAACCAAAAGCTCCGCGCCTTCATCGAGGATGCGCGGAGCGCGCCGGCAGAGGGAGCGGCCTGATCATGTCCAACCTCGATATCCGTCAAAAGGCATGGTCAGGGGCACTGATCGTCCTGTTCTTCGTCGCCTGGGAATTGTTCTGCCTGATGACGGGCATGTCCGACCTGGTGCTGCCGCGCCCGTCGCAGGTATTTGCGACCCTGTTCGAAAAATTCCCGATCCTGTGGCCGCACATCATCCAGACGCTGGCGACCACGATGTTGGGCTTTGTGCTCGGCGTAGGCCTCGGCGTCGTGCTCGGTGCCGTGATCGGCGTTTCGAAGACGGCCTATGATACCGCGTATCCGCTGCTGGTCGGCTTCTCCTCGATCCCGAAGGTCGCCGTCGTACCGATCTTCGTGCTCTGGTTCGGCTCCGGCACGGTGCCGGCGGTGCTTACGGCGCTGTCGATCTGCTTCTTCCCGATTGTCGTCAACATCGCGACGGGGCTCGCGACCACCGAGCCCGAGATGGAAGACGTGCTGAAGGCGCTCGGCGCCAGCAAGTTCGACATCCTCTGGAATGTCGGCCTGCCTCGGACGATGCCGTTCTTCTTCGCCTCGCTGAAGGTCGCGATCTCCTACGCCTTCGTCGGTGCGGTGCTGTCGGAAACCGTGGCGTCGAACCGCGGCATCGGCAACGTCATGATGACCGCGTCCTCCAATTTCAATGTGCCGCTGGTGTTTGCAGGCTTGTTCGTGCTCGCCGGCCTCGGCGTCGCGCTCTACGTCGTGTTCTCGCTGATCGAAGGGCAGGTCACGGGCTGGGCTACGCGCAAGAACGACGTGATCGCCACGTGACCTCGATTTTATAGACCGCCGTCCAACCGAGTTGAGGAGATTACGATGTTAAAGAGAGTAAGCGCAGCGCTCCTGGGATTAGCCTTGTTCGCCGGCACGGCCGCAGCCGAGGAAACCACGATCAAGTTCACGCTCGGCTGGAAGACCCAGGGGTCAGACGCCGCGTTCTTCTATGCCAAGGACCACGGCTACTTCAAGGAAGAGGGCCTCAACGTCGTGATCGACCAGGGTGAGGGCTCCGGCGCGACGGTGACGCGCATCATGTCCGGCGCCTATGATGCAGGCTTCGGCGACGTCAACGCGATCATCCAGAACGCCTCGACCAAGCCGCAGGACGCGCCTGTCATGGTCTACATGGTCTGGAATCAGCCGCCGTTCGCGATCGTGACCAAGAACACCAGCGGCATCAACAGCATCAAGGATTTCGAGGGGCATACGCTGGGCGGCGCGCAGGGTACGCCGACGACGCGGCTGCTGCCGGTCTTTGTTCAGAAGAACAAGCTGGATGGTGAGAAGATCAAGATCTCCAACATGGCGCCGAACCTGCAGGAGCCGATGCTGATCAAGGGCGACATCGACGCGGCGCTGGTCTTCAACATCACGAGCTATTTCAACCTCGTGCTGAACCGCCAGGACCCGGACAAGGACTACAAGTGGTTCTCGTTCGGTGATTACGGCATGGATCTCTATTCCAACGGCGTGATGGTTTCGCGCAAATTGGTCGCGTCCAATCCGAAAGCCGTCGCCGGCCTTGTCCGGGCCATCAACAAGGGCATGATCGCGGTGGCGAAGGATCAGAATGCCGGCATGAAGGCCGCGTTGAACTACGACAACCTGATCAACGTCGATGTCGAAAAGCGCCGCCTGCAATATTCCTTCGACAAGCTGATCGTGTCGCCCGAGATGAAGGAGATCGGCGTCGGCGACATCAAGGACGACCGCATGGCCCGTGCTATCGGCATCATCGTCGAAGGCTATCAGCTCGCCCGCGCGCCGGCGCCTTCGGAAATCTTCTCGCGCGAATTCCTGCCGCCGCGCGCCGAGCGTGAATTGACCTACATTACGAACTGACGGTATACCGCAGGCATGGCGACAGACGTCACGGCAGCCAGCCTGTTCTGTGGTCCCGGCCGCGGCATACGCGACAACGTCGTGCTGCGGCACGACGGCGGCGTCATCACCTCCATGTCCGAAGAAGCGGGTCCGGCGGCCGGGCCTCGCTCCTTCGTCCTTCCAGCCTTCGTCAATGCCCACGATCACGCGCGACCAACGGCGTCCTCGTTCGGCGCGCTGGGCATGCCGCTCGAGAGCTGGATCCTGCGGTCCGCGCTGGGCACGCCGGTCGATCCTTATTTGACCGCGGCGTCCGCGCTGGCGCGCTCGGCGAAAGCCGGCTGCGCGGCGATGATGGTGCACTATACCCGCCCCAGCGGAACGATGCCGCTGGTCGAGGAGGCGAAGCAAATCGCGCGCGCCGCTTCCGACGTCGGAATCCGTATCGCGTTCGCGATCGCTGTGCGCGACCAAAATCCGGTCGTCTACGGCGATAGCGAGCCGGTTCTCTCGAGCCTGCCCGGCGATGACCGCAGGACCATCGAGGAATTGTTTGTCCGCGCGCCGATGTCGCCAAAGGCGTACATTGAACTGACGGACGCGATCGCGTCGGCGATATCAGGTCCGAAGATCGACGTGCAACTGGGTCCCGCCGGCGTGCAGTGGTGCTCGAAGCCGTTACTTGAAGCGGTCGCCGAGAACTCCGCGTCGACCGGCCGCCGTGTTCACATGCACCTGCTGGAGACCGTCTATCAGCGGGCCTGGGCGGATGCGAATTTCCCGCAAGGCATGGTCCGCTATCTCCGCGATATCGGCTTCCTGTCGGAGCGGCTGACGCTGGCACATTGCATCCACGCCAGGCCCGACGAACTCGACATGATCGCCGAGTCGGGTGCGCGCATCGTCACCAATTTCAGTTCCAACATGCACCTTGCTTCCGGGCTCGCTCCGATCGCTGCCGCGCACAAATGCGGCTGTCCGATCGCGGTGGGCGTGGATGGATTGGCGCTCGACGAGGACGACGACGTGCTGCGCGAGATGCGGCTGGTGCAGATGATGCACGGCGGCGTCGGTTTCAAGCGCAACTGGACCTGCGCCGAGTTCCTTGGGTTCGCCGTTCGCAATGGCCGCCGCGCAACCGGCGCGCCGGGAACAGGAGAATTGGCGCCCGGAGCGCCCGCGGACTTCGTCACTGTCGATCTCGATCGGCTCGATCGCGACCAGATCTTGCCCGTCGATCCGCTCGCGTTGCTATTTGCGCGGGGCAACGCGTCGCTGCTGCAAGATGTGGTTGTCGATGGGCGGCTGATCGTCGCGAGTGGTCGCTGCACCGGCGTCGATCTTCCGGCGATCGAGAAGGAGTTGCGCGGAATCTACCGCGCAAGCGCAAATCGATTCTCGTCATTCCAGCGCGCCTGGGGGCCGCTTTCGGCTTCGCTGCAAAACTGGTTCGAAGCGCAACTCGATTGCCGATAAAAACGGGCGATCCGCGCAGTTTTCGAATTCCGTCGCGTGGAACAAAATTCCGCTTGCATCATCACCTCAGCAAGGTTTCATGTTCGCCAACAAGAAACCGCGCCAGCGAATACCGCGCTGGCATATTTGTCGTGAGGAAGCGAGATGGGCGCGTTGTCGCATCTGCGAATCGTCGAGATCGGGAGCGCCGCTGCGACGAGCTACTGCGCGCGCTTGTTCGCCGATTTCGGCGCGAACGTCCTGAAGGTCGAGCCGCCGGACGGTGATCCGCTGCGCCGCACGGCGCCGTTGACGCCGAAAGGTCAGAGCGCGTGGTTCGCGTTCCTCAATTTCAACAAATCGAGCGTCGCGCTCGATCGGAAAGATCCAGACGCGACATCGCGCCTGACCACGCTGATCGAAGGCTGCGACGTCTTGCTCGACGGCCGCGACGTCGATGCGGCCGATTGTCCGGCATTCGATCTCGCCGCGATCAAGCGGAAACATCCCGGCCTCATCCACGTGGAGGCGAGCTGGTTCGGCAAGGAAGGTCCTTACGCGAATTTCGCGGCGACCGACTCGACCATCCGCGCCTTGACCGGGCTGATAAAACTCGTTGGACCGGTCGAGGGACCGCCGATGCATGCGCCGGATTTCCAGACGGGCATCTTGGCAGGCCTATGGGGCTTCATCGCCGCGGCGTCCTCGGTGCTGAGCCGCATGCAGGACGGACGCGGCCGCGCGAGTTCGCTGAGCATCTTCGAATCCAGCATCGCGGTAACCGAATACATCATGTTCGAGTCGTTTTCGCGCGGCGACGTCATGCGGCGAATCGGCGTCAACCGGTTCTGGCCGACCTTTCCGGTCGGCATCTACGAGACCAGGCAGGGCTGGCTCGGCGTCACCACGGTGACTCCTGCGCAATGGCGCGCGTTCTGCGAGATGCTGGGCCTGTTGGATCTGCGCGACGATCCCTCGCTGTTCCTCGGCGTCGACCGTCTTCAGCACATGGAAGAAATCGAAGCCAAGTTTATTCCGAAACTGAAGCAGCGCACCGCGCAGGAATGGTTTGCGGAAGGCTTGCGGCGAAAAATTCCGATCGTGCCGGTACCTGAAATCGGCGACCTCATTGCGGATGAGGAGAAGAAGGCGCGCCGGGCGATCATTCCGATCACCATCGGCGACGAGGCCGGCTTTACCGCGGGTTCGATGCAGCGACTGACCGGCACGCCGCCCCGCCGTAGCGCCGCGGTACCGGCGATCGGCGAGCGGTTGCTCGGCAGTGCCCATGCCGATGAAGTGGAGGTGCGGCCTTCGCCCGAGCCGCGCGGGGCGAACCGGCTGCCGCTTGAAGGCATCCGCGTGGTCGATTTCTCGATGGGCTGGGCCGGTCCGGTCTGCACGCGCACCTTGGCCGATCTTGGCGCCGACGTCATCAAGATCGAGGCGACGCAATATCCGGACTGGTGGCGCGGTGTCGACCGCCGCGCGGCCTATGTCAGCGAGCAGATGTACGAGAAGTCGGTGCGTTACTGCATCATGAACCGCAACAAGCGCGGCATCACGCTCGACCTGACGCGGCCGCAGGGAATAGATCTGGCCAAACGTCTGCTGGCCGATGCCGATGTCGTGGTCGACAACTATTCGGTCGAAGTATTGCCCAAACTTGGCCTGGGCCACGACGTTCTGAGCAAGCTCAATCCAAAGCTTGTGGTGATGTCGATGTCGGCGTTCGGCGCCGGCAGCATTTTTCGGGACTGCCGCGCCTACGGCTCGACTTTGGAGCAGGGCTCGGGCCTGCCAGCCGTGGTCGGCGACGCGAACGGCCCGCCTGTCATGAGCCATACCGCGTTCGGCGATGCCGTCGGCGGCTTGAATGGCTGTGCGGCGGTGCTGACCGCGCTGATCCACGCCAGGCTGACCGGCAAGGGCCAGTTCATCGATCTCGCGCAGATCGAATGCATGATACCGTTTGCCGCACCCTGGATCATCGCCCATTCGGTCGACGGCAAGCCGCCCGTGAAATACGGCAATCGGCATCCGGATTTCGTGCCGCATGGCTGCTTCCGCTGTGCCGGACCGGACGACTGGATCGTGGTCGCCGTTTCCAATGATGCGATGTGGCCGAAGCTCGCGAAACTGCTCGGCCGTGCCGACTGGGCCGCGGACGCGGCGCTGGCGACCGCGGCCGGGCGGCGCCGGATCGAGAGCGAAATCGAGGCCGCGATCGCGGCCTGGACGTCCGCACGGGAGCCCGAGCAGGCGATGAACGAGCTGCAGCTGGCCGGCGTTGCCGCCGGCGTGGCGCGATTGCCGATCGAATTGTTGAGCGATCCGCAATTGCATGCGCGCGGCTTCATCCAGGAGGTCGATCGCGCCTTCATCGGAAAACATCCGCAGCCGTCGATGCCGTTCCGCGAGACCGAGACTCCGTTTCCGATCCGCAGCAAGCCGCCGACGCTCGGCGAGCATAACCGCGAAATACTCGGCGGCATGCTGGGGCTGTCGGATGCCGAGCTCGAACAACTGACGCGCGACGGCATCATCGGAACCGAGATGCTGATGGAGGAACAACTCGTGCAAGCCAAGAAGCGGGCGGCGGGCTGATGCCGGCGGCCGGACCGGCGCAGCGCACGGAGGAGGGCGGCGGCTCGCCGCTGATGTCGGTGCGTGGCCTCGGCATCCGCTTCAAGACCTCGCACGGCATCTGGCAGGCGACCCGCAAGATCGATTTCGACATCGCGCCGGGCGAACGCGTCGGCATCGTCGGCGAAAGCGGCTGCGGCAAGACCATCACCGGGCTTTCGATCCTGCGGCTACTGCCGAACAATTTCGCCGGCCTCGACGGCTCGATCCGCTTCGACGGCATCGATCTCGCCAAATGCAGTGCGAAGCAAATGCGCGCGATCCGGGGCCGGCGCATTGCGATGATCTTTCAGGAGCCGATGAGCGCGCTCGATCCGGTCTTCACGGTCGGCCACCAGATCGCCGAGACGCTGCGGGTCCACACCGGCGCGAGCCGCGAAGAGGCGCGCGCGAAGACGCTCGACATGCTGCGCCGGGTCGGCATCGCCTCGCCGGAGCGGCGCATCGACGATTATCCGCACCAGCTTTCCGGCGGCATGCGCCAGCGCGTGATGATCGCAGCCGCGCTGATCTGCGGGCCGCAGCTCCTGATCGCCGACGAGCCGACCACCGCGCTCGACGTCACCGTGCAGGCGCAGATCCTGGAACTGCTGCGCGACCTTTCCGCGACCTCGAACACGGCGCTGATGCTGATCACGCACGACCTCGGCGTCGTCGCCGAGACGTGCACGCGGATGATCACGATGTATGCCGGCGAGGTGATCGAGGACGCCGCGGTCGACGACGCGCTGGTGCGTCCCTTGCATCCCTATACGTCCGGCCTGTTGCGCTCGCTGCCGCATTTGAGCCCGCGCCACGGCAAGTTGCCATCGATCCCGGGCCGGGTGCCCTCGCTCCTGGACATGCCGAATGGCTGTCGTTTCCGCGCGCGCTGCGCTCATGCGGTGGAGGGCTGCGACAAGGAGCAGGCGCTGCTTGATGCCGGCAGTGGCCGCAAGGTGCGCTGCTGGCGCTTCAACGAGCTCGAACTGCCCGGCGCCCTGCAGCACGCGCCTACGGCGCCGATCGCCGCCATGGTGTCGGCGCCATGATGTCGCTCGCGACGGACATGGGGCAGGAGCCGATTATCTCGGTGCGCGATCTCCAGGTGCGCTTTCAGACCTCCGACCGCCATGCCACCGTGAAGGCGGTCGACGGCGTTAATTTCGATGTCCGCCGCGGCGAGACGTTTGGCATCATCGGCGAGTCCGGCTCCGGCAAGACCACGATCGGCCGCGCATTGGTGTTTCTGCAGAAGCCGAGCGCGGGCGCCATTCTGCACGATGGCATCGATCCACTGGCCTTGCCGCGGAGCGAATTTCAGAGCCACCGCCGCGACTACCAGATCATCTTCCAGGACCCGAATGCCGCGCTGAATCCGCGCATGACGATCCTCGCCTCCGTGCTGGAGCCGCTGGACCTTGCCCGCGCCGGCACCAGGGCGGAGCGGCTGAAGCAGGCGAGGGAGGCGCTCGATCGCGTCGGCCTGCCGCAGGAAGCCGGCGAGCGCTACCCGCACCAGCTTTCCGGCGGCCAGAAGCAGCGTGTGGTGATCGCGCGAACGCTGACGCTCAAGCCGAAACTGATCGTGTGCGATGAGGTGGTCGCGGCGCTGGATATGTCCATTCGCGGCGACGTGCTCAATCTGTTTGCCGAATTGCAACGCGACCTCGGCCTCACCTACGTCTTCATCACCCACGATCTCGCCGTGGTCTCGCACATCAGCGAGCGCGTCGCGGTGATGTATCTCGGCCGCTTCGTCGAGTTGGGCCCGACCGAGCAGGTGTCTGAGCGCCCGCTGCATCCCTATACGCAGGCGTTGCTGTCGGCCGAGCCGCGGCCGCTGCCCTCAAACCTGCGTGCCGGCCAGCGCATCGTGCTGCAGGGCGAAATTCCGAGTCCGATCGACCCGCCCTCGGGATGCCGCTTCCGCACCCGCTGCCCCTACGCGCAAGGCCTTTGCGCCGAGAAGACGCCCGACTGGCGCCAACTCAGGCCCGATCACTGGGTTGCCTGCCATTTCGCCGGCCACCCGAATTTTTCGCCGAACTAAAGACAAGACACGCCGGAGGAGATGCCATGACGGAATTCACGCGACGCGAGGCCATTGCGCTGACGACAGGCGCTCTTGCCGCCGCCGGTTTTGCCGGCCGTGCGCAGGCGCAGGGGACGCCGAAGCGCGGCGGAACCTTGCGCATCTCGGCGCCGGCCAATCCGTCGAGCCTGGATCCCGCGACCGGCGGGGCGGGGTCGGATCACGCGTACTTGTTCACGATGTACGACACGCTGACCGAATGGGATTTCGAGACGCTGAAGCCGAAGCCCGGCCTCGCGGAGAGCTGGAAATTCTCCGACCCGACCACGCTGGTGCTCAACATCCGGCCCGGCATCACCTTTCACGACGGCACGCCGCTCGATGCCGAGGCCGTCAAGTTCAACCTGGCGCGCAACAAGAGCGACCAGAAGTCCAACATCAAGGCGGACCTCGCTTCGATGGCGTCGGTCGAGGTCACCGGTCCCCAGCAGGTGACGCTGAAATTGAGCACGCCGGACGCTGCGTTGCCCGGCATTCTTTCCGACCGCGCCGGGATGATGGTCTCGCCGACAGCGTGACGGCCGAGGGCGGCACTGTGGCGCGCAAGCCGGTCGGCGCCGGCGCCTATGCCTTCGTCAGCTGGGCGGACGGCGAAAAGATCGTCGTCAAGCGCAACGAGAAATACTGGAAGGACAATCGTCCGTATCCCGACGGCATCGAGTTCTCGATCATTCCTGAACTGACGACCGGCGCGCGCTCGGTCACCGCGGGGCAGAACGACCTGATCTATCAATTGCCGCCGCGCCAGAAGGCGATCATCGAGCGCGCCAGCAGCATCAAGGTATTCAATGGGCCGACGCTCTATGTCTTCCAGATATTCCTCAACTGGGCCAAGCCGCCGTTCGATAATGTAAAGGTGCGCCAGGCCTTCAACTTCGCGATCGACCGCGAGACTTTCGTCAAGGCGGCGCTCGCCGGCCTCGCCGAGCCCGCCTACATGAACCTGCCGAAGGCGCACTGGGCCCACGACAAATCCGTCGCTGAACTCTATCCCCATGATCCCGACAAGGCGCGCAAGCTGCTGGCCGAGGCCGGTTTCAAGGAGGGGACGACCATCGATCTCGTCGGTTATTCCGACCAGGATTCGGTGCAGCGCGAGGAAATCCTGATCGAGCAGTTCCGCAAGGCCGGCATGAACGTCAAGTTCTCGAATGCGCCGATCGCGGAAGCCGCCGCCGCGTTCTTCGGCACCGAGAAGCGCGGTTCGGGCCTGCTCGCGGCCTGGACCGGGCGGCCCGACCCGAGCCTGACCTATTCGCTGATGTTCACCAAGGACGCCTATTACAATGGTGGCCGGGCTCCGGTGCCGCCGGAGCTGGAAGCCGCCATCAAGGAATCGCGGGCGTCGGAGGATATCGAGGTGCGCCGCAAGGCGTTCGCGACCGTGCAGCGCCTTGTCATGGAGAACGCCCTCGTTGCGCCGCTCGCCTTCCAGTTCGAACTGGTCGCCATGAACAAGAAGGTGCAGGGCTACAGGCCGAACCTGCTGGGCAAGCCGAAATACGACGACGTCTGGCTGGAGAGCTGAGCGGCGATGTCGCGACGAAGTCCGGCAAAAGTCATCGGCAGCCGCCTGCTGCAGGCGCTGCCCGTGATCGTGCTCGCGACCTTCATGGTGTTCGCGCTGCTGAAGCTCGTTCCCGGCGACATCGCCGTGACGCTGGCGGGCGACAACGCGTCCGACACGCGCATCGCGGAGATCAGGAAGGTCTACGGCCTCGACCGTCCCTTCCTGGTGCAATACGGCGCCTGGCTGGGCAAGGTCGTGCAGGGCGACCTCTCGCAATCGCTGCTGACGGGCGAGGAGGTCGCGACGTCGATCGGTCGCGCCTTTCCCAACACGCTGCTAATCGTGGTGATCGCGCTGGTGCTGGCGCTGCTGACGGGGATCCCGATGGGCGTGATCGCCGCGATCAAGCCAAACGGCTGGGTCGATAAATCAGTCAGTACGATCGCCTCGCTCGGCGTCGCGATCCCCGGCTTCTGGCTGGCGATGATCCTGGTCGCCGAGATTTCGCTGAAGCTGAACTGGCTGCCGGCGACCGGCGCAAAATCGTTCACGGCGGCGCCTCTGGAAGCGATCCGGCACGCTCTGCTGCCGGGCATTGCGATCGCAGCCTATGGCATGGCCGAGGTGGCGCGGCAGTTGCGCGGCTCGCTTCTGGAAGTGCTGTCGTCGCAATATGTGCGGACGCTGCACGCCAAGGGCCTGTCGCAATCGCGCATCCTCTGGCAGCACGGACTGAAGAATGTAGCGGTCAACCTCTTCACCATCATCAGCCTGCTGGTGAACCGCATGCTGGCGGCGACCGTCGTGATCGAGGCGGTGTTCGCCATTCCCGGCCTCGGCAGCCTGATCGTGCGCGGCGCCATCCAGCGCGATTTCCCGATCGTGCAGGGCGTGGTGTTCACCATGGTGATCGTCGTGATCGCGATCAATCTGATCACCGACCTCTTGTGCGCCGCCGTCGATCCGAGGATCGAGCAATGACGGACCTCGTGCTCGCCAACCGGCCGTCGCCCGCAAGACCGGGCCGGCTGGGCCGTTTCTTCCGCTGGCTCATCGGCGATTTGCGCGCGGCGCTGGCGATCCTCGTCCTGCTGGTGCTTGTCATCGTGGCGATCGGCGCGCCGTGGATCGCGCCCTATGCGCCGACCGCGCAGGACATCAACAACATGCTGGCGCCGCCCGGGCCGGCGCATCTGCTCGGCACCGACGATCTCGGCCGCGACATCTTCAGCCGCCTGATCTACGGCGCGCCGGCAACCGTCTATGCCAGCGTGCTGGCCGTCAGCGTGGCGGTTGCCATCGGCTTGCCGGTCGGCCTGATCGCCGGCTTTTTCGGCGGCTGGACCGACGACATCATCAGCCGGATCATCGATACCTTTCTTTCCTTCCCGGCGATCGTGCTGGCGATTGCGGTTACCGGCGCGCTCGGCATTGGCTTGACCAACGGCATGATCGCGGTCGGCATCGTGATGTTCCCGGCGCTCGCCAGGATCGTCCGCGCCCGCACCCTGATCGTCCGGCAGGAACTCTACGTCGATGCCTCCAGATGCTTCGGCGCGCCGACCTGGCATATCCTCTGGAAGCACGTCTTGCCGAACACCCTGCAGCCGGTGATCGTGCAGGTGACGCTGCTGCTGGCTGCGGCGCTGCTGGCGGAAGCCAGCCTCAGCTTCCTCGGCCTCGGCATCCAGCCGCCGAACCCGAGTTGGGGCGCGATGCTGGCCCGCGCCTACCAATACATGGAGATCGCGCCGGAGCAGATGTATGCGCCGGGCCTCGCCATCCTGGTCGTCTCGCTGGCCTTCAACGCGCTCGGAGAGTCCTTGCGTATCGTGCTCGATCCGACCATGAAGGATCGATAGAGGATGATACCTCGAAGCGGCACACCCTCTGTTCACCTCGCCCCGCTTGCGGGGAGAGGTCGAAATTTGCGCAGAGCGCGAATTTCGGGTGAGGGGAACTCTCCACAAACTCGCTCGCGGAGAGTCCCCCTCACCCGAAGCCTGCGCTTCGCTCCGGCTTCGACCTCTCCCCGCAAGCGGGGCGAGGTGAACGGCCTCGGCGCTGCCAACTCAGTTCAACATCGTCAGGTTAGCGTTTAAACGGAACCGCTTATGCCCTTTAAAAAACTGCTGATCGCCAACCGCGGCGAGATTGCCATTCGTATCGCGCGGGCCGCCGGCGAAGACGGCCTTGCCACTGTCGCGATCTATCCGGCCGACGACGCGCTGTCGCTGCACGTCCGCGCCGCCGACGCCGCCCATGAAATTCCCGGGCAGGGCGCGCGCGCCTATCTCGATATCGAGGCGGTGATCGCCGCCGCCAGGGCGACCGGCTGCGACGCACTGCATCCGGGTTACGGCTTTCTCAGCGAGAACACGGCTCTGGCGCGGCGCTGCGCGGAAGACGGCATCGTCTTCGTTGGTCCTTCCCCGGAAGCGCTGGAGCTGTTCGGCGACAAGGCAAAGGCCAAGGCGCTGGCGAAGAGCTGCGGCGTGCCGATCATCGACGGCACCAGCGGTGCGACCACCTGTGAGGAGGCCAAAGCGTTCTTCGCCTCGCTCGGCGCCGGTGGCGCCGTCATGATCAAGGCGATCGCAGGCGGCGGTGGCCGCGGCATGCGCATCGTCGATGACGGGGCAAGGCTGGAAGAAGCCTACGCGCGCTGCCAGTCCGAGGCCAAGGCCGCCTTCGGCTCCGGCGACGTCTATGTCGAACGCCTGATCCGGAAAGCCCGCCATATCGAGGTGCAGATCATCGGCGACCGGCACGGCGCGATAAGCCATCTCTGGGAGCGCGAATGCACGGTGCAGCGGCGCAACCAGAAGCTCATCGAGGTCGCGCCGAGCCCGTCGCTTAGCGAGGGCCTGCGTGCGCGGATCATCGAGGCCGCGAAAAAGCTCGCCGTGGCGGCGCGCTATGACAATCTCGGCACCTTCGAATTCCTGGTCGACGACGAAGCCAAAGGCAGCGACGCAGCGTTCGCCTTCATCGAAGCCAATCCGCGCCTGCAGGTCGAGCACACCGTCACCGAGGAAGTGCTCGGCGTCGATGTGGTGAAATCGCAGCT
Source organism: uncultured Alphaproteobacteria bacterium (assembly GCA_963786115.1). GTDB lineage: Bacteria > Pseudomonadota > Alphaproteobacteria > Rhizobiales > Xanthobacteraceae > Bradyrhizobium. Next base: position 225,513 of record CAWAYC010000016.1, read on the forward strand.
CGCGGTCGCAGCGGGCGCGACGCTGGAGCAACTCGGCCTGTCGCAAGCCGAAATTCCGTTGCCGCGCGGCTATGCGATGCAGCTTCGCGTCAACATGGAGGTGATGGACGAGAAGGGCGGCACGACGCCGACCGGCGGCACGCTCTCGGCGTTCGACCTGCCGTCGGGCCCCGGCGTTCGCGTCGATACGTTTGGCTACACCGGCTACAAGACCAGCGCGGCCTACGATTCCCTTCTCGCAAAAGTCATCGTGCATTCGCCCGGCGCGAAGTGGAACGACGTGGTGCAGAAGGCCGCGCGTGCTTTGCGCGAATTCCGTATCGGCGGCGTCGCCACCAACATCCCGTTCCTGTCAGCGGTGCTGGCGCATCCGGATTTTGCGGCCAACCGCATCAGCACCGGCTTTATCGACACGCACGTCGCCGCGCTTGTCGGGGCCGCGAAGGAATGGGCCGGTACGCTATACCCTGATACGAACGGGGCGGCCGCAAATGTGGCCGCCGCCTATGAACTCGGCGAGCCCTCCATCGCTCCTGCGGGATCGATCGCCATACCGGCGCCGCTGCAAGGCACGATCGTGGCGATCAACGTCGGCGAAGGCGACCTTGTCCGCCCGGGCCAGCAGATCGCGGTGCTCGAATCCATGAAGATGGAGCATCTCGTCACCGCGCCGCATGGCGGCAGGGTGACGAAGATCGCCGGCAGCGCCGGGACCACCCTGATGCACGGCGAAGCCATCCTGTTTATCGAGCCGGCCGAGGTCGAAGGCGACGATGTCGCTGAAGAGGCGGATATCGATCTCGATCATATCCGTCCCGACCTTGCCGAAGTCATCGCGCGGCACGCGATCACGCTGGACGAGAACCGGCCGGCCTCGGTCGAGCGGCGGCGCAAGACCAATCAGCGGACGACCCGAGAGAACGTCGCTCACCTCGTCGACGAAGGCTCCTTCGTCGAATACGGCTCGCTGGCGATTGCCGCGCAACGCCGGCGGCGCAAGGTCGACGATCTCATCAAGAACACGCCGGCCGACGGGCTGATCACGGGCGTAGCCACCGTGAACGCGGACCGGTTCGGCAGCGAGGCTGCTCGCTGCATGGTGATCGCCTACGACTATACGGTGCTCGCCGGCACGCAAGGCCACATGAATCACAAGAAGATCGACCGTATGCTCAGCCTGACGGAGCAGTGGCGATTGCCGCTGGTGTTCTACGCCGAAGGCGGCGGTGGGCGTCCGGGCGACACCGACAGGCTCGGCATGACAGGCCTGGACGGGCCGTCCTTCGTGCAATTCGCAAAACTCTCCGGCCTCGTCCCTGTTATCGGCGTGGTCTCCGGCTATTGCTTTGCCGGCAATGCGGCGATGCTCGGCTGCTGCGACGTCATCATCGCCACAAGGAACGCTTCGATCGGCATGGGTGGCCCCGCGATGATCGAAGGCGGCGGCCTCGGCGTCTATCATCCGGCCGATGTCGGGCCGGTGTCGTTCCAGTCGCCGAACGGCGTAATCGATATCCTGGTCGAGGACGAGACGGAGGCGACATCAGCCGCGCAAAAATACCTGTCCTATTTCCAGGGCGCGTTGGCGGACTGGAAGGCGCCGGACCAGCGCCTGCTGCGCCGGGCAATTCCCGAAAACCGCCTCCGCGTTTATGATATCCGCACCGTCATCGATCTCCTCGCCGACGAAGGCTCGGTGCTCGAAATCCGCAGGGATTTCGGCGTCGGCATGATCACTGCCTTCATCCGCATCGAAGGAAAGCCGTTCGGCCTGATCGCCAACAATCCGAAGCATCTCGGCGGCGCGATCGACGCGCCGGCCGGCGACAAGGCGGCGCGCTTCATGCAGCTCTGCGACGCGTTCGATATCCCGATCGTGTCGCTGTGCGATACGCCGGGCTTCATGGTCGGCCCCGAGGCTGAAAAGACCGCGATCGTACGCCACGTCGCGCGCATGTTTGTGACGGGCGCGAGCATCACCGTGCCGCTGTTCGGCATCGTGCTGCGCAAGGGGTACGGCCTTGGCGCGCAATCCATGATCGGCGGCGGCTTTCATGCGTCGTTCTTCACCGTGGCGTGGCCGACCGGCGAATTTGGCGGCATGGGCCTGGAAGGCTATGTGCGGCTCGGCTTCCGCAAGGAGATGGAAGCGATCGCCGACCCCGTCGAGCGCGAGAAATACTATCAGGCCAAGGTCGCCGAGCTCTATGCCAACGGCAAGGCGGTCTCGATCGCCTCGGTGCTCGAGATCGACGAAGTCATCGACCCCGCGGACACCCGCCGCTGGATCATGTCCGGCCTGCGGTCAGTGCCGAAGCCCGAGCCGCGCAGCCACCGCAAGCGGCCGTGCATCGATGCGTGGTAGCCGAGAATTTGTAGGGTGGGCAAAGCCAACGGGTCGCGCGAACGCGCGCCCGATGACAGGCTCCGCGTGCCCACCATCGCGAGCCGAGCGTTGGATGGTGGGCACGGCGCAAGAGCGCCTTTGCCCACCCTACGCCTGCACCCGACGGGCAAATCAGTCGTCGTGACAAAGACCTGTCTAGCCCCTTCTGAAAAAATATTTCGCTTAACCTGTCGGGCAAATCAGTTCTACCAGCTCGCCCCGTCCTTTCCCGGCAAGAGGGGCGTATCGCGATCGTCACGAACGCGGGAGGGGATGCGGTGGACGCGGCAGCGTCGGCGCGCAAGGTGATCGCGGGGCGAGGTCAAACTCGTGAGCGGTTTACGGCGCGCAGGACGAACGGCGCTATCTGCGTACGGCAAAACCGTGTGGTCCCGACACCCGTTGCTGGTGCCAAGCTGCCGGTGGCTGATGTGATCCAACCGGATCGTTTTAGCCATCAAGCCGGCAGCGACGGTGACAAGACGAATTCGTCGCCGGGGAGAGCGCGGCATAAGCCGTAAAGCCATTGCGCAGGGAATGCCGGACTGCCTCCGCTGAACCTGTATGCTCGTGTGCGCATTTCTTTGTGCATCTTGCACACGAGACCGCGGGTGCAGCGTGCACCCGGCATTCCCTGCTCCCTCCGTTTCGAGGGAAGGAGGATGTTCCTGCAAAGCTCGGGCGATTGTGCCGCGAGAATGCGAACGTGCGTCGTTCTCCACTGTCATGCCCCGCGAATGCGGGGCATCCAGTACGCCGCGGCGTCTCGGCTCAAGCACTGCTGTCTCTGGAATACTGGATCGCCCGGTCAAGCCGGGCGAAGACAAGTGAGAGTGGGGAGTATGAAAGTTGAATTGGGAATGGCAGCGCGCACGACTCCATCTCCGTCGTCCCGGACAAGCGAGCAGGGCGAGCGCAGATCCGGGACCCATGCGCCGCGGCGGCAATTGTTTCGGCGTGCTGGTCGACGGCTTTCTTTCGACAACAGAAGCCGGTGGTTATGGCTCGTGGCTTTCGCCAGGACGACGTCGAGGAGAGACCTGCTGGAAATTGAATCAGTGAGAGCTTGGCAAGCTCGCAACCTCACCGTCGTCCCGGCGTTCCCCGGGACGTTGCCACATCTACCCCAGCATCAATTCGTCATACCCCTTCGCGGCCACTTCGTCGCATCGGGCGCGGTAGGCGGGAGCGCTGCCGCTGTAGCGGGCGACGATGCGGGTCTGCTTGCCGTCGACGTTCGAATTGATGCCGGTCATCCAGGAATTGACCTCGTTGGAAAGCAGGCCAACCCCGAGCGCCCTGACGTGTTCGGTCCAGGTCCTGACGCCCGCAGTGGTCGCCTCGAGCCGCGTCAGGTTGTTCTCCCGCGCGAAGCGGATCAGGCCGGTGACCCAGTCGACGCTGTACTCGATGCTGCGTGGAATGTTGCCGAGCGCGGTATGCGGCCCCATCAGCATCATCATGTTGGGGAAGCCGTCGACCATGAGGCCGAGATAGGTTTCCGGCCCGCTTCTCCACTTCTCTTTCAGCCGTGCGCCGTCCACCCCGCGAAAATCGATCCTGTCAAAACTGCCGGTGATGGCATCGAAGCCGGTCGCATAAACGATGATGTCGAACGCGTACTCCCGGGCGCTGGTCTTGATGCCATGCGGCGTGATCCGCTCGATCGGCGTTTCCGTGATGTCGACCAGCTCGACGTTGTCCTGGTTATAGACCTCGTAATAGAAGGTCTCGAGCGGCAGCCGGCGGGTACCGAAGCCGTGGTTTTTCGGTATCAGCTTTTCCGCGACCGCCTGGTTCTTCACGCGCAGGCGGATTTTTCTGGCCACGAAATCGCTGATCGTGGCGTTCGCCCTGCGGTCGGTCAGGATGTCGCGGAAATTGCCCTGCCAGATGCCGAAGCCGCGCTCGGCGTAGAGTTTTTCATAAAATGCCTCGCGCTCTTCGTCGGTGACCTCGAAGGCGCCGCGCGCATCCGGCGTATGCAGGAAGCAGGCAAAGGTCTCCTGACATCGGGCGAACATTTCAGGATAGCCGGCCTTGATCTTCTTCTGCGTCTCGGCGTCGATCTTGCCGTTATGCAGCGGCGCGCACCAGTTCGGCGTACGCTGGAATACGGTGAGATGCCCGACCTCGCCGGCGATGGTCTGGATGGTCTGAACACCGGTGGCGCCGGTGCCGATCACGGCAACCCGCTTGCCTCTAAAATCCACCGCCTGTTGCGGCCAACGCGCCGTATGGAAGGACCGGCCCGTAAACGACTGGCGTCCTTCGATGCGCGGCAGGGTGGGGGTCGAGAGCGGGCCGATCGCGGTGATCAGGAAGCGGGCGCTAACGGTCCCCCCGTCCTCGAGCGCGACGGTCCAGCTCCGCGTTTCCTCGACGTAGTGGGCGGCGGTAACCCGGCTTTTGAAGGCGATATCGCGGCGCAGATCGAATTTGTCGGCGACGTGATTGAGATAGCGCAACGTTTCCGGCTGGCCGGCAAAGTGCTCGGACCATTCCCATTCATCCAGCAACTCCTTCGAGAAGGAATAGCCGTAGGAATAGCTCTCGGAATCGAAACGTGCGCCGGGGTAGCGGTTCCAGAACCAGGTGCCGCCGACATCGGTCCCGGCCTCGAACACCCGCACCCGCATTCCCAGCTCGCGCAACCGGTGGAGCTGGTAGAGGCCGGACATGCCCGCGCCAATGATGATGGCATCGTAATCGAGAATTTGCTTTCCCCCGGGCTCTGGTCTTTAAGCAAAGCTATCCCGTCCCGCGTCCTCGAACAAACCCCGTATCCACGCGTGGCAGGGTTGCAGGTTTGGCCGTCGGCCAGCCCCGGTCGGCTTTACTCGCGACGGCATCTGCCCCTATCGTTGCGGACGAGATCGCCCATCAAGCGGCGACGGCATAGGGGAGCGGAACGATGGACCAGGCGCAGCAGCGCAAACTCACTTCGATCGACGTCAGCGATCCCCGACTTTATCAGGATGACACCTGGCGACCGCTGTTTGCCCAGCTTCGGCGCGACGATCCGGTGCATTATTGCGAGGCCTCGGCGTTCGGTCCCTACTGGTCGGTGACGCGCTACGAGGACATCTTTGCCGTCGAACTCGATCACGCGAACTACTCGTCGAGCTCGGAGCTCGGCGGTATCCAGGTGGCAGATCAGCGCAAGGGGGAGGAAACCCCCAATTTCATCCGGATGGACCCGCCCGGCCACACCGCACACCGCCGCACCGTGGCTCCGATCGTGGCGCCGTCAAACCTGGCCAATTTCGAAGCGCTGATTCGTAAACGGACGTCCGACGTACTGGACGCGTTGCCGCGCCACGAGACGTTCGACTGGGCGGAGCGCGTCTCCACCGATCTCACCAACATGATGCTGACGACCCTGTTCGATTTTCCGTGGGAGGATCGCATGCAGCTGACCTGGTGGTCGGATGTTGCGATCGCCAATGTCCATTCGCCCGACGCGGTCGTGCATTCGGACGCCGAGCGCTTTGCCGAATTGACGAAAATGGCGGAATATTTTCGCAAACTGTGGGATGCGCGCGCGGAAGCGCCGCCGGCCTTCGACCTGATCTCGATGCTGGCGCATTCCGAGGCGACGCGCCACCTGCAGCCGCGCGAATTCATCGGCACGATCGCGCTCCTGATCGTCGGTGGCAACGATACCACGCGCAACTCCATGACCGGCGGATTGATGGCGCTGGTCGAGAATCCCGAGCAGTTCGAACTGGTGCGCGCGAAGCGCGAGCTGATCCCGAATCTTGTCTCGGAGACTATCCGTTATCAAACGCCGGTTTTGCACATGCGCCGCACCGCGCGCAACGACGTCGAGCTTGCAGGCCGTCGAATCGCAAAAGGTGACAAGGTCGTGATGTGGTACATCTCCGGCAACCGCGACGAAGACAAGATCGAACGTGCCGACGAGTTCATCATCGACCGCGCCAGGCCGCGGCAGCATCTCGCTTTCGGCGCCGGCATCCATCGCTGCGTCGGCGACCGGCTCGCCGAGCAACAAATCCGCATTCTCTGGGAGGAAGTCTTGCAACGAGATCTTCGTTTCGAGATCATAGGCCCGCCGCAGCGGCTCTATTCGAATTTCATTCGCGGCATCCGTTCGCTGCCGGTGAGAATAGTGAGTTGAGCGGACCGTCGTCATTGCGAGCCAACGGGTCGCGCGAATGCGCGCCCGATGACAGGCTCCGCGAAGCAATCCTTGTCGCCACTTGCACATCCCCGTCATTGCGAGGAGCGAAGCGACGAAGCAATCCATTCCTCCGCTTGCGGTACGATGGATTGCTTCGCGGAGCCTGTCATCGGGCGCGCATTCGCGCGACCCGTTGGCTCGCAATGACGGAACAAAAGCTTCGAGGAACGGTCGATGAAGCAACCATGCGTCTACATCATGGCTAGCAAACGCCACGGAACGCTTTACACGGGTGTAACGGCCAACCTGCCAAAGCGAGCTTTCGAGCACCGCGAAGGGCTGATGAAGGGCTTCTCGGCCAAGTATGGCTGCAAGATGTTGGTCTGGCATGAAGTGCATGAGACCATGATCGAGGCGATCACCCGGGAGAAGCAAATCAAGGCTGGCAGCCGCTCCAAGAAGCTGGCGTTGATCGAAGCGCTGAACCCCGAGTGGAACGATCTCTACGATTCGCTGATATGAGGATATCCGAAAGCTCTCTCCCCGTCATTGCGAGCGAAGCGAAGCAATCCATCGGGCCGCGGAGCAAGTATGGATTGCTTCGTCGCGACGCTCCTCGCAATGACGGCGGAAGCAGTGACGGATGAAGAAACACTCAAGGACCAAGAATGAACAAGCACGATCCCGTTGACGTCCTGATCATCGGCGCCGGGGCGTCCGGCGCGGCGGTGGCCTGGAGCCTGGCCGATACCAGGATGCACATCCTCTGCCTCGACCAGGGCGGCTGGATGAATCCGGCCCAATATCCGAGCACGGGCCGCGACTGGGAAGCGCGCTTCTATGGCGACTATTCGCCGAGCCCCAACATCCGCGCGCGGCCCGAGGACTATCCCATCAACGACGACAATTCGCCGATCAAGGTGGTGAATTTCAACGGCGTCGGCGGCTCGACCGTGATGTACACCGCGCATTGGCCGCGGCTGCATCCGTCCGATTTTCGCGTCAGGACGCTCGACGGCGTTGCCGACGACTGGCCGATCGATTACGACGCGCTGGTGCCGTTCTTTGCCGAGAACGACCGCATGATGGGTGTATCAGGGTTGTCAGGCGATCCGCTCTCCCCGCCGACCGAGCCGCCGATGCCGCCGCAACCGCTCGGCCGTTCCGGGACGATCCTCGCCAAGGCCATGAACAAGCTCGGCTGGCACTGGTGGCCGTCGGATACGACGGTGGCGACGATGGACTATGAGGGACGCGCGCGCTGCATCAACCTCGGCCATTGTACGCCGGCCTGCGCGCAAGGTGCCAAGGCGAGCACCGACATCACCTATTGGCCGCTGGCGCTGCGCGCCGGCGTCGAATTGCGCACGCATTGCCGGGTGCGCGAAATCACCACCAACGAGCACGGCATGGCCTCCGGCGTTGTCTATTACGACAAGGACGGCGTCGAGCAGTTTCAGACCGCCGAAGTGGTGATCATCGCCTGCAACGGCATCGGCACGCCGCGGCTGTTGTTGAACTCGGTCTCCGGTCGCTTTCCCAATGGCCTCGCCAATTCCTCCGGGCTGGTCGGCAAGAACCTGATGTTCCATCCCTACGCGCAGGCCTACGGTTTTGTGGAAGAACCGACCGACAGCAATCGTGCGCCGCCGACCTGCCTGTGGAGCAAGGAGTTTTACGACACCGATCCGTCGCGCGGCTTTGTGCGCGGCTATGCCATCCAGTTCGGGCGCGGCGCGGGGCCGGTGTTCGAGGCCGTGATGAGCGAGGCCAAGGGCATTTTGCCATGGGGCGGGGATCATCATCGCGTGTTTCGCAAGCTCAACGGCCACCGTCTGGCGGTGTCGGCGATCTGCGAGGATCTGCCGGAGGAGCATAACCGCGTCACGCTCGACCCCGTGCTCAAGGACAGCCATGGCATTCCGGCACCGCGGGTCGACTACACCATCAGCGAAAACTCCGCAAAGATGCTCGAGCACGGCCTTGCGCGCGGCAAGGAGATTCTTGCCGCTGCCGGCGCGTCCGACATCTGCGTGAATTGCCCGATTCCCTTTGGCGGCTGGCATCTGCTCGGCACCGCGCGCATGGGCACCAACCCGGAGCGTTCGGTGGTGAACGAATGGGGCCGCTCGCACGACGTGAAAAACCTGTTCATCGTCGACGGCAGCGTTTTCGTCACCTCGGGCGGCGTCAATCCGACCTCCACCATTCAAGCCATCGCGCTCTACATCGCCGACCAGATGAAGAGCCGCCTTGCCAATCTGTTTGACTGAGGACGTGATGCCAGCCGAGACACTCACACAAGGTCAGCGCGACGATCTCCGCACCGTCGCGGCGATGATCATCCCCGAGAGCGAAGAATACAACGTTCCCGGCGCCGACGATGCGGACATCCAGGCCGATATCCTGGCGACGCTCGGCCGCGATACCGGGATGGTGCGCGCGGCGCTCGATCATCTGGCGCGCCTTGCCGGCAAGCCGCTGGCTGAACTCGATTCTGAAAAACGCGACGCGGTTGCCGGGGAATTCCGCGCCACCGGCGGGGCGGCGGCGGCGGCGCTCGTCCGCGTCGTGCTGCAATGCTACTACCGCGACGACCGCGTCTTGCGCTCGCTGGGCCATGAGCTGCGCGCGCCGTTTCCTAAAGGCTATACGCTGGAGCAGGGCGACTGGTCGTTGCTCGATCCCGTCAAGGCGCGGCCGCCGTCGTTGCGGCGGGCGCCCTAGCCAACAGGGCAGGTCTGCGCGTCTGCCGGGGCACTTGCACGGCGGGAACCCGGCCACCATCTGAGTGGCCCAAAGGAATACCGCCATGTTGGATCTTGCCAATGAAATCGCCGATGGCAGCCCGTCATCGCAAACGACTGAACACGCTCCTGTTAACGACCAGGCCCTGCTGGACGCCTATTCCAACGCTGTGATCGGCGTGACCGAACGCGTCGGCCCGGCCGTCGTCCGCGTCGAAACCGGGCCGAAAGTGCGCAACGCGCGCGAGCGCGGCGGGCTTGGCTCCGGCATCGTGATTTCGCCTGATGGACTGGTGCTGACCAACAGCCACGTCGTCGGCTCGTCGAAAGAGATCCGGCTCCGCGACATCGAGGGCGTCGTCACCGACGCGCGCGTGCTTGGCGTCGATCCTGACACCGATCTCGCTTTGCTGCGGGCAGATGGCGCGCGCGATCTGCGCTATGCCTCGCTCGGCAACTCGAAAAGCCTTCGCCGCGGCCAGCTCGTGGTCGCGATCGGCAATCCGCTCGGCTTCGAATCGACGGTGACCGCCGGCGTGGTCTCGGCGCTCGGACGATCGATCCGCTCGGTCAGCGGGCGGACCATCGAGGACGTGATCCAGACCGATGCCGCGCTCAATCCCGGCAATTCCGGCGGGCCGCTGGTGTCGTCGTCGGCCGAGGTGATCGGCATCAACACCGCCATCATCAACGGCGCGCAGGGCATCTGCTTTGCGGTCGCCAGCAACACCGCGCAGTTCGTGCTGTCGGAGATCATCCGTCACGGCTATGTCCGCCGCGCCTATATCGGCGTATCCGGACAGACCGCGCCGGTCCCGCGGCGACATGCGGTGGTCGCCGGCGTCGACAACACGATGGGCGCGCTGCTGGCGCAGATCGAGCCGGACAGCCCGGCGGCGAAGGCAGGCTTGCTGCCCGGCGACGTCGTGATCAGGCTCGACGGCGTCGAGATCAAGGGCGTCGACGATCTGATCCGCGCGCTCGATCGCGACCGGATCGACCGGAAGCTCAAGATGGATGTGCTGCGGATGGGCCGCCTGCGCGAGATCGACATCCATCCGGTCGAACGCAAGCCGGCGGCGCGGCAGTAGTTATTGTCGCAGCGCCGCCAGCAATTCGTCGGGCTGCTCGACCATCATCATGTGTCCCGCACCCGGCAGAACCACGGTGCGGGCATTCGGCGTGGCAGCGGCGAGCGTCTTGCCGGCCTTCGCCGGGGTCATCATGTCGCGCTCGCCGAGGATGAACGTCGTGGGCACCTTGACCTGCGCCGCCGCGGCCAGCGCGTTCTGGTAGGCGTTGCAGGCGTTGAGATCGTTGAACAGCACGCCCGGCCGCGTCTGCTGCAGCACACGCTGCGCGCCCTGGTGCATCCACAGTCCCGGCGCGAGGCTGCCGCCCAATTCGGCCTTGAACCCGAGGCCCCAGATCGAGACCATATCGATCGCGTCGGGATCGTTGGCCTCGGCGGCCTTGAGCAGATCGGGCCCGACGGTCATCGTCGCCGCGGTGCCGATCAGGCTCAGGCCCGAAACCTTGTCGGGATGCCGCGCGGCGGTCTCGAGCGCGATCAGCGACCCCATGGAATGGCCCACCAGCTTTGCCTTCGGCGCGCCGGCCGCGTCGAGCAGCGCGGCGGTCCAGTCGGCCATGCCGGCGATGGTCGGCAGCGGCTTGCCGGGCGAGCGGCCATGACCGGGCAGGTCCGGCGCCAGCACCGAATAGCCGTGATGAGCGAACCAGCGGCTGTGCAATGCCCAGGTCGAATGATCGAAGCCTGCGCCGTGCAGCATCACCACCGCGGGCAGCGAGGGATCGAAGGGACGGCCGCCGGTGGCCACGAAGGTATCAACACCATTGACGGAAAGCTGCATGGTTCAAGCCCTCTGCGACGCGCGGAGCGCCTGACCGAGATCGTCGATGATATCAGCCGCCGCCTCGATGCCGACCGACAGCCGCACCAGCTCCTCGCCGATGCCGGCCGCCTTGAGTTGGGCGGCATCCATCTGCTGATGGGTGGTACTGGCGGGGTGAATAACCAGGGTCTTGGCATCCCCGACATTGGCGAGGTGGCTGATCATGCGCAGCGTCTCGATGAATTTTTTGCCGGCGGGGCGGCCGCCCTTGATACCAAAACTGACGATCGAGCCGGCGCCGCGCGGCAGCAGCCGCTTTGCCAGCTCGTGGTCGGGGTGATTTTCCAGCGCGGGATGCAGAACCCAGTCGACCGCCTTGTTGGCGGCCAAAAATTCGAGCACCGCGAGCGTATTGGTCATGTGCCGTTCCATGCGCACGCCCAGCGTCTCGATGCCCTGCAAAAGCTGGAAGGCGTTGGTCGGCGACAGGCAGGCGCCGAAATCGCGCAGGCCCTCGGTGCGGGCGCGCATGATGAAGGCGGCCTGTCCGAATTGCTCGTCGAAGATAATGCCGTGATAGCCGGCATAGGGTTCGGTCAGCACAGGAAATTTGCCGGAAGCGTGCCAGTCGAACCTTCCGCCGTCGACGATCACGCCGCCGATCGCGATGCCGTGGCCGCCGAGCCATTTGGTCGCGGAGTTCATCACCATATCGGCGCCGAGCTCGATCGGCCGGCTGAGGAACGGCGTCGCAAAGGTGTTGTCGATCAGCAGCGGAATCCTGGCGTCATGCGCGATTTGCGCGACCGCCGGAATATCCAGCACTTCGAGGCCGGGATTGCCAATGGTCTCGCCGATCACGAGCCGCGTGTTCGGCTTGATCGCCGCGCGGAATTCGTCCAGGGCGCGCGGCTTGACGAACGTCGTCGTGATGCCGAAGCGCGGCAGCGTGTGCGTGAGCAGGTTGATGGTGCCCCCATAGAGCGAGGCGGAGGCGACGATATGATCGCCGGCGTTGAGGAGGGTTGCGATCGCCAGATGCATCGCGGCCATGCCGCTTGCCGTGCAGATCGCGCCGACGCCCGCTTCCAGCGCGGCGATCCGCTCCTCCAGCACGGCGGTCGTTGGATTCGATATCCGCGTGTAGATATGGCCGGCCCGCTCAAGATTGAACAAGGCCGCCGCGTGGTCGGAATCCTGAAATACGTAGGAGGTGGTCTGGTAGATCGGTACGGCGCGGGCGCCCGTTACCGGATCGGGGCGCTGGCCGGCATGCAGGCTCAGGGTTTCAAAAGCAGGCGGCTTGGGTGCTGGCATGCTGAACTCTTTGGTGAGTAGTCTGAGTGAGTGCGCGCTTTGACCTAGACGTGCACGGCGGTGCGAACGCGGCCGGCATTGCCGAACACGCGCAGGTAACGCTCGACTTCGGACGGGATGCCCGTGGCCTTTTCCGGATTGTCCGACAACTTCACGGCCGGCTTGCCGTCCACCGAGGTCACCTTGCAGACGATCGAGATCGGGTCGAGATCGGCCGATCCGTCCGGCGCGCAGCCGACGAAATCATTGGTGAGGTTGGTACCCCAGCCAAAGCTGATGCGGACGCGGCCGGCAAAGTGGCGATAGGTTTCCTCGATCGAGCCGACGTCCATGCCGTCGGAGAATACCAGAAGCTTTTGCTTGGGATCTCGACCCTTCTGCTTCCACCATTTGATGATGTCTTCGCCGGCGGTGATCGGCGGCGCGCTGTCGGGACGAAAGCCGGTCCAGTCCGCGACCCATTCCGGCGCGTCGCGCAGAAACGACTTTGTGCCGAAAGCATCGGGCAAGGCGATCAACAGGTTGCCGCCATAGGTATGGCGCCACTGGTCGAGGATGCGGTAGGGCGCCCAGCGCAGTTCTTCGTCGGAATTCGCCAGGGCAGCAGCGACCATCGGCAGTTCATGCGCGTTGGTGCCGATCGCTTCGAGGTCGTTGTCCATCGCCAGCAGCACGTTCGAGGTGCCGGTAAAGGACGGGCCGAGGCCTTCCTTGACCGCCTCGACGCACCAGCGCTGCCAGAGGAAACCGTGGCGGCGGCGGGTGCCAAAGTCGGAAAGCCGCAGGCGCGGCAATCCGCGCAGCCGCTCGACCTTGGACCAGAGCTTTGCCTTGGCGCGGGCATAGAGCACGTCGAGCGCGAAGCGGCCCAGCCCCTTCATCGCCGCACGCGAGCGCAGCTCGTTCAGGATCGCAAGTGCCGGGATTTCCCACATCGTGGTGTGGCTCCACGGCCCATGGAAATGCAGCTCATACTGGCCGTCCACCTTGTTCAATTCATATTCGGGCAGGCGGAAGGTCGAAAGCCAGTTGATGAACTCCGGCGAGAACATCTGGGTCTTGCCATAGAACGTGTTGCCGGCGAGCCAGATCAGCTCCTTCTTGGTGAAACGGATGCTGCGGGCGTGGTCGAGCTGGGCACGCAGCTCGCCCTCGTCGATGATCTCGGCGAGCCGGACATGCTTGCTGCGATTGATCACCGAAAAGGTGACCCGCTGATCCGGATAGAATTCCCGGATCATCTGCTGCATCAGCAGCTTGTAAAAGTCGGTATCGAGCAGGCTGCGCACGATCGGGTCGAGCCGCCAGCCATGGTTGTACGTCCGGGATGCGATGTCGGTAACTGCCATGCCTGGAACTCTACCGTGCCGGGAGCCGCCCAACCAGTGGGTTTTGCCCCCGGCATACCAGCTCAACGGGGGATTTCCCGCCGGATACGGCCGACGGTGGCCTCAATATTGGTCCAGGCCGGCCGATCCGGGGCAAATTGCCGCCGGAGGTACGCTGCCAGCTCGGCAACCTGGCCGTCGGTCAGGCTGTCCTTGAAGGCCGGCATGTAGCCGAGGTGGCTCGAAGCGGGCTTTGCGATGCCATGAAGGATCACCTGGACCAGATTGTCCGGCAGGCTGCCGTGCAGATTGCTGTTCAGCGCCAGTGATGGCCGGCTGCCGAACAGCGGCGCGCCGCCGACCTCATGGCAGACCGCGCAGGCCCCTTCGTACAGGCGGGCGCCGAAGCTTGAGGGCGCCCCAACGCGGGTACTGGTTGCGGCCTCGAGCCTGGCGGCGAGGGTCTCATGGGCCGATTGCTCGACGGCCTCGTCGTTGAACGAGCCGAGATAGGCGGCCATGGCGCGGATATCCTGATCGGGCAGCGCGGCCAGCTCCTTCACGACCGGCGCCATCGGCCCGGCCGCGACGCCATGAAAGCGGGATTCGCCGGTCCGCAAGTAGGCGTACAGCTCGTCCTCACTCCAGGGGACCGGCGCTTGCGACAGCGAGGTCAGCGCGGGCGCTTCCCAGCCTTCCGCAAAACCGCCGGCGAGGTAGGCGCCTTGCTTCTCTGCGCCGAGCGCGTTGCGCGGCGAATGGCAGGCGCTGCAATGACCAAGGCCTTCCACCAGATAGGCGCCGCGATTCCACAGCTCCGATTTTGTCACGTCAGCCCGGAACACCTCAGGCTGATGGAACAGCGCATTCCATCCCGCCATCAGCGGCCGCAGATTGAGTGGGAAGGCGAGCGCATTGTCTGGCGTCTCGGCGCGCACCGGCGCCTGCGCCATCAGATAGGCGTAGAGCGCCTGCAGGTCGGCGTCGGTTGTTTTGGCGAAATGCGTGTAGGGAAAGGCCGGATAGAGATACCGGCCATCGCGGTGGATGCCTTCGCGCATGGCGCGTTCGAAGGCGGGGTAGGACCACGCGCCGATGCCCGTCTCAACATCGGGCGTAATGTTGGTCGAGTGGATGGTGCCGAACGGCGTTTCGAGCGGCCGGCCGCCGGCATTGAGGATGCCGTTCGCCGAGGTGTGACACACCGCGCAATCGCCGAGCGCAGCGAGCTGCTGGCCGCGGGCAATCGTCGCGGCGGAATAGACCGATGGGTCGGGACGCGCGATCGGCGCGATCGCGCGCCACGGCAGTACGGCGGCGCCGATGCCGACCACGGCCGCGCAGAGTGCTGCGAAGCCGGCGAGGGCGCCGCGCCGTCCTGCAAAAGGATTTTGCCATTTATCGGAGGGAGTCGCGGGCGCCGGCGAGGGCAGCGCGATCGGTGTCGCCGGTTCCTCGCCACGCAGTCCCATCAAGATGCGTTCCGGCGTGAATGGCAGTTCGCGGAAGCGGACGCCGGTCGCATCGAAGATCGCGTTGGCGATCGCAGCCGCGCTCGGCACCGAGGCGGACTCACCGACGCCGAGCGGCGGTTGGTCCTGCCGCGGCAGCATCAGCACGTCGATCTTCGGGACGTCGGGGAATTTGATGATGGGGTAGGCGCCCCATTCGCGGGCCGTCACCGAAGTGCGGTCAAACGATACTTCCTCCATCAGTACGCGGCTGGTCGACTGGATGACGTTGCCGTGGATCTGATGGCGCACGCCGTCCGGATTGATCACCAACCCGGAATCCTGGCCCGCGACCACGCGGGTCACGCTGACATCGCCGGTCACCTTGTTGACGGCGACGTCGGCGATCCAGGCCGACCACGCGGCGCCGTAGCCGGGAAACTTGCTGTGCACATAGAGCGCATAGGCAAAGCCGCGTCCGCGGACGACATCGCCTTCGGCTTCCGGCTCCTGCCGTACCGGCCGCGGTTTCCAGCCGGCGCGTTCGGCGACCGCGTTAACGAGATCGACGGCGCGTTGGTCCTTCAAATACCGCAGGCGATATTCGATCGGGTCGACGCCGGCTTCGGTTGCGAGTTCATCGATGTAGGATTCATGCGCAAAGGTGTTTGGCAGCGCCGAGACGCCGCGAAACCAGGACGCGCGCACGATCGGAGGCATGTCGTTCGCCACCACGCGCATGTGGTCGTAATCGTAAGGCGGGATCGCGGTGCGGTCGCCCATCTCGGACACGGCGGGCTCCGGCGGGATGCGGCCGGTGAGCAGCAGCGCCAGCGTCGGCGCGCCATTGGACGGATAGCGCGTGGCAAAATCATAGCCGGCGACGCTGCCGTCGGCGTTCAGCCCGCCATTGACGTCCATCAGTTGCGCGGTACCCTTCGGCTCCCACGCGTGCTCCTGCTCGCGTGTCAACTGCACGCGAACGGGGCGGCCGACGGCACGCGACAGCAATAGCGCGTCCGCCGAGACATCGTCGGCGCAGTTGCGGCCGTAGCAGCCGGCGGCCTCCATCCGGATCACGTCGATCTCGGCTTCCTGCCGTTCGATCAGCAATGCGAGATCGCCGCGCAGGATGTGCGGGTTTTGCGTGCCGGACCACACCCGGATGGCGCCGTCCTGATAGTCCGCGACCGCGCAGGACGGGCCGATCGAGCCGTGCATCTGGTAGGGCCAAACATAGGTCCGCGGCATTGGCTTTGCCGCCGCCTCGATCGCGGCATCGACGTCGCCTTTGTCGATCAACGTTCGCGGCTTCGACGGATTGGCGCGCAGTGCCGTCTCGATATCCCCAAGGTCGGGCAAGGTCGGCACCTGCTTCCAGGTGACCTTCAACTGCGCCGCCGCCCTGATCGCGTTCTCTTCCCGCTCGGCGACAACGCCGACGAAATCGCCGTTTCGGACAACAGCAACCACCCCGGGAATGTCGCGGACCGAAGCTTCGTCGACCGCGATCAGGCTGCTGCCGACGAAGGGGCCGGCGTCGACACCTGCATAGGGCGGCCGCACCACGCGGCCATGCAGCATGCCGGGCACGCGAACATCGTGCACATACACCAGCTCGCCGGTGGCCTTCGCCGGCAGATCGACGCGCGGTACCGATTGTCCGACGATGCTGTAGGCGCTGACAGCCTTTACCAGGACATCGTCTGTGAGCTCGATGCGGATGGTCTCGCCGGATATCAACTCGCCATAACTGACACTGCGGTTATCCTTGCCACGGATCAGGCCATCCTCGATCGAGAGTTCCTCGACCGGCAACTCGAGCCGTTCCGCCGCGCGCGCGACCAGAAATTGCCGCGCTTGCGCCGCCGCCTTGCGCAAAGGCACAGCCGTGATCTGAATGGTTTCGCTGGCGATGGTCGCGCCCTGATTGGGTACGCGCGAGGTGTCACCGAGCACCACGACGACGCGGGCAAAGGACACGTCGAGTTCTTCGGCGACGATCTGCCCGAGCGCGGTGCGAATGCCTGTTCCGAGATCGACGTGGCCGTTATAGGCGGTGACCGATCCGTCCGCGGTGATCCTGACGAAGGTCTCGAACGCGCCTTCCCCGCCCGGCTCGGCGGCACGAACAATCGACAGCGAACCCGGCCGTCGCTCGAACCCAGTGGGAATGTCTGCCATCAGTCGCCAACCTCGGCGACGACATGGCCCGCGGCCCGCATCGCCGCGCGCACGATCTCGATATGCGCGCCGCAGCGGCACAGATTGTAGCGCAGTGACTTCCAGCACCTCGGCCTCGGAGGGATGCGGGTTGCGCATCAGGAGCGCCTTGGTGCTGATGATCATGCCATTGAGGCAATAGCCGCACTGCGCCGCCTGCTCTGCAATGAAAGCAGCTTGCACCGCATCGGGGCGCTCGCGCGTGCCGAGGCCTTCGAGCGTCACGATGTCGCGCCCGACGCAGCCCTCGATCGGAACGACGCACGAGCGCGCTGCGACGCCATCGATCAGCACAGCGCAGGCGCCGCATTCGCCGAGTCCGCAGCCGTATTTCGGCCCGTTCAATTCGAGATCGTTGCGCAGCACGTGAAGCAATGCGGTATCGGGAGCGGCGTCGACATCATGGATCCTGCCGTTGACGGTCAGGCGCATCGCATAGTGCTCCATTGGCCTCGGACGGTTGCGCTGCAAACGTTGCGCTAACCGTTTCCGCGAAGATACCGTTTGTGTACAAACGTGCAAGCCGGCCATGCCGCGGTGCAATGTCCTGCCGGCTTTATGAACAACGAACGCAGGCAAATGAACTTTTATTCGGCAGCGGAGATTTTTCGCCGGCTGAGCCGCTTGACAGGTTTCCGGGGCGCGCGCAGGATCGTTTGTATACGAACGATGCACCCGGCGTTTGAAAACGGGGTATGATCCAAAGCCGCCCGAGGCCAGGCTTGTTCATGACGACCGAACCCACGACTGCCGTTGTTGGCGACAAGATCCGCTGCGATGCCTGTCCGGTGATGTGCTACATCAAGCCGGGCGCGGCGGGCGCCTGCGATCGCTATGCCAATCATAATGGCGAACTGATCCGCGTCGATCCGCATATTGTGCTGGAGCGAACCGTAGAGCATGGCGGACGGCTGGTGCCGTTCCAGGCCGGCGGTGATTGGGACGGCAAGATCGTCCATGAACCCAATGTGTTCGTGACCGCGATCGGCGCCGGCACTACCTATCCCGACTACAAGCCGGCACCCTTCATCGTCTCCTCGGAGATCGACGGCGTCGACATGGTCACCGTCGTGACCGAGGGCATCTTCAGCTATTGCGGCGTCAAGGTGAAGATCGACACCGACCGCTATCTCGGTCCGGAGACGGCGACGGTACGCGCGCAGGGCGAGGCGATCGGCCACGTGACGACGAGCGAATACGGCTCGCAGATGCTCTCGCTCGGCGGCGTGCATCATCTGACCGGCGGATCGAAGAAAGAGGGCCGCGTGACCTGCGACGCGCTGATGGACCTCTCCAACTGCAAGCCGGTTGAGCTGACCATTGACGGCGGCGCCACGGTGGTGGTGCAAGCCGGCTATCCGCCCATCGTGAACGGCGTCGCCGAAGAGCGGATGCGGGTTGGCTGCGGCTCGGCGACGATTGGAATGTTCGCCAAGCAGTGGCATGGCAAGGTCGACGAGGTCGTGGTCGTCGACGACCACATCACCGGCGTGCTCAGCGAGCACCAGGCCGGCAAGCTGCTGGATATTCCCGACACCGGGATCAAGATGAAGGGCCGGCGCTCGACGCCCGGCCGCTATTTCCAGGTTGCCGAGCCCGGCACCGGCTGGGGCGGTACCAGGATTTCGGATCCGCTATCGGTCCTCGGTCCATTCGATCCGAAGGAAGCGCGGCCCGGCCTGACGATGCTGATGGTTTCGACGACGGGCGAGCATGCCGCCTATTACGTGCTCGACGAGGCGCTGCGGCCGGTTGAGACGGAGATGCCGCGCGATCTCCAATTTTCGGTCGAGCGGATCCAGGAAAACTGCGAGCCGGCGCTATGCACTGTGCTGTTCATGGCGGGCGCAGGGGGGTCGCTGCGCGCCGGCGTTACCGATAATCCGGTACGGCTGACACGTTCGGTGAAGGACGCACTGACGAGGGTCACCAGCGGCGGCGCGCCGGTTTATGTCTGGCCGGGCGGCGGCATCACCTTCATGGTCGACGTCACGCAGATGCCGGCGGGGGCCTTCGGTTACGTCCCGACGCCCGCGCTGGTGGCACCGATCGAGTTCACGCTGAAGCTCTCCGATTATGCGGCATTGGGCGGCCATATGGACTACGTGCGGCCGCTCGCGTCGATCAGGGATAACGCCGAAATCCGCCCCATGCCTTATATTCCGGGACGGCGCGCATGACGCGGCTGCCGCAAATCGCGCTCCTGGTGGACGGCAGGCGGCTGCATTTACAGGACGGTCCAATCGATTTGATCGTGGAGGCGAAGGGAAGCAACGCGGAGGTGCGCGCCGCTTATGACGCCGCCGCCCAGCGTTTCACCGGCCTGCTCGATGAGCTCTGCGACGAATTGAGGGAATTGCGCAGGGCGGCGGATCCGGCGCGATGCGCGCTGGAAGGCGTTGTTGCACGACGGATGCATGCGGCGGTGGCGCCCTTTGCTGCCGATCAATTCATTACCCCAATGGCGGCGGTGGCCGGCTCTGTCGCCGAGGAAATTCTTGCAGCCATGACGGGCGCGGCGGCGCTCGATCGCGCCTATGTCAATAATGGCGGTGACATCGCGCTGCATCTGACTGATGGAGAGCAGTTCACCGTCGGCCTGATGGACCGACCGGATCGCCATGGCGTGATACGGGTCATGCCGATCGATGCCGACGATCCGACGCGGGGCGTGGCAACCAGCGGACGTCATGGCCGCAGTTTTTCGCTCGGCATCGCCGATGCCGTCACGGTGCTGGCACGAACGGCGTCGCAAGCCGACGCTGCCGCCACCATCATCGCCAATGCGGTCGATCTGCCCGGGCATCCCGCCATCGTCCGCTGTCCCGCCAGCGAATTGCAGCCTGACAGCGATCTCGGTTCGCGCCTTGTGACGCGGGATGTCGGTCAATTATCCGATTGCGAGATCGAGGAGGCGCTCGATGCCGGCGTCCGTTGTGCGGGTCGGGTGCTCGCGGCGGGATTGATTGAAGGCGCGGCATTGCGTCTACTTGGCGAGATCGTGGTCGTGGGGCCAGAACGGATCGAGATGCCGGGATCGCAACAAAGTCACCGACGCACGATGGAAAGTGCAGTCCATGCTTGATCAGGAACGGGGCGGAGAGGCATGAACGCGATCATTCGCAAAATCGTCACGGTGGTCGAAGAGACGCACCTCGAAATGGGCCAGAAGATCGCACCGCCGACACGGCGC
Organism: uncultured Alphaproteobacteria bacterium; assembly: GCA_963786115.1. Lineage (GTDB taxonomy): Bacteria > Pseudomonadota > Alphaproteobacteria > Rhizobiales > Xanthobacteraceae > Bradyrhizobium. Next base: position 246,158 of record CAWAYC010000016.1, read on the forward strand.
GCCGCAGCGATCGCCGTGATCGAAAATCCCTTTGCCGGTCGATACGTCGAGGACCTCTCGCCCTTGATCGCGATTGGCGAGGAACTCGGCGAATTGCTGTCGAAAAAGGCGGTCGAGGCGCTTGGGATCGATGGCGCCAAGGCGCACAGCTACGGCAAGGCCGCGGCGGTGGGCGAAAACGGCGAACTGGAGCATGCGGCAGCGATCTTGCATCCGAAGATGGGTGCGCCGGTGCGCAAGGTGCTGGGCAAGGGCGCGGCGCTGATCCCGTCGTCGAAGAAGCGCAGCGGACCGGGAACCACGCTGGACATTCCTCTGGGCCACAAGGATGCGGCCTTCGTGCGCAGCCATTTCGACGGCATGGAGGTGCAGATCAACGATGCGCCGCGCGCCAACGAGATCATGGTTGCGGTGGCCGTGACCGATAGCGGCCGGCCGCTACCGCGAGTCGGTGGGCTCACGATTTCGGAAATCAAGGGCGAAGACGGTTTAAGATAGAGCATGATCCGGAAAAGTGGGGCACCGCTTTTCCGGATCATGCTCAAACAAGAGTAGTTTCAACATTGGAGGTAAGGGATGCGAAGTTATTTCCTGGGGGCAGGGCTCGCGGTTTTGGTTGCGGGCATGGCGAATACGGCGCTAGCCCAGAGCGAGATCAAGATCGGCGAGATCAACAGCTATTCGCTGCTGCCCGCCTTCACCGAACCCTATCGCAAGGGCTGGCAGCTTGCGGTCGAGGAGATCAACGCGGCTGGCGGCATCAATGGCAAGAAGCTCGTGGTCATCTCCAAGGATGACGGCGGCAAGCCGGCCGACGCGCAGACCGCCGCCAATGAACTGGTGTCGAGCGAAAACGTCGCGATGCTCGCCGGCACCTTCCTGTCCAACATCGGTCTCGCCGTCAGCGATTTTGCCAACCAGAAGAAGGTGTTCTTCCTGGCCGCGGAGCCTTTGACCGACGCCATCACCTGGTCGAAGGGCAACCGGTATACGTTCCGCCTGCGCCCCTCCAATTACATGCAGGCGGCGATGCTGGTGGAAGCCGCCGCGAAGCTTCCGGCAAAACGCTGGGCGACGATCGCGCCGAACTATGAATATGGCCAGTCGGCCGTGGCGGTGTTCAAGAAGCTGATGTCGGAGAAACGGCCCGACATTCAGTGGGTCGACGAGCAGTGGCCGCCGCAGGGCAAGATCGACGCCGGCCCGGTAGTGCAGGCGGTTGCCGCCGCCAATCCGGAGGCGATCCTCAACGTCACCTTCGGCGCCGATCTGGTCAAGCTCGTGCGCGAAGGCAATACGCGCGGCCTGTTCAAGGACCGTGCCGTCGTGAGCTTCCTGACCGGCGAGCCTGAATATCTCGATCCGCTCAAGGACGAGACGCCGGAAGGCTGGATCGTTACCGGCTATCCCTGGTACTCCATCAAGACGCCCGAGCACGATGCGTTCCTGAAAGCCTATCAGGCCAAGTACAACGATTATCCGCGGCTCGGCTCGATCGTCGGCTACCAGACCATCAAGTCGGCGGCGGCGATCCTGGCGAAGGCGAATTCAGCCGATCCGGAGAAGTTGATTGCCGCGACCGAAGGCTTGTCGGTGCCGTCGCCGTTCGGCGAGATCACCTTCCGCAAGATCGACCACCAGTCGACGCTCGGGGCCTTCGTCGGCAAGACCGCGCAAAAGGACGGCAAGGGCGTGATGGTCGATTCGACCTACAAGAAGGGCTCCGATTATCTACCCAGCGACGCGGAAATCGAAAAGCTTCGTCCGAAGGATTGAGGTCTCTCTATCTCCCTCGCCCCGCTCTTGGCGGGGAGAGGGTTGGGGTGAGGGGCTGTTTCCGCGAATTCCGCCGACAGCGAGAACGCGGAGAGTTCCCCTCACCCGGATTGCTTCGCAATCCGACCTCCTCCCGCAAGCGGGGAGAGGTGAGTAGAGCGCCAGCGCCGATTTGAGGCGACGCGACGTAACCCTAACGCGGACCGCAGATGGCCTTTTACTTCGTTCAGTTCCTGACCGGACTTGCCAGCGCGGCATCGCTGTTTCTGGTCGCTTCGGGCCTGTCGATCATCTTTGGCGTGACGCGGATCGTCAATTTTGCCCATGGCGCATTCTACATGCTCGGCGCCTATGTGGCGTTCACGCTGACCGAGCGGTTTTCCGGTGCGCTGGGTTTCTGGGGCGGCATTGTCGTTGCCGCGCTCGCGGTCGCCGCGGTGGGCGTTCTGGTCGAGATGGTGCTGCTCCGCCGGATTTATCACGTGCCCGAACTGTTTCAGTTGCTCGCCACCTTCGGACTGACCTTGATGGTCGAGGACCTCGTGGTGCTGATCTGGGGACCGAGCGATCTGCTCGGCCGGCGCGCACCGGGGTTCAAGGGCGCGGTCGATTTCTTCGGCCAGAACATCCCAAGCTACGATCTGTTCCTGATCGCGTTCAGCCCGATCGTGCTCGGCGTGCTCTGGCTGTTGTTCCAGCGGACCCGTTGGGGCGTGCTGGTGCGCGCGGCGACGCAGGACCGCGACATGGTAGCGGCGCTCGGCGTCAATCAGAAATGGCTGTTCACGAGCGTGTTCGCGTTAGGTGTCTTCCTCGCCGCGCTGGGCGGCGCGCTGCAGATTCCGCGCGACGCGGTGCACCACGCGCTGGATTTGCGGATCATCGTCGATGTGTTCGTGGTGGTGGTGATCGGCGGCCTCGGCAGCATCATCGGCGCCTTTGTCGCCGCCGTGCTGGTCTCGGAGCTCAATGCCTTCGGTATCCTGATCTTTCCAAAGATCTCCATCATCCTGGTGTTTCTGGTGATGGCGGTGGTGCTGATCGTGCGGCCCTGGGGCCTGTTCGGCAAGCCGGAGGCGCCGGCGCGCCGCACGCCGGGATTGACGGTCAATCCATGGCGGCCGCTGACGCCGAACGAGCGGCTGGCCGCACTCGTTGCGCTGGTCGCCGCCGCGGCACTGCCTTTTGTCAGCGGCAATTACGCGCTCACCGTCGGCTCCGAGATCGCGATCTTCGCGATCTTCGCGATGAGTCTGCATTTCCTGATGTCGGTCGGCGGGCTCGCTTCCTTCGGACACGCTGCCTATTTCGGGCTCGGCGCCTATGGCGTCGCGTTCCTGGCGAAAATGGCAGGACTGCCGATGATCGTCAGCCTGCTGCTCGGCCCGCTGTTGGGACTGCTCGGCGCAGCGGTCTTCGGATTTTTTGCCGTGCAATTGTCCGGCGTCTATTTCGCGATGCTGACGCTGGCCTTTGCGCAGATCGTCTGGTCGATCGCGTTCCAGTGGGTGGGGGTGACCGGGGGCGACAACGGCATCCTCGGAGTCTGGCCGGAGAAATGGGCGGCCAGCCCGTCGCATTTCTACTGGCTGTCGCTCGGTATCGCCGCGCTCGCGGTCGTCCTGCTCCGCATCGTCATCTTCTCGCCGTTCGGTTTTGCCCTGCGGGCGACCCGGGATTCGCCCTTGCGCAGCGAGGCCATCGGGATCAACGGCAAACGTATCCAGTGGACCGCCTTCGTGATCGCAGGCACCGTTGCCGGATTTGCCGGCGCGCTGTTCGTATACCTGAAGGGCAGCGTGTTTCCCGACAGCCTCGGCATCTCGCTCTCGGTCGATGCGCTGGTTATGGTGCTGCTTGGCGGCGTTGAAACGGTTTCCGGCGCGGTGGTCGGAGCGATCGTCTACAAGGCGCTCAGCATCTGGCTGATCAGCCAGACCGATCTCTCCAAATTGGTGCTGGGGGGCTTTATCGTACTGATCGTGGTCGCCTTTCCGAAGGGCATCGTCGGCACGCTGGAGGCGATCAGGAACCGACGTCAGTCGTCAACGCCGAAATCTGCGCTCCTTACTTCCCGGATCGAGACTGCCGAATGAGCATGGTTCCCACATTGCTGTCGGTCGAAGGCCTGAGCAAATCCTATGGCGGCGTGCATGCCGTGCGCGGGGTGTCGTTCGATCTGCGCGCCGGCGAGATTTTGGCGCTGATCGGGCCAAACGGCGCGGGCAAGAGCACCTGCTTTGACATGCTCAACGGCCAGAACATTCCCGACAGCGGCCGGATCAATCTGCTCGGCGAGGACACAGCGGGCAAGAAGCCGCGCGCGATCTGGCGGCTCGGCGTCGGACGCACCTTTCAGATCACCGCGACATTCCCGACCATGACCGTGCGCGAGAACGTTCAGGTCGCGCTGGTGTCGCACGGCCGGCAGCTGTTCAATCTCTGGGCCTCGACCGCGCAATACGCCCGAGGCGACGCGGGCCGGTTACTGGATCTGGTCGGCATGGGCGCCTATGCGGAGCGCCCTTGCGGCGAGCTCGCTTACGGCGATCTCAAGCGGCTGGAGCTTGCGATCGCGCTCGCCAACCAGCCAAAACTCTTGCTGATGGACGAGCCGACCGCCGGCATGGCGCCGCGCGAGCGGATCGAATTGATGCGGCTCACCGCGCGAATCGCCCGCGAACAGTCGATCGGCGTGCTCTTCACCGAGCACGACATGGACGTGGTGTTCGAGCATGCCGACCGCATCCTCGTGCTCAACCGGGGCACGCTGATCGCCGAGGGGTCGCCGGAACAGGTCCGCGGCAACCCGGAGGTTCGCGCTATCTATCTGGGCGAGGGCCGGGTCTATGACGCACGCCACCGCGACGGAGCGGGCGCATGAAGCTGCAGGTCGCTGATCTCAACAGCTTTTACGGTCCGGCGCATATCCTGTTCGACATCGCGCTTGAGGTCGGCGAGGGCGAAGTCGTCGCGCTGCTCGGGCGCAACGGCGCCGGCAAGTCGACAACCTTCCGCTCCATCGTCGGCCTGGTCGAAAGCCGCTCGGGCCGTATCGTGTTCGAAGGCAAGGACGTGTCAAGCCAGCCGACGCATGCGATCGTACGCAACGGGCTCGGCTACGTGCCGGAAGAGCGGCGTATCTTCACCGACCTTACGGTAGAGGAAAATCTTGAAGTCGGCCGGCAGCCGAAGCGGCCGAACGCGCCGTACTGGACGCGCGAGAAACTGTTTTCGCTGTTTCCGAATCTTGGCGAAATGCGCAACCGTCCCGGCGGGCGGATGAGCGGCGGCGAGCAGCAGATGCTGACGATCGCGCGTACCTTGATGGGAAACCCCTCGCTGGTGCTGCTCGACGAGCCGTCGGAAGGCTTGTCTCCAAAAATCGTCGAGCAGATGGTCGACGCCATCCTCGCGATGAAAAGGGAAGGTGTCAGTATCGTCGTATCGGAACAAAACCTGCATTTCGCGCGGCTGATCTCCGATCGCGCCTATATCATCGAGCGCGGCCGGATCTGTTTCGGCGGCACGATGGCTGAACTCGACGCGCGGCCGGATATCCGCGACGCGCATCTGTCGCTGTGACCGGCGGCGGAAGGAGCACCATGGCCAGGAACGGTTCACCGAAACGCAGCGCCAAGCCGCAAAAGCCAGGCTACGTCCTGGACGAGCAGATCGGCTTCCTGCTTCGCCAGGTCTGGCAGCGCCATGCCGCCATCTTCGCGCGCGAGATCGGCATCAATCTGACCTCGCCGCAATGGGCGGCGCTCTCAAAACTCGCCGAGACCGGGCCGTGCTCGCAGAATCAGCTCGGACGGTTGACCGCGATGGATGTCGCCACCATCAAGGGCGTCATCGACCGGCTCACCGCGCGCGGCCTGACCGAGACCAGCCCGGATCCCGAAGATGGCCGTCGCCTGATAGTAAGCCTGGCGCGTGCCGGCCAGCAACTGGTTGAAAAGGCCGCACCGAACGCGCTCGCGATTTCCAGGGAAACGCTGGCACCTCTCGATGCCAAGGAGCGGGAGATGCTGGTGGCGCTGCTGAGCAAGCTGCGTTGAAAGGATCTACTTGATCCTGACAGTGATCTTCTCCGACACCACTGGAGGGTTGAACGGGTAGTGGCCGGCGTCACCGAGCACGAGCTGAAGCGTATGGTTACCGGGTGGGAGTTCAATCCGGGCCTCGGTCTGGCCCGCGCCGAAATGAAGATGGGACTTGTCTTGCGCAATGGGTTCGTTGGGATTGAGCGGCTCATTCACATCGATCAGCAAATGGTGGTGGCCGCTGTTCGGGTAGCTGTCGCCCGCGTGAGTGACCCCCATGTTGCGGAGACCAAAGCGGCACCAAAATCCTCCTTTGATGACGGTGCCGTTCTGCGGCCATACGAAATACAGAAGGGCATCCTTCGGCGCGGGCTTCCCTTGAGCGTGCGCGGTGAATGGCAGGAGGGTGATGGCTAGAGAGAGTGCGATCAGTCGCAATAACTTCATGACACTTCCTCTTTCAGCGCGCTCCATCCGATAGTGCGACGCGGAATCCATGCGTCGGGTATCGAACATTCGTATCATAGCTGTCGCGGTTCGACGGCCGGGCGTACCGAGCGTCGTTTCTCCAGGAGCCGGATCGGATGACATGCGACGCGCATTCGCCTTCAACCCACGCTGAACCGTCTGCCGGAGCGCCCTGGTAATTCCTGTGCCAGCAGTCCTCCACCCACTGATCGACGCCTCCACCCATGTCAAACAGTCCAAACGGATTTGGCTTGAAACTACCGACCTTGATCGGCTGCTCGGTGGTTGCGGTGTCAGAGCAGTTCTTGCAATTGACCATGCCGGGCTGAAATTGGTCGCCCCACCAGAATTTCGTTTGCGTGCCTGCGCGTGCAGCATATTCCCATTCAGCCTCGGTCGGGAGGCGATATGGCTTTTGGGTGGTTTCCGCCAGCCACGCAACATATTGTTTGGCATCGCTCCAGCTTATGTTGGTAACGGGCGCATCATCTTTTCCGACCGCCACGAACCCGCATGCCTTTGCGGCAGCGCATGCATTCCATTCCTGTATGGAGACAGGGAATTTGCCTATCGCAAAAGGCTTGATCGTCACTTGATGAGTCGGCTTCTCCGAGATTTCCTCATTGCTGCCCATCGTGAAGCTGCCGCCCCGAAGCGCGATCGTTTCGGGTGCTCGCACCGACGCAACCGGGGCCGTCGTTGGTTGGGTTACCGGCGCGGCGGGCGATACGGGTTGCGGTAGCAGCGCCGTCTGTTTCGTTGCTGGAGGTGGTTGCTTCTGAGGCGCCGCTTGTTGCTGAGTTGGCGCCACAGTGGGAGCAGGCTGCAATGGCGGCGCTGCCTGCTTCGCGTCAGGCGGCGGAGATGCCGGAGCCCTTGGCGCATCCGCCGGAGACGAAACCGGGGCTGAGGCCTGATTTGCCAATTTGCTGTGCGGTTGCAGGAGCAGGTACCAGAGAGCGCCTCCGGCAATGACCATTAGCGTAATGCTCAACAACAGGAGCAGAATGTTTTCACGTCGCTTGCGCCCTCGGTCAAACGCGGCGGGGTCCGGAAGCACCCGGTAAACTCTCACCGGGTCGGTGATGTTCTTGACCTTACGATCGCCGAGAGACTCGTATCCGCAAACCAGCTTATGCTTTATCTGCTCGTAAATTCCGCCGGAGATGTACACCTGGCCGGGATCGGCGATGCCTTCAAGGCGCGAAGCAATGTTGACGCCATCGCCGTAAATGTCGTCTGCTTCGATGATGACGTCGCCAAGATTGACGCCAATTCGGTATTCAATCCAATGATGCTTCGGCAGTGATGCGTTGCGGCCAACCAGATTCTGCTGGATGACGATACTGAACCGGACGGATTCGACCGGACTGTCGAATATCGCGATGAAGCCGTCGCCGGTCGTCTTAACAAGTTTCCCGTGGTGTTCGATTATACTGGGTTCTATGAGATCGTGCTCAATCCGCTTGACCCGCGCGTGTGTTCCTTCTTCATCGATCTGCATCAGGCGGCTGTAGCCAGCGATATCGCCCACAACGATCGCAGCGAGACGACGCGGCGTCGGCTCACGCGGTGGCTCGCGTCCCGACTTGATGTCGCGAATCTCGGCCATGGCTCAGATTGGCTTTCTTGAACGGCTGCGCAATTTACAGCGTTAGGCAAACAATCCTGTCCAGCGTCAAAAGCCTATCATATTGACGGTCCACGGCAAACAGCCATCGCATAGGTTCCGCATTAGTTGATGAGGCTGAGGCCGAATGCGATAGCTCCGACCAGAATGAGGCTGACGGCCCAGGACGTATCTAAGTTGAACCAGCTCCGCGTTACGAATTTAAGGCCAAGATAGCGGTAGACCAGCCACGCCAAACATCCGCCGGCGAGGATCATGGTGGTGGCGTGGACGATCGAGACCAGCATGGCCATGCCGAGATTGGTGTTGATGAGGGCGCTGGCTGCCTTGTGTCCCGTGTCAAGCTCGGCTTCCCGGCAGAGCCCGAGATAGATCGGAACCAGCATCAATCCCGCGCCATGCGCGATCGCGACGGCGAAGGACCAAAGCACCAGTTGCGTCGGCGGTATTCGCGCCAGACCCCGCGGATGGCGCCGGTCGACGAGCCGGAAGATGCCAAAGGCGATAACAAGGAGGCTGGCGCCGATTTGTATCGGGCGCTGCCACTCGACAAGCGTAATCAGCAGCACGAAGGGAAGCAGTACGAGCAGCATCGCGAGCAGATGGCCGACCATGAGCGGCCAAAGCGCCGCCACCAGCGCGCGCGAACTCCTTTCCATCAATCCCGCCGAAACCGCGAGCGGCCAGCCCATTCCCGGGTTTACACCGTGATAGAAGCCGCTCGCGACGACAGCCAGCCAGAGCCAGACGGGTGTCCAATGCGCTCCGCTCAAATTCAAACCGACGGATAGCAGAAAGAATCCGTCGAACAGTCGCCGCCGTCGAGCCGGATCTGATGCGCCCGGTATCCATCGGGGAAGCTGACCCAGTAATCGCTTGCCAGTTCGAGGCCGCCGCCTGGCTTCGCGTTGGCCATGACCTCGGCGCCCGGGATTCCATCGGGATAGAACTGATTGTCCCAGGTCGAGTAGAGCGAGTTGGTCCAGTAGACCCGTTTGCCGTCGCGGCTGATTTCGACCATCTGCGGACCGCCTGCATAGGCCTTGCCGTTCGTGTGAGGCGTGCGGCGTACAATGCCGCCAATGCGGACCGATCCTGCAAGTTTCGGTTTCTTCGGATCGGTGACATCGTATTGGCGCATCTCGCCGGTGCCCCAGCAGGCCACGTAGAGAAACTTGTCGTCCATGGACAGGTCGATATCAGTTACCAGCGGCGGCACTGCGCCAAAGCCCTGCAGAAGCGGCGGCAGCTGGTCCTTCGACGCGGGCTCTGGTGGGATCGTCGCCGTCTTCTCGATGTGAAACTTGCCGCCCTCGCGCCACCAGGTCCAGATCGAGCCTTCAAGGTTCGTGGTGTCGACCACGACGCCCAGGAAGCCGTGTTCACGAACCGGATCGTGCGCGGGGCGCACTTCCAGCGCCATCTGGTGGTTGGCTCCGAGATCGATGGTCTGGACATTTCGCCGCGCCCGCAAATCCCAGAAGTGGATCCTGTGGCCATATTTGTTGGAGAGAAGATCCTCCGGCACGACCCCGTTCTCGAACTGCGGGGGGAGTCCCCACTCGCTCGTCACCATGTAATCGCGCGGCAGATTCCACCAGAAGTCATAATGCATTGTTTGCGGGCCGCGATCGAGCTCCCACCGTCCGAGGACCTCGAACGTCTCGCAATCCATGATGAAGACGCCGGGCGGTCCTTCGGTACCATCCTTGCCGCCGCCGCCGAGCGTGCTGACGTAAATGCCTTCCGGCCCGCAATGGATCGTGTGCGGTCGCGAGTAACCGGTCTTCCTGAAGATTTCCTCCGGCTCGATGATCTTGTGGATCTTGGCTTTGGTCGGATCCGGCTTCGTGTCGACGATGTAGATCCGCGACGACCGGATACCGGGGATGATGAGATAGCGGCGCTCGAGGAAGGCGTGCCCGGTGAGCGGCGACAAGGCCGACGAACAGGCGTTCCACCCAAAATGGTGAAACTCGTCTCCCTTGTTGGGCATCGTCACGGTGTGGACGATCTGACTGAAGGTCGAAGAACCCGGCTTCACGTCGATCACGGCGAGCGCATCAGGCTTTGAGAAGTCCGGGCTGAGCAGCAACGTGTAAGCGAAGCTCTCTGGTGGAGCTTCCATCGCAAGCTTCGGCGACGCATGAAAAGTGGGGTCGGGCCTCATCGTCATCGTACTGCCTCCCTGTTTGCCTTGGTGTGTACCAACGCGGCTCGGCGGCATGCAGCAGCAAGAACTACCCCGGCTCGTTAAGTCCTCTTGCGAGTGCCGCCGGCCAGGTTCGCGTATGGAGACTACACCTCAACACGACCCGGCGAAAGGAACGAAGCGGTACCGATGTCGCAGCCGACGCGCGAGCAGCCGCCCCGGCTGCTGGCTGATGGCTCGCGACATTTGACCGGACGACGACGCGGTCAGCCCGACAAAATCAAACTTCTATTTGTTGCGATCGCGGGAGTTCTAATGCCCCACGATCTCCGGCACCCTCGTCGCCGGTGGGGTATTGCGGCTGCGCTGGGTACGGACGATGCCGTCGATGATGGTCATGCCGACGCCGGGCAGGTCGCCGAGCTGCACGCTGTCGAGAATGTTCTTGCCGGGCGAATGCTGCGCCTTGTCCATGATGACGAAGTCGGCCGAGCGGCCGATCTCGACGATGCCGCAATCCAGCGCACGCATGCGGGCGGTGTTGCCGGTCGCGAAGCAGAAGGCGATTTCGGCCGGCACGTCGCCGAGCGAGGACAGCAGCGAGACCATGCGCAAGATACCCAGCGGCTGCACGCCGGAGCCGGCAGGTGCGTCGGTACCGAGGATGATGCGGGAAAGATCGCCCATCTCGCGCGCGGTGCGCAGCGTGAACAGCGCCGAGCGTTCGTTGCCATTGTGAACCAGCTCCAGACCGCGTTTGCAGCCCTCGCAGATGCAGCGGATCTGGTCGTCCGGTAGCGCGGTATGGCCGCCATTGATGTGGCCGATCACGTCGGTGTCGGCCTCCAGCACCACGTCCTTGTCGATCAGGCCGGAGCCGGGGATCGAGGGGCCGCCGGTGTGGATGGTGCTTTGGATGCCGTATTTGCGCGCCCAGCCCACCATTTTCCGCGCGGTGGGGCCGTCCTTGACGCCGCCGAGGCCGACTTCGCCGAGCAGCTTTACTCCCGCCGCGGCGAGCTCCTTGAAATCTTCCTCCACCATCTCGCATTCGATCACGGGCGCGCCGGCATGCACCTTCACGCCACCCGGACGCAGCGTCCAGAACGCGCGCTGCGCGAAGATCGCCATCGCCTTCAGCCCGACGACGTCGCGGGGGCGGCCGGGCATGTGTACTTCGCCGGCGGAGATCATGGTGGTGACGCCGCCGTGGAGATAACTGTCGATCCAGTTGATCTGGCTTTGCCGCGGCGTCCAGTCGCCGGCGACGGGATGGACGTGGCTGTCGATCAGGCCGGGTGCGACGGTAGTGCCGTTGGCGTCGACGATGGTGGTGGCGCCTTCGGTGTCGACGTCCTTGAGACGTCCGATGGCTGATATCTTGCCGTTCTCGGCGACGATGGTGTCGGCATCGAGGATCGGCTTCTCCATGGCGCCGGAAAGCAACAGCCCGATATTGCGGATCACCAGCTTGGACGGGCCGGTGGCCTGGGGGGCGTCGTGAGCCATGGGGATTTTCCTTTTTTGTTCAATGCCTTCGCGAGTTGCGATCACTATCTTGCGCGCGCCTTGACGCCGGGATCAAGCCGGATTATTCATTCGTATACGAATGAATGTATACAAATGAATTAGGCGGTCAATCGGCTTAACCGGGGACCGGGATCGGCACGATGAGCAATTTCAACCAGGAAAGCGTCCTGAGCGTCCACCACTGGACCGATACGCTGTTCAGCTTCACCACCACCCGCAATCCCTCGTTCCGTTTCCGCAACGGCGAATTCACCATGATCGGCCTGAAAGTCGGCGAGAAGCCGCTGCTGCGCGCCTACAGCGTCGCCAGCGCCAATTACGAGGACACGCTCGAGTTCTTCTCGATCAAGGTGCCGGACGGACCGCTCACCTCGCGGCTCCAGTACCTCAAGCAGGGTGACGAGATCATCGTCAGCCGCAAGGCGACCGGCACGCTGGTGATCGACAATGTCGAGGACGGCCGAAATCTCTATCTGGTCGGGACCGGCACGGGCCTCGCGCCGTTCCTCAGCGTGATCAAGGACCCCGAGACCTACGAGCGTTTCGAGAAAGTGGTGCTGCTGCACGGCTGCCGCCGCGTGAAGGAGCTCGCCTATGGCGAGATGATCACCGAGAAACTGCCGAACGACGATCTGATCGGCGAACTCGTGCGCAACCAATTGATCTATTACCCCACCGTGACGCGCGATCCCTTCCACAACCGCGGCCGGATCACCGATCTGATCACATCCGGCAAGCTGTTCGCCGATATCGGGCTGGCGGCGCTGGATCCCGCGCACGACCGCGTGATGATCTGCGGCAGCCCGGCGCTGGTGACGGATACGCGCGCGCTTTTGACGGGCAAAGGATTTGTCGAGGGCAATCACGGCGAGCCGGCGCAGTTCGTGGTCGAGAAGGCGTTCGCGGAGCGCTAAGCGCCCGCGAAGATCAAGGTCGTACCGCCGGCGTCTCCATCTTCATGCCGCGGGCGCGTGACATCAGATAGAGCTCGAGCTCGACCAGTTCCGGCGCGCCAAAATCGTACGCCTGCGCGCGGATGCCGGTGATGCAAGCGCGCAGCCGCCGCTGCAGCGAACCCAGCGATTGCCACTCGAGGCGATACATCGGATAGCCGGTCGGATGCGCTTGCGTGATCGGCGATCCCGCGAGCTTCTTGTCCCAATTGTCGTCATGACAATTGGTGCAGCCGAGATTGAGCTGCCCCTGCCGCTGCATGAACAATTCGCGCCCCCTGGCGATGAACGGCTCAAGCTGCGGATCCGAGGCCGTTTCGATCGGCATGCCGCGCGATTGCTGCGCGACGAAGGCCGTGAGTGCCAGCAATTCGCGGCTTTCAGGAGCAAACGGCATCGCCTGCTGATGGTTGACGCGGCAGAGATTGATCCGCTGCTCCAGATCGACGGGACGGCCGAGCGACTTGTCGTAAGCGGGATGACGGGCTGCGACGCCCTTCATGCTTTCGCGCGCGTCGCTGTGGCAATCGGCACATGCCTTGTCGGCCGTTCCGGCCTTGCGCTTCCACAGCGTTTCGCCGTCGAGCACCCAGAGCATGCCGGGATTGGCGGTGTCATCATCCTGCATCGCCCTGGTGTCGGGACCCATGAAAGTGTAGCCGGAGCGGCGCTCGGCCTGCGGGATCTCCGCGGCGACAACGACGCCCGCCGTCAGCAGCGCAGCCATGGCTATGATGCCGGCAAGTCTCATTCGACGGTGATGGAAGCGGAGGCGATTTCCGAGAAGCCGTTGTCGCCGATCCATTCGAACTCGAACTTGCCGCTCTCGGTCGCCGTCGTAAAGAAGGTGATGAACGGATTGGCGGCAATCGCCGGAAACAGGTCGGCGCGGAAAATTTCGGTGCCGTTGTAGCGGCAGGCAAAGCTGGTGATGATGTCGCGCGGCACCACTTCGCCGGAAGCGGTGCGGCGATAGCCGGTCTCCATGATGTGCGACATCAGCGTCTTGATCTCGATGATATCGCCGCGTTTTGCTTTTGCCGGAACGTTGATCAAGGCTGCGGCCATCAGATCACCTCCTCGGTGCAGGCGGCGAGCGTGACGACGACGTCGGCGCTGGCGGACCAGAACGTATCGTCCGACATCCGCGCGATTGCGATGACCTTCTGGCTGTCGGCCAGCCGAATCCGGGTCGAGACTTGCGCGCGGCCGGCATGCGGGCCGAGATGGAAATTGCCGATATTTGGTTGCGGGTTCTTCTCGTTGAAGACGTGGATGCTCTTGACGTGGTTCTCCGCCGTCATCGGGCTTTCGACGCTCACCGTCATCGGCACGGTATTGCCGTTCTCGACCAGCGGCGGAATCTCGAGCTTGACCCTGCCGGCACGAACCGTGGCTTCGCCGACGACGTTGCGGATCGCGTTCGTGAGCATCGCAGGTGTCGCCTCGGTCGGGCTCACGGTCAGGAGCGGAACCGCGCCGAGCACAGCGGCGCCGCCGGCAAGGGTCAGGAATTGGCGGCGCGTGGAATCATCTGATCGATGCATCGTGTCTTTCCTATTCACGCAGCGTCACTAGATACGCCACGATATCCTCGATCTGTTCCGCCGTGAGGATCGTTTTTCCCTGCCAGGATCGCCCGACGCGATTGAGCCCATCCACCCGATAGTAGGACGGCATGATCGTCGCGGTATTGAGGCGCGAGGCGTCGACCAGCCGGAGCCGAAGCTGGCCCTCTGACCACCGGCTGCCGGAGCCGGCGAGGTTTGGTGCCAGGTCGCCCTGAAACTTCTGTTCGGGAAATGGGCCGTTGTGGCAGAGGATGCAAGTGCTGGTGCGGTCGACGACCAATGTGCGTCCGCGCACCGGATCGCCTCGCATGTTCGTGAGCGATTCCGGGATGGCGTCACCGACGACGGCGTAGGGCCGCAAGCCTTGCGCGCGGGCCGGACAGGGCAGGGCGAGCAACACCAATGCTGCCGACATGTGAATTGCCTTAACCAAACGCGTCCGCCGTGATTGTGTTGAACCAGTCCAATGCCTGTTCCGCTTCGCGTTGACGCACCTCGCGCGGCGCGTCGACCGGGCTGATGCTGACTTCCGCCTCGGCAAATTGACCGTCCCTGGGTTGATAGATGCCTTTCAGCGAGAACGCATAACCGGGCGCGACCGTGTTGTAGCAGGCGCCGTTCAGCCGGGGCATCTCGGGCGATTTGCCGGAGAACGCGTTCACGATCGCGGCCGCGCAGGCCTTGCCTTGTGCACTCGCCGCAGAGGCCGATTTCGGAATTCCGCCGGCAATGGCGGCATCGCCGATGACGTGGATATCGGGGACGAGCCTTGAGGCAAACGTTACGGGATCGATCGGGCACCAGCCGGTCTTGTCGACCGCGCCGGCGATCTCGGCGATCCGGCCCGCCTTGTGCGGCGGGATCACGTTCGCCACCGCGGCCGTGTAATTGCCGAAGTCCGTAATGATGTTGTTGGTCGCCGGATCAACGGAAGTAACCCTGCCGCCTTGCGACAGCGCGATCCGCTCGATCATTCCGGGATAAAGTTCCTTCCAGACGTTCTCGAACAGGCGTTGCTGCGAAAAGGCGTCCTTGGCGTCGAGGATCAGAATCTTCGAGCGCGGCTTCTTGCTTTTCAGGTAATGCGCGATTAGGCAGGCGCGCTCGTAAGGCGCCGGCGGGCAACGCAGTGGCGCCGGGGGCACCGCGAGCACGACAACGCCGCCGTCGTCCATGGCTTCGATTTGCTTGCGGAGCAGCGCCGTCTGTTCGCCGGCCTTCCACGCATGCGGCATCCTGGCTGACGCGGCTTCGTCATAGCCGGGCAGGGCGTCGAAGCGCATGTCGATGCCGGGCGCCAGCACCAGCCGGTCCCAGGTGAGGGAATTGCCGTCGGCGAGTTCGACGGTGCGCCTCTCGGGATCGATCTTTGCTGCCGCCTTCGCGATCACCGTCACGCCTTCGGCGGCGATCCTGTCATAGGTGAATTGCTGTTGCCTCAGCTCCCGCAACCCGCCGATCACCTCGTTGCTGAAAGGGCAGGCCGTAAAGACCCGGTTAGGCTCAATCAACGTCACCTGCAGTCTGCCGTCGAGCTGTCGCAGCGCCCGCGCACAGCTCGCGCCGCCAAAGCCGCCGCCGATCACGGCGACGCGCGCGGGCGATAGCGCAAGGGACGGACACGGCAAAGCGGCCATCGCCGCCACCGCGGCAATGCCGCGAGCGACATCTCGGCGCGTGACATCCATGGGCCAATCCGAAAACGAAAGCGGCGGCCATCAAGGCCGCCGCTCGAAACTCAGGCAAAGCTGATGTTCTGGTCCCGCAGCGGCACCGAGCGGATGCGTTTGCCGGTTGCGGCGAAATAGGCGTTGAGCACCGCCGGTCCGGCCACGCAGATGGTCGGTTCGCCGACGCCGCCCCAGAACCCGCCGCTCGGCATGATGATCAATTCCACCTTCGGCATCTCGTTGATGCGCATCGAGTTGTAGTTGTCGAAGTTGGTCTGCTCGATATAGCCGTCCTTCACCGTGCATCCGCCGTAGAACAGTCCGCTCAGGCCATAGACGAAAGAGCCGGCCACCTGCCGTTCGATCTGCGCAGGATTGACCGCATAACCGGGATCGGTGGCGGCGACGATGCGATGCACCTTGATCTTGTTGCCGTCGGTGACGGAGATTTCGGCGGCGCCGGCGACGTAGCTGCCATAGCCCATGTGCTGGGCGATGCCGCGATAGACGCCCTTTGGTGCCGGGGTGCCCCAGCCGATCTTCTCGGCCACGGCATTGAGCACGGCAAGGTGCTTCGGGTGCTTCGTCATCAATTTGCGCCGGAACTCGAGCGGGTCCTGTCCGACCGAATGCGCCAGCTCATCCATGAAGCATTCGAGATAGATCGCGTTGTGATTGATGTTCACGCCGCGCCAGAAGCCGGGCGGGACGTGCGGGTTGCGCATGGAATGCTCGACCAGCAGGTTCGGCACGGTGTAGCCGATCGCCGCGTCGCCCGAGGCGTTGAGGCCCTGGAATGCGACGGGATCCTTGCCGTTCTCCAGCGCCGCCGGGCGCAGGGTGAACAGGATCGATTGCCCCGAGAGCCGGACATGCAACGCGGTGAGGTTGTTGTCGGCATCGAAGGCGCCGGTCAATTTGCACTGCGTGACCGGATGATACATGCCGTGCTGCATGTCCTCTTCGCGCGACCAGAGCAGCTTGATCGGCGTGCCCGGCATCTGCTTGGCGATCAGAACCGCTTGGCGGACGTAATCGGTCTGGCCTCTTCGGCCGAAGCCGCCGCCCAGCATAAGCTTGTGCACGTCGCATTTCTCTGCCGGCAGCCCGGAAGCCTCCAGCGTCGCGGCGAACGCCGCCTCGCCATTTTGCGTGCCGCACCAGACTTCGCATTTGTCCGACGTGTAGAGAGCGGTGGCGTTCAGCGGCTCCATCGCAGCGTGGTTTTGATAGGGGTAATTGTAGGTAGCCTCGACCTTCTTGGCGGCGCCGGCAATTGCCGACTTGGCGTCGCCGTTCTGGTTGCCGACGAACGCCGGCTGTGAATTGTCGAGGCCCTCGGCGAGCCATTTTGCGATGGACGCGCTGGAGACCTTGGCGTTCTCGCCTTCGTCCCAGGCAATCGGCAGCGTATCGAGCGCGGTCTTGGCGTGCCACCAGGTGTCGGCGACGACGGCGACCGCATCGTCGCCGACCGCAACCACCTTCTTGACGCCCTTCATGCCTGTTATCTTGGCTTCGTCGAAACTCTTCAGCTTGCCGCCGAAGACCGGACACGCCTTGATCGCGGCGTTCAGCATGCCCGGCAGCTTGACGTCGACGCCGTAGATCGTCTTGCCGGTGGTCTTGTCGGCGGTGTCGAGCCGCTTCACGCCCTTGCCGACAAGCTTCCAGTCCTTGGGATCCTTCAGCTTCACCTCGGCCGGCGGCTCGAGTTTTGCGGCGGCCTCCACCACCTTGCCGTAGGTCGTAGTCTTCCCCGAAGCCGCGTGGGTGATGACGCTGTTGGCGACGGTGCATTCAGATGCTGGCACCTTCCACTCGTTGGCGGCGGCCTGGATCAGCATCACGCGCGCGGTGGCGCCGCCCTTGCGGACATATTCCTGGCTGCTGCGGATGCCGCGGCTGCCGCCGGTCGAAAAATCGCCCCATACGCGCTTGCGGGCGACGCTCTGGCCGGGGGTGGGGAATTCGGTCACAACTTTCGACCAGTCGCATTCGAGTTCTTCGGCCACGAGTTGGGCGAGGCCCGTGAGCGTGCCCTGGCCCATTTCGGACCGGACGACGCGGATCACGACGGTGTCGTCGGGCCGGACCACCACCCAGGCGTTGACTTCCGGCGAGCCGTCGGCGGCGCGCACTACGGTGGGGCCGCCGAAGGGAATATCGAGGCCGAGCGCGAGGCCTGTTCCAACGGCGGCGGTGCCGACCACGAAGGCGCGGCGATTGAGCTTTGGCATGGCGTGCTGATTCATGGCTGCCTCCTCACGCGCTTGCGGCGGCGTGGATGGCCTCGCGCACCTGTACGAAGGTGCCGCAACGGCAGATATTGGTGATGGCCTCGTTGATGTCGGCATCGGTCGGCTTCGGCTTCTCCTTGAGAAGCGCCGCCACCGCCATGATCATGCCGCTCTGGCAATAGCCGCATTGCGGGACGTCATGGTCGATCCATGCCTGCTGCACCTTGTGCAGGGCACCATCGGGGCCGAGCCCCTCGATGGTGGTGATCCGTTTTCCGGCGGCGTCGCTGACCGAGACGCCGCAGGAGCGCATCGCGACGCCGTCGATGTGAACGGTGCAGGCGCCGCATTGTGCAATGCCGCATCCGTATTTTGTTCCGGTCAGTCCGACGTTCTCCCTGATCGCCCAAAGCAGCGGCGTGTCGTCTTCGACGTCCACATTGATCGTCTTGCCATTGATGTTGAGGTTAGCCATCGCAATCCCCTTTTTTGAGTTCAATTCGCCAATTGAACCGGGCGCGAATTGAACTCAGAAACTGGAACTGTTCAAATCAAGAAAACGCGTTTGCGAACATGGTGGAAGAAAATCGATTTGGCGGGGTTTTGAATTACCGCGTCTTGCGCATCTGCGATTTTGACATTGCAGTCATGCGCGGGGTCGAGGCACGGCCAGGCGCAGAAAACTCAGCACGCTGCCAAGCGCGGCAAATCCGGCGCCGAGCGCCAGCGCAAGGGTTGCGCCCTCGTGAGCGGCGAGCGCAAAACACAATGCCGCGAGGGCTGCGCCGGTGGTTTGCCCGGTAAGGCGCGCGGTGGCGACGATGCCGCTGGCGCTGCCGCTGCGGTGCGGCGGCGCGCTCGACATCAGCGCCTTCATGTTGGGTGTCTGGAAAAAGCCGAACCCGATCCCGCAAATCACCATGCGCCAGACGATATTGGCGACGCCGGGCGAAGCGGGCAGCGTCGCCAGCAGCACCATGCCGAGGCCGAGCAGCGCCAAGCCGATGCCACCGAGAATGCCCACGGGATAGCGATCGGACAGGCGGCCGCCGATCGGCGCCATGAACGCGACTACCAGCGGCCAGGGCGTCATGAAGAACCCGGTCTCCACCTGCGAGCGCATCAGCACTTGCTCGAAGTAGAACGGCAGGGAAACGAAGGCGAGGCCCTGCACAGCGAATGAGCAGACCGCGGTGGCGGCGGAGAGCGCAAAGATCGGCCGCCGGAACAGGTCGATCGGCAGCATCGGCGCCGGATGATCCGCGTGGCGGCGGGTCAATAACCAGCCGAGCAGCAGCGCGCCGACGAGTTCGGTCGCCACCAGCGCCGGTGAGGCCTTGTGTGCCGCGCTGCCGATGCCGACGATAAAGAGCCCGAGACAGCCCGTCGCCAGCGCGGCCCCGGGGAAATCGAAAGCGTGCGTGGCCCGCGGCGTCCGCGGCAGCGTGGTAAAGCCGATCCACAGCGCAATCAGGCCGAACGGCAAATTGACGGCGAAAAGCCACGGCCAGGGGCCGACTGCAAGGATGCCCGACGCGATGGTCGGTCCGAGCGTGAAGGCGGTCGCCACCACCAGTGCATTATGACCGAAGCCGCGGCCCAACAGCCGGCTCGGATAGACGAAGCGGACCAGCGCCGTGTTCACGCTCATCAGCCCGCTTGCGCCGAGTCCCTGCAGCGTCCGCGCCACCAGCAGGCTCGGCAGCGACCACGCCAGGGCACAGCCGACGGACGCCAGCGTGAACAGGAGTAACCCGCCGAGATAGATGCGCTGGTGACCGACGATTTCGCCGAGTGCGCCGAGTGGCAACAATGTCGCGACCAGCGCGATCTGGTAGACATTAACCACCCAGACCACTTCGGCCGGGCTGACGTGCAAATCGGCGGCGATGGCGGGCAGGGCGATGTTGGCGATCGCGGTGTCGAGCGAGGCCATCGCCAGCGCGGTAAAGATCGCGGCCACCGCCCATCGCCGGCGTTCCGGGGGCAAACCGTCCATAACCGGCGCGGCGGGGGCTTTTAAGGTTGCATCCATGCGGTCACGCGTCTCCGCGCCGGTGCGATCGCGATGGCGCCTCAGCGGCATGTACTACGGTCGCGCCGCGTCCCACAGTCGCAGGCCTGCATGATGCCTATGCGGATTCCCCTCCTGCGCGCGGCATTTCCGCCGCCGACTTTCGACTAGCTTTCCGCCCGTCGCCTGATCGACTAGGCTTGCCTTGCATGGCGGCCGCGACAAATGACGGTGCTGGCGAGAGGAAGCGCATTTGCACGGAGAGGCGAGCGGGCGCAGTGAGGTAAAGGGGCGCGCCAGCGAGGGAATTCGCCGGCGCGTGCTGACCGGCTTGTGGGTCACGTCGCTGCTGGCGATCCTCGCCTTTCTGGTCGTCTATCCCGTCCTGATGCTGCTGCTCGGCGCACTCACCGATACCAATCCGGTGGTCGATGGATTGAGCCTCAGCCATCTCTCGGTCACGAACTTCCTCATTGTGCTGGCGAACCCGAATGTCGCGGAGGCGCTCCTCAATACGCTCATTGCCTGCGGCGGCGGAACCCTGATCGCGGTGGCGATCGGGCTATTGTTCTCCTGGATCGTGGTTCGCACCAACACGCCGTTCAAGGGCTTTATCGCTGCCGCCAGCATTTTGCCGCTGTTCGCACCGCCACTGGTCGCTGGCGTGGCGTGGGCGATCCTCGGCTCGCCCAAAACGGGCCTGATCAACACCATTTTCAAATGGATGGGACTCAACTGGCGCGTCGATCTCTATTCGCTGTGGGGCCTGGTGTTCGTGTTCGGCATCTACTACGCGCCGTACGTCTACATGTTCACCGCGTCGGCACTGCGCAACATGGATCCGAGCCTGGAGGAGGCCGCCGAAATCTCCGGTGCCAGCGCCTTCGCGACGCTGTTCTCGGTGACGTTTCCCTTGATCATGCCGGCGATCGTCTCGGGCATGCTGCTGTCGTTCATCGTGATGCTCGGCATCTACGGCATTCCGGCGGTGCTGGGCGCGCCGACCAATCTGGCGGTGCTGACGACCTATATCTTCAAGCTCACCAACTGGTCGCCGCCGCTCTACAACACCGCAGCCGCCGTCGCGATCATCCTGATGGTGGTCACGGGCCTGTTGGTGTTCCTGCAGCAGAAGGTGCTCAGCGGCCGCAGCTACACCACCGTCGCCGGCAAGGCGTTCCGGCCGCGCAATCTCGATCTCGGGCGCTGGCGCTGGTTTACCTTCGGGCTTGGCATCGCCTACCTGCTGGTCGTGGTTGTCTTGCCGTTGCTCGCGCTCATCGTCGCGGCGTTCCGAAAATTCATGTTCATCCGCGACGCCGCGAGCCTGTTCGACCTCAGGCAATATTCGCTGGTGCATTTCGAGAGCATCTTTGACAATCCGCTGACGATGCGATCGATCTATAATGCGGTCGAGGTCGGCATCATCACCGCTTTCGTCGGCGGTGCGCTTGCCTTTGCGATCGGCTATACCATTCATCGCACGCAAGTCGCCGGCCGGCGCAGCATCGATGTGATCTCGACCTTGCCAGTGGCGATTCCCGGCCTCGTCATCGGTGTCGCCTATCTCTGGGCCTGGATCGGAATTCCCGGCGGGCTCTATGGCACGATCTGGATTCTGGCGCTGGCGTTCATCGCACGCTTCATGCCGGATACGGTGAAGGCGCTGTCGACCTCATTCCTGCAGATCCATCGCGAACTGGAAGAGGCGGCTTGGGTCTGTGGCCGGGGCATGCTCGGCACCATCAGGACGATCGTGCTGCCGTTGGCGCGGCCGGGCGTGCTCGCGTCGATGACGCTATTGTTCGTGTTGTCGATCCGCGAGCTCGGCTCGTCGCTGTTTCTCTACACCAGCGACACCATGGTGATGTCGGTGTTGTTGCTCGACTATTACGAGGGCGGAAATCTCGGAAAGACCGCCGCCTTCAGTCTGGTGCAGACGGTGTTGCTCGGCGTGTTGATTGGGGGCGCCAACTGGCTGTCGCGCGGCGCTGCGCAAGGCAGCGTCGCCCGCGCGGGATAATTAAGAGATAATAGATCAAGGGAAGGATTGGCCGTGAATAGAAGGACCTTCACCGGAGCGATCGCGTTGGTCGGCCTCGCCGGAATATTCGTCACGCTGAACGGGTTGCCGGCACGGGCACAGGAGTTCGGTTCGCCCGAATTGATCGCCGCGGCAAAAGCCGAGGGCAAGCTGGTGTACTACACCGCCAATTTCGCGGAGATCGAGCAGGAGGTCATCAAGGCATTCAACAAGCGCTATCCCGAGATCAAGGTCGAAATGGTACGTGCGCCGGGCGGACAGCTCATCACGCGCGTCAAGACCGAGGCGGCCGCCGGCAAGCTGATCGCGGACATTGTCGATCATTCCGACCGCGCGCTGATGCTGCCGCTGGAGGATCTGTTCCAGGATTACGCGCCGCCGAACGCCGCCGACTACAATCCGGAAGCGCTGATTTCACCCAAGTTGTGGCCGCGTGCCACCATCGCATGGGCGATCGCCTACAACACCGAACTGGTCAAGGAGCCGCCGAAGAGCTGGATGGATCTGACCAAGCCGCAATATGACAAGATGATTGGCCAGGTGTTCGCGCAGTCCGGCGGCACCACGTGGACCAGGATCATGTTCGAGCGCCAGGTGCTGGGCGAAGATTACTGGGCCAAACAGGCGGCCACCCATCCGGTCCTCTATCCGTCGGGGGCGCCGACGGCGGATGCTTTGGTGCGCGGCGAAATAGCGATCGCGCCTCTGCTGTACAATGTCGTCTATCAGAAGAAAAAAGACGGCGCGCCGATCGAGATCTTCTTTCCGCCGGAAGGATCGCCGGTAAATCCCTACGCGTCCGGAATTCCAAAAACCGCCGCCCATCCGAACGCGGCAAAGCTGTTCCTGAACTGGTGCCTGTCGAAAGAGGGCCAGACCTTCATGATCAGGGAACTCGGCAACCTCACGTCCCTGAAGGTGGCGCCGGCCTATCCGGAAGGCTTCGATCCCAAGGTTGTAAAGCTCTGGTACCCGAAATTCGACGAGTACGTGAAACTGCACGCGGCGTGGGTGGCGGATTGGGACAAGACCTTTGGCTATCGGCAGTGAACGACGCTTGAGGCGGGAAAAACCATGACCGCAACGCTCGAGGTCACCGACCTGCGCAAGCAATTTGCGATCGGCCGTCCCGCGATCGACGGCGTCAGCTTCGCCGTGCCGGCGGGCGAGATCGTCGTGCTGCTCGGGCCGTCCGGCTGCGGCAAGACGACGACGCTCCGCTGCGTCGCCGGGCTGGAGCACCCGACCAGCGGTGAAATTTGCATCGCGGGCCGAGTGGTGTCGTCGCCCGAACGCGGCATTCTGGTGCCGCCGCGCGCACGCGATCTCGGCATGGTTTTTCAGTCCTACGCGGTGTGGCCGCACATGACGGTGCGGCAGAACGTCGTCTATCCGCTCAAGCACCGCGACATCGCGCGCGGCGAGGCGCGGCGCATGGTCGACGAGACGTTGGCGCTGGTCGGCCTGTCCGAATATGCTGACCGGGCGGTAGTGGCGCTGTCCGGCGGGCAGATGCAGCGCGTCGCGTTGGCCCGCAGCATCGTCTATCGGCCGCAATTGCTGCTGCTCGACGAGCCCTTGTCGAACCTCGACGCCAAATTGCGCTTGCGGCTACGCGACGATTTGCGTGTCATCCTCAAGCAGACCGGCATGACCGCGCTCTACGTCACCCATGATCAGGCCGAAGCGGTGGTGCTCGGCGACCGCATCGGCGTCATGCGCGACGGCAAATTGTTGCAGATGGATACGCCGGACGAGATCTATAACCGGCCGGCGGATCTGTTCGTCGCCAATTTCACCGGCGCCACCAACGAGCTGTCAGGTACATTGGTCGAGTGCAACGGCGAATTCGGCGTGGTTGATTTCGGCGACGGGCGGTGCGGCGAGGTGGCGTTGTTCCACGCGCTGGCGCTGGACGAGAAGGTGCGCGTCGCGCTGCGGCCGGAAAATATCGTGATCGGCAAGCTCGACGCCGCCAACACTTTTTTCGCGAAGGTGGTCGACCGGCGGTATCAGGGGACACAGACGGCGTACGGCATCGAATTGTTCGGCCGCCGGCTGGAAGCGATTGAACTGGGCACTGCCGCCCGGCATCAGGTGGGGGCCGAGACGCCGGTTTGCCTGCCACGGGAAAGCTGCTGGGCCTATCGCGACATCGGGCCGTCGTCCTATGAATAGCGGCCGGGAGAAGCCGCAAGGAAGAATGGGAATGCGTATCGCTCCGCTCTCGGCATGGAGAAGCCGTTCGATGTCGGCACGGCGTTCTCAAGATGGATCCGAGCAAGGTGACGAAGTGAGGGGGACGGAGCATTTGACGCGCGCCGCCGAACCTTCATAATCCCTCGCTATAGCTGCGGCCGCATTCATAGGATTCGGCAGGGAGGCATGACGATGAGCCAGACTGTCACCATTGAAGCTCCCAAGGAGGCTTCCGCGTCCGTGGTCGCGCAGCATGCGGCGACGCTGCAGGCGCTGCCGTTTTCGGACACGCGCGATTTTGACGACGCATCGCGCGGCTTTCTCGGCACGGTGGAGAACGCGCGGATCACCTCGCCGCAGGGCAGGGTGGTCTGGAGCCTCGAGCCCTATGGCTTCCTGTCGTCCGAAGAAGCTCCGCCGACGGTCGATCCGAGCCTGTGGCGGCAGTCGCGGCTCAACATGCACCACGGCCTGTTCGAGGTGGTGCCCGGCGTCTACCAGGTGCGCGGGCTCGACATCGCCAACATGACGCTGATCGAGGGCAATACCGGCGTCATCGTGGTGGATACGCTGACCTCGATCGAAGGCGCGCGCACCGCGATGGAGCTCTATTTCAGGCATCGCGGACCGCGCCCGGTGGCCGCGGTCATCTTCACGCACACCCACACCGACCATTGGGGCGGCGCGCGCGGCGTACTCGACGATGCGGTGCTGGCCGGTGGAGAAGTGCCGATCATTGCGCCGAATTTCTTCATGGAGCATGCGGTCTCCGAAAACATCATCGCGGGGCCTGCGATGCTGCGGCGCGCGCAATATCAGTTCGGGCCGTTTCTTGCGAAGGGCGAACGCGGCCAGGTCGATTGCGGGCTCGGCAAGTCGATGGCGGCCGGATCGGTCGCGCTCTTGCGCCCGACCGACCTGATCATGGCGACCGGGGACAGGCGCGTTATCGATGGGGTCGAATTCGAATTCCAGATGGCGCCGAACAGCGAAGCGCCGGCGGAAATGCACTTTTTCATTCCGCGCTACAAGCTGCTCAATCTCGCGGAGAACTGCACGCACAATTTCCACAATTTGCTGCCGTTCCGCGGCGCCGACGTCCGCGACGCGCTGGCGTGGTCGAAATACCTCGGCGAGGCGCTGCAGATGTGGGGCGGCACGGCGGACGCGATGTGCGGCCAGCATCATTGGCCGGTATGGGGCGCTGCGCGCATCGACACGATGATCCGCCAGCAGCGCGACCTCTATAAGTTCGCGCACGACCAGACCCTCCGCCTGATGAACCACGGGCTGACCGCGACCGAGATCGCCGAGGCCATCCGCCTACCGAAAAGCCTCGACGGCGCCTGGCATGCGCGCGGCTATTACGGTCATATCAGGCACAACGTGAAGGCGATCTACCAAAAATATCTCGGCTGGTACGACGCCAATCCGGTCAATCTCGATCCGCTGCCGCCGGTCGAGTTGGGCAAGAAGTATGTCGAGTATATGGGCGGCGCGGAGGCGATCCTGGCGCGCGCGGCCAAGGACTTTGCCAAGGGCGAATTCCGCTTCGTCGCGCAGGCGGTGAGCCATCTGGTATTCGCCGAGCCGGACAACCGGGCGGCGCGTGAATTGCTGGCCGATACCTTCGAGCAGCTCGGTTACGCCGCGGAAAGTTCGACCTGGCGCAACGCCTATCTGTTCGGCGCGCAGGAGCTGCGGCAGGGCATGCCGAAGGCGCCGCCGCGCGCGGCCATGCCGCGCGAAACGCTGGCCGCGCTGCGCACCGAGCAGCTATGGGACGTGCTCGGCGTCCGCCTCAATGGCCCGAGGGCCGAAGGCAAGCGCATCGTTCTGAACTGGAACTTCACCGATACCAACGAAAGCTTTGTTCTCAATTTGGAGAACTGCGCGTTGACCCATGTCGCGGGCGCGCAAGCCGCCGACGCGGATGCTGGCTTCACGCTGGCGCGCGGCACGCTCGACGAAGTCATCGCAAAGCTGACGACGTTCCCGGAAGCAGTCGCCGGAGGCAAGATCGAGGTCAGCGGCAATCCGATGCGCCTCGCCGAGCTGATGTCGCTGATGGACGAATTCCCGCGGATGTTCGAGATCGTCGAACCGAAGCGGACGGCGGTGAGCTAAATCGTTGCGAGTGACGCGGGGGCTCGTCCTTCGAGGCCCACGAACTCGTGGCTAAATCCCCAGATACGCCGCCTGCACCTGCTTGTTGTTGGCGAGTTCCTCGCTGGAGCCGTGCATGATCACGTTGCCGCTCTCCAGCACATAGGCGCGCTGAACCAGCGACAGCGCGCGGCTGACGTTTTGCTCGACCAGGAGGATCGCCGTACCCATCTTGTGGATCTCGCCGATCTTCTCGAACGTCACGTCGGTCATCACCGGCGCCAAACCCAGCGAGGGTTCGTCCAACATCAGCAGTCGCGGCTTCAGCATCATGCCGCGGCCGACCGCGAGCATCTGCTGCTCGCCGCCGCTCATGGTGCCGGCGAGCTGCCCCCTGCGCTCGGCGAGGCGCGGGAAGATGGTGAAGACCAGATCAAGGGAACGCGCGCGCTCGGCCTTGGCTTTCGGCACGTAGGCGCCGATCTCGAGATTTTCCTGCACGGTCATTTCCGGAAACACCTGCCGTCCCTCGGGGACGTGGGCAATCCCGAGTTCCGGAATCCGGTACGGCGGCAGCGTGGCGAGGTTCGTGCCGGCAAAGGTGACGTTGCCTGCGGACAGTCTTACAAGGCCGGAGACGACGCGCAGCGTCGTGCTCTTGCCGGCGCCGTTCGCTCCCAGCAGGCCGACGGCTTCGCCTTCGCCGATCGCGATGCTGACATTGCTGATCGCGGGAACCGAGCCGTAGCTGGCGGAAACGCCCGAGAGTTCAAGCATGCGCGTCTCCTGCCGCCGGCGGATGAACGTAGGAGCCGAGATAGGCGCGGATCACTTCCGGGTTCGCCACGATTTCCTTCGGCGCCCCCTCGGCGATCTTCTGGCCGTGGTCGAGCACCACGATGTGTCGGGCGACCGCCATGATCGCGCGCATCACGTGCTCGACGATCACGATCGTCAGTCCGCGGCTGGACAGTTTCCTGACCAGCGCGACCGCCTGATCGATCTCGGACGGGTTTAGCCCGGCCATCACCTCGTCCAGCAGCAGGATTTTTGGCTGTGTCGCCAGTGCTCGCGCCATTTCCAGCCGGCGCTGGTCGATGGTGGTGAGATCCTTGGCAGCGGTCTGCACCCTGGCCGCGAGACCGACGAACTCGATCGCTTCCAGCGCCTTCTCGCGCGCCGCCGCGACGTGCCGGTCGCGCAGGAACGCGCCGGTCATGACATTCGCGAGCACCGTCATGGCGCCAAACGGTTTTGCGACCTGGAAGGTACGGGCGAGGCCGATCGCGCAGATGTCATGCGGCCGCAGGCCGACGATCTCCTGGCCGAAAGCGAGCACCGAGCCGGTGTCCGGCCGGTGAAAGCCGGTAATGAGATGGAAACTCGTGGTCTTGCCGGCGCCGTTCGGCCCGATCAATGCCACCGTTTCGTTCTCCTGCACCGAAAAGCTGACGTCCTGCACGGCGCGCAAGCCGCCGAACCGCTTGCTGAGACCCTTGACGACCAGCGCTTCTGCCATTGCCGCGCCCTTACGCCTGCGCCGGCCGGCGGCGGACGTAGCGCTGATACGCTTCGGTCGCGACGCCGATCAGGCCCGTCGGCCGCCACAGGATGACCGCCATCAGGATCAGGCTGTAGACGGTGAGCTGAATGCCGCCGACCGAGCTGCCGAGCCAACTCTGCAGCAGCGCGGATGTGGTTTCCAGCAGAACCGTCCCGATCACCGGCCCCCACAACGTGCCGATGCCGCCGACGATCGACACCAGCGCCGCCTCGATCGAGACGCTGAAGCTGAACGCCGTCGCGGGGTCGATGAAGTAGATGTACTGGGTATAGAACGTGCCCGCGAGCGCGGTCAGAAACGCACTGATCATGTAGATATCGCGCTTGATCTTCGGCGCATTGATGCCGACCGCCTCTGCGGCGTCTTCATCCTCGCCGATGGCGACGAGGTAATAGCCCATCCAGGATCTTTCGATCAGATGGGTGATGAAAAGCCCTAGCGCGAGCAGGCCGAGCGCGACGTAGTAGTAGGAGGCCTTGGTCTCGAACTGCATCATCAGGGGCGCGCTGCCGAGGTTCGGAATCGTGGTGCCCTCGGCGCCCCAGGCGAAATCGCGAAACTTCAGGAAGATCAGCATCAACACCTGCGCGGTTGCGATGGTGGCGATGGCGAAATAGGGGCCGCGCAGCCGAAAACACAGCCAGCCGATCGGCAGGCTCGCCAGCATCGCCACCACGCCGCCGGCGACCATGCCGATCCAGGGCGAAATGTCGTGGTTCACCTGAAGGATCGTCGAGGTGTAGGCGCCGAGCCCGAAATACGCGGCGTGCCCGAGCGAAAGCTGCTTGGCGTAGCCGCCGATCAAATTCCAGGCGACGCCGATGAACGAGAACAGGAGGATGCGGATGAAGATGTCGACCGCAAACGAGCTCTTGACGACCTGCGGCAAGGCAATGAGGACCGCCGCGCCCAGGGCCAGCCAAAGCAAGGTTCGTATGCTCATCGTGCCCTCCCGCCGCCGAGGCCGCTCGGCTTGAAGGCAAGCGTCAGAAGCAGCATCGCGAACACCACGATCAGGCCGGAATCGGCGCCGACGAACTGGATGCCGAGCGATTCCGCAACCCCCATCATCAGGCTGGCGACGAGCGCACCTATCACGTTGCCAAGCGTGCCCAGCACCACGGCGACGAAGGCCATCAGAACGAACACCTGCCCGACGAACGGGTAGGCCGAATAGAACGGCATCAGCAGCGAGCCGGCGGCGCCGGCCAGCGCCAGCGCTGCGCCAAACGCGACAGCAAAGACGCGGTTGGGATTGATGCCCATCAGCATCGCGACGTCGCGATTTTGCGACGCCGCGCGCATCGCCTTGCCCATGTCGGTGGTGTGCAGGAAAATCCAGAGCGCGCCGCTCAGGGCCATCGCGACCACAAAGGCGATCAGCTTTGCCACGGAGATATAGAGCCCGCCGAGATGAAAGGCCTCATCCGAATAGGAGGTGTGGACGGTACGGTAGTTCGCCGAGAACAGCATCAGCGCAAGATTGAGCAGCAACAGCGAAAGCGCGAAGGTCAGGAATATCTGGGGCATGTCGTTCGGCCCCATCACCCTGCGGATCAGAAAGTGCTGAATCAGCATGCCGGCGACGAACAGCACCGGCATCGTTACGACCAGCGAAACCAGCGGATCCATGCCAAACTGGGTGGCGAGATAGAACGAGATATACATCCCGATCATCACGAATTCGCCCTGGGCGAAGTTGACGATCTTGACCACGCCGAAGATCAGCGTGACGCCGATGCTCACGAGCGCATAGATGCCGCCGATGAGCAGGCCGTTGATCACGGCCTGAGCCAGTGTCTCCAACATCTGGTACGACCGGCGTTAGCTTTTGATCAGGGGGGCGCGGGCGTCTTCCTTGGGGAAGACGCTCGCGAGGTCGCCGTTCTGCCATTGGACGCCGACCGGGTGGCCGTAGATGTTCTTGCCGTCGGGTCCGAACTTCACCTTGCCGCCCGGCACCATCGCGGCATAGCCGGAGGAAACATCGAGCGTCGACAAGGCCTCTCGCACCTTCTGCGGATCGGCGGAGGCCGCGCGCTCGAGCGCGTCCGCCAGCATGAAGGTCTGCGCCACCAGGCCGCCGGCATATTCGAACAGGAATTCGCCGGTGCGCTTCTTGAATTCGGCGTTCACCTTCTGGGCGTCGTCGCTGACGTCATGGTTCCAGTGCGCCACGCCTTGCAGCCCTTCCGCTAGCTTGCCGACATTCTTGTAGAAGTCCGGAATGACGAAGCCGCCGGAGCCGCCGTTGATCGAGATATTGAGGCCGACCTGCTTGACGGTTCGCACGACCAGGATGAGGTCGTTGAGATAGGAGACCGCGAATAGCGTATTGGCGCCGGATGCCTTTACCTTGTTGATGAGCGGGCTCGCATCGGTGAAGCCGGCCGAGTACGGCTCGAACATCACGATCTCCACCCCTTCGCCGGGCGCCAGTTCCTTCAGCCCGTTGGAGGTCGAAGTGCCGAACGCGGTGTTTTCGAAAATCACGGCGACCTTCGGCTTGTCGCTGACGAGCTTGGACATCTGCAGCTGGGCGCGTGCGAATTGCGAGGCGCGGGCGAAGGGGGTGAACGTGTAGGTCCGCCCCTTGTTGAGCTGGTCCGAGCTCGAGCCGGTGATCAGCGGCACCTTGGCGCGTTCCGCCACTTCGCTGGCGATCAAGGTAAGCGCGCTGGCGTAGCAGCCATGGATCGCGGACAATTTGTTGCCGGTGATCAGCCGGTCGGTCTCGGTGCGCGTCACTGTGGTGTCGCTCTGCACGTCGGAGATGATCAGGTTGAGCCTGGCGCCGCCCAGCGATTTGATGCCACCGGCCTCGTTGACCATCTCGACCGCGAGCTTGGCGGCGGCGACACAGCCGACGCCGATCTGCGCCATGCTTCCGGTGGTTGGGTAAAGCGCGCCGATATTGATGGGATCGGCCGCCCAGCCGCGCAGCGGCACCGCGCCGAATGCGCCGGCCGCGAGCACGCCGCCTGTATTGAGGAGGAATCGGCGGCGGCTTTGCTTTTTCGGCGGGATACGGTCCCGGCCAGCATTATTAATGGCCGAATCCTTGCGGTCCTTTTTCATGGCGTTCCCCCTGCGCGATCCGAATGCGGATCTCCGTCCGGCCGCTTGTTATTTTTGTCCGAGCGAAAATCATAAGAGCATGCAATTCGGCAATTTCAAAGGGGATATGCCGGCATGCCGCGTCGACGCTTCACGTCATATATGCGCTGCAGCATTGCCGCCGCCGATCTCAGACGACCGCAGGTACGCGGGCGCCACTCGCGTACACACGTTATTATTGACAATCTGGCCGGGCGCGTCGGTCAGTCGCGGCCGATCGACCGGCGGATTGGCTATTCCGCGCTCGCCACCAGCTTGAAGCGCGGCTTGGCGGCGTCCATCAGGTCGCGATAGGCGGCGAGATAATCCAACGCCATGCGGCGGGCGGTGAAGCGCGTCTCGAACTGCTTGCGGATCGCGCCTCGATCGAGCCCCGACAGCCGGCCGACCGAAGCGACGGCGCTGGTATCGTCTTCCACGACGAAACCGGTGAGGCCGTCGTCGATGATCTCGGGAACCGAGCCGCGGTTGTAGGCGATGACAGGCGTGCCGCAGGCCATCGCTTCGATCATGACGAGACCGAACGGCTCCGGCCAGTCGATCGGGAGCAAGAGCCCGATCGCACCGCTCAGGAAATCCGGCTTCTCGCGGTCGCTGATCTCGCCGATGAACTCGATCAGCGGGTTGCCTTCGATGAGCGGGCGGATCAGCTCGTCATAATATTCCTGGTCGGCACGATCGACCTTCGCGGCGATCTTCAAGGGGATGCCGCAGCGCGTCGCGACCTTGATGGCGCGGTCGACGCCCTTTTCCGGCGCGATCCGGCCGAGCACGGCGAGGTAGGAATGTTTCGCCGGTTGCGGCGTCAGCAGATTTTCCGGCAGGCCGTGGTGGATGGTGCGCACCCAGTTCGCCTGCGGAACCGGCCGGCGCTGCGAGTTCGAGATCGAAATGACGGGCACTTTCGAGAAGGTGTCGAACACCGGCTGGTGCTCCGGCAGGTCCAGCCTGCCGTGCAGGGTGGTCAGGAACGGTGTCGGCTGACGGTAGAACAGGGAGAATGGATAATAATCGAGATGAAAGTGGAGAAAGTCGAATTCTTCGTCGTCACATTTCTGGCGAACCCTTTCCAGCATCACCATGTGCAGCGCGTTGGGATCCCGGACCGATCCGTCGAGGCGCAGCGCCTTTGGCCAGGTCGCGTCAAGTTTCCCGGAGGTGTGGGAATCGCCGCTGGCAAACAGGGTGACCTCATGTCCCAGTGCGACGAGTTCTTCGGTAAGCCAGTACACGACCCGTTCGGTGCCGCCGTACAGTTTGGGGGGAACAGCCTCCGTCAGCGGGGCAACCTGCGCGATGCGCATTCTCTGTCTCCTGTTCTGATGTTGGTTGGTGATTCAAGCCCTACCCCTGTGGTCGGCGCCGGCATGCCTACTAAGCGGGAACGTTCCCGCAGGTGCGAAGTTCCTGTGGTGTACGGGTGATCCATTCTTCCTTCACACTGTGGTCTTGCTGATGCCATCTCACGCGAACAGATTTGTTTCGATGCTGATGCTGCAAGATTGTTGCGCAGTGATGGCGACGCACGACCAAACAAGAAACCTCACTGCTCACGTAATCGTGCGCGAGATATCGCCGTAGGGATTCTCGTTCACCCTCAACAGGTTTGCAGACGTCATGGATAATCTTTCAGGATATGCGCACCGTCCCTTGCCATTCGTGCTGCGCTATCTGCGCCAGCGTTCCGCAGCCCACGCGGTCATATTGTCTGCCGTAATTGCGGCAGTTGCCTGCTCCGTGGGCACGCAGTACGGCGTCAAAAATCTCGTCGACAGCCTGTCGGCCGGTCCGGTGCACGCAGGTGGCGTATGGCTGGCATTCATTTTTCTCATGTCGCTGATCGCCGCCGATAATTTTCTGTGGCGGATCGCTAGCTGGGTGGCGAGCTTCACCTTCGTCGGCGTGACCGGCGACTTGCGACGCGACATGTTTCGTCATCTGACCGGCCACGCTCCGAGCTATTTCTCCGATCGCCTTCCGGGGATGCTGACCAGCCGCATCACGGCGACGTCGAACGCGGTCTTCACGGTCGAGAACATGTTCGTCTGGAACGTGTTGCCGCCGTGCATCGCCACGGTCTCCGCGATCCTGCTGATTGGAACCGTCAGCGTGCAGATGTCGGCGGGCCTGATTGTCATCGCGGGAACCATGGTGATCGCAATGTTCCGAATGGCGGCGGCGGGAAAGCCGTTGCATGACGACTTTGCCGACAAGGCCGCCGCGGTTGACGGCGAGATGGTCGACGTCATCAACAACATGCCGCTGGTGCGGGCGTTTTGCGGCCTGAGCTACGAGCAGGACCGGTTCGACGCCACCGTGAACCGGGAACTCACCGCGCGGGGACGCAGCCTCCGTTACCTGGAAAAGCTGCGTCTGACCCACGCCGCAATCACCGTCGTGCTGACGATCGCGCTTTTGGCCTGGGCCATCACGCTGTGGCAACGCGGCGCGGCCACCACCGGCGACGTGGTGCTGGTCTGCACCCTGGGGCTCTCGATCCTGAGCGCCACGCGCGATCTCGCGGTGGCGCTGGTCGACGTCACCCAGCATGTCGCGCGCCTGACGGAAGCGCTCGCGACGTTGCTGCAGCCGCATGAGCTGAATGATCACCCGCAGGCCGAGCCGCTGGTCAAGAGCGGCGCGGCGATCGCCTTCAACAATGTCACGTTCCGCTACCCCGGCGGGATTCAGGTATTCGACAAGTTCAGCTTGCGCATCCAGCCCGGCCAGCGGGTCGGCCTGGTAGGCCACTCGGGCGGCGGAAAATCCACGCTATTCACGCTGCTGCAGCGATTCTACGACGTCCAGCACGGCAGCGTCACGATTGACGGCCAGGACATCGCGAAGGTCACCCAGCAAAGCCTGCGGGAAGCGATCTCGGTGGTGCCGCAGGATATCTCGCTGTTCCACCGCTCGATCATGGAGAACGTCCGTTACGGCCGACCGAATGCCACCGACGACGAGGTGCTGCGCGCGGCGATGGCGGCGCGCTGCGACTTCATCGATAGCCTACCGGAGGGCATGGCGACCATCGTTGGCGACCGGGGCATCAAGGTCTCGGGCGGGCAGCGGCAGCGCATCGCGATTGCCCGGGCCTTCTTGAAGGACGCGCCCATCCTCCTGCTCGACGAGGCGACCGCCGCGCTTGATGGCGAGTCCGAGGAGGCGATCCGCGAGGCGCTGTCGCGGCTGATGCGCGGGCGCACCGTGATCGCCATCGCCCATCGTCTGGCAACGCTGCGCAATTTCGATCGCGTAGTTATGCTGCAGGGCGGCCGAATCATTGAGGACGGGCCGCCCGACATTCTCGTCCAGGGGAAGGGCCCCTACCGCGAATTGGTCGCCCGTGAAATGGGCCGCCTCGCCACCAAGGCCGCCTGATTTCACGGTATGGTAGTGTTTTGCGTCCCGGTGCGTCCATCGCAAGGCGACAAAGCCACGTGAGGTTCAAATGGCCGAAGCCGTCACGCAACTCATAGCGATCGACAGCGTCGCGCAAGTCTCGGAATCGGCGTTCTACATTCCGATGACGGGGCCCGCGGCGCGGCCGCGGCGCTCGCTGAAGCATGACGACACCTTCATCGTGCTCGACAGCCACGGCGACATCGGCGCCTCCGCCGGCGGGCCCGATGGCCTGTTCAACGCCGACACACGGTACCTCGCCCGTCTGGAGATGGTGCTGGATGAAATGCAGCCGCTGTTGCTTGGCTCGAATCTCCGCGACGACAACTCGGCGCTGAGCGTTGACCTCACAAATTCGGATGTCTACCGCGGCGGCCGGCTGGTGCTGCAGAAGGATACGCTGCACATCGTCCGCTCGATTTTCCTGTGGCGTGGTACCGCCTATCAGCGCATCGGCCTGCAAAATCACGGCGACCGGCCCGCGAGCTTCGACCTGACCCTTCTGTTCGACAACGACTTTGCCGACCTGTTCGAGGTGCGCGGCGAACGCCGCCCGCGCCGCGGCGTGGGTTCGAGCCGGCTCCTTGGGCCAACCGACGTCGTGCTGGAATATAGCGGGCTGGACGGTCAGGCGCGGATCACAGCACTGCATTTCGACCCGCGGCCGACGCGCCTTGCGGTAAACGCCGCGACCTATCATTTCGAACTGGAGCCCAAGCAGGTCACCTCGCTGTTCGTCGCGATCTCCTGCAACAAGCCGATCATGCAGAAGCCACCGCCGTTCTTCCGCGGCCTCCTGGCGCACCGCCGCGAGATGCGGCGATCGACGGCGGGTGCGGCAAGCATAGAAACCTCAAACAACATCTTCAACGAGGTGCTGTGCCAGGCGATGGCCGACCTCAACATGCTGATGACTGAAACGCCGCAGGGCAGATATCCCTATGCCGGTATTCCCTGGTACTCGACGACATTTGGCCGCGACGGCCTGATCACCGCCCTGCAGATGCTGTGGGTCGATTCGCGCATTGCCAAGGGCGTTCTGAAGCGGCTCGCTTTCTTCCAGGCCAAGACCGTCGATCCGCTCTCTGACGCCGAGCCGGGCAAGATCCTGCACGAAATGCGCGGAGGCGAGATGGCCGCGCTGCGCGAAGTGCCATTCGCGCAATATTACGGCAGCGTCGATTCGACGCCGCTGTTCGTGTTGCTGGCCGGCCTCTATTTCGAGCGCACCGGCGATCAGGAAACGCTTGCCGAGTTGTGGCCCGCGATCGAGGCGGGGCTGCGATGGATCGATGGCCCCGGCGATCCCGACGGGGACGGCTTCGTCGAATATCAGCGCGCGACCGAGCAGGGCCTTGCCAACCAGGGCTGGAAGGATTCATTTGACGCGATCTTCCACGCCGACGGCAGGTTGGCCGAGGGATACATCGCCCTGTGCGAAGTGCAGGGCTACGTCTTCGCCGGCAAGCGTCTTGCCGCACGCTGCGCGCGGCGCCTTGGATTTTCGGACAAGGCCGACAGGCTGGAGGCCGAAGCGGAGCAATTGCGCGGACGCTTCGAGGAGGCCTTCTGGTGCGAGGAACTCGGCACCTACGCGCTGGCGCTCGATGGTGCCAAGCAGCCGTGCCGTGTCAGGACGTCGAACGCCGGGCAACTGCTGTTTACCGGGATCGTACAGGATGACCGCGCCCGGCTGGTCGCGGCCGATCTGATGAGCCAGAAATTCTACTCGGGATGGGGCATCCGCACCGTCGCAAGGGGCGAGGCCCGCCACAACCCGATGTCCTATCACGACGGCTCGATCTGGCCGCACGACAATGCCCTGATCGCGCTCGGCTTCGCGCGTTACGGGCTGAAGCATTCGGTCGCGCATCTGTTCAAGGGCCTGTTCGACGCCGCGAGCTACATGGATCTGCGGCGGCTGCCGGAACTGTTCTGCGGCTTCCAGCGCGAGAGGCGGCGCGGTCCGGTGCTCTATCCGGTCGCCTGCGCGCCGCAGGCCTGGGCGAGCGCCACGGCCTTCACCTTGCTGGAGGCGACGCTCGGACTCGAATTCGACGCGGTGCGCGGCGAGATCCGCCTGCGCGATCCACGGTTGCCGGAATTCCTCAACGAGGTGGTGTTGCGCGATCTGCGGCTCGGCGCTTCCAGCGTCGATTTGCGGCTGCGCCGCCATAACGGCGAGGTGTCGCTCGAGGTGTTGCGAACGCGCGGTCAGATCCAGGTATCGATCGTGCTGACGCATTGAACGTTTGGGGAGGTCATATGCGGGCAAGAATTCTTATCGCAGTCGTCGCCGCGGCCTTCGCAGCGCTGGCGGCCGCCAAAGGAGCTGAGCCGACGGCTGACGACAAGGGGGCGCCGCCCGCGAGCAAGGCCGCGCCGCAGGAAGGCGCAAAACAACCGGCGCCGCCGCCATCGGTCACCGTGATCGGCGCCAGGGATGCGCATGGCATCCTCGGTCGTCCTGTCCTCAGCGCCGCCAACGAGGACATGGGACGTGTCGTCGATGTGATCGTGGATCGCGAGGGCACGGTGCGCGCCGCCGTGATCGATTTCGGCGGCTTTCTCGGCGTCGGTAGTCGCAAGATCGTCGTCGACTGGCAGGCGCTGCGTTTCGGGGGCGTTTCCAGCAAGAGCGACAGTATCACGCTGGAACTGACCAAGCAGCAGGTGAGTGCGGCTCCCGAATACAAGGAGGATACGCCGCTCATCGTGCTCGGCGCGGCGGGCAAGTTGCAGCCGTGGGAATTCGACCATTAAGGGAGAATAATCTGGTCCCGGGTCTTTCCCCTTCCATCGATCGGATTGACGACGATCGCCGCAAGCGATCCGCCGCCGGTAATGTTGCGCCTCTCGTACTCGAGCCTTCGCGGCCAGGCGCGCCGCCGGCGCCCTCGCGCGAAAGCCAGCGCGGCCTCGACTGGTTCATTTTCTTTCTGGCCGACGTGCAAACCGGCTTCGGGCCGTTCGTTGCGGTCTATCTGACCACCCAGAAATGGACCCAGGTCGAGATCGGCTTTGTGCTGTCGATCGGCGGCATCGTCGCCCTGCTCGGGCAGATGCCCGGCGGAGCGATCGTCGACGCTGCCCGTTCCGAGCGGCTGGTGGCCGGCCTTGCGGTCGCGACCATCGGCACCAGCGCGCTTGCCTATGCGGTGTGGCCGATTTTTCCCGTCGTGACCGCAGCCGCTACCCTGCATGCGCTGGCAAGCTGCGTGCTGGGCCCCGCGATCGCGGCGATCAGCCTCGGCCTGGTCGGTCCGCTCGCGATCGGCGAGCGGCTCGGGCGCAATGCCCGGTTCGCTTCGCTCGGCAACGGTTCGGCGGCGGCACTGATGGGTGCCACCGGCTATCTGCTGTCCAGCCGCGCGGTGTTTCTGGTCACCTTCATTCTGGCGATACCGACATTGCTGGCGCTGTCGCGGATTCGCGGAAAGGAGATTGATATTGCGCGATGCCACGGCGAGGTGATGCGAGAGGTGCCCGATCCCAAAACGACCAGCGTGCTCGGTTTGGTGCGTAAACGGACGTTGCTGATCTTTGCTGGCGCCATGCTGCTGTTCCAACTCGCCAATGCGGCCATGCTGCCGTTGATGGCGGGCGTGGTCACGATGCGGTCGAGCCAGTGGGCGCCGGTTCTGATCGCGGCCTGCATCATCGTGCCGCAAGCGATCGTCGCGCTGACCTCACCCTCGGTCGGGCGGAAAGCGCAAGTCTGGGGCAGGCGGCCGCTGCTGCTCCTCGCGTTCGCGGCGCTGGTGATCCGCGGCCTGTTGTTTGCAACGGTAAAAGATCCCTATCTGCTGGTCGCCGTACAGGTGTTCGACGGAATCACCGCGGCCGTGTTCAGCGTCATGGTGCCCCTGATCGTGGCGGACGTTGCCTTCGGCACAGGTCACTTCAATCTGGCGCAGGGCATCGTCGGCACCGCGGTAGGCATCGGAGCATCGCTGAGCACCGTGCTTGCCGGTTATGTCAGCGACAAGCTCGGCCACAGTGTGGCGTTCCTGGGCCTCGCCGGCGTTGCCGCTCTTGGTCTTGTGATGATCTGGCTGATTATGCCGGAGACGCGGCGGACGACAATATAGCGCGTTTTCGAGCGAGGTGTGCAGCTTATGCGGATATCGGCATAACGGTCATTATGCCCCCGGA